>NZ_CP015637.1:4675762-5330889 GCF_001708445.1 Pseudomonas fluorescens
AGGTTCTTGTCGAGGTCGGTTTCTTCACCCACCAGTTCCAGGTTGATTTCTTTCTTGAGCTGGCGAGCCAGGTCGCGAACCAGGCGTGGGAAGCGGCCGAAGACTTTCTTGATCGGCTGCATCCGCGTCTTCATCACGGCGGTCTGCAAGTCAGCCGTGACCACGTCGAGGTTCGACACAGCCTTTTGCATGGCTTCGTCGCCGCTGTTCAGGCCCAGGCGCACCAGACGGTTACGCACCAGCACCAGTTCGCCGACCATGTTCATGATGTCGTCCAGTCGTGCGGTATCGACCCGTACGGTGGTTTCGGCTTCACTGGCAGGCTTGTCGGCTACGGCAGCGGCAGGCGCACGCGCGGCGGCCGCGGCGGCTGGCGCTGGGGCTGGCGCCGGTTTGGCGGCAGCAGGCGCGGCGGCCTTGGCCGGTGCCGGTTTCGCGGCCACGGGGGTGGCAGTCGTCGCAGCAGCCGGGGCCACTTCGGTGAACTTGCCCTTTCCGTGCAATTCGTCGAGCAGGGCTTCGAATTCGTGATCGGAGATCAAGCCGTCGTCAGCAGGGGCCGCAGCGGCGCCCGGTGCAGCTGGCGTCGGCGCCGCGCCAGTGGCCGCGACTTCCGGCAAGGCATCGGCGGCAAAGGTGCCCTTGCCATGCAACTGGTCGAGCAACGCTTCGAATTCGTCGTCGGTGATATCGGTACTGGCCGTTGCCGCCGGCGTTTCCGGGGCAGCCGCAGTGGCCACGGCATCAGCCGCGAACTGGCCTTTGCCATGCAACTGGTCGAGCAGGGATTCGAACTCTGCGTCGGTAATGTCTTCGCTGGTCGGCTCGGCAGGCGCAGCGGCCGCGGGTGCGGGTACGGCCGACGGTGCTTCAGCCTCGGCCTTGACCGCATTGAGAGAGTCGAGCAACTGCTCGAACTCGCTGTCGGTGACATCCGCTTCGGCTTCGACCACCGGCTCTGGCGCCGCTTCCACCATCGGCGCGGCCGAGGTGTCGGCAGGTTCTGCCAGGCGCGCCAGAGCGGCCAGCAGTTCCGGGGTGGCGGCGGTGATCGGGGCACGTTCGCGCACTTCGCTGAACATGCCGTTGACCGCATCCAACGCTTCGAGGATTACATCCATTAACTCCGAGTCAACGTGACGCTCACCCTTGCGCAGGATGTCGAACACGTTTTCGGCGATGTGGCAGCACTCCACCAGCTCATGGAGCTGGAGGAAGCCGGCGCCCCCTTTTACAGTATGAAAACCGCGAAAAATTGCATTGAGCAGGTTCGCATCATCCGGGCGGCTTTCCAGCTCGACCAGTTGTTCGGACAGTTGCTCTAAAATTTCGCCGGCCTCTACAAGGAAATCCTGAAGGATTTCTTCATCGGCGCCGAAGCTCATGGGTGTGCTCCTTAGAAGCCTAAACTGGATAACAGGTCATCTACGTCATCCTGACCTGACACAACGTCTTCACGTTTATCGGCATGAATCTGCGGACCTTCACCCTTGGCGAGATGTTTTTGTGGATCTTTTTCAGAGAGGATCGCTTCGCGGTCATGTTCGATGCCGGCGAAACGGTCGACCTGGCCGGCCATGAGTACCAATTTGAGCAGGTTGCTTTCCACTTCGGTGACCAACTGGGTCACACGCTTGATCACCTGACCGGTCAGGTCCTGGTAATCCTGGGCGAGCAGAATGTCATTGAGGTTGCTGGAAACCGTACGGTTTTCCTGCTCGCTGCGTGACAGGAACCCTTCGACCCGACGGGCCAGCTCACGAAACTCTTCTGCGCCGACTTCACGGCGCATGAAGCGACCCCAGTCAACGCTCAGCGCCTGGGCTTCCGTGGCCATGCCGTTGACCAGGGGCGTGGCGTTTTCCACCAGGTCCATGGTGCGGTTGGCCGCTGCCTCAGTCAGCCTGACCACATAGGACAGGCGTTCGGTGGCGTCGGTGATCTGCGAAATCTCTTCGGCTTGAGGCATGTGCGGGTCAATCTGGAAATTGACGATCGCACTGTGAAGCTCGCGTGTGAGCTTGCCCACCTCCTGGTACAGGCCGCGGTCACGGGTCTGGTTGAGCTGATGGATTAACTGCACCGCATCGCCGAACTGGCCTTTTTCAAGGCTGTCGACCAGCTGGTGAGCATGTTTTTTCAGGGTCGACTCAAAGTCGGCCTGCGATGATTCTTTTTGCTCCATAGCTCCCCCGTGGCAGCATTAGCCGTGGATGCGTTCGAAGATTTTTTCGATCTTCTCTTTCAAGGCCTGCGCAGTGAATGGTTTGACCACATAGCCGTTAACCCCGGCTTGGGCGGCTTCGATGATCTGTTCACGCTTGGCTTCGGCGGTCACCATCAGCACGGGAAGGCTGCGCAGTTTTTCGTCGGCACGCACGTGGCGCAACAAGTCGATACCCGTCATGCCCGGCATGTTCCAATCGGTTACCAGAAAGTCGATGCTCCCGCTGTTGAGGATCGGAATCGCCGTAAGGCCGTCATCCGCCTCGACCGTGTTTGTGAACCCAAGGTCACGCAACAGGTTTTTTATGATCCGCCGCATCGTTGAGAAGTCATCAACGATGAGGATTTTCATGTTCTTGTCCAATTCGACCTCCAAGCAGTCTTAAACGCGCCCAGCACCTGGACGCGCCATTTCAATCAACAGGCGTTACACAAAAAGGACTGCCCAGGGCACCACGGTTAGCCCCCGCGGCGGCCAAGGCCCTCGCGGTTGCGTCTGCAGTGTCCCCACACTGCCTGTCAGCGCGCGCGCCACTCTCCCAATCGCCCCCGCAAGCGGGCCGCGCACTGGCTGTGCAGCTGGCTGACACGCGATTCGCTGACCCCCAGGACCTCACCGATTTCCTTGAGGTTCAGCTCTTCGTCGTAGTACAGCGCCAACACCAGTCGCTCACGCTCCGGCAAATTGGCAATTGCGTCGGCCAATGCGCCCTGGAAGCGTTCATCCTCCAGGTCACGCGACGGCTCCATATGCGTACTCGCGCCGTCCTCGTGCAACCCTTCGTGTTCGCCGTCCTGCAACAGGTCGTCGAAACTGAACAGGCGGCTGCCCAAGGTATCGTTCAAAATCCCGTAATAATCGTCGAGACTCAATTGGAGTTCGGCCGCAACTTCATGATCTTTAGCGTCGCGACCGGTTTTTGCTTCAATTGACCGAATTGCGTCACTGACCATGCGCGTATTGCGGTGTACCGAACGCGGCGCCCAATCGCCTTTGCGCACCTCATCGAGCATCGCGCCACGGATACGGATACCCGCATACGTCTCGAAACTCGCGCCCTTGCTCGCGTCGTATTTGGTCGACACTTCGAGAAGGCCGATCATGCCGGCCTGGATCAGGTCTTCGACCTGGACACTGGCGGGGAGGCGTGCCAGCAAGTGATAGGCGATGCGTTTGACCAAAGGCGCGTAACGCTCGATCAACTCACCCTGACTGTCACGGGCGGACTTCTTGTAGGCGTTGTAGCCGGTCGCTGTCATAGCACGGGTCCTGCGCTCGTCTGATGCACCAATCGCTCGACGAAAAACTCCAGATGCCCCCGAGGGTTGGCGGGCAACGGCCAAGTATCGACCTTCTGAGCAATAGCCTTGAACGCCAAGGCGCATTTCGAACGAGGGAACGCTTCGTAGACTGCACGCTGCTTTTGCACAGCCTTGCGCACACACTCGTCATAGGGAACTGCGCCGACGTATTGTAGGGCGACATCGAGAAAGCGATCCGTGACCTTGGTCAACTTGGCGAACAGGTTGCGGCCTTCCTGCGGGCTTTGGGCCATGTTGGCCAGCACGCGGAAGCGGTTCATGCCGTAGTCGCGGTTAAGCAGTTTGATCAGGGCATAGGCGTCGGTGATCGAGGTGGGTTCATCGCAGACCACCAGCAACACTTCCTGCGCGGCGCGCACGAAGCTGACCACCGACTCGCCGATCCCGGCGGCGGTGTCGATCACCAGCACGTCGAGGTTGTCGCCGATATCGCTGAACGCCTGGATCAGACCGGCATGCTGCGCCGGGCTCAGGTGCACCATGCTCTGGGTGCCCGAGGCGGCCGGTACGATACGGATCCCACCGGGGCCCTGGAGCAGCACATCACGCAGCTCACAGCGGCCCTCGATCACATCGGCGAGGGTATGTTTGGGCGTCAGTCCCAGCAGAACGTCGACATTCGCCAGCCCCAGGTCAGCATCCAGCAGCATGACGCGACGGCCAAGCTCTGCCAGCGCCAGGGACAAATTCACTGACACGTTAGTTTTCCCGACGCCACCTTTGCCGCCGGTCACCGCGATCACCTGTACGGGATGCATGCTGCCCATTTTATTTCTTTACCTTGTCTTGCTTAGACGCAGGCTACATGGCTTGGCCGCGTGAATCGCTTGCAGACCATCGATGTAGATACATTTCACGGTGTTCATACTGACTCAACCCACCCGTTTTGCCGGGTTGTGGTAGAGGTCAGCGAACATGTCGGCCATCGCTTCCTCGCTAGGCTCTTCTTGCATTTGCACGCTGACGGCACGGCTGACCAACTGATGACGGCGCGGCAGATGCAGGTCATCCGGGATCCGCGGCCCGTCGGTCAGGTAGGCGACCGGTAGTTCATGACTGATGGCCAGGCTCAACACCTCGCCCAGGCTCGCCGTTTCATCAAGCTTAGTCAGGATGCAGCCGGCCAGCCCGCAGCGCTTGTAGCTATGGTACGCAGCGGTAAGAACTTGTTTTTGGCTGGTGGTTGCAAGCACCAGGTAATTTTTAGACTTGATGCCACGCCCGGCCAGGCTTTCCAGTTGCAGGCGCAAGGCCGGGTCGCTGGCTTGCAGCCCCGCGGTGTCGATCAGCACCACGCGTTTGCGCAGCAACGGGTCGAGCGCGTTGGCCAGCGACTGGCCCGGGTCGACGTGGGTCACCGACACATTGAGGATGCGGCCCAGGGTCTTGAGTTGCTCCTGGGCGCCGATACGGTAGCTGTCCATGCTCACCAGCGCGATATTCGAAGCGCCGTATTTGAGCACATAACGGGCCGCCAGCTTGGCCAGGGTGGTGGTCTTGCCCATGCCGGCAGGGCCGACCATGGCGATCACACCGCCCTCTTCCAGGGGTTCGATTTCCGGAGTGGCGATCATCCGCGCCAGGTGGGCCAGCAACATGCGCCAGGCCTGGCGAGGCTCTTCGATTTCGGTGGTCAGCGCCAACAGGTCGCGGGACAACGGGCCAGACAGGCCGATGCGTTGCAGGCGACGCCAGAGGTTAGCCTGGTGCGGTTTGCTGCCTTGCAACTGGGTCCAGGCCAGCGAGCCCAACTGCACTTCCAGCAATTCACGCAGGCCGTTGAGTTCAAAGCGCATCGAATCGAACACGCGCTGGTCGACTGCGGCAGCCGGCGCGGGCGCTGCAGGACGTGGCGGTTCTTTGAACGTAGGTTCGACCAGCGGCTCGGCAGCGGTCAGCGGCAAGCCGGCGAACAACTGGCGATTGGTGGTGGCATCGCTGTCACCCCGCATGCTCAGTTCAGCCTGGGCCGACACAATGCGCGAGGCGGTCTTGCGCAGCTCGTCTTCGAGTTCCATGTTCGGCACGCGCGGGGCCAGCGCCGAAGGGGTGTAGTCCAGGGCAGCCGTCAGCTCGACACCGCCAGCAATACGGCGGTTACCGATAATCGCAGCGTCGGCGCCCAGCTCATCACGGACCAGTTTCATGGCCTGACGCATATCGGCGGCGAAAAAACGCTTTACTTGCATAACCCACTACCTCAGCCGTTGGGCCCAACTGTCGCGACGATGGTCACTTGCTTATTGTCAGGAATTTCCTGGTAAGCCAATACGTGCAAATTCGGTACTGCCAGGCGTCCAAACCGCGACAACATCGCTCGGACCGGGCCTGCTACCAACAGAATCACCGGCTGGCCCTGCATTTCCTGGCGCTGCGCCGCGTCGATCAACGAACGCTGCAGCTTTTCAGCCATGCTCGGCTCCAGCAGGACACCCTCTTCCTGGCCAAGTCCGGCCTTCTGAATACTATTGAGCAATATTTGTTCCAACCTTGGTTCCAAGGTGATCACAGGCAGCTCGGAGTCAAGCCCCACAATGCTTTGCACGATTGCGCGGGACAATCCGACACGTACCGCAGCCACCAGCGCGGCAGTATCTTGACTCTTGGCGGCATTGTTGGCGATAGCCTCGGCGATGCTGCGAATATCGCGTACCGGCACCTGTTCGGCGAGCAACGCCTGCAGCACTTTGAGCAGCTGCGACAGCGACAGCACGCCCGGCACCAGCTCTTCGGCCAGTTTTGGCGAGGCTTTGCTGAGCAACCCCATCAATTGCTGGACTTCTTCGTGGCCGATCAGCTCGTGTGAGTGCTTGTACAGAATCTGGTTGAGGTGGGTGGCGACCACGGTGCTGGCGTCCACCACGGTGTAACCCAGCGACTGCGCCTGGCTGCGTTGGCTGATTTCGATCCACACCGCTTCCAGGCCAAAAGCCGGATCTTTGGCGGTAATGCCGTTGAGCGTGCCGAACACCTGGCCGGGGTTGATCGCCAGTTCGCGGTCGGGGTAGATCTCGGCTTCCGCGAGGATCACGCCCATCAGGGTCAGGCGGTAGGCGCTGGGGGCCAGGTCGAGGTTGTCGCGGATGTGTACGGTGGGCATCAGGAAGCCCAGGTCCTGGGACAGCTTCTTGCGCACCCCCTTGATCCGCGCGAGCAATTGCCCACCCTGGTTGCGGTCGACCAGCGGAATCAGGCGGTAGCCGACTTCCAGGCCGATCATGTCGATCGGGGTCACGTCGTCCCAGCCCAATTCCTTGGTTTCCTGGGCACGGGCCGGGGATGGCAGCAGTTCCTGCTGGCGCGCGATCTCTTGCTGGGCCTTCACCTTGATCGTGTTCTGTTTTTTCCAGAACAGGTAGGCGCCACCCGCCGCCATGGCCGCCATGCTGAGGAACGACACATGGGGCATGCCGGGCACGAGCCCCATGATCGCCATGATGCCCGCCGCCACGGCCAGCGCCTTGGGCGAGGCAAACATCTGCCGGCTGATCTGCTTGCCCATGTCTTCGGAGCCCGACGCACGGGTCACCATGATCGCCGCAGCTGTAGATAACAACAGTGATGGCAATTGCGCCACTAAACCGTCACCGATGGTCAGCAAGGCATACACCTTGCCGGCATCGCCGAAGGTCATGCCGTGCTGGAAGATCCCGACCGCCATGCCGCCGATCAGGTTGATGAACAGAATCAACAGGCCCGCGATGGCGTCACCGCGTACAAACTTACTGGCGCCGTCCATGGAGCCATAGAACTCGGCTTCCTGGGCCACTTCCAGGCGGCGCGACTTGGCCTGGTTCTGATCGATCAGGCCAGCGTTGAGGTCGGCGTCAATGGCCATTTGCTTGCCGGGCATGGCGTCGAGGGTAAAGCGCGCGCTCACCTCGGAAATCCGCCCGGCACCCTTGGTCACCACCACGAAGTTGATGATCATCAGGATCGCGAACACCACGATACCGACCACGTAGTTACCGCCGATCACCACCTCACCGAAGGCCTGGATCACCTTGCCTGCGGCAGCATGGCCGTCCTGGCCGTGGAGCATCACCACCCGCGTGGAGGCCACGTTCAGCGCCAGCCGCAGCAGGGTCGCAATCAGCAGGATCGTCGGGAACACCGCGAAATCCAGCGGCCGCAGGGCATACACGCAGACCAACAGGACGACGACGGACAAAGCGATGTTGAAGGTGAAGAACACATCGAGCAGGAACGGCGGCATCGGCAACATCATCATTGCCAGCATCACCAGCAACAACAACGGCACACCCAGGTTGCCCCGTGACAAATCAGTCAGGGTGCCACGGGCCGTGCTGAGCATTTGAGAGCGATCTACCACCGGTATTCCCCGTATCCCTTAAAGCAAACTTTTGACGCCAGTTGGCGACTTGAAGGCGGTATTGCAAGAAGCCTTCCAACTTTGCTTTTGAGGGTATGGATCGCTACAGGCGCCCGAGTTCTACCGGATATACACCGTTCAAATGTGGGAGGGGCGGTGCGACGATTCGACTTGCCCCCGATTGCAGTGTGTCAGGCCAAGAACAGGTGACTGATGCGCCGCTATCGGGGGCAAGCCCCCTCCCACCTATCGGAGGTGCATCCATCCGTTGCCACCTGGGATACGCCGGGGTCATTGAATTGGGCGGGGCAAAACGCGAAGGTGCGCTGGGCGTTGCGCAGTTGATCGGGCTGGCAAAGCTGCTGGCTGACAGAGTGCTGGAGGACAGCGAGCACTTGATGGCCTGATGGCTGATCGTTCCTGCAGCACCCTGCAGGAACGATCATCAAGCTCATAGGACACGTACGTTGGCAGCCTGCGGGCCCTTTTGGCCTTGAGTGACCTCGAACTCGACCTTTTGATTCTCCTCAAGGCTTTTGTAACCCGCAGACTGAATCGTCGAGTAGTGGACAAAAAGATCCGGACTGCCGTCGTCGGGAGTGATGAAGCCAAACCCCTTCTCTGCGTTGAACCACTTCACAGTACCCGTAGCCATAGCCGTTCTCCGAACACTTCAATTAAGGACCTGCACAGGTGTCGTCAGATCAGTTTTACGTCATAGGCATAGATGCCATCCGGTCGATGGATCATCAGGAACGAGACTTTCTGCCCCTTCGAAAGCCTGTGTCCACCCGAGCCGCGCCGATCTACTGACACGTCGTCCCCGCCTTCATCCGGCGCAATAGAGCCCTTGCCGGTCTTCTGGTTATAAGCTTTGACTCTGCCTGTAAATGGCTTCATCACTTCACATCCTGCATCTTGTTGCGCAGTGCCTGAGGCAATAGAAACGCGATAAGGCGATGGTGGCTACTGTCAAAGTTGACAGGTTGAGGGGTGTTTGCGATGAGCGGTCATAGGGGAAGGAGAGCACATTTGTGGCGAGCGGGCTTGCCCCGCGTCGGGCTGCGAAGCGGCCCCAAAAACAGACACTGAGTTGTGCCTGAAGGACTGCAGTGTTCCTGCCGGGGCTGCTTCGCAGCCCGACGCGGGGCAAGCCCGCTCGCCACAGTCAACCTGCTTGCCACGGTCAGCCTGCTTGCCACAATAGGCCGGCTTGCCACAGAGAATGTGATCAAGAATCCCGGCGCAGGTCTGGCGGGATCGGCAGGTCCTTGAGCGGATCAGGGCGCTTGCCCTTGCCTGCGCGGTATTGGCGGATCTGGTAGACATACGCCAACACCTGCGCAACGGCCAGGTACAACCCGGCGGGGATTTCCTGGTCGAGGTCGGTGGAGTAGAAGATCGACCGCGCCAGCTCCGGCGACTCCAGCAGCAGGATGTCGTTGGCCACGGCGATTTCGCGGATTTTCAGCGCGGTAAAGTCGCTGCCCTTGGCCAGCAGCATCGGCGCGCCGCCTTTCTCCGGGTCGTACTTGAGCGCGACGGCGTAGTGGGTCGGGTTGGTGATGACCACGTCGGCGTCGGGCACCGCGGCCATCATCTTGCGCTGGGACATTTCGCGTTGCAGCTGGCGAATACGTTGCTTGACCTCAGGACGGCCCTCCTGGTCCTTGTGCTCGTCGCGCACTTCCTGCTTGGTCATCAGCAGTTTCTTGTGGCTTTCCCACAACTGGATCGGCGCATCCACCGCGGCGATCAGGATCAACCCTGCGGCCATCCACAGCGCGCTCCAGCCCACCACTTGCACGCTGTGAATGATCGCGGACTCCAGCGGTTCATGAGCAATGCGCAGCAGGTCGTCGATGTCGGAGGACAATACCACCAGCGCCACGAACAGGATCAGGATGAACTTGGCCAGGGCCTTGAGCAGTTCCACCAGGGCCTTGCTGGAAAACATGCGCTTGAGCCCGGCTGCCGGGTTCATCCGGCTGAACTTGGGCGCCATGCTGCTCGCGGCGAACAGCCAGCCGCCCAGGGCGACCGGACCGATCAGCGCAGCCAGCAGCAACGTGATCAGGATCGGTTGCACCGCCAGGATCGCGATCTTCCCTGAATGCAGCAGGTATTGCCCCATGGCGCCGGGGCTAAGGAGTACTTCACGGGGCAAGGTGAAGTTGAGTTTCATCAGCTCCATCAGGTCCAGCGCCAGGCCACCGCCATAGATCAGCAAGGCGCCGGACCCGGCCATCATGGTCGCAACGGTGTTGAGCTCCTTGGAACGGGCAATCTCGCCCTTCTCCCTGGAGTCCTTTTTGCGCTTCTCCGTGGGGTCTTCTGTTTTGTCCTGGCCACTCTCGCTCTCGGCCATGGCTCAGCGCGCCCGTGCCAGATCACGTAAGAACTGCAGGGCGTCGGTCGCCAGCGGTTGATACTGATTGAGAATGTCAGCCATGCCGACCCAGAAAATCCCCATGCCCAGCACCAGGGTCAACGGGAAACCAATCGAAAAGATGTTCAGTTGCGGCGCCGCGCGGGTCATCACGCCGAACGCGATGTTGACCACCAGCAGCGCGGTGATGGCCGGCAACACCAGCAGCAGCGATGCGCCCAACACCCAACTCAGGCGCCCCACCAGTTCCCAGAAATGATTGACCACCAACCCCGAGCCCACCGGCAAGGTGGTGAAGCTTTCGGTCAGCACCTCGAACACCACCAGGTGGCCGTTCATGGCCAGGAACAGCAAGGTCACCAGCATGGTCAGGAACTGTCCGATCACCGCCGCCGACACGCCGTTGGTGGGGTCGACCATGGAGGCGAAGCCCATGCCCATCTGGATCGAGATGATTTGCCCGGCAATCACGAACGCCTGGAAGAACAGTTGCAGG
This sequence comes from Pseudomonas fluorescens, assembly GCF_001708445.1. NCBI lineage: Bacteria > Pseudomonadati > Pseudomonadota > Gammaproteobacteria > Pseudomonadales > Pseudomonadaceae > Pseudomonas > Pseudomonas fluorescens. Next base: position 4,686,530 of record NZ_CP015637.1, read on the forward strand.
GAGAAGCCAAGCAGCGAGCCGATCAGGATCTGTTCCGCAATCAGCATCAGCGCACTGAGGTCCAACGCATTGACCGGCGGCATCGGCGGCAGGCCGGGTACCAGCACCACGGTAATCGCCACGGCGAAGTACAGGCGGATGCGGCGTGGCACCAGGGTAGTCCCGAACACCGGCATGCTCATCAGCACCGCCGTGACGCGAAACAGCGGCAGGATAAAGGACGCCACCCAGGTACTGATCTGGGTATCGGTCAAGGCCAGCAGCGATTGCATGGGCTCAGCCGATCAACTGCGGAATACTGCCATACAGCTGCAGGATGTATTCCATGAAGGTTTGCACCAGCCACGGGCCGGCGACGATCAGCGTGATCAGCATCACCAGCAGACGCGGCAGGAAGCTCAAGGTTTGTTCGTTGATCTGGGTCGCGGCCTGGAACATCGCCACCAGCAGGCCAACCAACAGGCTCGGCACGACCAGCACCGCCACCATCATGGTGGTCAGCCACAGCGCTTCACGGAACAGGTCGACCGCTACTTCTGGAGTCATGTCGCTACACTCCGCCGAAACTGCTGGCCAACGTGCCGATAATCAGCGCCCAGCCGTCCACCAGCACAAACAGCATGATCTTGAACGGCAACGAAATAATCAGCGGCGACAGCATCATCATACCCATGGCCATCAGCACGCTCGCCACCACCAGGTCGATGATCAGGAACGGGATAAAGATCATGAAGCCGATCTGGAACGCAGTCTTCAGTTCAGAGGTGACGAACGCCGGCACCAGGATGGTCAGCGGCGCCTGGTCCGGGGTGGCGATGTCGGTCCGCTTGGACAGTCGCATGAACAACTCCAGGTCGCTGGAGCGGGTCTGCGACAACATGAAGTCCTTGATCGGGCCCTGAGCCTTGTCGATCGCGTCCTGGGCGGTCATTTTCTCCGCCAGGTAGGGCTGCAGGGCTTGCTGGTTCACCTTGTCGAACACCGGGGCCATGATGAACAGCGTGAGGAACAACGCCATGCCGGTGAGGATCTGGTTCGAAGGGGTCTGCTGCAGGCCCAGGGCCTGGCGCAGGATCGAGAAGACGATGATGATCCGCGTAAAGCTGGTCATCAGCATGACAAACGCCGGGATAAAGCTCAGCGCGGTCATGATCAGCAGGATCTGCAGGCTGACCGAATACTCCTGGGCTCCGGCCGCGTTGGTACCCAGGGTGATCGCCGGGATCGACAACGGGTCGGCGGCCAACGCCAGTGGCGCGACCAGCCACAGCATGAGCGTCAATAAAACGCGCATTACTTCTTATCCTTCTGATCCTTGCCCAGCAACTCCATCAGGCGCTGGGCGAATTCTGGCGTGGCGGGCTGGGACGCGTCCACGTTCACCGGGGTCTTGAGCACATGCAGCGGGGTGATGCGGCCGGGGGTTATACCCAGCAGAATCTGCTCCTCGCCCACCTGCACCAGCACCAGCCGATCACGTGGGCCGAGGGCGCGCGAGCCGATCATCTCGATGACCTGGGCATTGCCCGGGCCGATGTTCTGCACACGGCGCATCAGCCAGGCCAGCACGAAGATCAAGCCGACCACCAGCAACAGGCCCAGCACCAGCTGGGTCAGTTGCCCGCCGACGCCACCGCCCACCGGCGCAACGGCGGCCTGGGCCACCGGCTCGGCGGCCCAGGCCGCCAATGGCAGCGCGACTAACAGTCCCACCATCAGCCGTTTCATATCAGCGCAACTTCTTGATGCGTTCGCTCGGGCTGATCACGTCGGTCAAGCGGATGCCGAACTTTTCGTTGACCACCACCACTTCGCCATGGGCGATCAGGGTGCCGTTGACCAGCACGTCCAGCGGCTCACCCGCCAGGCGGTCCAGCTCGATCACCGAGCCCTGGTTGAGTTGCAGCAGGTTGCGGATGTTGATGTCGGTGCTGCCCACTTCCATGGAGATCGACACCGGGATATCGAGAATCACATCCAGGTTCGGGCCATCGAGGGTCACCGGCTCGTTGTTCTTCGGCACGCTGCCGAACTCTTCCATCGGCAGGCGCTTGCCGGCCGGCGCGGTGGCGGCGTCAGCGGCCAGCAATGCGTCGATATCGTCCTGGCCGACATCACCGGTTTCTTCCAGGGCCGCGGCCCATTCGTCGGCCAGGGCCTGGTCTTCGGCGGAAGTGCTTTCGTGTTCGGTAGCCATTACATGTCCTCGGCGGAGCAAACATTCATAAATGGGGGTGCATCAATCGGGGTGGCTCAGCGACGGTTGATCGCCTCGACCACTTGCAGCGCCAGGTTGCCCTTGTGGGAACCGAGCTTGACCTTGAACGACGGCACGCCATTGGCGCGCATGATCATTTCTTCCGGCAATTCCACTGGAATCACATCGCCTGGCTGCATGTGCAAAATATCGCGCAAGCGCAACTGGCGACGGGCCACGGTGGCGCTCAGGGGAACGTCGACGTCGAGCAGGTCTTCGCGCAGGGCCTTGACCCAGCGTTCGTCCTGGTCGTCCAGGTCGGACTGGAAACCGGCGTCGAGCATTTCGCGCACCGGCTCGATCATCGAGTACGGCATGGTCACGTGCAGGTCGCCGCCGCCGCCATCGAGTTCGATGTGGAAGGTGGAAACCACAATGGCTTCGCTGGGGCCGACGATGTTGGCCATGGCTGGGTTCACTTCCGAGTTGATGTACTCGAAATTGACTTCCATGATCGCCTGCCAGGCTTCCTTCAAGTCGATGAAGGCTTGCTCCAGCACCATGCGCACCACCCGCAGTTCGGTCGGGGTGAATTCACGGCCTTCGATCTTGGCGTGACGGCCGTCGCCGCCGAAGAAGTTGTCCACCAGCTTGAACACCAGCTTGGCGTCGAGGATGAACAGCGCGGTGCCGCGCAACGGCTTGATCTTGACCAGGTTGAGGCTGGTGGGCACGTACAGCGAATGCACGTATTCACCGAACTTCATCACCTGCACGCCACCTACCGCCACGTCCGCCGAGCGGCGCAGCATGTTGAACATGCTGATCCGTGTGTAGCGGGCAAAACGTTCGTTGATCATCTCCAGGGTCGGCATGCGTCCACGGACGATGCGATCCTGGCTGGTCAGGTCATAACTTTTGACGCTGCCGGGCTCGGCAGCCGTTTCGGTCTGTACCAGACCATCGTCCACGCCATGCAACAGCGCATCGATTTCATCCTGGGACAGCAGGTCTTGCACGGCCATGTCGTGATCCTACTGCAATACGAAATTAGTAAAGAGCGCCTGCTCGATCACCACTTTGCCGAGCTCCTTCTGGGCCACTTCCTGCACGCTGGCGGTGACCTTCTGGCGCAGCATTTCCTGGCCCACCGGGGTGGCCAGAGCGTCGAAGCTCTGCCCGGAGAACAGCATGACCAGGTTGTTGCGGATCACGGGCATGTGCACCTTGAGGGCATCCAGGTCGGCCTGGTTGCGCGCCAGCAAGGTGATGCTCACCTGCAGGTAGCGTTGACGGCCGTTCTGGTTGAAGTTGGCGACAAAGGCCGGAAGCATCGGCTCGAAGATTGCCGGTTGCTTGACGTTACTGGCGGTTTCGGCGGCGGGTGCCGGTTTGCTTGCACTGCTGTGCATGATGTACCAGGTGCCGCCCACAGAGGCGCCAATGGCCAGGAGCAGGCCCAGGACAATCACCAGGATAAGCTTGAGCTTGCCCTTACCCTTGCCTGCGGGTGCTGTTGCTGCGTCGTCGCTCTTCGCCATGCCAATAATCCGTCACTATTCGGGGATTCATAGATCTTCGGAAAGGCAAGAGCAAGTGTTATGCCAGAGTTGTCTGGCTGGACGCAGACGAGGGAACACCACAAATCAAGTGTGGGAGGGGGCTTGCCCCCGATAGCGGTGTATCAGTCAACTGATGGATGAACTGACACACCCTCATCGGGGGTAAGCCCCCTCCCACATTTTGTCCTATGCCAGACTTACATCAGGCGTAGTAATCGACGGCGCTGGAGCCGACCACGGTCTGGGTCACCGGCGCGACGGCCGCGGCCACCTCGGCGTGATCCGTCAAGTCACCGCCGTCACCCCGGCCGCCGCTGCCGCTCACGCCGCGCGCCTGGTTCTGCTGCTGTTGTTCCTGGCCCTGGCCCTGCCAGCCACGGGACTGGTCGGACACGTTGACGTCCACCTGGCCCATGCCCTGCTGGGCAAACATCTCCCGCAGACGGCCGGACTGGCTTTCCAGCGCCTCACGCACCACGGCGTGACCACTCATGAACGTCACCTGGGCCTGCTGGTCCGCCGTCATGTTGACCTTGATATCCAGGCGCCCCAGCTCAGCCGGCTGCAACTGGATTTCCGCCGACTTGAGGTTGGCGCTGGACAGGTACATCACGCGGTTGACCACTTCTTCTGTCCAGCCGCTCTGATGCATGGCCAACGGTGCGTTGGCCACCGGCGGCAAGGCGTTGGCGGTTTTCGGCGTGGCGGCCTGGGTCAGTGCGGCCAGGCGGTTGGCAAAATCATCGACACGCGTATCGCTGCTGGCGTTCTTCAGGTCCTTGAGGCCGCCTTCGATGAGCCCGCTGAAGGCTTTGTCGCCCCCCTGGTCGGTGCTGTCCTTGGTGGCTTGCTGGTCGACCATATTGGCCATGCCAGCGGCAAAGCTCTGTGCAGCGGTCGGTTGATCCTGAGTCGTAGTCGGTGCGGTTTTCGCCGGTGTCTGGCTGCTGGCCGACACATGACCGCCCTGCTCCATCGCCAGGCGCACGGCCGGCATGGCGTCGAGGGGGTCGGCTTCGGGGTCGAAAGCCGGTGGCTGGGGCTGATCGGTGGCGGCGACGGGTGCGGCGACCACGGGCTGGGCCTTGTCATCCTTGGCAGCGGCAACAGGCGCCGGCGCCGGCGTTTCCACCGGCGCCAGTACCGGTACCGGCACCACAACCGGGGTGACCGTGGCAATCAAGGCCGGGTCGACCACCGGGTCGACTGGAGGCTGCTGCGCCAGTGTCGGATCAGTGGGCTTGTCGCCGTCACTGCTCGCGCTGTCACTGGACTTGGCCGGTACGCTGGCAGGCAAGGAATTGCCGCTATCGGCAACCGCTGGCGTGCTGGCGGCAGGTTTGTCGTTGTTGGCGGCAGGCTTATCGTTGTTCGCGACCGGTTTGGCGCTGTTGTCGGAAGGCTTGTCCCGCGTGGATTTTGGCGCGTTATCGTCGGCCTTGACCGTCGGTTTCGACGCCTGGCTGGCGAACACTTGAGCGAAGCCAGGGCCCTTGTCCCGTGGGTCCGCAGCCACTGCCGGTGGATTGGCGGCGGGCGCTTGAGCCTTGGCCGCAGGGGCAGCCTGTAGGAGCGAATTAGGGGCGACTGGCATAGGTAAAGGTCTCCACTGCATGGGGATCGGAGATGCAGTAAAAGACATACAGCAAGAGTCGGGCCAGGTTTGCAAAGGACGCCTTGATCGTTCCCCTCACCCAGGGCAACAACGCTCATCACATCTGAAAACGCTGGCGCTCCGACTCATACAGCGGCTTGACCAGCGCAAACTCATGATCGATCTGGTCGACCAAGGCCCCCAGGTCCGCCGCGGCCTCGACGGACTCGGCCTCCAGCCGCTGGCACAACTGCGCCAAGCGTACCGCCCCCAGGTTGCCGCTGCTGCCCTTGAAGCTGTGGGCAATGCGCCCCAATGCCTTGGCATCATCGCGGGCCTTGCGCAAAGCTTCGACGCGCTTTTGCGAATCGTCAAGAAAGGTATCGAGCAGCTTGGGATAGTCGCCTTCCATGATTTCCTGCAAACCCGACAACACGTCTGGGTCCAGATGAACCTCAACCACTTGTTCGCTCCTTGATCAAGAATCGGCGGATTATGCCAGAGCCTCCCAGGAAAACTCCACGCAGACACTGCGCCCGCCATCGGACCAGCCTATCGCGCTGCTCAACTGGCGCACCAGACTCAGGCCACGGCCAGACAGACGGTCGAAATCCAGCGGCCGCGCCAGCACCTGCTCCACATCGAACCCAGGGCCACTGTCTTCGACGCGCAGGGTCATCTTGCCCCCCGCGGCGGTGGGCGAAACTTGCACGTGCACACGCACGTAGCCGCTGTTGAGGTGCGCCAAGCGCTCATTGCGCTGGCGATAATACTGCGCAAACCCATGGGCATCGCGCTTGAGCCGCGAGTCCAGGCCCAGCACGCCGTGCTCCAGGGCGTTGGAATACAGCTCGGCCATCACCGTGTAAAGCGCCCCGCTCCGCTCCCGCAGGCCGTGGATCTCCAGCAACAGTTGCAGCAGATAGGGCAAGGGGTTGTAGCGCTTGAGGGTCTCGGCGCGAAATTCAAAACTCACCGACCAGTCCAGCGGGCACGATTGGCCGCTGTCGGCATATAACAGCCCCGTCGCACGCAACGGCGGATCCGCTTGCAGGGTAATTTCCACCAGGCTGACGTCGTCCCGCGCCTCTCCGCGAAACGCCGCCAACGCCTGCTCGATGTCTTCGAACAGCCGCTCGGGCTCGCGATTGGACGCGAACACCTGCTGCAATCGCTCGACACCGAACAACTGTTCATTGGCATCGGCGGTATCCAGCACGCCATCCGACAACAGAAACACGCGGTCGCCCAGGGCCATGGGCCAGACTTCAGTGCGATCATCAAACGCCTGCGCTGACAGCACCCCCAGCGGCAAATGCCGGGACAGCAGTGGCGTGCGCCGCCCAGTGGCGATGTCGTGCACATAGCCTTCGGGCATGCCGCCGTTCCACACCTCCACCGCCCGCCGCTGCGTGCTCAGGCACAACAGGGTGGCGCAGCAGAACATGTCCACCGGCAGGATGCGTTTGAGCTTGGCGTTCATCTCGCGCAGGATCTGCGCCAGGCCGTAGCCCTTGGCGGTCATGCCATAAAACACCTCGGCCAACGGCATGGCGCCCACCGCCGCCGGCAAGCCATGGCCGGTAAAGTCGCCGAGCAGCACATGCATATCACCCGACGGCGTATACGCCGCCAGCAGCAGGTCACCGTTGAACAGCGCGTAAGGCGATTGCAGGTAGCGAATATTCGGGGCGGCATTGATGCAGCCGGAATGGGCGACTTTATCGAACACCGCCTTGGCCACCCGCTGCTCGTGCAACAGGTACTCGTGGTGCCTGGCGATCAAGTCGCGCTGCTGCAACACCGTGGCTTGCAGGCGGCGCAGGCGGTCCATGGCGTTGATCTTGGCCGACAGGATCAACGGGTTGTAAGGCTTGGGCAGGAAGTCGTCGCCGCCCGCATCCAGGCACTGGGCCAGGGCTTCGCTCTGGCGCAGGGAAGTGAGGAAGATGATGGGCACCAGTGCTTCGCCGGCCAGCTGCTTGATCCGGCGCGCCGCTTCAAAGCCATCCATCACCGGCATCAGTGCATCCATCAACACCAACTGCGGGCGGTCGCGGTTAAACACCGCGACCGCTTCCTCACCATTGCTGGCCGTGAGGACTTGATGGCCCTGGCGCCGAATGATGGTCGACAGCAGCAGCAGGTCGGCGGCGCTGTCCTCGGCGATCAGGATAGTCAGCGCCTCGAGGACGGGGGCCAGGACGCTCAACTGATATCGAACAGTTTGTCGAAATTGGAAATGGCGAGGATCTTGCGCACATCGGAGTTGATGTTGATCACCTGGACTTCCGCGTCGTCGCCGCCGGCATGGTCCCTGAGCAGCAGGAGCATGCCCAGTGCCGAGCTGTCCATGTAGGTGGTGTCTTTCAGGTCGACCACATACAGCTCAGGCACCTTGTAGAAACGCTCATAGGCGTCACGAAACACCTGATGGCTGCCGAAATCGAACCGGCCCTTGATAGCGATCGTCAACTTCTTCCCATCCAGGGATACTTCTGACATGACTGACATACGACTGCTTCCTTGTCATTGGCATAGACACAAGGTGTAGCAGGTGAACCGGATGTGGGCAACATTGCCAATCAAATGTAGGAGGGGGCTTGCGCCCGATGGCGACCGTCAGAATGGTGATTGGCGGGGAAGACGCTGGGACAACTCATCGAGCAGCTTCTGCTCGCGCTTGTCTTCAATGGCCCGCGCTTCATCGATATAGCGCTGCACCAGCTTGCGCAACCCTTCTACCCGGGCATAGGCCGCTTGCCAGCTCTCGCGGGCCTTGTCGAGGTTGTTCTGGTGCCAGGCCAGGCTCTGGCGCTGCTGGCCGACGGCGGTTTCAAGCTGGTTGAGAAAGCCCTGGTAGCCCATCAGCCACTGCCCGGACACGCCCTTGGTGCCGCGCTCGATCCACTGCTGCTGGTACTCGCCGCGAAAGCGCTCCAAGTCGCCCAGTTTGCTTTCCGCCAGGCGCACCTGGCCCTGGAAGTAACCCAGGCGCTGCACGGCGGTTTTCTCGGCTTTTTCAGCCATCTCCACCACCGGGGCCAGACGTGACGAGCGACTACTGGCCATGGCTTAGCCGCCTGGCGCGGGGGCGAAGATGGATTGCAGGTGCGCTTCGCTTTCGCCCATGCTGATGTTGTCGTTGAGGCCCTGGCGCAGGTAGGTCACCAACTGCGGCTGCAGGGCGATCGCCAGGTCGGTCTCACGATCGCCGCCGGCCACGTAGGCGCCGACGCTGATCAAATCACGGCTCTGTTGATAGCGCGACCACAGTTGCTTGAACTGCTGGGCGCGCGCCATATGCTCCGGCGTGACCACCGACGGCATCACCCGGCTGATCGACGCTTCGATATCGATGGCCGGGTAGTGCCCCTCTTCCGCCAGGCGCCGCGACAGCACGATGTGGCCGTCAAGCACGCCCCGCGCCGAGTCGGCAATCGGGTCCTGCTGGTCATCGCCTTCGGACAATACGGTGTAGAACGCGGTGATTGAGCCCCCGCCCGCTTCGGCGTTACCGGCGCGCTCCACCAGCTTGGGCAGCTTGGCGAACACCGACGGCGGATACCCCTTGGTGGCCGGCGGCTCGCCGATGGCCAGGGCGATTTCCCGCTGGGCCTGGGCGAAACGTGTCAGCGAATCCATCAGCAACAGGACATTCTTGCCCTTGTCGCGAAAATACTCGGCGATGCGCGTGCAGTACATGGCGGCGCGCAAACGCATCAGCGGCGCATCGTCCGCAGGCGAGGCGACCACCACTGAGCGCTTGAGGCCCTCTTCACCGAGGCTGTGCTCGATGAACTCCTTCACTTCCCGGCCCCGCTCGCCGATCAACCCCACCACGATGATGTCGGCCTCGGTAAAGCGGGTCATCATGCCGAGCAACACCGATTTACCCACGCCGGTACCGGCGAACAGACCCAGGCGCTGGCCGCGACCGACCGTCAATAAACCGTTGATGCTGCGAATGCCCACGTCAAGCGGCTGGCTGATGGGGTTGCGGTTGAGCGGGTTGATGGTGGGGCCATCCATCGGCACCCAGTCCTCGGCTTTCATGCCGCCCTTGCCGTCCAGCGCGCGACCGGCACCGTCGAGCACGCGGCCGAGCATGCTCATGCCCATGGGCAGGCGACCGGTATCGGCCAGCGGCACCACGCGGGCGCCGGGGGCAATGCCCGCCAGGCTGCCGACGGGCATGAGGAAAATCTTGTTGCCGGAGAAGCCCATCACTTCAGCTTCGACCTGCACCGGGTGGTAGCTGTCGTCGTTGATCACCAGGCAGCGGCTACCCATGGCGGCCCGCAGGCCCTCGGCTTCGAGGGTCAGGCCGACCATGCGCAACAGGCGCCCTTCAAGGATCGGTTGGCCGGGCAACTCGGTGGCCTCGGCATAACCGCCGAGGCGCTTGGCGAAGCTGGTGCGATCAAGGCGCATCGGAGGCGTCCAGCTCAACACTCAGGTCAGGCTCGGCCGGGTGCAGGGCTTGTTCGTGGAGTTGATCGAAGAGCTTGGCCATGATCTGGCTGATGCGGGTTTCCACCGTGGCATCGATGCGGCTGTGCTCGGTCTCGACACGGCAACCACCGGGCAGCAACGCCGCATCTTCGACGATGCGCCAGGTTTCTTCGTGGCGCTCGCGCAGGGCTTTGACCTGCTCGAAATCCTGCGGGTTGATGTACAGCCGCACATTGCCGACGCCCAGGGGCAGCAGCTTGAGGGCTTCGCGCATCACACCCTCGATCTGGCTGGAGTCCAGCGCCAGCTCGCGCTGGATCACCTGGCGGGCGATGTGCTGCACCAGGCCGACCATGGCTTTTTCGATCTGCGAATCCTGCTCGGCGATGGGGTCGAACAGGCTGCCCATCAGGCGTTCCAGGCTGGTCAACTTGACGCTCAACGCGGCCTCGGCTTCCTGGCGCACCTTGAGGGTGGTGCTGCGAAAGCCGTCTTTTTCGCCGGCGGCAAAGCCTTCGTTGTAGGCTTCCTGGCGGATGCTTTCCAACTCTTCCAGGGTCAGCGGCTGGACTTCCTCCAGCGGCACTTCTTCCATTTCCGCCGGCAGTTCCTCGACCGGTTCAGGCTCGGGTTCCGGCACGTGCGGGTCGAAGCTGGGCAACGACCAGATGTCGAACCCGCCCACGTCCCGCGCGCGAATCAGATCGCTGGGCGTCTCATCTTTGCTCGACATGTGGGGCGCCTTAGATCATTTCTTCGCCGCCCTTCCCGCCGAGAACAATTTCTCCGGCTTCGGCCATACGGCGGGCAATCGTGAGGATTTCCTTCTGGGCGGTTTCCACGTCGCTGACGCGCACCGGGCCCTTGGCTTCCAGGTCGTCGCGCAACAGTTCGGAGGCGCGCTTGGACATGTTCTTGAAAATCTTCTCCTTGACGCCTTCGTCCGAGCCCTTGAGGGCCAGCACCAGCACGTCGGAGGAGACTTCACGCAGCAACGCCTGGATGCCACGGTCGTCGACATCGGAGAGGTTGTTGAACACAAACATGAGGTCTTCGATCTGGCCGGACAGGGTGTCGTCGATCTCGCGGATCGAGTCCATCAACTGGCCTTCGACCGAGCTATCGAGGAAGTTCATGATGTCGGCCGCGCGCTTGATACCACCCAGGGTAGTGCGCGAGGCATTGGAGTTGCCCGAGAACTGCTTCTCGAGAATCGTGTTGAGTTCTTTCAGCGCCGCTGGCTGCACGGTATTCAACGACGACACGCGCAGGATGATGTCCAGCCGGACCTTGTGGTCAAAATGGCCAAGCACTTCACCGGCCTGGTCCGGGTCGAGGTACGCCACCACGATCGCCTGGATCTGCGGGTGCTCGTAGCGGATCACGTCAGCCACGGCGCGCGGTTCCATCCACTTGAGGCTGTCGAGGCCGCTGGTGTTGCCGCCCAGCAGGATGCGGTCGATCAGGCCGTTGGCCTTGTCTTCGCCCAGGGCCGAGGTGAGCATCTTGCGGATGTAGCTGTCGGAGCCGACGCCCAGGCTGGTCTGGTCGCCGACGATCTCGACAAACTCGCTCATCACCTGTTCGACTTGCTCACGGTGCACATTGCGCATCTGCGCCATGGCCACGCCCACGCGCTGAACCTCTTTGGGCCCCATGTGACGCAACACTTGGGCGGCGTCGGTTTCACCCAGGGACAGCAGCAGGACTGCGGCTTTGTCGACCTTGGTGAGCTTGGCAACGGCGGCTCGATTATCACTCATCTGCGTTAATCCACTCTTTCACGACCTGGGCCACACGGCCCGGGTCTTCTGCCACCAGACTCTTGATTGCGTTCAACTGAGCGTCATAGCCTTCGCTCGGGCTAGGCAACAGGATGCTTTGCGGGCCGCCGAGGCTGACACGGTCGTTGGCCAGTTCACCGTCCAAGCCGCCCATGCCACCCAACTCGACGTCGCTGCCACCGAAGGCGGCCAGTTGTTTCTTGCCATGGCCGGTGATGTTGTTGAGCACCGGACGCAGCACACCGAACACCAGCACCAGGATGAACAGCACACCCAACACTTGCTTGACGATGTCCCAGAACCACGGCTGGGTGTAGAACGCCGGGTCGGCGATGACTTCGCCGCGCTCGGCAGAGAACGGCATGTTGATCACGCTGACGCTGTCACCCCGGCTGGCGTCGAAACCGACAGCGTCCTGCACCAGGCGAGTGAAGCGCGCCAATTCGTCGGCGCTCCACGGCGCGCGAGTCACAGCACCGTCAGCGGCGTTGACCTTGACCTGGTCATCCACGACCACCGACACCGACAGGCGATTGATCCGGCCCTGCTGTTGCTTGGTGTGGCTGATGGAGCGGTCGAGTTCGAAGTTCTTGGTGGACTGGTTACGCTTGTCCGCCGGGTAAGGCGCGAGCATTGGCTGGCCGGTGGCCGGGTCCATGATCTGTTGGCCATTGGCGTCCAGCAGTGGCTGGCCTGGAGCGATGGCGCCCGCGGTCGCCGCAGCGCCGCCCGTGGTTTGCGGCGCCGAGGCCGGCGACGGCGGTTGGTTGCTCAGGGCCCCCGGCACACCTTGCGGGCCATTGCTGGCGGTGCGTTGTTCGCTGGTGGACTGCTCGCTGCGCAGGGCCGGCTGGTCCGGGTTGAACTGCTCGGAGGTCGACTCGACGGCACTGAAGTCCACATCGGCCGACACTTCAGCCTTGTAGCGGTCGTTGCCCAGCACCGGCTGCAGAATATTGTGCACGCGCTGGGTGAGCATGCTCTCCATGCGGCGGCTGTAGTCAAACTGCTTGCCGGCCTGGGTCAGCGCGGAGTTTTCCGCCATGTCGGACAGCAGGTTGCCCTTCTGGTCCACCACGGTGATCTGCGACTTGCTCAATTCGGGAACGCTGGTGGCCACCAGGTTGATGATCGCCAGCACCTGGCCAGGCTCCAGGGAGCGGCCGGAGAACAGCTCGACCAACACCGAGGCACTGGGCTTGCGTTCGTCACGCACGAACACCGAGCTCTTCGGGATCGCCAGGTGCACGCGGGCACCCTTGACGTTATTCAGGCTGGAGATGGTACGCGCCAGCTCGCCTTCCAGGCCACGACGGTAGCGGGTGGCCTCCATGAACTGGCTGGTCCCCAGGCCCTGGTCCTTGTCGAGGATTTCAAAACCGATATTGCTGTCGGACGGGGTCACGCCGGCGGCGGCCAGCTTCATGCGCGCACGGGCCACGTCATCGGACTTGACCAGCAAGGCGCCGGAGTTGGGCTCGACGGTGTAGGCGATGTCGGCGGCGGCCAGGGTTTCCATGATCTGCTTGGAATCCATGCCGGCCAGGCTGCCATACAGCGGACGGTAATCAGGTTGCTGCGACCACAACACCACGGCAAAACCAATCGCCACGCTGGCTGCTAGGCCGACCATCAGGCCCACCTGACGCAACATGGTCATCTCGGAGAGGTTTTCCAGGAACGACAGGCCAAACAGCGGCGGTTTGCCGTCTGCCTTGGCGGGTACGTTGTCCACGACTGCTTCTGCCATGACTTAAATCTCGTCCTTAAACCGGCATCTGCATGATGTCTTGATAGGCTTGCACCAGCTTGTTACGGACCTGGGTCAACGCCTGGAACGAAACGCTGGCCTTTTGCGAGGCGACCATCACATCGGTGAGGTCCACGCCGCTCTTGCCGATCTCGAACGCGGTGGCCAACTGGTTGGAGGCTTGCTGGGTATCGCTGACTTTATTGATTGCCTTGCCGAGCATATCGGCGAAACTGCTTTGGCCCAATTCCGGCGCTGGCGCGACGGATTTCGGCTGAGCCATGGCATCCATTTGCATGGAGCGCATATCCAACATCAACCGATTGAACTCAATACCCTGGCTCATGACCTTCTCTCCGACAACCCGCAATTTTTTGACACTACGCAGCGATTACTGGGGAGGTAGCAACAAGGGTGCCAGCTCTGTAGCAACTCGTAAGAAAAGGCGACAAACCTTGTCAGTCTCGTTACGGATCAGGTGGCAAAAAGATACGCTTCCACGTCCATACCAGCATCGCGCATCTGCGCCAGCTTGTAGCGCAGGGTGCGCGGGCTGATGCCCAGGCGTTCGGCAGCCTCCTTGCGACGGCCGCGCTCGGCACGCAGGGTGTCGATGATCATCTGGAATTCGCGGCGCCGCAGGTCGTCACCCAGGGCACCGGCAGACTCGGCTTCGGCGACGACCGGAGCGGGCGCCAGGCTCGGCAGCGGCGCGGCGCCACTGCCCATGGCCAGGCAGAAATCCTGAGGCTGGATCAAGCCGCCCTGCTGCAAAATCAGCGCGCGCTGGATTGCGTTGTCCAATTCCCGCACGTTGCCGGGCCATGGGTAGCTGATCAAGCAGGCCTGGGCATCGGCCGACAGCCGCGCCTGGGCGTGCTTCATTTTTTTGACGTGGTTGTTCAGCAGCCGCTCGGCCAGCGGGAGGATGTCTGCCGGGCGTTCGCGCAACGGGCGCCAGGCCAGGGGGAACACCGAAAGCCGATAGAACAAGTCCTCACGAAAACGCCCTGCCGCCACTTCGCCCGCGAGGTCGCGGTTGGTCGTGGCGATCACACGGATATCCAGCTGGATCGGCTTGCGTGCGCCGACCCGCTCCACTTCACGCTCCTGCAACACCCGCAGCAACTTGGCTTGCAGGCCCAGGGGCATTTCGGAAATTTCGTCGAGCAGGAGGGTGCCGCCGTCGGCTTGCTCGAACTTGCCGGGCTGGGCCGCGATGGCGCCGGTGAACGAGCCTTTTTCATGGCCGAACAGCGTCGCTTCGAGCATGTTGTCGGGGATCGCGGCGCAGTTGATGGCGATAAACGGTTGCTTGGCGCGGCTGGATTGCTGGTGGATATAGCGCGCCAGTACCTCCTTGCCGGTGCCGGACTCGCCGGAAATCAACACCGTGGAGTCACTGCGCGCCACACGGGCCGCCAGCTCCAGCAATTGGGCACTGGCCGGCTCGAAGGCAATCGGACCTTCGCCGTCGGTGGCCGGGATCACACCCAGGGCATGCCGAGCGACCAGTTCGATCAGCGCCTTGGGTTCGAATGGTTTGACCAGGTAGTCCGCCGCCCCTTGGCGCATGGCGTCCACCGCCCGCTCCACCGCGCCATGGGCGGTCATCAGCAACACAGGCAACTGCGGCTGACGCGCACGCAGCAGGCCGAGCAACTGGTGGCCATCCATGCCAGGCATGTTCACGTCGCTGACCACCAGGCTGAAGGACTCCTGCTCGACGGCCTCCAAGGCGTCCTCGGCAGAACCGACCGCCCGGTAGTCATGGCCCGCCAACAGCAGCGTGTCAGCCAATGCCTCACGCAGGGCGCGATCGTCTTCCACCAATAAAACCTTGATAGCCATTGCTCTTTACTCCGCGCTTGCCGCGCTGACGAACAGCGGCAAGGTCATCAATGCACAGGTGCCGCGCCCCAGGTGGGAACGCAGCTGCAATTCTCCCTGATGAGCCCGCGCCACTGCCTTGACCACGGTCAGGCCGAGGCCCGTGCCGTTGGTCTTGGTGGTGAAAAAAGGTTCACCCAGGCGCCGCAGCACCGCCGGCTCGATGCCACTGCCGCTGTCGCTGATGCACAGGCGCAGGGTTTGCCCGCGCGTATACAAGTGCACCTTGAGCCGTGCGCCGGGGCCGCTGGCCTGGGTGGCGTTTTCGATCAGGTTGAGCAAGGCGCCCACCAGGGTGTCGCGGTTGCACAGCAACTCGCCGAGGTGGCTGTCGCACTGCCAGCGCACATTGGCTTCCTGGATATGGGTGGCTGCCGCCGCCTGCAACGACTGCATCAACCCCGACGGCGTGATGCGGTCGGTCAGCGGCAATTCGCCGCGGGCAAACACCAGCATGTCGCGCACCTGGTGCTCCAGTTCATGCAAGCGTTCCTTGAGGCGCCCGGCAAAACGCTGCTGGGTGGCGGCGGGCAATTGCTCATCAGTCAAATGGCTGGCGTAGATCAACGCGGCCGACAACGGCGTACGGATCTGATGCGCCAAAGAAGCGACCATCCGCCCCAGGGACGACAACCGCTCATGCCGCGCCAACTGGTCTTGCAGGTGACGGGTTTCAGTCAGGTCGTTGAGCAGCACCAGCTGGCCGGGCTCGGCGTCCAGGGAGCGGGTGGCAATGGACAGGCGGCGCCCGTCCTTGAGGGAGATTTCATGACCGTCGTCTTCGCGCGGCGCGAAGCAGCGGGTGATCACTTCACGCCACAACTCGCCCTCCAGCGGCAGGCCGAGCATGTCGCAGGCGGCCGGGTTGGCTTCGCGCACGCGACCCTGGTCGTCAATGACGATCACGCCGCCGGGCAACAGGTCGAGCAGGTTTTGCAGACGGTTGGCCAGGCGCTCTTTCTCGGCCAGCTCTTCCATGCGCTGGGCACTGACCACGGCCAGCTCACCCTTGAGCTCGGAGACCCGAGCCTCCAGCAGGCTGTAGGAATCAGTCAGTTGGCTGGACATCTGGTTGAACAGCGAAAACGCCTGCTCCAGGCCCTGGCGGCTCTGTTGCTCTACAGACGGGACAAGTCCCTGGAGATCAGGGACCGAAGTTAGTTGGGCGGCGTGGGGCATCATGCTCTCTCGCTTGGCTGACCGTCAGTTAAACGGAACGTTGCGAGGGCTGTAGCAATACCCGTGCCTAAAAAAAACCACCTATAAAACAGTGGCTTGAAAAACAGGCGTCAATCATCTGCCTGTTCATCACCTTCTCGACGACTCATACCGTACTTGCGCATCTTCTCCACCAGGGTGGTTCGGCGGATGCGCAGGCGCTCGGCGGCACGGGCGACGATGCCGTTGGCGTCGTCGAGGGCCTGCTGGATCAACCCTTGTTCCAGGTTGCCCAGGTAGTCCTTCAGGTCCAGGCCTTCCGGCGGCAACATGGCGGTAGCACCGAAGTCCGGGGTATGCCCGTTGATGGCGACCCGTTCTTCCAGGTCACTGCGCAGGCTGTCCACCAACTGCTCGTCTTCATCGTCGACGTAACGGAATTTTTTCGGCAGCTCGACCACGCCGATCACACCGTAGGGGTGCATGATCGCCATGCGCTCCACCAGGTTGGCCAGTTCGCGGACGTTGCCCGGCCAGCCGTGGCGGCACAGCGACATGATCGCGGCGGAGTTGAAGCGAATCGAGCCGCGCTTTTCGTGCTCCATGCGCGAGATCAGCTCGTTCATCAGCAACGGGATGTCTTCCACGCGCTCACGCAACGGGGCCATCTCGATCGGGAAGACGTTGAGGCGGTAGTACAAGTCTTCGCGGAAGCTGCCGACCTCGATCATGCTTTCGAGGTTCTTGTGGGTGGCCGCGATGATGCGCACGTCCACGCTCTGGGTCTTGTTGCTGCCAACGCGCTCGAAGGTGCGTTCTTGCAGCACGCGCAGCAGCTTGACCTGCATCGGCAGTGGCATGTCGCCGATTTCGTCAAGGAACAGGGTGCCGCCGTTGGCCAGTTCGAAACGCCCGGCACGGCTGGTGATAGCCCCGGTAAAGGCGCCCTTCTCATGGCCGAACAGTTCGCTTTCGAGCAGCTCTGCAGGAATTGCCCCGCAGTTGACCGGCACGAATGGCCCGTCGCGGCGCTTGGAGTGATAGTGCAGGTTGCGCGCGACCACTTCCTTGCCGGTGCCGGACTCGCCGAGGATCAGCACGCTGGCGTCGGTATCGGCCACTTGCTGCATCATCTGGCGCACGTGCTGGATCGCACGGCTGGTGCCGACGAGGCTGCGGAACAGGTTGGGCTCACGGTGGCGACCGCGTTCGCGGGCCTGGTCGTACATCTCGCGATAGACCTGGGCGCGGTGCAGGGAATCGAGCAATTTGCTATAGCTGGGCGGCATTTCCAGGGTGGAAAGTACACGGCGGCGCTGGTCTTCCGGCAGGTCGACAGAAGAAATATCGCCCATTAGCAACACCGGAAGGAACTCATCCCAGGTTGACAGTGTCTTTAACAAGCCCAGAACTGCACCAGGAGCGTTTACCGTCCCGATCAGCACACAAATGACTTCACGGCTCGATGACAATGAGCTGACCACCTGCTGCCAATCGTGGCTACCGCAGGGCAGATTTTCTTCGCCAAGAAAATTCAAAATCACCGCCAGGTCGCGGCGACGGACGCTATCGTCATCAATCAGCAGAATTTTGGTTTCACGCCACATGCAATAGCAACTTCCCTAGTAAACGCTCTGCCCCAGAGTGAGGGCAATCTAGACGCTTGTAAGACTTCTTACTTACTAGACGTCTGAAATCTGAAAACAGCACTAGTTAAGTCAAAAATGCTGGCACAGTCAAATATATGACGCGCCGTTCGGATTAACTGCGCCCGTTCAACCGAACAGATGGTAAACCTTTGACGCCTTTTTCGCTTGGTTGATCTGCGACATCTCTTCGAAAATCGCCTGGCGTTCGCCGGTCGTCACTTCCAGCAACTGCTGATAAACCGCGAGCAGGCTCTCCAGTTTCTCTCGCAACGCATCCTCGTCCACCGGCGCTTCGCTCAGCACCTCCTCGATCACACTGCGACAGCCCATATCCAGTTCGCCGATGGCGTCCCAGTTACGTTCGGCCAGCGCGTCGATCAAGGCGTCGCGGGTTTCATCAATGCGTTGCAGTGCTTGGCTCATGACGAGTTCCTCAAGGCCGATGGCCTTATTGTGCGGCACCCTGCGGTGCGGCAATGGCATCCCAGCCTTCTTTTACGGTAATCAGCAGACGAGCGACTTCGTCGATCATCTCGGCATCGTTGTGCAGGTTGGCCTGCATCAAGCGGTTGGTCATGTACACATACAGACCTTCCAGTTGCTGGACGTATTCCTTGTTGTCGCTTTTTTCCGCATCGAGGCCATCACGCAGGCCGATCAGGATGTCGGTGGCCTTACCCAGCATCAGGCCCTTCTGAGCGATATCGCCACGCGCCAGCGCCCCCTTGGCTTGCGCCATGCGGTCCAGGCCGCCTTCCATCAGCATCTGCACCAGGCGATGCGGGCTGGCTTCGGAGATCTGGGCATGGGAATTGACCTTCTGGTATTGGCGAAGGGCTCTCATGGGATTCATTTTCTACCTCGTGACAGGCAACAGCTGGAAGGATTGCAGTAACCATTATGTCGACCGGGTCGCAAAAAACTTTAACCCGGCGGCTCTACAAAGAACAAAGCCCAGGTCAACGGACCCGGGCTTTTTCAGGCGCAGTCAATCAACTGCTGCTGCTTTTTGAGCCACTGATTGCATTGAGCGTACCGAGAATACTGGTGCTCTGCTGACGCAACTGCGCTACCAGCGTATCCATGGCGGTGTACTTGCGGGTCAAGGCGTCCTGCATGGTGGTGAGACGGTCATCCAGATCGGTCTGCTGCTTGGTCAGGTCTTTCAGGCTGTCGGCCAACGAGGTGGTACGCGTGGCCAGAATCCCGGTGCTCGGCTTGGCATACGCGTCGGTAGCGGCCGTCAGGCGCGCCAGCAAGCCAGTCTTGCCGCTGAAGATACTGTTGATGTCAGCGGCATTGGTCAGCACCGCCTTATCCCACTGCTTGCTATCGATGCTCAGCGCGCCGGTATCCTGATCGGTTGTGACACCGAACTGCGCCAGGGACTTCAAGGTGCCGTTCCCCGAAAGCGCGTTGAACTCGTTGCGGATCGCCGACTGCAAGGTGCGCATGGTCGAGTCGCCGGTCAGGGTCGCGGCGATGGAGTTACCCGCGGCGTCCTTGGTGACCTTGGTCTCGGCGTTCATGGCCTTGAGCAGGGCGTTATAGCTGTCGACAAAGCCCTTGACCCCGGACTTCAGCGCGGTGGCGCTGGTAGTGACCGAGATGGTCATGGCGGTACGAAGCGGGTTGGTTGTATTCGGATCGTTGGCCGTGACCGTAGGCGACAGCGACAGCAACTTGATGCTTACCCCACTCACCGCATCCGTGATGCTGTTGGACTTGGACTCCGCCGCAATGCCATCGATGGTGTACTTGGCGTTCTGAGGCGCGCTGACTACCGTGTAGCCAGTATCAATCCCAGAGTTGCCCGACATCGTCAGGTCCGAACCGACCCCGCTATTGGTGGAGGTCAGGATCAGACGCGAACCGGTGGAGTCGGTGAGGATGTTGGCACTCAGGCCGGCGGTGCCGAACGTGGAGTTGATCGAATCACGCACCTGTTGCAGTGTCGCGCCTGCCGGCACACTCAAATCAAAGTTCTTGCCCGACTGCGTGATTGTCAGCGTTGTCGCCGTGGTGCCGGCGTTGACGACTGTCGACTGGCCACCGGCAAACGTTTTGGTCGATAGCTTCGAAGGCATGGCCAGCTGGTTGACGATCAGCGAGAAGCTGCCGTTCGCCGCACCTTGGTTGGCCGTCATGGTGGCGACCTTTTCATCCGAAGAGGTACCGGTCAAGCCACTGAAGCTGTTGTCGGTGCCCATGCTGGTCAGCGCACCACGGAAGGCGTCCAGGGCAGCCTGGATCTTGCCGATCGACGACAGCTGGGTAGTTGCCTTTTGCGATTGGGTATTGATCTGCGACTGTTTCGGCGCTCGCTCGGCATCTACCAGGGACTTTACAATTGCCTGGGTATCGAAGCCCGACCCCACGCCAGTAATCGTTGTACCCGCCATCATCTTTCTCCTTTTACGGTGGCTGCCGTTATCTTGACGAACAACACTTCAAGCCGTAACAGCAACAAGTTTCATGCCAGCTCAAGCCTTGTCGTCAAACAACACGTGACTGGCGCTGGACAGACTTTGCGCCAGCTTCAAGGCCGTTTCCGAGGGGATCTGGCGGATCACTTCACCGGTGTCGGTGGCAATGACCTTGACCACAACCCTATGGGTGGAAGCGTCAATGGAAAAATCCAGATTGCGCTGGGCCGCTTGTACGAATTCTTTAATATCGGTGACCGCTTTTTCCAGATCGTCCTTTTGGGACTTACCGGTGGCTGGCGCGGCCGGCTCAACCTTAGTCTTATCTTTGTCAGCAACCACAGGTGCCACAGTGCCTTGAGGGGCCTGTAGCGGATAAGACAAGTTCAGTTTTACATTCATGTCCATGCCCAATCTCCTCTGATTGGAAAAGACGAAAGGGCACGTAAACGCGCCCTCCCGTCATTTACCCAGCGCTGTAATTACTGAAGCAGCTTCAGTACAGCGGATGGCAGTTGGTTAGCCTGCGACAGGATCGCGGTGGAAGCCGACTGCAGGGTTTGCTGCTTGGTCAGTTCAGCGGCTTCGGAAGCGAAGTCGACGTCCTGAACAGTACTACGGGCAGACGTGGTGTTTTTCTGAATGTTGGTCAGGTTATCCACAGTGCTGGTCAGACGGTTCTGAACCGCACCCAGGCCCGAACGGGAGCTGGAGATGGTAGCGATAGCCTGGTCGATTACGGACACTGCGTTCTGGGCCTTGGTGGCGTCAGTCACGTCAGTCTGCGAAACCGTAACCTTGGCCGAAGCAGCCGAAGTAGCGGCGCCGAAGAGACCGGTCACACCAGCACCTTCCAGGGAGTAACCCTTGGAGGAGTTCATGTTCACAGCACCGGTAGCGATGATGCCGTCAGCCAGGGCAGTGGCAGTACCGTAGGCACCGGAACCGTCTTTGGTCGCAACAGTGATGGTACCGGCAGCGGTCGAAGCGCTGAAGGCCAGGTTTTCACCGGTGTCGGATTTAACCGACAGAGTGCCTTTGGATTCATCGTAGTTAACGCTGATACCCAGTTTGGCGGAGTTGGACTTCAGTTGCTCAGCCAAGCTGCCGGTATCGGTTACGCCGATGAACGTGGTGGCTTGGCCGCCAACGGTCATGGTGAACGAAGCCGGAGCAGCAGCAGCACCCGCGCCGACAACGAACTGAGCTTCAGTGCTGGCAGTAGCGCTCAGGCCACCGACGGCGCCATTCAGTTGGGCAGCGATGGTTTTAGCGGAAGCAGCGGCAGCTACGGTTACGTTGGTAGTCTGACCGTTACCAGTCACAGCGATTGCGCCACCAGCAACACCAGCACCAGGGGTGATGCCCAGGCTGTTGATCTGCTGCGAACCGATGTTGTTGGCAGCAACGTTGTCCAGGCTTACGTTGATGGTTTCGTTAGCGTTGGCGCCAACCTGGATAGCTTTGGTACCGTAAGAGCCGTCCAGCAGTTTCTGGCCACCGAAAGTAGTGGTTTGCGAGATACGGGTCAGTTCCGAAGTCAGAGCCTGGTATTCGTCGTTGTTCGACTTACGGTCGTCGGTGCTCAGGGAGCCAGTAGCCGAAGACAGAGCCAGGGTACGCATTTTTTGCAGAATGTCGGTCGAAGCCTGCATTGCGCCTTCAGCGGTTTGCGCGATGGAGATACCATCGTTAGCGTTCTTCACTGCTTGACCCAGGCCATTGATTTGGCTAGTCATGCGAGTAGCAATACCCAAGCCGGCAGCGTCGTCTTTAGCGCTGTTGATACGCAGGCCGGAAGACAGGCGCTGCATGGAAGTGGCCAGGGCGCCGCCAGCTTTGTTCAGGTTGCCCTGGGTAGTGATCGAAGCAATGTTGGTGTTTACTGTTAAAGCCATGACGAAATCCTCGTTGGATGGATACTGCGGCTTCCGGCCCTGGCAACCGCCGGGTGTGGCCTGAGAACCTACGTAATAGTTATCGTCGTGGTAGGCGGTTGCTTGAGCCTTTTTTTTATTTTTTTTACTGGCCTCGTGCCATCCCTTGTAATTCAAGGCTTTAGGCTGACTTTTCCCACCGGATTTTCTGGTTTTTTTGGCGCCAAATAAAAAACGCCGATGATCTTTCGATCATCGGCGTTTGCTTTTGCGGCGAACTCAGTCTACCGACGCGTCACGGACGATGCAGAATCGCCGAGCCCCACGACAGGCCCACGCCAAAACCGCTGATGGCCACGCGCTTCCAGGTAGCGTCCATCACGTGCTTCTCCAGCAGCAATGGAATACTCGACGACACGGTGTTACCGGTCTCGACCATATCCTTGATGAACTTGTCCACCGGGGCATCCTCGAAACGCCGCGCCACGGCATCGACAATCGCCGCACTGCCCTGGTGAATGCAGAACGCATCGATGTCGTCGGCCTTGAGCTGCGACTCATCGAGCAGCTCATGCAGGTGTGCCGGCACCTTGAGCAATGCGAAGTTGAACACCTGGCGGCCGTTCATGAAGAACACGCCATCACTGACCTTCAGGTGCGGCGCGCCGGAACCGTCGGTGCCGAACTTCGCCTTGCCCAGCAACCACGACGCGTCTTCGCCCATCCACGTGGCAGTGGCGGCATCGCCGAACAGCATGGTGGTGTTGCGATCTTCCGGGTCGACAATCTTGGAGTACGGATCGGCCGTGACCAGCAGGCCGTTTTTCAGGCCGGTGGCTTCCATGAAGCCTTTCATTGCGTAGATACCGTAGACGTAGCCCGAGCAGCCCAGGGAAATATCGAAGGCCGCCACGTGGGTCGGCAGGCCCAGCTTGTCCTGGACGATGGCGGCGGTGTGGGGCAAACCCTCTTCGTCGCCGTTCTGGGTGACGACGATCAGTGCGTCGATGGACTCGCGCTTCAAATCCGGGTTGTTGGCAAACAAAGCGTTGACCGCCTCGACACACAGGTCGGAGGTTTCCTGCGCAGCTTCCTTGCGCGGCAGAAACGCCGACCCGATCTTGCCAATGATGAACTCTTCATCCTTGGCGAATTTGGCACCCTGGGCGTAGTTATCGATCCCGTCTGCCGGCACGTAACTGGCGATGCTTTTTATGCCAATCATTGTGGCTTCCCAATACTAAATAGCTGGAGAACACCCCTCGGACGACGCCTGGAGTGCTGGACAATAAAGGGGATAACCCCATAAAAATCTCGCTGAAAGCCGCCCCGCAAGGACCCTGTGACGACTTATCCTTTTCACACGATACAGTGAAGATGCGCTTTATGACTCACAGGTCACTCAATTGTGTGTGCTTTGTGCAAAACCTTCAAACAATTAAACCCCAGAAACGAAAACGGCCCGCCCTGTTTCCAGAGCGGGCCGCTTGGCTAGACGCCGCTTACATCTTGTTGAACAGGCTCAACTGGGAGATTTTGACGAACGCCAATTGCGAGGCCTGCAACATGGTTTGCTGCAGCGTCAGATTGATCGCCGCCTCGCCCATATCGATGTTGGCCAGGTCACTCATGGTGCTGGTGTTGGCCAGGCCGATACTGGTGTTTTCGTCAGACTGGATGTCCAGGGCGTTGCCCCGCGCACCGATGGAACCCCGCACGTTGGTGATCTGCGACATTGAATTGGCCAGGTTGGCGATGGAAGCATCCAACACGTCCTTGAGCTTGACGGTCGCCGCCGGATTGCCGTCGGCGGGCAGCTCCAGCGCCTTGCGCAATTGGCCAAGGGTGTCCAGCGCATTCTGGGTTTTCTGGGTATTGGCCCCCACGGAAAACTGATCGCCCGCTTGCGGCGTCCCGCCGCTGATGTCAAAGGTCACCCCGGCCGCGGTCAAGGTTGTCCCGCCGCCGGTATCACCGGTGGCAATGGGCCTGCTATTGGCGGTGTAGGGCTGGGTATACATCTCATAGGCGGTGGCGCTGGTGAACTTGATCAGCGCCCCGCTGTTGGTCGGGAACGTGCTGGCATAGCCCGCCTGGCTGGACACGGTGGCATTGTTCAATTGTGCCGTGGACGCGTTGCTCGGCGTGCGCGAGATACTGAAGGTATCCGG
Source organism: Pseudomonas fluorescens (assembly GCF_001708445.1). Lineage (NCBI taxonomy): Bacteria > Pseudomonadati > Pseudomonadota > Gammaproteobacteria > Pseudomonadales > Pseudomonadaceae > Pseudomonas > Pseudomonas fluorescens. Next base: position 4,711,043 of record NZ_CP015637.1, read on the forward strand.
CTTGGCTTCCAGGCTGAACGAACGATCCTTGACCAGCGCATCGGAGTTGGCGCCCGGAGCAACGTCGCCGAGGTTCATGGTGATGTCGAACTTCACCCCACGCAGCGCCACGCTGGTGCTGCCTTCCTTGGTGGCGTCGAAGGTACCGTTGCCGGCAATCTCCGAAGTCACGTCAGTGCCGTTCTTATCGGACACCTTGTATTGAGTACTGCTGGTAAAGGTCAGCTTGTACGGCTCGCCGTCGGCGAACTTACTGGCGTAGTCGGAGCTCGACGTCACCAGCCCGGCCGACAGCGCAACCTTGTTGTCATTGACCGTCGGCGGCACCGTCTGGGGCACAGGTGCAAGCCACGTGGCCTGGGTGCGACTGGAGTTGGCAGCGCCCTCCAGAACCGTCTTGCCGGTATCGCCAGCGTTGACCGTCAACGTATTCGACACTTGCAGGCTCAGCGGTGTTTCGTCGCCCTGATAGCTGTAGGTGCCATCATTGTTACGGCTGTAGGGCGGGGTCTGGGTCTTGGAACCGGAAAACAGGTAGTTGCCGGAAGAGTCCTTGCTGTTGAGCAAGCCCAGGACCTGATCCTCGATCGCCCCCACTTCACTGGCAACCGAGCGACGGTCGGCGTCGCTCAACGAACCACCGGCACGCAGGGCCAACTGAGTGGCGCGCTGCAAGGCATCGTTGATCGCGCCGAGCACGCTTTCTTCGTTGGTCAGGGAGTTTTTCAGGCTGGTGATATTGCCGTTGAACTGGCCCAGCATGTCTTTCTGCTGTTGCAGCAACAGCAAGCGCGCGGCGGCGACCGGATCATCCCCGGCGGTTTGCACACGCACACCGGAACTGGCCTGGTCTTGAGCCTTCACCACGCTGGAATAGTTGTCCGAATACTTGGCGGAACTGGTTTCGAAATATTGAGCAGTAGAAATACGCATCGTCCCAGACTCCCTTAAAGACTATTGATCAATGTACTGAAGGTTTCTTGCGCAGCCTTGATGATCTGCGACGACGCCGTGTAGTACTGCTGGAACTTGATCATGTCGCCCGCTTCCTCATCCAGGTTGACCTGGGACACCGAGTTGCGCGCGTCCTGGTTGGCCTTGAGCAATGCGCCGGTTGCCGTGGTGTCGGTAATGGCCGAAGCGGCCTTGGCACCCACGGTCGAGACCAGGCGGCTGTTGGCCGTCACCAGGCTCACACCACCGCCACTGCCATCGGCCAGGCCGACCGAGGCCTTGGTTTGCAGGTCCAGCAATGCCAGGGCATTGCGGTTATCCGAGCGGCCCGCGGCGTTGAACGAGAACGAGGTGCTGTCACCGTCGGCAGGCGAGCCGCCGACCGTAGTATCGAAACTGAAGCTCTGTGCCGGGGTGAGCAAGGTCCCGCTGGCATCGCGCATCGGTACGGCGACCGTAATCTTGTTGCCTTGGCCTGGAACGATGGTGCCGGTACCAATCGGGTTACCCTGGGCATCGTTGAGCGTGTACGGCTGAGTGCCGTCGGTGGCCGGCTTGCCGAATACCATCTTGACCGGCATCGAGTGTTCAATCCCGGTACGCAGCTGAGCGGTCGCCGCGCCGCCATCGATGTCGATCGGCACCGTCAGGCTCGGCGGGGTAAAGGTGCCAGTGCCCTGGTTGGTCTTGCTGCCCTCGCCCAGCAAAGGCCCGGCGAATGCGATTTTATTGGCGTCGGTCAGTTGGGTACCGATACCGGTGGCACCGTTGGCGGTCGGGCTGACCTTGAAGGTGTCACCCGCGGCCACCGGGCCTTTGCCGTCCAGGGCCAGGGTAAAACCATCAATCACCGGCGGCGGCGTGGTGGTGGTGTCAAACGCGCCCATGGCCTTGCCGTCGGAACGCGTCACCGTGTAGTTATTGCCACTGCTGAAGGTGACTTTATAGTCGTAGGTCGACAGCTTGCTGGTGTCGCTGATGCTGACATTCAGGTTACCGGAACCGGCGCTGTTTCCCGCCGCGCCTTGGCTGCGCTGCGAGATGGCGACAGCGCTGTTGACGTCCTTGAACAGGGACACGCCGAAGTCGCCGTTCAAATCCAGGCCTTGGCCGAGCTGGCTGTTGACGGTATCGGCGGTGGCAATGGCGATACGCCCCAAATCATTGATGGCCGGCATCAAGGCGTCACTGCGATAACGCAACAGGCCACCGATGCTACCGCCACTGAGCACATTGCCCAGGTCGATCGAGGTTCCGCCACCCGCATTGAGCTGGATGGTGTACTGGCTCGGGTCGTTTTGGCTCGGCACTGCCGAAATGGTGCTGGACTGGTCGCCCAACACCAGGGACTGCCCGGTGCCGGTACTGACGCTGAATATCCCGTTCTTTTCGCTGGCGGTGACCCCCACCAACTCATTGAGCGAACGTACCGCTTCGTTACGCGCATCCAGCAGGTTGGCCGGCGCCGTGGTGGTTGAGCCTTGGGCCTGGGTGATCTGCTTGTTGAGCGAGGCGATCGACGAGGTCAATTGGTTGACCTGATCGCTCATGGTGCCCAACTGGCCGTTGATCGATTCTTTCTGCTGGTTGAGCTGGCCGGAGATCGCGTTGAAACGGTTGCTCAGGGTCTGGGCGCTGGTCAACAGCACTTGTCGGGCAGAAACGTCGCTGGGGTTGGACGCGGCGGTCTGCACGGCGGAGAAGAACGCCCCCAGCACCGAGGACATGCCGGTGGTCTTGTCCGACAAGGTCTTGTCGATGGCGCTCGCCTGGCTCGAATAGGCCTTGGCATCGTTATTGAGTGCCGTGCTGTTCTGGTAAGCCGCGTCCAGGAATTCGTTATATACCCGGCGCACATCGGCCAGGGTGGTGCCGCTACCGATGTATACGCCGCCGTAGGGGTTCGACGCGTTCGCGTTCTGGGTGGTCTGCTGACGCGAATAGCCCGAGGTGTTGGCGTTGGCGATGTTGTTACTCAAGACCGACAACGATCCTTGAGCGGCGTTAAGCCCCGACATCCCGATATTGAGCAAACTCATGGTGGTTCAGACCTTATAAATGAGTGGTCGCGCCCGCGGCAGCGTAATTCTGGTAACTGTCCATCGTTTTGGCGATCTGCGAAATCTTGCTGGCATAGGCCGGGTCGGTTGCGTATCCGGCTTTTTGCAACTCGCGTACAAACTGTTCGGGGTTATCGGCCGATTTCACAACTTCTTTATAGCGATCATTGCTTTGCAGCAACGTCACCAGGTCATGGAAGCTGTCCTGGTAGGAGTCGTAGGAACGGAACTGCGCCGTCTCCTTGACCATCGCCCCATCACGAAACTCGCTGGTGATCGCGCGGGCCTGGCCGCCCTGCCAACTCTTGCCGGCCTTGATGCCGAACAGGTTGTGGCTGCTGCTGCCGTCCTCGGCGCGCATCACCGATTTGCCCCAGCCGGTTTCCAGGGCGGCCTGGGCCACCAAGTACTTTGGATCGACGCCGATACGTGCTGCCGCGGCCTTGGCCATCGGCAACATGGTGGCGACGAATTCATCCTGGGAACTGAAGGCTTTCTTCGCCGGCGCCAACGGTGGCTGGGCCACGGCGCGACCGTAGACCTGCATGCGTCCGCTCGGTACGGCAAACGTGCGCGCGGTGCTGTTGACCACGCTGTCGTCGGCGGCACTGTTACGCAGCGGTGCGTTTTTAGCATCGATCGCGACCGGCGCGGTCGGCACGATGCCAGCGAGCAGGCGGTCGGTCAGCTTGCTTGGCAGGGCAATACGACGCTGGTTCATCAGCGCCATATCGTGGGCGTGGGCGCTGGCGCCCTCGGGCACCGCCACGCGGTACGCCCACAGCGGACGCTGGCCATTGGAGCGACCCAGCGGGCCATCGGCCTTGGTGCCAGCGGCGATTTCCGTCGGCACATCGACCTTCTTCGCCGCGTCTGCCGCCGCCGGCCCCTGCAAGGTGGCCGCCTGGGCGTCCACCGGTTTGTTCTTCTGCATCTGGCGCATCAGCACGTCGGCCAGGCCGATACCGCCACCTTCGCGGGACATGGAGACCGCCAACTGCTGGTCGTACATTTCCTGGTATTGCTTGGCGGCCGGAGTGTTCAGCGGGTTGTCCTTGCCCAGGGCCTCGGTGGCCGAGCGCATGGACTTGAGCATCTCGCTCAAGAACAACGACTCGAACTCCTGCGCCACCTTGCGCATGTTGCCTTCGCTGTTCTTGTCAGCACCGACCTTGAGCTGGTTAAGCCGGTTCAGGTCGGAGTAAGAGCCCGAGTCCGCCGTGCTGGTCAGCCCGCTTTTGCGCATATCCATGGCCATGGCCTCAGATCACGATCAGGTCGGCTTGCAAGGCGCCGGCCTGTTTCAAAGCTTCGAGGATCGCCATCAAGTCGCCGGGCGCTGCGCCCACCTGGTTCACCGCGCGGACAATCTCATCCAGGGTCGTACCAGGGCCGAACTTGAACATCGGCTTGGCTTCTTGCTGAGCGTTGACACGGGAGCGCGGCACCACGGCGGTCTGGCCGTTGGACAGCGGCCCAGGCTGGCTGACGATCGGGTCTTCGGTGATGGTCACGGTCAGGCTGCCGTGGGTCACGGCCGCTGGCGAAACCTTGACGTTCTGGCCGATCACAATCGTACCGGTACGCGAGTTGATGATGACCTTGGCCACGGCCTGGCCGGGGTCGACCTCAAGGTTTTCCAGGATCGACAGGTAGTCGACGCGCTGGCTCGGATCGAGCGGCGCAGTGACACGAATCGAACCGCCATCGATCGCCTGGGCGACGCCAGGGCCAAGCATGTCGTTGATCTTGTCGACCACGCGCTTGGCGGTGGTGAAGTCGGAGCGGTTGAGGTTCAAGGTCAGGCTGTTGCCTTGGTTGAAACCACTGGGCACGGTGCGCTCAACCGTGGCGCCGCCGGGGATGCGACCGGCCGATGGCACGTTCACCGTAATCTTCGAACCATCACGCCCCTCGGCGTCGAAACCGCCAACCACCAGGTTGCCCTGGGCGATGGCGTAGACGTTGCCGTCGATACCCTTGAGGGGGGTCATCAGCAAGGTGCCGCCCCGCAGGCTTTTCGAGTTACCAATGGACGACACGGTAATGTCCACCACCTGGCCTGGCTTGGAGAACGCTGGCAAGTCGGCGCTGATCGACACCGCCGCGACGTTTTTCAACTGCACGTTGCCCGAACCCGCCGGCACCTTGATGCCGAACTGCGAGAGCATGTTGTTGAAGGTCTGCAAGGTGAATGGGGTCTGGGTGGTCTGGTCACCCGTACCATTGAGCCCCACCACCAGGCCGTAGCCGATCAACTGGTTGGAACGCACGCCGGAAATGCTGGCGATGTCTTTCAGGCGCTCGGCCTGGGCGACTGCGCTCAGGCATAACAACAGTGCCGCTGCCATCAGCTGTTTGACGTTCAAAGTGGCCACCTAGAAAGGGAACAGCGGGCTAAGGAAGAAACGGTCGAACCAGCCCGGCTGACTCGCATCAGCAAACGAACCCGTACCCGAGTAGGTAATGCGCGCATCGGCAATCCGTGTCGACGGCACGGTGTTGTCGGTGGAAATATCATCGGCGCGGACCATGCCGGCAATGCGCACCAGCTCGTCGCCGGTGTTGAGGGTCATCCACTTTTCACCGCGTACTGCGATGATGCCGTTGGGCAATACATCGGCCACGGTCACGGTGATCGAACCGGTCAGGCTGTTGCCCTGCCCCGCCGAACTCTTGCCGTTGGTGGCGCGGTCACCGCTGTAGCCTGCGCTCAGGCTCAAGTCACCGCTGCCCAGGGGGTTATTGGTGTTCGGTACAGCACCAAACAACGAAGTCAGGCCAATGCCGGTCTTGCTGGTCTTGCCCACCTGCGAGTTGGCATTCTTGCTGGCCGTGGTCTTCTCGTTGAGGGTGATGGTGATGATGTCACCGACCCGGAACGCCTTGCGGTCGCTGTACAGGTTCTGTTCGAAACCGGCCTGGTAGATCGAGCCATTGTTGGCCGCAGCCGGCAGCGGCGTGCGTGGCAACACCGGCGCGTAGTACGGGTCATTGGGTTTTGGCGTCGGGGCGACACAGCCCGCGAGCACGGCAATCCCACTCAATGCCAGAACGGAAACATAGCGATTCATGACCCTAACCTCACGGTGTTGCAGGCGCTCTCAGGAGCGCCCCATAGACTTGATTACAGATTCTGCGTAACGAACGAAAGCATCTGGTCAGCGGTGGAAATCACCTTGGAGTTCATCTCGTAGGCGCGCTGAGTGGTGATCATGTTGACCATCTCTTCAACCGTGCTGACGTTGGAGGTTTCCAGGGTGCTTTGCAGCGTGGTGCCGAAACCGTTCAGGCCAGGGGTGCCGATTTGCGGCGCGCCGCTGGAGGCGGTTTCCAGGAACAGGTTGTTACCAATGGCTTGCAGGCCGGCCGGGTTGATGAAGTCGGCGGTTTGCAGGTTGCCGATCACTTGCGACGCCGGGTTACCCGCCACCGTAATGGACACGGTGCCGTCGTTACCGACGGTGAACGTTTGGGCGTTGGCGGGCACGACAATCGCCGGTTCCAGGGCAAAACCGTTGGCGGTGACGACCTGGCCATTGGCGTCCAGGTGGAACGTGCCGTCTCGGGTGTAGGTGGTGGTGCCGTCCGGCTGCAGGATCTGGAAAAACCCTTTGCCGTTGATCGCCATGTCCAGCGGCTGGCCGGTTTGCTGCAAGTTACCGGCGCTGAAGTTCTTTTGGGTGCCGACGATCTGCACACCGGTACCCAGTTGCAGGCCCGACGGCAGTTCGCTGTCCTGGGTCGACTGGGCGCCAGGCTGCTTCTTGATCTGGTAGAGCAGGTCCTGGAACTCGGCGCGATCACGCTTGAAGCCCGTGGTCGACACGTTTGCCAGGTTGTTGGAAATGGTGGTCAGGTTGGTGTCCTGGGCGGACAGGCCTGTTTTGGCAACCCATAGAGCCGGAAGCATGCTGTTCTCCTTCGTGCGCCTGTTTGTTGGCGCTGTGCTGCAAAATTAGTGTGGGTGATGCCGCTATCAGCTCATCGCCAGAACGCGGGTCATGGCCTGGTCGTCTTCTTTGGCGCTGTTCATCATCTTGATGTGCAGCTCGAATTGCTTGGAAAGCGCCAGCACCGCAGTCATTTCTTCCACCGCGTTGACGTTGCTCGCTTGCAGGAAGCCCGAGGTCAGCTTGACGCTCGCATCGGCCTGGGCCGGCTGGCCATCCTTGGTGTGGATGGTGCCGTCGAGGCCTTTGGTCATGTTCTTGAGGTCCGGCTGGACCAGCTTGATGCGGTCCACTTCCGCCATCACCCGTGGGCCTTCGCCCATGGCGCGGATGCTGACGGTGCCGTCGGCGCCCACTTCGATTTTCTGCTGGGGCGGCACGGCAATCGGGCCACCGTTGCCCATGATCGGCATACCGTTGCCGGCCCGCAGCACGCCCAGCGCATCCACATTCATGCTGGCGCTGCGCACGTAGGCTTCGCCACCGTCAGGCGTTTGCACCGCCATCCAGCCGTCACCGCTGACCGCCACATCCAGGTCACGACCGGTTTCGATCATGGCGCCCGGCGAGAAGTCGGTGGCTGGCCGCTCGGTCATGGCAAAGGCCCGCGCCGGAAAGCTGTCACCGAACACCGGCATCGAACGGGCCTGCTCCAGGTCACGCTGGAAGCCGTTGGTGGAAATGTTCGCCAGATTGTTGGCATGGGCCTTCTGCGCCAGAGCATTCTGGCTGGCGCCGGTCATTGCCACATAAAGGTACTTGTCCACGCTCTATCCTCTTTCTGACGGACGCTTGCCGCCCACCGCTGTACTGATGAGGCTTAAGCAATTTGCGAACCAACTTTTGAAAAGCGGGAGAAGTGCAGGCGGGGCGGGGGTTTGGCGGCGGGCGTGAATAAATGACGTCCCGGCGGGAGTCGAAAAAACGGCGGACTTATGCCGCTTACGGCAACGCCACGGATTAAATGTGGGAGGGGTTGCCCCCTCCCACACGGGTTATTTGTCGACCTTGAGGATTTCGTAATCGCGCAATTTATTGGCGATGGTGGTGTGAGACACGCCCAAGCGCTTACCCAGCAGTCGACTGCTAGGGTGCTCGGCGTACAGGCTTTCCAGCACTGCCTTCTCGAAGCGTCCGACGATCGCCTCCAAACCACCCTCCAGCGAGAAATCGCCAAGCGGCTGACGCACGCCATAGTCCGGCAGCCGGATATGCTCGGCCTTGACCGTGCCGCCGTCGCACAACGACACCGCCTGGAACAACACGTTTTCCAACTGCCGCACGTTACCTGGCCAGTGGTAGTGGCTCAGGCGCTCCATCGCGGCGGGCGCCAGCTTGGGCAGCGGGCAGCCGATCTGGCGGCTGGCCTGGTCGAGAAAGTGCTCCACCAACGGCGCCAGGCCATCAAGGCATTCACGCAACGGTGGGATATGCAGGGACAGCACGTTGAGGCGATGGTAGAGATCCTGGCGGAATTCACCACGGGCGCACAGCTCGGACAAATCCACCTGGGTGGCGCAGATCACCCGCACATCCAGGTACACCTCTTCATCGCTGCCGACACGCCGAAAGCAGCCGTCCTGCAAAAAGCGCAGCAATTTCACCTGCAAGCGCGCGCTCATTTCCCCGACACCATCGAGAAACAGCGTACCGCCCGCTGTCAGTTCCAGCAGCCCGAGCTTGCCTTCGGCCCGCGCGCCTTCAAAAGCGCCTGGGCCATAGCCAAACAGCTCGGTCTCGGCCATCGATTCAGGCAGGCCGGCGCAGTTGAGCGCCATCAACGGCGACTGCCCGCGTGGGCTGGCCAGGTGACAGGCACGCGCCAGCAACTCTTTACCCGTGCCGGTTTCGCCTTCTATTAATAGCGGCGCATCCAGCGGTGCCATGCGCCGCGCTTCGCGGACCACGGCAGCCATGACCTTGGAGCTTTGGAAGATACTGTCGAAGCCACGCAACTCTTGCTTGCGCACGTTGTAGATGCGCTCACCGACGCGATCGGCGCGATGCAGGGTCAACACGGCGCCCGCCATCGCTTCGCTGTCATCGTGCTCGGAGGATTGCAGCGGCGCGATATCCGCCAGGAACACGTCACCCTTGACCTTGACCCGCAGGCCATTGATCCGCGACTTGCTGGCGCGCACCAGTTCCGGCAAATCGAAATCCTCGGCATAGCGCGACAGCGGAATCCCCGGCACCTCGTCCACCCGCACGCCAAGCAACTGCGCCGCGGCACGGTTGGCGGCAACGATGGAGCCGCCCATGTCGATGGACAACACCGGAAACTCCAGGGCACCAAGCAGCGCATTGAGCTCCATATGCCGGCGCTCGCTGGGCATCAGCCCTACCCTCTTTACGCCAAACACCCCGGCAATCGCCTCGAACTGCGGACGCAATGCCTGGAACTGCATGTTCACCAGGTTCGGGCAGTACAGGTAGATGGCATTGCCGTGCTCGCCACCGACCTCGCCCTTGGCGACGTTGACGCCGTACTCCACCAGCAGGTTGAGGATGTCCCGCAGGATGCCGATGCGGTTCTGGCAATGCACTTTGATACGCATGGAAAGGCTCGAAAGGTCGGTAGGCGCTGCGTCTTTTTGTCGCTGGGCGCAGATAGTCGTCAAGATTATGTGACAGTCGCCGCGCTTTTCACAGCGTGGTGACGCCAGAATACCCAGGGTCGTAACGAAAATTTTACGAAAAACGGTAATTTTTCCTACGAACACACCTGAGCGGCAGGTGGAATCGCGCCCCAGTCGGGGTATCAATAGGGTCATCGCAGGACATAACAAGAACGAATGCCTAGCAGGAGAGCCGTATGAAGCAGACGCACTACGTGGCCCGCGAGCCCGATGCGCAAGGTTTTATCCACTACCCGCCGGAAGAACACGCGGTGTGGAACACTCTGATCACCCGTCAATTGAAAGTGATCGAGGGTCGCGCCTGCCAGGAATACCTGGACGGCATCGACAAGCTCGGCCTGCCCCTGGACCGCATTCCACAGTTGAGCGAAATCAACCAGGTGCTGGCCGACACCACGGGCTGGCAAGTTGCCCGGGTACCGGCGCTGATCCCCTTCCAGACCTTTTTCGAATTGCTCGCCAACAAGCAGTTTCCCGTGGCGACCTTTATTCGCACCCGCGAAGAACTGGACTACCTGCAAGAGCCGGATATTTTCCATGAGATCTTTGGTCACTGCCCGCTGCTGACCAACCCCTGGTTCGCCGAATTCACCCACACCTACGGCAAGCTCGGCCTGGCAGCCACCAAGGAGCAACGGGTGTACCTCGCGCGCCTCTACTGGATGACCATCGAGTTCGGCCTGGTGGATACCCCTGAAGGTCGGCGCATCTACGGTGGTGGCATTCTGTCGTCGCCCAAAGAGACGGTGTACAGCCTGTCGTCCGAGCCTGAGCACCAAGCCTTCGACCCACTGGAGGCAATGCGCACGCCGTATCGTATCGATATCCTGCAACCGCTGTACTTTGTCCTGCCCAACCTCAAGCGCCTGTTCGAAGTCGCGCAGGAAGACATCATGGGCATGGTTGAGCGCGGTATGCAGTTAGGCTTGCACGCCCCGAAATTTCCGCCAAAACCCAAAGCAGCGTGAACCTCAGGTTTTGCGGCCAGGTGAGTCTGTTCCCTGGCCCCGCGTTGCTTTAGGGTAACGCCACTGACGACCGTTTCCAGACACTCGAATTCAGGACACCCCCATGACTACCTTGAACCAAGCCCACTGCGAAGCCTGCCGTGCCGATGCTCCACAAGTCAGCGATGAAGAACTGCCGGCGCTGCTCAAGCAGATTCCCGACTGGAATATCGAAGTACGCGATGGCGTGATGCAACTGGAAAAGGTCTTCCTGTTCAAGAACTTCAAGTTCGCCCTGGCCTTTACCAACGCCATGGGTGAAATCTCCGAAGCCGAAGGCCATCACCCAGGCCTGCTCACCGAATGGGGCAAAGTCACCGTGACCTGGTGGAGCCACTCCATCAAGGGCCTGCACCGCAACGACTTCATCATGGCCGCGCGTACCGACGAAGTGGCCAAGAACGCCGAGGGCCGCAAGTAATGCATTTCGATGCCATTGGTCGCGTGCCCGGCGACCCGATTCTCGGGCTGATGGACCTGTACGCCCAAGACTCCAACCCGAACAAGTTCGACCTCGGCGTGGGCGTGTACAAGGACGACCAGGGCCTGACGCCGATTCCCCATTCGGTGAAACGCGCGGAACAGCGCCTGGTCGACACCCAGACCACCAAGACCTATATCGGCGGCCACGGCAATGCGGCCTTTGGCACATTGATCAGTGAGCTGGTACTGGGCACCGACTCGGCGCTGCTGCGCGAAGGCCGTGCCGGCGCCACCCAGACCCCAGGCGGCACCGGCGCCCTGCGCCTGAGCGCCGACTTTATCGCCCACAGCCTGCCCGGCCGTGGCGTATGGCTGAGCAACCCGACCTGGCCGATCCACGAAACCATCTTCGCCAAGGCCGGGCTCAAGGTCAGCCATTACCCTTACGTGGGGGCGGACAACCGGCTGGATGTGGCGGCAATGCTCGCCACCCTGTCCACCGTGCCCGAGGGCGATGTGGTGTTGCTGCACGCCTGCTGCCATAACCCGACCGGCTTCGACCTGTCCCAGGCGGACTGGCGCCAGGTGCTGGAGATCGTGCGCGAGCGCCGGTTGCTGCCGTTGATCGATTTTGCCTACCAGGGCTTCGGCGACGGCCTGGAACAGGACGCCTGGGCGGTACGGCTAATGGCGACCGAGTTGCCAGAGGTGCTGGTCACCAGTTCCTGTTCGAAGAACTTCGGCCTGTACAGTGACCGTGTCGGCGCGTTGATTGTGTGTGCGGCGGATGCCGAGAAGCTGACCGACGTGCGCAGCCAGTTAGCGAACATCGCCCGTAACCTGTGGTCGACCCCACCGGATCATGGGGCGGCGGTGGTCGCGACCATCCTCGGCGATGCCGAGCTGAAGACGCTGTGGAGCGGCGAAGTCGAAGCCATGCGTTCACGCATCGCGCAGTTGCGTTGCGGACTGGTGGAGGCGTTGGCGCCTCACGGTTTGTCGGAGCGGTTCGCGCACATCGGCGCACAACGCGGGATGTTTTCCTACACCGGTTTGAGTGCCGAGCAGGTGAAGCAACTGCGCGAGAAGCACAGCGTGTATATGGTCAGTTCGGGGCGGGCTAACGTGGCGGGTATTGACGCGACACGCCTGACGCTCCTGGCCGAAGCCATTGCCGACGTCTCCAACTGAAGAAACACAAAACCAATTGTAGGAGCGAGCTTGCTCGCGAAGAACTCATAAGCACCGCGCCTATTCAGGCTGCACGCGTTATCGTTGACGTTTTTCGCGAGCAAGCTCGCTCCCACATCTGGACTGTGGTTGGCCTTCAGTTGGTGATCATCTCGGCCTTGAGCTGTGCCTCTTTGGCCTGCGCATCGGCCAACCGATACAACTCGATATGCCCATCCCAGTGTTCGATCAACGCCGTGCACGACTCCACCCAATCCCCGCAGTTGAGGTAATCGACCTCACCCACCTTGCGAATTTCCGCGTGATGGATATGCCCGCACACCACGCCGTGCAGTTCACGCTTGGTCACTTCATGGGCGATGGCTTCTTCAAAGTCGCTGATAAAGCTCACGGCGGTTTTCACCTTGTGCTTCAGGTACGCTGACAGCGACCAGTAGCCGTAGCCATACCGCGCGCGCCAATGATTGAGCCAACGGTTCAACGTCAGCGTGAACTCGTAGGCCGAGTCGCCGAGGAACGCCAGCCAACGGTGATAGCGGGTGATCACATCGAACTGGTCGCCATGGATCACCAGCAAGTGCCGGCCATCGGCGGTGACATGCACGGCCTCGTCCACCAGTTGGATGTTGCCCAGGATCAGCGTGGAATAGCGACGCAGGAACTCATCGTGGTTGCCGGTGACGTAGATCACCTCGGTGCCGCGCTTGGCCATGGTCAGCAAGCGGCGGATCACGTTGGTGTGGGCCTGGGGCCAATACATGCCGCCACGCAGCTTCCAGCCGTCGATGATATCGCCGACCAGGTAGACCTTGTCGGCATGGTACCCCTTGAGAAACTGCGACAGGTGTTCGGCCTGGCAATCCCGGGTGCCCAGGTGCACATCGGAAATCCACAGGGTACGCACGCGCTGCTTACGGCTGGGCGGGGTGAACTCGGCACTGGTCATGGGCATCCCTCGACGCTGTTTTTGCGAGCTTGCGCCCAGGCGGTGAATAGCCCATGACAGCTGTGCGTCAGTCTGATGACAGCGCCCACCGAGGGCGAAGCGTTGTAGACTGGCGCCCTGCTGCCCAGGAGACCGCGATGCAACCGTCCCTCACGCTCCGCCACTACCTCGAAGCGCCCATTGCCCACAGCCATGACCACGCGCAGCTGGTGTTCGGCCTGTCCGGCCATTTGGACCTGGAAGTCGATGGCCGTGGCAGCCAGGTGCATGAGAGCAGTGTGATGGTGCTGCCCTTCTCTGCGCATCACGCCTGCGGCAGCCGCGATGGCAGCCGCTGCCTGGTGCTCGACGTGCCCACCGAACACTGGGTGCTGCAATCGTTGGGCGAGCATGCCGATGCCAGCCGCCGCCTGCTCGATCAACCGGCCCGCCTGACCCTGGATACCCGGCAACACCAGTTGGTGCAATGGCTGGCGCACAGCCCGGTGAGTGACCCGCTGATCGCCCAGCAAGGCGCGGTGTTGCTACTCGCCAGCCTCAATCATCCGCAGGCGCCCCTCACGCCGGGCCGGCGCCTGCCCTACGCCGCGTTCAATGCCCATATCGAGCGGCACGCCGCCCATCCCCTGCAGGTCGCTGACCTGGCGCGCATCGCCGACCTCTCGGTGGCGCGCCTGCATGCGCGATTCATGGCCGAGTGCGGGCAGACGCCCATGGACTATATCCGCAGCCGTCGCCTGCACAGGGCACTGGGCCTGCTGCGCGACACCCCGCTGCCCATCGGCGAGATCGCCGCACGCGTCGGCTATGCCTCGCAGAGTGCGTTTGCCGCGGCAATGTTGCGTGAGTTCGGCGCCTCCCCCGGCGCCTTGCGGCGTTCGGTGCACACGCGAGTCCTGCGCTAAAAATCGCGAGCCGCACGACAGACACCCACACCGTCCACCCTCTAGACTGCGATCCTGTCACCCCGTTGGTTCAAGGATCGCAATGACTCCCCGTTCAGCCCTCGGCGCCCTGCATATCGGCGCACTGATGTTTGGCCTCACCGGCGTATTCGGCAAGCTGGCGGCCGCCTCGCCGGCCATCATCGTGTTCGGCCGCGCCGCGTTTGCGGTGTTGGCCCTGGCGGTCTTCGCGCGCTTCGCCAGCAACGCCCCCTGGAAGACGTTGCAAATGCGCGACTGGCGCCGGCTGCTGGTCAGTGGCGTGTTGCTGGCCGCACATTGGGTGACGTTCTTCATGGCGGTCAAGGTTGCTGGCGTCGCGGTGGCAACCCTGGGGTTTACCGCATTCCCGGCGTTCACCGTGATCCTCGAGGGCCTGATCTTCCGCGAGCGGATCCGCGCCAATGAAGTGCTGCTGGTCGCGCTGGTGACCGTCGGCCTGGTGCTGGTCACGCCAGACTTCAACCTCGCCAGCGAAGCCACGGGCGGCCTGCTGTGGGGGATTGTCTCGGGGCTGCTGTTTTCCTTGCTGTCGCTGAACAACCGCGCCAGCTCCGGACGGATTCCGGCGGTACAGGCGGCGCTGTGCCAGAACGTGGTGGTCGCCGTGTGCCTGTTGCCCGTGGCGGCACCAGGGCTGGCGGATGTGCGGGCCATGGACTGGCTGTGGATCGGGCTGCTTGGGGTGTTCTGTACCGGGTTGGCCCACAGCCTGTTTGTCGCCAGCCTCGCGGTGATCAAGGCGCGCACCGCCTCGGTGGTGTTCGCCATGGAACCGGTCTATGGCATCACGGTGGCGTGGCTGCTGTTCGCCGAAACCCCGACCTTGCGCATGCTGCTGGGCGGCGCGCTGATCATTGTCGCCATCGTCCTCTCCGGCCTGATGGGCAGTGCCAGCCAGGCCAAACAGCCGGCAGCGACGGCCTGATCTATACTTTGCCCATCCGCAACAGTCTGTCGTCGTTCAACGGATTAAAGACTCCTCGACGACAGCCATGCCCTTTGAAGTTGCTGCAAGCGAGTGGTCACGCCATTAACGCTATGCAGGAGCTGCATCATGGAAACACTCATCAGCTTGCTGGTTCAGATCATCAGCGGTGCCGTCGGCGGTAATCTGGCCGGCATGACCAAGCAGAGCCTGGGCACCGGGCTCAATACCCTTCTTGGCGGAGTCGGCGGCCTGATGCTGGGCCAGTTGGCCTCCGTACTGACGGGCACCTCCGGTGGCGAAGCACTGGATGTGGCGGCGGTCGGCAGCAATATTGTCGGCGGTGGCATCGGTGGCCTGGTGCTGACGTGGATCGTGGGCTTCATCAAGAACCAGATGGCTGCCAAGTAGGCACGCGGCAGTGGGTCACTATCCTGCCAGGACGGTGACCCTTACTGCGTACGATCGTTGTGCCCCAGGTCACGCTGCGGGTCGATCTGGTCGCGCACACGCTGCTTGAGTACCTTGGCCTCCGGGAAGCCGCCATCGGCCTTGCGCTCCCAGATCTGCACGCCGTCGCAGGTGATGCGAAACGCCCCTCCCGTGGCGGGCGCCAGCGACACTTTGCCCAGGTCATCGGCAAAGGTGCTCAGCAGCTCCTGGGCCAGCCATGCGGCGCGAAGCAGCCATTGGCACTGGGTGCAGTAGGTGATGACGATTTCGGGTTTGCTGACGGACATAACTTGACAGGTTCCTGGCGTAACGGGCTCGGAGGGTCGAGTGGCTATAATACCGGCCTTTATCGCCCAGCCTCGAGATTCATGATGCGCCGCCTGCTGTCCTGCCTGTTCCTGTGCCTTCTCCCCCTCCTCGCCCACGCCGCCGACGCGCCGCGCCCGAAAATCGGCCTGGTACTGTCCGGTGGCGCCGCGCGCGGCCTGGCCCATATCGGCGTGCTCAAGGCCCTGGAGGAACAGGGGATTCATATCGATGCGATTGCGGGTACCAGCATGGGGGCGGTGATCGGTGGGCTGTATGCGTCGGGTTACAAGATCGACGAACTGGAAAAACTGGCACTGGGCATCGACTGGCAGCAAGCCCTCTCCGACGCGCCGCCTCGCGAGGATGTGCCGTTCCGGCGCAAGCAGGATGACCGGGACTTCCTGGTCAAGCAGAAGCTCAGTTTCCGCGATGACGGCAGCCTGGGCCTGCCCCTCGGGGTGATCCAGGGACAGAACCTGGCGCTGCTGCTGGAAAGCATGTTTGCCCACACCAGTAACATCCGCAATTTCGACAAGCTCCCCATCCCGTTCCGCGCCGTAGCCACGGACATCACCACTGGCGAAAAAGTGGTGTTCCGCAAGGGCCACCTGCCCCAGGTGATCCGCGCCAGCATGTCGATCCCGGCCGTATTCGCCCCGGTCGAGTTGGATGGCCGGCTGCTGGTGGACGGCGGCATGACCGACAACATCCCCCTGGACGTGGCGCGGGAGATGGGTGTCGACATCGCCATCGTGGTCGACATCGGCACGCCGCTGCGCTCGCGCAAGCAACTGGCCACGGTGGTGGATGTGCTCAACCAGTCCATCACCCTGATGACCCGACGTAACTCCGAAGAACAACTCAAGGCCCTGCACCCCAAGGATGTGCTGATCCAACCACCACTGGCCGCCTACGGCGTGACGGACTTCGGCCGCGCCAAGGACATGATCGACGCCGGCTACCGCGCCACCCGCGCCCTCGACGTGCGCCTGGCCCACCTGCGCCCTGCCGAACCGATCGACCCGGAACTGGTCGCTGCGCGCACTCCGGGCGAACGCACGCCGGTGATCACCGCCATCACGGTGGAGAACGACTCGAAAGTCAGCGACGACGTGATCCGCTACTACATCCGCCAACCCCTGGGTGAGCCGCTGAACCTGGGCCGCCTGCAAACGGACATGGGCACCTTGTACGGCCTGGACTACTTCGAGCAGGTGCAATACCGCGTGGTCAAGAAAGGCCACGACAATACCCTGGTGATCAGCGCGCGCGGCAAACGCAGCGGCACCGATTACCTGCGCCTGGGCCTGAACCTATCGGACGACATGCGCGGCGACAGCGCTTTCAACCTCGGCGCCAGCTACCGTATGAACGGCATCAACCGCCTCGGCGCAGAATGGCTGACGCGGGTGCAGATCGGCGACCGGCAGGAACTGTACAGCGAGTTCTACCAGCCGATGGACACCGGTTCACGTTACTTCGTCGCCCCCTATCTGAGTGCCCAGGCGCAGAACGTCGAGCTGATCCTGGACAACGACCCCATCTCCGAATACCGCCTGGAACGCTATGGTTTCGGGTTGAATGTCGGGCGGCAGATCGGCAACAGCGGTGAGATCCGCTTCGGTGTCGGCGAGGCCTGGGGCAAGGCCGATGTGCGCATCGGCGACCGAGACCTGCCGAGCGTGAGCTTCAGCGAAGGCTTCTATGAGTTGAAGTACTCCTTCGACTCCCTCGACAACGTGTACTTCCCGCACAGCGGTGAAGACATCGGCCTGGCATTCCGGGAATTCGAGCCGGGGCTGGGCTCGGACCAGCGGTACCGGCAATGGGAATTCAAGCTGGACAAGGCCATGAGCAGCGGCCCCGACACCCTGGTGCTGGGCGGGCGCTACGGGCGGACCCTGGATAACTCGGATGTGGTGATTTCCAGCTTTCTGCTCGGCGGGGCGCGGCAATTGTCGGGCTTTCGCCAGGATGCGATTTCGGGGCAGAACATCAGCTTGATGCGGGCGGTGTACTACCGCCGCCTGACGCCGCGCTCATACCTGCCACTGGATTTCCCGCTATACCTGGGCGCCTCCCTGGAACGGGGCCGGGCGTGGAACAACGACAATGAATTCGACAGCGGCTATATCAATGCCGCGAGTATTTTCCTCGGGTTTGATACGCCATTGGGGCCACTGAACTTCAGCTATGGGTTCAATGATGATAGTCAGCAGGCGGTTTACTTGAACCTGGGGCAGACGTTCTGACGCATCAACCGCAGGAGCCGGCGTGTTGTGGCGAGGGTACACACTCACTCCTGTCTCTTATACACATCTCCGAGCCCACGAGACTACGCGTGTTTCCTGAATCAACGCGGCGCCTGTGAGTTCTTCGCGAGCAAGCTCGCTCCTACAAAAAAGCCTTAACTGAACGGCATTCGGGCAAGTCCCCTACCACACTTGGATCGACGCTGTGTTCGCGTTCAGCATTTGCCATAATGGCGCCGTTTTCGTACTTCCCAATAGGCCCGATATGCAGGAAACCGCCCACACCCCCGTCAAAGACGCCGCCCCCACCGGCACCCAGACCCTGCTGCGTGGCCTGGGCGTCGTGCAAGCGGTGGCCGCGGGTGCACGGGATCTCAAGGAGATCGCCAAGCGCATCGGCACCACCCGCAGCACCACGCACCGCCTGGCCAGTTGCCTGGTGGACGAGCGTTACCTGCGCGTGGTGCCGCAAGTGGGTTACCTGCTGGGGCCGAAGCTGATCGAGCTGGGGTTCCAGGCGCGCGAAGAGTTGCCGTTGGTCAGCCTGGCCGTGCCTTACCTGGACGAACTGTCGGCCCTCACCGGTGACACCATTCACTTGGCCATCCGTGAAGACGACGACGTGCTCTACCTGCACAAGAACCCTGGCCGCTACGGCCCGGAAATGCGCTCGCGGGTGGGCCATCGCATGCCGTTGGCGCGGACCGGGGTCGGCAAGGCGATGTTGCTGGATGACACCGCCGAGGAGTGGCAGCGCCTGTACCAGGCCAGTTTTCCGCAGGGCGGCAAGAGCCAGCAGTGGCCGCAGCACCCGGAGCAATCCTGGGCGCAGTTCGAGCAGCGCATGCGTGAATACGTGGCGGGAGGGTATGCGTTCGATCTGGAAGACAACGAACCGTCGATCCGTTGCGTGGCGGCACCGGTGCGCGATGCCAGCCGGCGTATTGTCGCCGGCATCAGCATCGCCAGTACCGTGCCCTACATGCCACTGGAGAAAATGGCCGAGCTGATCCCTGTGATCAAACAGGTCGCAGCCCGGCTGTCTGCGGAGTTGGGCGCGAAAGCCTGATCAGGCTTTCAGGGTCGCCATGTCGATGACAAAGCGGTACTTCACGTCACCGGCGATCATGCGGGTGTAGGCCTCGTTGATCTGGCGGATATCGAGCATTTCGATGTCGCAGGTAATGCCATGCTCGGCGCAGAAATCCAGGACTTCCTGGGTTTCGGCAATGCCACCGATCAGCGAGCCGGCCAGGACTTTACGACCCAGCACCAGCTTGGCGGCGTTGACGGGCGGATCTACCGGCTCGATCAAGCCGACCAGGATGTGCACGCCGTCAAAGCGCAGTACATCCAGGTAGGGGTTGAGGTCGTGTTGCACCGGAATGGTGTCCAGCAGGAAGTCGAAGTGCCCGGCGGCGGCTTTCATCTGTGCGGCGTCGGTGGACACGATCACATGGTCGGCGCCCTGGCGACGGCCTTCTTCGGCCTTGCTCGCGGAGCGGGTGAACAGGGTCACCTCCGCGCCCATGGCCTTGGCGAACTTGATGCCCATGTGGCCCAACCCCCCCATGCCGAGGATGCCGACTTTATCGCCGGCCTTCACGCCGTAGTGCTTGAGTGGTGAATAGGTGGTGATACCGGCACAGAGAATCGGTGCGGCGCTGGCCAGGTCGAGCTTGGCCGGGATCTTCACCACGAAATGTTCGCTGACCACGATGCTGTCGGAGTAGCCACCCATGGTGTTGCTGCCATCGACCCGATCCGGGGTGGCATAGGTCATGGTCGGGCCTTCGAGGCAGTATTGCTCCAGGTCCGCCTGGCACGCGTCGCAGTGGCGGCACGAATCGACCATGCAACCGACGCCGACCAGGTCGCCGACTTTATGCGCGGTGACGCTGGTGCCGACGGCGGTGACTTTGCCGACAATCTCATGGCCCGGCATCAGCGGGTAGACGGCAATGCCCCATTCGTTGCGGGCCTGGTGGATGTCGGAATGGCATACGCCACAGTAGAGAATCTCGATTGCCACGTCATCGGCGCGCGGGCTGCGGCGTTCAAATGACATGGGGGCGAGGGGAGTGGTGGCCGATTGGGCGGCATAACCGATGGCGGTATACATGGAGAAAACCTCGCAGAAGCAGTGACAGATGAGGCGGGCCATTCTCCGCGCCACCCCCAGGTGCGGCCATGGCGATTGCTCCGAGTCTCATGCCTATTCCTCCGGGAGTGCCCCGGGTTTGGATCTATGTGTCCCCAGACCTGCGATGATGTTCCCATCCCTTTTTCGCGAAGTTTTTTGCCATGTTGTTGACCCGCCATCTCGACGCCAATGCCACGCTGGTTTCCTTGATTGAGGGGCTGACGTCCTGCGACGGTTTTTCCCCGACCCACCTGCCTGGTGTGCAAGTGCTGCGCGCCAGTTGCGATGTGGCACGTGGCCCGCAGATCTATGAGCCGAGCCTGATGTTCGTGGCCCAAGGCAGCAAGGTCGCCTACCTGGGCCCGCGCACCCTGGAGTACGGCGCCGGGCATTACCTGATCCAGGCGATGCCGGTGCCGTTCGAGTGCGAGACCTTCGCCCTGGCGCCCGGTGCGCCGTTGCTGGGTGTGACGGTGGGGATTGACCGGGTGGTGCTGGGGGAGTTGGTGATGGCCATGGGCATGCAGGCCGGTCCGCCGCCGACGGCGCAGACCTTGGAGTCGATGAGTTCGGTGGTGCTCGACGATGCGATGCGCGGCTGCGTCGAACGGCTGTTGCAGTGCCTGCATGATCCGCTGGAGAGCCGGATCATGGGGCCGGCGCGGGTGCGGGAATTATTGTTCACCGCACTGCGCGGGCCACAGGCCGATGTGCTGCGCGCGTTGGTGGAACAGCAGGGGCAATTTTCGCGAATCGCCACCTCGTTGAATCACCTGCATGCCCATTTCGCCGAGCCACTGAATATCGAGACGCTGGCGGGGTATGCGCACATGAGCGCGTCGACGTTTCATGAGCATTTCAAACGTTGCACGCTGTTGTCGCCGGTGCAGTACCTCAAGCGCTTGCGCTTGCTCAAGGCCCAGCAATTATTGCTGGTGGAAGGCATGGGGGTGGCGCAGGCGGCGCATAGCGTGGGGTATCAAAGTACGTCGCAGTTCAGCCGCGAGTACAAACGCTACTTCGAGCGCAACCCCGGCGAAGAGCGGGCTGCATAGTCATGTCAGGCAACAGCACAATCCAACTGTGGGAAGGGGGCCACCCCTCCTACAGTTGATCGAGTTTGATTCCATAAAAAAGGCTCCCGTTTGGGAGCCTCGTTTGGCTTACATATTCGGGTAAGTCGGCCCGCCCGAGCCTTCCGGCGTGACCCAGGTGATGTTCTGCGAAGGATCCTTGATGTCACAGGTCTTGCAGTGCACGCAGTTCTGGGCGTTGATCTGGAAGCGCTTCTCGCCATCTTCCTTGGTCACGACTTCATACACGCCAGCCGGGCAGTAGCGTTGCGCCGGTTCATCGTAGAGCGGCAGGTTGGTGCCGAGCGGGATGCTGGGGTCTTTGAGCTTCAAGTGGCACGGCTGTTCTTCTTCGTGGTTGGTACCGGAGATGAACACCGAGCTCAGCTTGTCGAAGCTCAACTTGCCGTCGGGCTTGGGGTAGTCGATCTTCTGGCAGTCCTTGGCCAGCTTGAGGCACGCATAGTCGGGCTTGGTGTCGTGCAGGGTGAACGGCATCTTGCCACCCAGGATGTTCTGGTCGAACCAGTTGAAGCCGGCGCCGATGATCGGGCCGAACTTGTGCATCGCCGGGCCGAAGTTGCGGCTGGCGAACAGTTCTTCGTAGAGCCAGCTGGCCTTGAAGCTGTCGACGTAGTTGGTCAGTTCGTCGCCGCCTTCGGATTCGGCAAACAGGCGTTCGGCCACGGCGTCGGCAGCGAGCATGCCGGACTTCATCGCGGTGTGGCTGCCCTTGATCTTGGCCACGTTCATGGTACCCAGGTCGCAACCGATGAGAG
This sequence comes from Pseudomonas fluorescens, assembly GCF_001708445.1. Taxonomy (NCBI): domain Bacteria; kingdom Pseudomonadati; phylum Pseudomonadota; class Gammaproteobacteria; order Pseudomonadales; family Pseudomonadaceae; genus Pseudomonas; species Pseudomonas fluorescens. The sequence goes on from NZ_CP015637.1 coordinate 4,733,097, forward strand.
CGCCGCCCTTGAACACCATTTTTGGCAACGAGTTGATGCCGCCTTTGGCCAGGGCGCGGGCGCCGTAGCTGATGCGCTTGCCGCCTTCGAGGTACTGGGCCAGCACCGGGTGGTGCTTGAGGCGCTGGAACTCATCGAACGGCGACAGGAAGGTGTTGCTGTAGGACAGATCGACGATCAGGCCCACAACGACCTGGTTGTTTTCCAGGTGATAGAGGAACGAGCCACCGGTGTTCTCGTTGCTCATGATGTCCAGCGGCCAACCGGCGGTGTGCACCACCAGGCCAGGCTGATGTTTGGCCGGGTCGATTTCCCAGATTTCCTTGAGGCCGATGCCGTAGTGCTGGGCGTCGGCGTCGCTGTCCAGCTTGAAGCGCTGGATCAGTTGCTTGCCGATATGGCCGCGGCAGCCTTCGGCGAACAGTGTGTATTTGCCGCGCAGTTCCATGCCTGGGGTGTAGACGCCTTCTTTGGGATGGCCTTCGCGGTCGACGCCGAGGTCGCCGGTGATGATGCCGCGCACCACACCGTTTTCGTCGAACAGCGCTTCCTGGGCGGCGAAGCCTGGGTAGACTTCCACGCCAAGGTTCTCGGCCTGCTGGGCCAGCCAACGGCACAGGTTGCCCAGGGAGATAATATAGTTGCCTTCGTTGTGCATGGTCTTGGGCACAAAGAAGTCAGGCACCTTGGTCGAGGTGTCGGCGCTGCGCAGTACATAGATGTCATCGCGCACCACCGGGGTGTTGAGCGGGGCGCCGAGTGCTTTCCAGTCCGGGAACAGTTCGTTCAGGGCGCGGGGTTCGAACACGGCGCCGGAGAGGATATGAGCGCCGACTTCGGAGCCTTTTTCGACCACGCAGACGCTGATTTCCTTACCGGCTTCGGCGGCCTTCTGCTTCAGTCGGCAGGCGGCGGACAGGCCCGCCGGGCCAGCGCCGACGATGACCACGTCGAATTCCATGTATTCGCGTTCCACAGGCTATCTCCTACTCAAGGCTCAACAGGCTTTTTTTCTAATGGGTGGAGGTTAGGTGTCATAACCGTCATCGCTGCTTTAAACAGCAGGGTATGACCCACCTTTCTCTCTAGGTGGCGCATTATATCTACACCACTCCCAGCGTCCAATACAAACGTTTGTTTGAATTGCTTGGAGGCTAGGTAAATCAAAGCAACGCGGCTTATGACTGACCATTTTGCCGTATTGACCAGAATAGGTGTTCCGGTCAATATACGGTCGGTTTTGCGCTTAGCGTAGGCAGACTGTAGGTTTCAAGAGCACGTCCAAAAGCAGGGCGAAGGCAAAACGGGTGACGCGCGTGCAAAAGATGGCGCGCAGTTTACACGCCGCGAGAAAGAATGACCTCCCAGTCACCACTGACGAACGGTCATCACTGGCCTGTCGCGGTGTCATTCGCCGACGTTTTTGGAGGTGCCCTTGTGTGCCGATGAGCATCAACCGCCAGGTTCGCCTAGGCGACTTTCTTTTCACCGGAGAGTAACGAGGAATCCATGAAGGTTCTTGTAGCTGTCAAACGCGTTGTCGATTACAACGTGAAAGTTCGCGTCAAGGCGGACAATTCCGGCGTCGACCTCGCTAACGTCAAGATGTCGATGAACCCTTTCTGCGAAATCGCTGTGGAAGAAGCTGTACGCCTGAAAGAGAAAGGCGTTGCGACTGAAATCGTCGTGGTTTCCATCGGCCCGACCACTGCTCAAGAGCAGCTGCGTACCGCCCTGGCACTGGGTGCCGACCGCGCCATCCTGGTTGAGTCCGCTGAAGAGCTGACCTCCCTGGCCGTGGCCAAGTTGCTCAAGGCCGTTGTCGATAAGGAACAGCCTCAACTGGTGATCCTTGGCAAACAGGCCATCGACAGCGACAACAACCAGACTGGCCAGATGCTGGCTGCGCTGACCGGTTACGGCCAGGGCACCTTCGCCTCCAAAGTCGAAGTGAGCGGCGACAGCGTGGCTGTCACCCGCGAAATCGACGGCGGCGCGCAGACAGTTTCGTTGAAACTGCCGGCCATCGTCACCACCGACCTGCGTTTGAACGAGCCGCGCTACGCGTCCCTGCCGAACATCATGAAAGCCAAGAAGAAGCCTCTCGAAGTGCTGACTCCGGATGCTTTGGGCGTTTCCACTGCCTCCACCAACAAGACCGTCAAAGTCGAAGCGCCGGCTGCACGCAGCGCGGGTATCAAGGTCAAGTCGGTGGCTGAACTGGTCGAGAAACTGAAAAACGAAGCGAAGGTAATCTAACAATGACTATCTTGGTAATCGCTGAACACGACAACAAGGTGCTGGCTCCGGCCACCCTGAACACCGTGGCTGCTGCCGCAAAAATCGGTGGCGACATTCACGTGCTGGTTGCAGGCCTTGGCGCTGGCGCCGTGGCTGAAGCCGCTGCGAAAATCGCTGGCGTGAGCAAAGTCTTGCTGGCTGACAACGCCGCCTACGCGCACCAGTTGCCTGAAAACGTTGCCCCTCTGGTCGCAGAGCTGGGTGCCGGCTACAGCCACATCCTGGCCGCCGCCACCTCCAACGGCAAAAACATCCTGCCGCGCGTTGCTGCGCAGTTGGACGTTGACCAGATCTCCGAGATCATCTCGGTTGAAAGCGCCGACACCTTCAAGCGCCCGATCTACGCCGGTAACGCCATCGCAACCGTACAGTCCAACGCTTCGGTCAAGGTCATCACCGTGCGCGCCACCGGCTTCGACCCAGTGGCTGCCGAAGGTGGTTCGGCTGCCGTTGAAGCCGTCGCCGCTGCCCACGACGCTGGCACTTCCAGCTTTGTTGGCGAAGAGCTGGCCAAGTCGGATCGCCCTGAGCTGACCGCTGCCAAGATCGTCGTATCGGGCGGGCGTGGCATGCAGAACGGTGACAACTTCAAGCACCTGTACGCCCTGGCCGACAAGCTGGGCGCGGCGGTCGGCGCTTCCCGTGCAGCCGTCGACGCAGGTTTCGTACCCAACGACATGCAGGTCGGCCAGACCGGCAAGATCGTTGCGCCACAGCTGTACATCGCCGTCGGTATCTCCGGCGCGATCCAGCACTTGGCCGGTATGAAAGACTCCAAAGTGATCGTTGCGATCAACAAGGACGAAGAAGCACCGATCTTCCAAGTGGCCGATTACGGCCTGGTGGCGGACTTGTTCGAAGCCGTACCTGAGTTGGAGAAGCTGGTCTAATCCAGCCGCTTCACTTATAAAGAGCCCGGTCTTTGGACCGGGCTTTTTTTTTGAATACCCCAAAATACTGTAGGAGCGAGCTTGCTCGCGAAAAACTCACAGGCACCGCGTTCATCCAGAATGTGCGCCATCGTTAACGTTTTTCGCGAGCAAGCTCGCTCCTACAATAATCCTACGGAGAACCTCGCCATGGAACTGCGCCCCTGGGCCGTACTGCTGGGCTTCACGCTGCTGCCAGGCCTGGCGCTTGCCGCCGGTAAATGCGAGCGCCTGGTGATCACCGGCAGCCCGGATGCGCCGCCTTTGCTCTGGCGCGATCCCCAGGACCCCACGCACCTGATCGGTGCCACCGCCGATGTGCTGCAACAGGTGGCCAAGGACCTCGGGCTGAAAATCGACCTGCTCTACGGCGGCAAGCGCTCCATGGCCCTGGATGAAGTGCGCAGCGGGCGCATGGACCTCCTCGCCGATGCCCCGTTGAACCTGGGTGAGCTGGACAACCTCGATTACATCCACCCGGCGCTGGTGCAGACCGATTACCTGGTCTGGACCCGCAAAGACTCAAAGCTGGCCTATACCACCGCGGCCGACCTGCACGGTCACCAGGGTGCAGTGTCGGAACGGGCACGATTGAGCCGCGACTTTGAAACCTTCGCCAGCCAGCAACTGAGCCTGCAACGCATGCCCACGTTGACCCCGGCGTTCCAGAAACTGCTGTTAGGGGAGGTGGACTATGTGTTGGCCGGACGCTACTCGGGCATGGCCATGGCCCAGACCTTGGGCATGAGCAATGACCTGGTCGCTCGCGACGTTCCCGTCGACCAGCCCGGTCTGTACCTGGCGATTTCCCACAACTCGGCCTGCAATGATCCGTGGCTGCGCGGACAGCTGGCTAAAAAGATGACAGAATTGTCCGGGTCTGGTGTGACGCAAGCTGCGCTACAGCGCAACCTCGAGCGCTGGAAAGCGCAATTGCAACAACCCGTCGGCACCCCAACACAGTAGGGATTTCCAGTGATTTTTCGACCTCTTTTAGCGGCCCTCGCCGTCGTTGCTCTGGCGGGATGTGCAGCCGATCCTGCGCCGAATGAACAAATACGCCTCACCCAGCAAGCGTTGGAACAAGCCAACGCCGTGGGTGCCAACACCGATGAATCGCCCGAACTGAAACTGGCCGAAGACAAATTCGCCCAGGCCAAGGCCGATATGGCCGACCAATCCTACAAGGACGCGCGCATGCAGGCCGAACAGGCCGAGCTGGATGCGCGCCTCGCCGAAGCACACGTGCTGACCCGCAAGAGCCAGGAACAACTCAACGTGCTCAATACCCGCATCACCCGCTTGCGCAAGCAATTGCAGTTGGGAGAAGCCCAATGAGCCCGATGATCCGTGGTTTGAGCTGTGTATTGCTGCTGGGCAGCGCGGCGCTGGGCGGCTGTGCCAGCCACCCGAATGGCGAACTGGCCCTGCAACAGGCGGGCAGCGATTTCCAGAAGGTCAAGGAAGACGCGAATGTGCTGCGCTTTGCGCCCAAAGACGTGATCCGCGCCGGTGAATCCCTCGCCCGTGCCGATCGCCTGTCCAGCTATTGGGGCAGCGGTGCCGACGTGGTGCATTACGCTTATCTTAGCCAACGCTATAGCGCGATCGCCCGCGAACACACCGAGCAGGCGCTCAACCAGGAGCGCGGCGCCAAGCTTGAACTGGAACGCCAGCGCTTGCAGCTGGCCCTGCGTGAAAGCAAGTTGATCAGCGTGCAGCAACAGGGCAAATGGCTCGAAGAACAGATCGCCAGCCTGGCCACCACCCAGACCGATCGGGGCCTGGTGATGACCCTGGGGGATGTGTTGTTCGACACCGGTGAAGCAGAGCTGAAAAACTCGGCCAACCGCACGGTGTTGAAGATCGTGCAGTTCCTGCAACTGAACCCCAAGCGCGTGGTGCGCATCGAGGGTTACACCGACAGCACGGGCGGCGAGCAGGAAAACCTCAAACTGTCCCGCGACCGCGCGCAATCGGTGGCGGACGTGCTGGTCGACCTGGGCATCGACGAAAAACGCATCCAGGTCGAAGGCTACGGCGATCAGTACCCGGTGGAAGCCAACGCTTCCGAGCGAGGCCGCGCGCAGAACCGTCGGGTGGAAATCGTGTTCTCCGACGCCAAAGGCCAGTTGGGCGCCGCTCGCTGAAGCGTTGCGCCGTTCAAAAATGTGGGAGGGGGCTTGCCCCGATGACGGCGTGTCAGTCAGCGAAACTGTTGACTGAACCCCCGTCATCGGGAGTAAGCCCCCTCCCATATTTGTTTGGGGTACACCCTCACAGTTTTTGCTGTCACTGCGGTCCGCGCTCGACTATTGTGGCAACTGTCCCCGTACACTTCTAAACTGTGCCGGTATGTTTCACACAAAAATAAAATACCCGTGAAATCGAGTGCTGCGTCATGACCAATCTGTTGCTTTACCAACGTATCGCCCAGCAACTGGCTGAGGATATCCGGCGCGGTGTCTATCAGCCGGGCGAGCGCGTGCCTTCGGTGCGCAAGATGAGCTCCCAGTTGAATGTCAGCCACGCCACGGTGTTGCAGGCCTACGCCAACCTGGAAGACCAGGGGTTGATCCGCGCGCGCCCGCAGTCCGGGTATTACGTGCACCAGACGCCCGCGCTCACGGCGCCGACGCCGGATATCGCGCGGGTCGAGCGCCCGGGGCTGGTCACCCGTAGCAGCATCATCCAGCAGGTGTTGGTGGAGTCACGTCGCGAAGGCGTCTTCCCGCTGGGCGCCGCCGTGCCGAGTGTCGATTACCTGCCAGTGCGCGCGCTGCACCAGCAGTTGGCCAAGGTCACGCGCTTCCAGAGCCCTCGCGCGTTCAGCTATATGTTCAGCCCTGGTTTCGAACCGTTGCGTCGCCAGGTGGCGATCCGCATGCGCGATGCCGGCGTGGTGGTCGACCCGTCCGAAGTGGTGATCACCCACGGTTGCGTCGACGCGTTGCAGATGTCGTTGCGCGTGTTGACCCGTCCAGGCGACCTGATCGCCGCCGAATCGCCGACCTATTACGGCTTGTTGCAACTGGCCGACCTGCTCGGCCTCAAGGTTATCGAGATCCCCAGCGACCCGGCCACTGGCATGAGCCTGGAAGCCCTGCAACTGGCAGCCAACCAATGGTCGATCAAGGCCCTGGTGCTGACCACGCGCCTGAGCAACCCCCTGGGCGGCACCATGCCTGAGGAACGACAGAAACAGTTGCTGCGCCTGGCCTCGGATTTCGATATCCAGATCGTCGAGGACGATATCTACGGCGAGCTGATGTTCGAATTGGGGCGCACCAAGGCCCTGAAAGCCTATGACCGTCTGGATCGGGTGATCTACTGCTCGAGTTTTTCCAAGACCTTGTCCCCCGGTGTGCGCATCGGTTGGATGATCGCCGGCAAATACCAGCAGGAAATCCAGCGCCTGCAGATGTTCAGCACCCATTCGGCATGCAGTGTCACCCAGATGGGCGTCGCCGCGTACCTGGAGAACGGTGGCTACGACCGGCACCTTCGCTACATCCGTCAGGAATACCGCAAGAACCTCAGCGCTTTCCAGCTGGCGGTCCAGCAGTATTTCCCCGAAGGCACGCAGATGACCCGGCCTAACGGCGGTTTTATCCTGTGGGTCAGTTTGCCCGGGCGGGTCAATACCCAGGAACTGCATGTACGTGCCCTGCAACAGGGCATCAGCATCGCCCCGGGGCTGATCTTCAGTAACACCGAACAGTTCAACCACTGTATTCGCTTGAACTGCGGCACGCCGTGGAACCGTGAGGCAGAGCGCGCACTGATGACCCTGGGGATGTTGGCCAGCCAGTTGTGCCAGGAAACCGCAGCCGGTTTTTAGGCGCCCAAATGGGGCGGTACCGATCGCCGGCTGATCACCGCGCTTGTCATGCCGCGCACAACAAGCGAGCATATGGCCCTCTGCCGTTAATGCTGTTGGCGATATGACCTCTATTTTTCGTGCCGTTTTGGTGATTAGCCTCTTAAGCCTTGGCAACGTCGGCACTGTACTGGCGGCGACCCCTGTGCCGGGAGCCGCACCCGCAGTCAGCACCGAGCAGAAGACCCCTGCGAAAAAGCCGGCACCTGCGAAAAAAACCGCGCAGACCAAGAAGAAAGCGGCCACGACGAAAAAACGTGCGCCGGTCTCGAGCAAGTCCAAGTCGGCTCGCGAAGTGGCTCAGACCCAATTGCCACCGGCACAGTTGGACTTGTCCTTACCCTCGGACATGGTCAGGCACTTGCAGCCCATTGGCACCATGGCCCAGCCGAGGAACGTGCCTCTGCTGCCGCCGATGTTTGGCGAAAAGCCATCCGATAACAGTGCGTTCCAGATCAACGGCCGCTTGCTCAGCAATGAGATGAGGCTGCAACTGCGCAACGAAGAGCGCCGCGAAGTCGAAGGCGCCGCGCTGGATTTCGAGTTCAAGCAGTAGACTTTCCGTCAAAGGTGACTTCGTCACTCGACCATCTGTCGCAGACTGGTCGGTCACTTTTGTTTTCTGCGAAAAACCCCTGTTAGACCATTTTAAAACGGCTGTTTAAGGGCGTAATCTAGCCCGGCCATCCCTATTGAGTCGTCGAGGACCTGCTGGTCATGAAATGCCGTGAAGGCTGTGGCGCCTGTTGCATCGCCCCCTCCATCAGTTCACCGCTGCCAGGAATGCCCCACGGCAAACCCGCGGGCGAACGCTGCCTGCACCTGTCGGTCGAACAGCTATGCCTGCTGTTCGGCCGACCGGAGCGGCCGGCGGTGTGCAGTGATTTCAAGGCGGATATCGAGGTCTGCGGCACCGACCAGGCCGATGCGATCCGGTTGATCGGCTGGTGGGAGCAGATGACGGCGGCTTGATGGGCTTTACTATCGGAACTTCAACAATAAGGAATACACAATGGGTTCGCTGAAACGAATGGCTGTGTTGTGCGGTTTTACGGTGTTGTTTGCTGCTACTGCTCAAGCTGAGGATTGGCAGGTCGCCAAGGACGAAGACGGCATCAAGGTGTCGCTGAGCGAAATTGCCGGCTCCAAGTACAAGGCGTATCGCGGTGTGACCGTAGTCAAGGCGCCGGTGGCCAAGATCGTGGCATTGCAGGAAGACGTGGCTGGCGCCTGCAAATGGATTCATGAGTGCAAATCGCAAAAACTGCTCAAGAAGGAAGGCGACAAGAGCTGGACCTATACCCAGTTCAAGGCACCGTTCCCGGTGACCGACCGCGATTCCATTCTGGAAATCACCACCTCCACGGCCGCCGACGGTAGCGTGACCCGCAAGCTGCTGGAAGTGCCCACCTACCAGCCGGAAGTGAAGGGCTACGTACGCGTCGCCCAGGTGGAAGGCTACTGGAAGCTGGTGCCCAAAAACGCCAATGAAACCGAAGTCACCTACCAGGTGCACACCGAGCCAGGCGGCAGCGTGCCTTCGTGGCTGGCCAACAAGTTCGTGGTCGACGCCCCGTTCAACACCTTGAAAGCCCTCAAGGAACGCGCTGAGCAGTAAGCGCAGTTGATCCGGTGCCTCCGACCTTGAGTGGAACGTTTGCCAGGCCCTCAAGGTCCAGATAGAGGTAAGCCCACACATGGGTTTTATCGAGGAGGCACCGATGCAAAAGTGGCAGATTACTTTCGTTGATGATCACGGCGTGCAGTCCGTGGAGCAGTTCACCTGCGAACAGAAGCCCAGCCTCGAAGACGCTGCGCACATGATTCGTAACAAGCTGGTGCCAGTGGCTGCCGAATTGAACCTCAATGACCTGGAAGGTCGTAAACCCGAGCCCACGGTCAAGATCCTCAAAGACCAGAACAGTATCCAGATCCTCGACATCTCTCCTGCTGTCTGAACATTTCCTGTATGCCTTTCAAGCGCCTCTGGTGGAGGTGATAGCTTCGCGCTACTCTGCAAGCGAGATCAGCGAATGAATCGCTAAGGTCTGGTCTTGTCAGCTACATGCTTGTTTTCCAGCGGTGATGTCATTGCCCCAGGTGATGTGATTGCCGTAGCCCCGCGCCAGTAGGGCGCGGGCTTGGGGAAGCACGGAAAGTCTATCCATCGGTCTGAGGAGGACGTTTCATGAGCACAGCCTATCAAGAAGACATCAGCACCAACGTTCTGCGCCGTATGAAAGAAGGCGGGTTCGATTTTTCACGGTTCCACCCCATCGAGTTCTACGCCATTTTCCCGGATGAGGAGCGGGCGCGCAGGGCTGCGGGTGAATTTCGTGGCGAATCGCTGAATGCCCAGGTCAGCGCGCGCGACGATGGTGCCTGGTACTTGGAACTGAGCAAGATCATGTTTGCAACCTACGACGGCATAGGAGACTTCGAGCAGGACTTTGAGGCGGTGGTCGAGCCCTTGGGCGGGATCATCGAGGGATGGGGGGTCAAGCAGGAGGTGCGTGGCTTACCCATGTAAATTTTCATCATGTAGTCAGGTTTTATGAGCAGCGAAGTGTATCGGCTGACCTTTTGGGTCGGCCGATTTTGTTTGGGCGCCAATAAAACTATTCGGAACTTGCGCGTGTTTTTTGGGCACCAAAAAAAAGCCACCCGAGCAAGGTGGCCTAAAGGGAAGAGCGGTTCGCTGACGTGGCAGGACGCATCCTGTTCAGCCGATGGGGACGATTATCCGCAGGCTTGGCCGGGCAGTGAAATCAACTCTGGCTATGCTGTTGATAGTCAAAGCCCGCCTTGTGATGAAGCAATGGGCATGACGCCGGGCGTTCTGCGCACCAGGAAGGTGCGACATGGCGCTTCTATTAATTCAACGGCTTGATTTATAAGTGTTTATGCCGCTGGCACGGGCCTTGCGATGGTTCTTGCGTCCGGGTGACAAGGAGTTCGGCATGATCCGCACTTATTACGACGAAATGTACGATGGGGCAGGGCAGGTCCGCCCTCACTACCGCGAGTTCGCCCGTTGGTTGGCTGAAACCCCTGCTGAACTGCTGGCGCAGCGCCGGCGCGAAGCCGATTTGCTGTTTCACCGCGCCGGGATCACGTTCACCCTCTATGGGGACGAGCAGGGGACCGAGCGCCTGATCCCCTTCGACACCATTCCCCGCAGTATTCCCGCCAGTGAATGGCGGATTGTCGAACGTGGCTGTATTCAACGGGTCAAGGCGCTGAACATGTTTCTCGCCGACCTGTATCACGATCAACGCATCATCAAGGCCGGGATTATTCCCGCCGAACAAGTGCTGGCCAACGAGCAATACCAATTGGCCATGCAGGGCCTGGACCTGCATCGCGATCTGTATTCCCACATCTCTGGGGTCGACCTCGTACGCGATGGTGACGGCACCTACTACGTGCTTGAAGACAACCTGCGTACACCGAGCGGTGTCAGCTACATGCTCGAAGACCGCAAGATGATGATGCGCCTGTTCCCTGAACTGTTCGCCGCCCAGCGCATTGCGCCAATCGATCACTACCCCAACTTGCTGCTCGACACCCTGAAAAGCTCCAGCCCCCTGGATAACCCCAGTGTGGTGGTACTGACGCCTGGGCGCTTCAACAGCGCATTCTTCGAACATGCTTTCTTAGCCCGGGAAATGGGGGTGGAGCTGGTGGAGGGCGCCGACCTGTTCGTGCGCGATGACCGCGTGTTCATGCGCACCACCGACGGGCCCAAGGCGGTAGACGTGATCTATCGACGCCTCGATGATGCATTTCTCGACCCGCTGGCTTTCAACCCGGACTCCATGCTCGGCGTGCCCGGCCTGCTGGCGGCCTATCGTTCCGGCAATGTGGTGCTGGCGAATGCTATCGGCACCGGGGTAGCGGATGACAAGTCGGTGTACCCCTTCGTCACCGAGATGATCCGTTTTTACCTGGATGAAGAACCGATCCTGAAGAACGTTCCGACCTTTCAATGCCGCAAGCCCGACGAACTGTCCCACGTGCTGGCCAACCTGCCGGACCTGGTGGTCAAGGAAACCCAAGGCTCCGGCGGTTACGGCATGCTTGTCGGCCCGGCGTCCACGGCGGCGGAAATCGAAGCCTTCCGCGCGCGCATCAAGGCCAAGCCCCACGCCTATATCGCGCAACCGACCCTGTGTTTATCCACCTGCCCGACGTTTGTCGAAAACGGCATTGCGCCGCGCCATATCGACCTGCGCCCCTTCGTGCTCTCCGGCAAGGAGACCCGCGTAGTGCCCGGTGGCCTGACCCGCGTGGCCCTGCGCGAAGGGTCGCTGGTGGTCAATTCGTCCCAGGGCGGCGGCACCAAAGACACCTGGGTGGTTGAGGACTGATGCCATGTTGAGTAGAACTGCCTCGGATTTGTACTGGATGTCGCGCTACCTGGAGCGCGCGGAAAACCTCGCGCGCATGCTCGATGTCAGCTATTCGTTGTCGCTGATGCCCCAGGACGGGCGCGGCGACGGCTTGCATGAGTTGGCCATGCCGTTGTTGATCACCGGCACCTTGGACGATTACCACGAACGCCACGGCGAATTACACGCCGAGCGCCTGTTGCACTTCTTTGCCCTGGACGCCGCCAACCCGGCGAGCATCTACAGCTGCCTGGGCGCCGCGCGGGCCAGTGCCCATGCGGTGCGTGGGCGCATTACCGCCGACATGTGGGAAAACATCAACGCCACCTGGCTGGATATTCGCGATATCGCCCAGCAGGGCTTGAGCCGTTACGGCATGAGCCGGTTTTGTGAATGGGTCAAGGAGCGTTCCCATCTGTTCCGGGGCGCGACCTACGGCACCATCATGCGCAACGACGCTTTTCGCTTTATCCGGTTGGGCACCTTTATCGAACGCGCCGACAACACCCTGCGCCTGCTGGATGCGCGCTATGAAATGGCCGGCGACCAGGCCGAAGCAGTCACCGATGGCACGGCCCACGCGTACTACCAGTGGAGTGCCTTGCTGCGCGCATTGTCGTCGTTCGAGGCCTATACCGAGATCTACCGGGACGCCCCCGGCGCGCGCCAAGTGGCGGAGTTGTTGCTGCTGCGCGCCGATGTGCCGCGTTCACTGCGGGCCTGCAGCGAAGAGATCGACCAGATCCTTGCCAGCCTGCCCGGCCTCAATGGTCGCCCGGCCCAGCGGTTGGCCGCGGAGATGGACGCGCGCCTGCGCTTTACCGCCATCGATGAAATCCTCGAGGAAGGCCTGCACGCCTGGCTGACCGACTTTATCCCCTTGGTTCGCCAGTTGGGCGACGCCATCTACAGTTCTTACCTGGAGGCGGCATGAGACTCTCCATCAGTCACGAAACCACTTACCACTATGACGACCAGGTTCGCGCGAGCATCCAGTACCTGCGCCTTACGCCCCACGATAGCGAGCGCCAGCACGTACTCAGCTGGCAATTGGAATTGCCACGCCCGGTGCGTGCCCAGGTCGACCCGTTCGGCAATATCCTGCATGTGCTGACCCTGGACGAACCCCACGATGCCATCATCATTGGCGCCCGTGGCCAGGTGGATATCGACGAACTGCGCGAGGCCGAGCACGAAAGCCAATCGGCCTTTCCGTTCCTGCGCAGTACCCGCCTGACCGAACCCGACGACGCCCTGCGCCGCTTTGCCGAACAGCACTGCCACCAGCGTCGCGACCGCACGGCGCTGATCGACCTGATGCATGCGCTCAACCAGTCGATGGTCTATACGCCGGGCGCCACCGAAGTTGACACCAGCGCCGCCCAGGCCTTCGCGGGCCGGGCGGGCGTGTGCCAGGATCACACCCACGCGTTCCTGGCCTGCGCACGCAGCCTGGGGATTCCGGCGCGGTATGTGTCGGGGTATCTGTACACCGAAGACAGCACCCACCTGGCCAGCCACGCCTGGGCCGAAGCCTGGCTGGATGACGCCTGGTACAGCTTTGACGTGACCAACCAATTGGCCCGCCCCGAACGGCATTTGAAACTGGCCGTGGGCCTGGACTACCTCGACGCCTGCCCAGTGCGCGGCATGCGCCGTGGCGGTGGGCATGAGCAGATGCATGCCAAGGTGAGCGTGGCGCCGACGCCGGTGATCTCAGTCCAGCAGCAGTAGTCCGCTTCCACCGGTCTACCTCCTGTGGCGAGCAGGTTTGCCGTGGCAAGCAGGCACGTTGTGGCAAGTGGGCACGTTGTGGCGAGCGGGCTTGCCCCGCGTTGGGCTGCGAAGCAGCCCCAATAAAGCAGAATGCGGTGTATCAGATATGGCCGGGGTGGCTGGTTTTAGGGCTGCTGCGCAGCCCAACGCGGGGCAAGCCCGCTCGCCACAACAAGCTTGCTTGTCACAGCACATCCGCTGCCACAGAGATTAGGGTGGATTCAGGGTTGTTGCTTGCGCCCGGCCATATGCTTCAAATACCCCACCAGCAACGCCAGCTCGTTATCCGGCAACACACTGACGGCGAACGCTGGCATCTTTGCCTGCGGCCAGCGCCTCAGGCTCTGCGGGTCGCGGATATAGCGCTTGAGGAAATCGCCGCTGAAATACTCGGTGGGGTTGTAGGGGATATTCAGGTCCGGCCCTACCTGCGCATCGCCGCCACCATTGAGGCGGTGACAGGCCAGGCAGTTTTTCTGGAACAGCGCAAAGCCCTGGTTCACCGGGTCATCGGCCGCCAGTTTCGGGTCGGGTAACAGCGCAGGGAAGCGCTCGGCCACGGTCTTCAATTGCTTGATCGCGGAAACCTGGAACGGCCACTGTTCCGGGCTGATAGGCCCGGCCTGCGGGTCGGTCCACACCAGGTAAAACGGCCCGGCGCTGGGTTTGCCGTCGGCCAGCGCGGGCCATGGGTGAGCGGGGTCTTCCACCGCGAGCCAGGCGCGGGCGCCGCTTTTTTGCAACAACGGCGCGGCCGTCAGTTCAGCGGCGAATCCATCAAGGGCAACGGCTTGCAGATGGTTTTCCGGCTTGAGGCCCGGTAGGAGCGCCGCCAGCGGCACTGCGCGATAGGTCATGTTGCGTTTGTAGGACACGTCATCAACGATCTGCACCGTCTGCGCCTCGGGAAGCTTGAGCAGCTCGGCGGTCTGCCAGGTCCTGCTGGCGTGGTCCAGTTCAATGGTCAGTTGCGCGGCCGAGGCGGGCAGGGCCAGGAGCAGCGCGAGGAAGGCTAGCGACGGTTTCAAGAGAGAGGTCCGGACGAAAGGGGGATGGAACCTACGATAGCGCAAATGCGCACGCAAAACGGCAGCTCCTGGCAGGACCGCTATAAGCAATGTCCCGACAGGTGCTGCCAAAAACTGCAATCCTGATGTACAGAATGGGGCATGTGATTCGTCAGCCAATAACCTTGGTGAGGTTGGGCAGGATCAGAATCAGTGTGGTGGCGAACAGAATAAGTCCCGCCTGACGTACTTTCGTGTGCTTGAACATGGCTGACTGCCTTTTGTTGTTATTCCTGAGCGTCAAATGCGTGCCGGTGTAGGTCAGTATCGCAACGTGACGTGTCGCTTTTCTTACAGTTGCTCCAGCAAAACCCGGCAGCAACGTCTTACTGATTGAACCTTAGAGCCCTCGTTCTGCATGGCTTAGATCCATTTCATATCAGCTAATCGCAATTACTGATTAAAACGCTATGAGGCCTATCGCCATCTTGGCGCCAATGCCTTGGCTAGACCGCTAAAACGATTAATCAGGCGAATCCTGTAGCTCCCTACCGTTCGTCCGAGCGTGGGGGTCAAAACCTATGAGCGCATCCGTCATTGAAACCGTGTCAATCGGGCCTAAGGTAAGGGCACTACTGCGCAATGGTTCGAGGACGTCATGACCCAAGCTTTGATCTTTGATGCGATACGCACGCCCCGTGGCAAAGGCAAGGCCGAGGGTGCCCTGTACAGTGTCAAGCCGGTGAACCTGGTGGCGGGGTTACTCAAGGCGCTGGCCCGGCGCAGTGACCTCGACACGCATCAGGTCGATGACATCGTCCTCGGTTGCGTCACCCCGGTGGGCGACCAGGGCGCCGACATCGCCAAGACCGCCGCGCTCGTGGCCGACTGGGACATCAGCGTCGCCGGCGTGCAAATCAACCGCTTCTGCGCCTCGGGCCTGGAGGCGGTGAACCTCGGCGCGATGAAAGTGCGTTCCGGCTTTGAAGACCTGGTGGTGGTCGGCGGCGTCGAGTCCATGTCCCGCGTGCCCATGGGCAGTGACGGCGGCGCCTGGGTGCTCGACCCGCACACCAATATGCACTGTCACTTCACGCCCCAAGGCATTGGCGCGGATTTGATCGCCACCCTGGAAGGTTTCAGCCGTGAGGATGTCGACGCCTTCGCCCTGCACTCCCAGCAGAAAGCGGCCAGGGCGCGCGCAGACGGTTCCTTCAACAAATCGCTGATCGCGGTGCAGGACCAGAACGGCATTGTGTTGCTGGACCATGACGAGTTTATCCGTGGCGACTCCACCCTCGAGGGGCTGGGCAAACTCAAGCCCAGTTTCGAAATGATCGGGCAGATGGGGTTTGATGCCACCGCACTGCGGGTCTACAGCCACGTGGAGCGCATCCACCATGTGCACACCCCGGGCAACAGCTCCGGCATTGTCGACGGCGCCGCCTTGATGTTGATCGGTTCCGAGGCCAAGGGCCGTGAACTGGGCCTGCGGCCGCGGGCGCGCATCGTGGCGACGGCGGTCACCAGCACCGACCCGACGATCATGCTGACCGGCCCTGCACCGGCCACGCGCAAGGCCTTGGCCAAGGCAGGTTTGCGGGTCGAGGACATCGACCTGTTTGAGGTCAATGAAGCCTTCGCTTCGGTGGTGCTCAAGTTCATCAAGGACATGCGCATCGACGCCGCCCGGGTCAATGTCAACGGCGGGTCTATCGCCATGGGCCACCCGCTGGGCGCCACCGGCTGCGCGATCCTCGGCACCCTGCTCGACGAGCTGGAGGTGCGCCAGCAGCGTTACGGCCTGGCCACTCTGTGTGTCGGCGGTGGCATGGGCATCGCCACCATTATCGAACGCCTCTGAGCCCAAGGAATTGTCATGACCCAAGCTATCCGATACGAAAAAGGCCAGGACCAGATCGCGGTGCTCACCCTCGATATGCCCGGCCAGAGCGCCAACACCATGAACGCCGTGTACCGTGAGGCCATGGCAGCCACCGTTGCGCGCCTGGAAGCGGAAAAGCACACGCTTGCCGGCGTGATCGTCACGTCGGCGAAGAAGACATTCTTCGCCGGTGGCGACCTCAATGAACTGATCAAGGTCGACAAGGCCCACGCCAAGGATTTCTACGACAGCGTGCTGGTGTTGAAGGCGCAACTGCGCCGTCTGGAAACCCTCGGCAAACCCGTGGTGGCCGCGATCAACGGCGCGGCCCTTGGCGGTGGCTGGGAGATCTGCCTGGCCTGCCATCATCGGGTCGCGCTGGATAACCCGTCGGTGCAACTGGGGCTGCCGGAAGTCACCCTGGGCCTGTTGCCGGGCGGCGGCGGGGTGGTGCGCATGGTGCGCATGCTGGGGTTGGAAAAGGCCCTGCCGTATTTGCTCGAAGGCAAGAAAGTGCGGCCGCAACAGGCGCTGCAAGCCGGCTTGATCGATGAACTGGCGGCGGATCTCGATGAGCTGCTGGCCAAGTCCCGCGCCTGGATTCTCGCCAACCCTGAGGCGAAACAGCCTTGGGACACCAAGACTTTCCAGATCCCTGGTGGTACGCCGTCGAACCCGAAAGTCGCGCAAATGCTCGCCATCGCACCGTCGATCCTGCGCAGCAAAACCAACGGCTGCTTCCCGGCTCCGGAGAACATTCTCAGTGCCGCCGTGGAGGGTGCCCAGGTGGATTTCGACACCGCGCACCTGATCGAAACCCGCTACTTCACCGAGCTGGTCACCGGGCAAGTGGCGAAGAACATGATCGGCACCTTCTGGTTCCAGCTCAATGAAATCAACGCCGGCCGTTCGCGGCCCCAAGGGTTTGCCACCTATGTGACACGCAAGGTCGGCGTGCTTGGCGCCGGCATGATGGGGGCGGGGATCGCCTACGTCAGCGCCAGCGCAGGCATTGACGTGGTGCTCAAGGACATCAGCCTGGCCGCCGCCGAAAAGGGCAAGGCGCACACGGCTGCGTTGTTGGACAAGAAGGTCAGCCGTGGGCAATTGACCGCCGGGCAGCGGGAAAGCATCTTGGCGCGCATTCATCCAACCCAGGATGACGCCGACCTGGGCGGTTGCGACCTGATCATTGAAGCGGTGTTCGAAGACCGCGACCTCAAGGCCAAGGTCAGCGCCGCTGCGCACCGCGTGGTCGGCAGCGACGCGGTGATCGCTTCCAACACCTCGACCTTGCCCATCAGCGGCCTGGCCACGGCCGTGCCCGACCCAGGCAAGTTTATCGGCCTGCACTTCTTCAGCCCGGTGGACAAGATGCCGTTGGTGGAGATCATCAAGGGCGCCCATACCTCGGAAGAAACCCTGGCCCGTGGTTTCGACTTCGTCCTGCAAATCAAGAAAACCCCGATTGTGGTCAACGACAGCCGCGGCTTCTTCACCTCGCGGGTGTTCGGCACCTTTACCAACGAAGGCATCGCCATGCTCGGCGAAGGCGTGGCCGCGCCGATGATCGAGACCGAAGCGCGCAAGGCGGGCATGCCGGTGGGGCCACTGGCGGTGTCCGACGAGGTATCCCTCAGCCTGATGAGCCATATCCGACAGCAAACCGCCAAAGACCTGCAAGCCGAAGGTAAAACCGTGCCGACCCATCCGGCGACGGTGGTGATTGATCTGCTGGTCAACGAGTACAAACGCGGGGGCAAGGCGGCGGGGGGCGGTTTCTACGAGTACCCGGCGGGCGGGCAGAAGCATTTGTGGCCTGAGTTGAAGGCGCGCTTTGAGCGAGCCGACCAGCAGATTCCAGCGCAGGATGTGCGCGACCGTTTGCTGTTTATCCAGGCCATCGAGACCGTGCGATGCGTGGAGGAGGGCGTGTTGATGTCCACCGCGGACGCCAACGTGGGGTCAATCTTCGGGATTGGCTTTGCGGCGTGGAGCGGGGGCGCGTTGCAGTTTATCAATCAGTACGGCTTGAACGACTTCATCGCGCGGTCGCGCTACCTGGCCGAGCAATATGGTGAACGCTTTACGCCGCCGGCGTTGCTGCTGGAGAAAGCGGCGCGGGGTGAAGTATTTCGGTGATCAACCTGTGGGAGGGGGCTACACCCCGATAGCGGAGCATCAGTCACAGAATACAGTGGCTGGATCACCGCTGCCGGGAGCCAGCCCCTCTCCCACAAAGAGCATCCTGCGGGGCTTGCCTTGGAGGGGTATTTCAAGGCAGGCTCTTGGGGTGTTCAATATTCCCATCGCCGTGTCAGGTATTTTTTATGTCGCTACGCGTCTGCATCCTGGAAACCGATATCCTGCGTCCAGGCTTGATCGATCAGTACCAAGGTTACGGGCAGATGTTCAAGCGCCTGTTCTCCAAGCAGCCGATTCCCGCCGAATTTGTCGTGTACAACGTGGTGCAGGGTGAATACCCCTCGGACGACGAAGTGTTCGACGCCTACCTGGTGACCGGTAGCAAAGCCGACTCCTTCGGTACCGACCCTTGGATCCAGACCCTCAAGACCTACCTGCTCGAACGCTACCAGCGCGGCGACAAGTTGCTGGGCATCTGCTTCGGTCACCAATTGCTGGCGCTGCTGTTGGGCGGCAAGACCGAGCGCGCCGGCCAGGGCTGGGGCATGGGCATCCACGACTACAAGCTCGACGCCAAGGCCCCTTGGATGAGCCCGGAGGTGCCTGAACTGACGCTATTGATCAGCCATCAGGATCAGGTCACCACCTTGCCGGAAAATGCCACGGTCATTGCCTCCAGCGATTTTTGCCCGTTCGCCGCGTATCACATCGGCGACCAGGTGCTGTGCTTCCAGGGACACCCGGAATTTGTCCACGACTATTCCCGCGAACTGCTGGAGATACTTCAGACAACCTTGGGCGAAAAGGTCTACACCAACGGCGTGGCCAGCCTCGAACGCGACCACCACGGCGTCACCGTGGCGGAATGGATGATGCGCTTTGTGGCACACAAGCCCGAGGCCAAGGTCAAAGCCAGCCCGAGCGCTTGAAGCTGGCCCACAGTCCGGTACAGCCTAAAGCGATGAACCCCAACACCCCGAAATAGCCGTAGTGCCACTGCAGCTCGGGCATGTTCTGGAAGTTCATCCCATAGATCCCCGCGACCGCCGTGGGGAACGCCAGGATCGCTGCCCACGCGGCGAACTTGCGTTGCACCACACTCTGGCGCGACGCTTCCAGCAACACCCCGATCTCGATGGTCTGGCTGGCAATGTCGCGCAGGGTGGTGAGGTCTTCCATCTGCCGCGTCACGTGGATCTGCACGTCACGGAAATACGGGCGCATGTTCTTGTCGATAAACGGGAAGCTCAACTTCTGCAATTCCTGGCTGATCTCCACCATCGGCGCCACATAGCGCTTGAGCCGCAACACATCACGACGCAGGCCGTGAAGGTTCTGGATATCGCGCTCACTCAGCGAGCTGCACAGCACGTTGCGCTCCAGCTCATCGATCTCGGCGTGGATCGCCTCGCTCACTGGCTGGTAGTTTTCGGTGACGAAATCCAGCAGGGCATAGAGGACAAAATCCTCCCCATGCTCCAGCAATAACGGCCGCGCCTCACAGCGTTGGCGCACAAAACCGTAGGACGCTGAATGGCCGTTGCGCGCCGTGATGATGTAGCCGTTGCCGGCGAAGATATGGGTCTCGATAAACACCAGCTTGCCGTTCTCGCGCACCGGTGAGTAAGTGACGATAAACAGCGCGTCGCCAAACGTTTCCAGCTTCGGGCGGCTGTGTTTTTCCAGGGCGTCTTCGATGGCCAGCTCATGCAGGTTGAACTGGCGTTGCAGGTTGGCCAGCTCCTGGGCGTTGGGTTCTTCCAGGCCGATCCACACAAAGTGACCGGGTTTGGCGGCCCAGGCCGCGCCTTCGTCAAGGGTTATATCAGTAACTTTCTTTCCGGCGCTGTACACAGCGGCCGCAACAACTCTACCCATGATGCTGATCACTTCTTATTAGGAGGACAGGTGTTGGGCAGCTTAGCTTGAAGCGAGTTCTATTGTTGCGGCACTTTGCAGTTCCAGGTCCATTGCCTTGATGCACTCATCCATCTGCGCATGACACGCCTGCATCAACGCCGGGATGTCATCCGAAGTCAGGCCGATGGTAGGAATCGGCGGCAATGAGCGTATGAGTACATCACCGCTGTTCCAGCGGTTCAGTCGCATATGGGTGACGTAATTGCTCACGCACACCTGCACGATTGGCACACCCGCGGCCACCGCCATATGAAACGCGCCCTTCTTGAACGGCATCAGGCCACTGCCCAGGTTACGCGTGCCTTCCGGGAATACCCAGATCGACGTGTCCTTGTGCTGCAAGGTATGGGTGGTGGTCAGCATCGCCCGGCGTGCCTTGTATGCATTGCCCCGGTCGATCAGCACATTGCCCGCCAGCCAGAACAACTGGCCGAACAACGGCACCCATTTCAGGCTTTTCTTGGCGATGCACACCGTGCGGTGCGGCACCACGGTGCCGAGCACAAACAAGTCATAGTTGGACTGGTGGTTGGCGATGATCACGCACGTACCGGGCTTGTTGCGCAACGAGTCCACGTCGGCCTTCACGTTCAGGCGCAAGATCCACATGGCCGGCAGTGCATACAGGCGGGCACACAGGCGGCTGTTGTCCGGGTTGAACGGCCGGCAGATTCCCACCAGCACGCCCAGCCCACCGGCGGCAATAAAGTGCAGGCCCATCAATAACATACGCAACAGAAAAAGCATCGATACGGCTCATCGAGACAAAAGTGGGCGCAGTGTACGGATGTGCACTGAATTCGGCAATTGCGCCTAAATAGGGAGGAGATAGGCGATGTTTAAGTACATGTTTCAACAAGTGCTGACAGAGCCTGTCTAGAGCGGTGAGGGATGATTCGGATATGCCTGTAAGAAAAAGCCCGACTCAAGGTCGGGCTTTGGTGCAGCAGGTGTAGGCGATTAGCTGAGGATATGGCCCTGATCCTGGATGATGGCATCGTCCAAGGCTTCCAGCAGCCCACTGCGCACTTTCAACTTGGTGTGCTTGTGCGCGTTCATATTGAGCTTCTTCAACTGCCGTGCGGCTTCCAGCGCCGCTGCGTGCAACTCCTCCGGCGCCACCACCTTATCGAGGAAGCCGGCCTGCAACGCGCCCTGCGGGTCAAACATCTCGGCATTGATCACCGAGCGATGAAACGCCGACTTACGCAGACGATCCCGCGCCAGTTCGATACCCGCATGGTGCATGGTCATGCCGATCGCCACCTCATTCAGGCCGATACTGAACGGGCCCTCGACACCAATCCGATAATCCACCGACAACAGCAGGAACGCGCCCTTGGCCACCGCATGGCCTGGGCAAGCGACGATCACCGGGAACGGGTGCGACAACAGACGACGTGCCAGCGTCGAGCCCGACGTCACCAGGCTGATAGCCTCTTTAGGGCCGGCCGTCATCACCTTCAAATCGTAGCCACCCGACAAAATCCCCGGTGTACCGGTGATGATCACCACCGCCCGGTCTTTCTCTGCCTGATCCAGCGCTTCGTTAAATGCGCTGACCACCGCTGGAGAAATGGCGTTCACCTTGCCGTTGCTCAAGGTCAGTGTGGCGATACCGTCTTCGAGGTGGTAGGAGATCAACTCACTCATGACGCGGTTCCTTGTAGGATTTGTTATAGACGTATGCAGCAGACGTTACCCACCACGCCCGCCCTGGTAAAGCACCATGACTGACTACCCAGTCAGACTTTTCCCGTATACCCGACGGCAGACGGCCTAGGGCAGGGCACAGCAGCCAGGGTAGACCCTCGCGATCAGTGCCTGAGATTGGCACAATCACCCTCCTGCGCCGCCCCCACGCCGACATACCCCCTAACCGCATGAAAATTCTGAAAAAAACCTTTGCCATCAGAAAGGCTTTCGACTACATTAGCGCGCCTCGACAGACTGAACTGGTTTGACGAGATACGGTGAAGTGTCCGAGTGGCTTAAGGAGCACGCCTGGAAAGTGTGTATACAAGAAATTGTATCGAGAGTTCGAATCTCTCCTTCACCGCCACATTCTACAAACACAAACCCCTGATTTTCCAAGAGAAAGTCGGGGGTTTGTGGTTTTTGGCGTCTGAAAAAAGTCATCTGGGACAGCGCTGGGACAGGTACGTGACTCATATTTAAAAGACCGCCGATCACACGCCCCCCAACCCCTCTTCAATGCCTATGCCGATGATGCACATCCGGAAAATGTGCATGGCTATGCTTCATCGCACCATGCATATGCACATGACTATGTGGCACCTTCGCATCCCACTCAAACCCATGCTCATGCTGGTGATGTTCATCGTGCACATGCCAATGCCCGTGCTCAGTCGCTTCATGTTGATGCTCATGGGCGTGCCGCTCCGTCAGGTGCAGCCACACCCCTACGGCCATCAGCGCGGACGCTATCCAGAAGGCCGCTGACACCGACTCCCCCAACGCCAGCAGCGCAATCGCGGCGCCCAGGAACGGCGCGGTCGAGAAATAGGCCCCCGTGCGCGCGCTGCCCAGCCCGCGCAGTGCCAGTACAAACAGGACCAGGCTGATGCCGTAGCCCAGGAAGCCGACCAACAGGATCGGCCCCAGTTGCGCGGCACTGGGTAGCTGCGCGCCGAGATAAAGCGCCAGGCTGCAATTGACCAGGCCCGCCATCAACCCCTTGGCGCCGGCGATAAACAGTGCGTCCGACGCCGACACCTTGCGCGTCAGGTTGTTATCGATCCCCCAGCACAGGCAGGCCACGGCTACTGCCAGCGGGCCGGTCCAGTCGTGGCTTGGGCCGCCGCCTTCGGGCCATGACAGCACGACGCCGCCCAGCACGATGGCGAGCATGCCGAGGACGATGCGTCGATCCGCGTTTTCCCGGAATACCAGCCAGGCGATGACGGCGGTCAGTACCGATTCTAGGTTGAGCATCAGGGAGGCCGTCGAGCCGGTGGTGCGGGTAAGGCCGAACATCAGGGCCACGGGGCCGAGGATGCCGCCGAATGCGATGGCACCGAGCAGCCAGGGCCATTCAGGTGCGGTCAGGCCGGTGGGTTTCCAGCCGCGATCACGGATGAGGCGTACGGCACTCAGGCCAATACCGCTGCCGAGGTAGAGCAGGCCGGCGAGCAAGATGGGCGAGAGGCCCAGGCCGAGGCTTTTGGCGAGCGGGGTGCTGGCGCCGAACAGCGCGGCGGCGGCGAGTGCGTAGACGATACTGAGGTTCATGGGCCATCCTCGGAAGGTTGGCCCATGATACGTCGCTCACTCGGGTTAAATCCCGGGCGAATACAGCAACGTGAGGTTTATTGCGCTTTTTTCAGCTTGATCACATCACCGGAAATGTTGGTGGTGTAACCGCTCAGCACCCAAGCCCAGAACCATTTTTCCTGTACTTGTGTGTTGATCAGCGCGTCGCCGCCTTTTGCCTTGATGGCAGCATCCTGTGCACGCACGAAACGGCTGTTCTGGCCGATCGGGATGACGCCGAACAGCATGATGCCGGTGGCGCTGGCTTCGCTGTGGCCCAGCACGGTGTATTGATTGCTGTCGTACTGCGGGGATTTGATGGCGGTGCCGGTGCAACCTGCGAGGGCGAAACCGAGAACAGCTGCTGCAACCACTTTACTGACGTACTTCACTGAGTAACTCCATGGGCTGAATCCCGAGATTCAATTCTCGGGGGCGACACTTTAATCGCTCCTGTAACAGATTGAAATAAAAGCGCCTGCGTCAGGCTTGCACATACACCCACGCGGTGAGGCCCGAGGCCAGCGCCACCGATACCCGCTTGTAGTCCGACACTTCGTACGCATCCGCCGCCGCCAGCTCCTGCTCGGTGATCTGGAACACCATCCCGTCGACGCTGGCGCCTTGCTCGAGGGTCGGCGCCACGATCGGATGATGGGTCTTGCCACTGGTGGCCAGGACGTGCGGGTCGGTGATTTCTACCCAGCGTTGCGAGTAGCCCAGCATGGCGTCGTGATGGCCGCTCAGTTCGCGGCCGAAGTTAGCCAGTTGTACGGCTTTGTCCTGCAAGGTGCCGTAGGAAAACAACAGCACGGGAAATTCGGTTGAGCGTTCCATTTCTGTTCCTTGAAGGGTCAGGCGAGCAGGTCTTCGTAGAAGGCGCCGTAGGGTTGGGTCGGGTGGGCGATCTGGATCTCGAGAATCCACAACCCGGCATTCGGACAGTGCTCGAAATCACCCAGGTCGCCGCCACGATGAATGGCGTGGGGAAAGTCGCTGACACGGTGGCCCTTGATGTCCAGGTTCAACCGCCAGCCCATGGCGCGCGCTTGTTCTTCGGCGTAGCGGTAGAGTTCGAGGCCGACCACCTGGTCGTTTTTCCAGCGCGATTGTACGCGGTCGAACAGCTCCTTGGCGGCGCTGGCGCAGGCGATCATGTCCGGGTCGGTGCCGGTGGCGAATGTCGCGCCGGCGTCACCTTCGTGGCCTTGCCACACGGCGCCCATGTCGATGAAGAATATATCGTTGTCGCCCAGCACCGGGTCGCCTTCGGAACGTTGCTTGAAGGTCTTGAGGGTGTTGGCGCCGAAGCGCACCAGCAGCGGGTGCCAGATGCGTTGCATGTTCAGGTCGGCGAGCACTTGCTTGCCCAGTTCACGCGCTTGGGACTCGAGCATACCGGGGCGGATGCGCTGTGAAAGGTGTTCGATGGCTTGCCAGGTCATGGCCTGGGCGTAGCGCATGGATTCGATGCTGTAGGCGGCGCCCACGGCTTCTTTGGGTTGTGCGGACACCGGTGTTTCCTCGAGTTGAATAGCATCAGGCGTTATGCGTTTAACTATATAGCGACTCGCAGGCAGAGCCAAAGCGCAAAGGGGCTGTGCGACGACGTTTTCTGTCGAAAACACCTGCTGGGGTTGATGAGTCAAGCGTCAACGAGGCCGTAATCTTCTCAAGCATAAAACGACCGAATTTGTGTGGCGGGCCTGTTGTAGTGAGCGGGCTTATTGTGGTGATCGGGCCTGTTGTGGCGAGCGGGCTTGCCCCGCGTTGGGCTGCGAAGCGGCCCCAAAACCTGGCGATTTAATATGCCTGGATAAACGCGGTGGCCTTATTGGGGCTGCTTCGCAGCCCAACGCGGGGCAAGCCCGCTCGCCACAACAGGCCCGCTCGCCACAGGGGGGCGACAGCACTCGCAAGGTTTTTATGCCCCTCAGACATGCAACCAGGCCAGGCTCCCCAGCAGCATCGCCACACCCGCTGCCGTATACGACAGCCGCTTCAACCACTCTTTCCTCGTCAACAACGTGATCGCCGCCAACGAGATCGCGATCTGGATCGCGGTCATCGCTTGGGCCCAGCGGTGATGCTGGTGCAGCGCCTGTTCGGATTTTTCATCCCAGGCTTTCGAGGTCGCTTCGAGTTTCTCGGCCTGCTTGCGCACTTCTTCCTTCTGGTTCCTGTAGCGCTCGATCTCATCCTTGTAGTGCGCGGCGTCCACACCAGGAATATGGGTGGCCAGTTCCGCCAGGTTTTGCCGGCTGGATTTGGCCTGGTAGTAGTTCCATTGGTTGGCGGCTTCGGTCTTGATGATGGCGGCGTTGTTCTTGTCCATCGCCGCTTCGCTTTCGGTGGAGCCGGCCTGGTAGCTGAGCATGGCACCCAAGGTGGCCATCAGGGCGGTCATCACGGCGATGCGGCTGGCGAAACTGTCGCCGCGTCCGTGGGCATGTTCAGTGGTGTGTTCGATGTGTTTTTCGTGGGGGCTGGGGACTTCGAAGGCTTCGGACATGGGGGCGTCTATGAAGGGAGTGAGGGAGTCTGATTCTTTACCAGTGAAGCTGTCTCAATCCTGTACGTAACGCTGCAAACCCTGCACGAGGGCATCGAATGTGACCCGGCAGCGCGGGCTGTTGCGCAGGTCTTCATGCATGGTCACCCAGGTGTCGAGTTTCAGCGCGAAGGCCTGCGGCAATACGCGCCGCAAGCGCGGGTCTCGTTTGGCCAATTGCACCTGGCATCCACCGATACCGGCGCCGGCGCGGATCAGGGCCAGTTGGGCCAGGTCGCTGTCGCTGCTGAAGGCAAAGTCGCTGCGTTCGAAGCCGGTGATGGCCACGCTGCGGATAAACGCGTTGGCCTGGTCGTAGCCGATCACCGAATGGTCGGTGAGGTCTTTCAACACCTGGGGTATGCCGTGTTGTTGCAGGTAATCGTCGCGGGCGTGCAGGCCGACTTCGATCAGGCCGATGCGCTGTGCCAGCAGTTGTTCCTGGCTCGGGCGCACCATGCGCACGGCGATGTCGGCTTCCAGTTGCAGTAGGTCGCTGAGGCGGTTGGTCAGTACCAGTTCGACCTTGAGATGCGGGTGCTGCCGGCGCAAGTGCGTGATGATCGACGGCAGCACTTCCACGCCGACCACTTCGCTGGCCGACACGCGCACCACGCCGCGCACTTCGTCGCCCTGAGATGACGCGGCGCGCTCAAGGGCGGCGGCGGTGCGCTCCATGGTTTCGGCATGGGCGCGCAAGGTGTGGGCTACCGCGGTGGGCAGTAAGCCCGTGGGGGAGCGGGTGAACAGCACCACGCCCAGGGCACTTTCCAGCGCAGCGATGTGCCGACCGACCGTGGGCTGTGTAATGCCAAGCAGCCGCGCGGCCCCTGACAGCGACCCCTCCTTGAGTACCCCGAGGAACGACCGGTAAAGCTCCCATCCAATGCTTGATACCATGCATAAATGTATAGCGACTGGATGGTCTTCGGCAATTTATCTATAGCAGGGCCGCGCACACAATGGCCTC
Source organism: Pseudomonas fluorescens (assembly GCF_001708445.1). Lineage (NCBI taxonomy): Bacteria > Pseudomonadati > Pseudomonadota > Gammaproteobacteria > Pseudomonadales > Pseudomonadaceae > Pseudomonas > Pseudomonas fluorescens. Next base: position 4,760,125 of record NZ_CP015637.1, read on the forward strand.
ACCAACCACTGTGGGAGAGGATGATGAGCAAGGTTCTGGTATTGGGTGCCACCGGTGGCATTGGCGGCGAAGTGGCGCGGCAGTTGAGCGCGGCGGGCTGGGAGGTGTGTGCGTTGACCCGGGATGTCGACAAGGCCCGTCGCCAGAATCCCGCCCTTACCTGGCTCAAGGGCGATGCCCTTGATCGCGCGGCGGTGATCGCGGCCGCCCGTGGTTGCGCGGTGATCGTCCACGGGGTCAACCCGCCGGGCTACCGCCATTGGGCCGAGCAGGTGCTGCCGATGATCGACAACAGCATCGCCGCCGCCATCGCCGAAGGTGCCACCATCGTACTGCCCGGTACGGTCTACAACTTCGGGCCGGATGCGTTTCCCGTGTTGCACGAAGACTCGCCCCAGCACCCGCAGACTCGCAAGGGCGCGATCCGGGTCCAGCTTGAGCAACGTTTACGGGAGGCGTCCCAGCAGGGCGCCCGGGTGTTGATCGTGCGCGCCGGTGACTTTTTCGGTACCCGGCTGGCCAATAACTGGTTTGCCCAAGGGTTGGTCAAACCCGGCAAACCCGTACGCCGCGTCAGCTATCCCGGTGCCCCTGGGGTGGCCCATCAATGGGCCTACCTGCCGGATGTGGCGCGTACCGTGTTGGAGTTGATCGAGCGCCGCGCGACCCTCGACGCCTTCGCCTGTTTTCATATGGCCGGGCATGTGGATACGGATGGCACGCAGATGACCCAGGCGATCCAGCGCGTGGTGTTGCGCCGGACAGGCCAGCAACCCCAGGTCGGCGCGTTCCCCTGGTGGCTGTTGACGTTGGCGATGCCCTTTGTCGTGACCATGCGCGAGATGCAGGAGATGCGCTACCTGTGGCACACCCCGTTGCGCCTGGATAACCAGCGCTTGCTGGCGACCCTCGGCCACGAGCCCCACACCCCGCTGGAGCAGGCAGTAGAGGCCACATTGGAGGGCTTGGGTTGCTTGCCTACGCCCGCCTGGTCAGGCGCACATACACCGCAAGGTTGACCAGCACCACCACGGCGCCCAACACCAGTTGAATGTTCGGCGTCAGGCCGGCGGGGTAGATCAGCGTCAGGATGTAATGCTCGATAAAGCCACCGCCATAGCCGTCTTGCCCGGCCAGGTGGCGAAACAGGTTTTCCCAGCGGGTCAGCGGACACGGCAGGTGGAACACCTCCACCGCAATGCCCCAGGCGACCGCAGGTCCATGCAGCCACAGCACCCCACGCCACTTGAGGGCGAGCAACCCGCCGAACAGCACGAACACAATGAAGGACAGATGGAACAGCACCAGGCTGTCGGCGGCCAGACGGTAGAGCATCACGGGCACTTCAAAAGGAGGGCCCCACAGTCTAAAGGGTTGCCTGCTGGCAAGGGGGGCCGTTATTGTGCTGAATCCTTTTAGTCCTTCCCCCCAAGGATCTGTAGTGATGAATGCACCGCGTACCGCCGCTCCGATCAAGGCCGTCATTTTCGATATGGACGGTTTGCTGCTGGATACAGAAGGCATCTACACCGAAGTGACGCAGATCATCGCCGAACGCTACGGCCGTACCTATGACTGGGGGATCAAGCAGCACATCATCGGGCGAGGCGCCCAGGACCTGGCCGACTATGTGGTCAAGGCGCTGGACTTGCCGATCACATCGGCGCAATTCCTCGAAATCCGTGAACCGCTGATGAGCGAGCGGTTCCCCAGGGCCCTGGGCATGCCCGGTGCCGAGGCGTTGGTGCGGCACTTGAAGGCGCACAATATTCCGATTGCCGTGGGCACCAGTTCGTCGCGCAATTCGTTTGGCCATAAAACCACCCTGCACCGCGAGTGGTTCAGCCTGTTCGGCACCATCGTCACCGCTGACGACCCGGAAGTCGGTGCCGCCAAACCTGCGCCGGACATCTTCCTCACCGCCGCCCGCCGCCTGGGTATCGCGCCACAGGACTGCCTGGTGTTCGAAGACTCACCGTTCGGCGTCACCGCTGCAAAAGCCGCGCGCATGACCGCCATCGCCGTGCCTGATGAAGCCATGGCCGACAGCAAGTACCACCACGCCGACCAGATCATCCGCAAACTCGCGGACTTTGACCTGGCGGCCTATGGCTTGCCGCCAATGTCCTGATTCACCACGATCAAACGGTGGGAGGGCCCACTGCCTCTGTGGCGAGCGGGCTATTGTGGCGAGCGGGCTTGTTGTGGTGAACGGGCTTGTTGTGGCGAGCGGGCTTGTTGTGGTGAGCGGGCTTGCCCCGCGTTGGGCTGCGAAGCAGCCCCAAAACCTGGCGATTCAATATGCCTGGATAAACGCGGTAGCCTTATTGGGGCCGCTTCGCAGCCCAACGCGGGGCAAGCCCGCTCACCACAACAAGCCCGCTCGCCACAAAAATCGGTCGCTTAGTGAAATATTTAATACTTAAGAATCAATAAGTTACTTTGTTGAGAAGAGGGAGCACGTCGAATCGTCGCTCCCCCTCCCTCATTTGGTTTTTGCAGGGCTTCAGAAAATCAGGCGCTGAACCCACCGTCGATAGTCAGGCTGGCACCGGTGATATACCCGGCTTCAGGCCCGGCCAGATACGCCACAAAGCTGGCAATCTCTTCCACATGCCCATAACGCCCGACTGCCATCAACCCGATCAGGCTCTCGGCAAATTCGCTGTTCGCCGGGTTCATATCGGTGTCCACCGGCCCCGGTTGCACATTATTGATGGTGATCCCACGTGGCCCCAGGTCTCGCGCCAACCCTTTGGTCAAGCCGACCAGCGCGGCCTTGCTCATCGCGTATGGCCCACCCCCGCCAAACGGCATGCGCTCGGCGTTGGTGCTGCCGATGTTGATCACCCGGCCACCTTCGCCCATATGCTTGGCGGCTTCCTGGGTCGCGATAAACACACTGCGCACGTTGATCGCCAACGTCTGGTCGAAGTCTTCCAGCTTGAAGTCTTCCAGCGGTGCGATGGCCAGTACGCCAGCGTTGTTCACCAGGATATCCAGGCGGCCAAACGCTTTGACGGTGGCATTCACGGCATTGCGAATCGCTGCCGCATCGGCACTGTCGGCATGGATCGCCAGGGCCTTGCCGCCTGTGCTGAGCACATCGTTTTGCAGTTCCTCAGCCTTTGCGGCCGAGCTGACGTAGGTAAACGCGACGGCTGCGCCCTGCGCCGCCAGGCGCTTGACGATGGCAGCGCCGATGCCACGGGAACCGCCTTGAATCAAGGCAACTTTGCCGCTGAGGTTGTGGGTGGTCATGTCGATCTCCAAAGGGTCCAAGGCGGTATGCCTTGTTGATGGGACCGAGTATCGACCTCGCCTGCCCATGCCGGTAGACGGTGATTGCTATAGTCTGTGTAAACCAAAATTTTGGAGTGGGCGATATGGAGAGCTTTGGCGGTATCGAATGCTTTGTGCGCAGCGCCGAAGGCGGCAGCTTTGCCGAAGCGGCCCGGCACTTGAGCCTGACCCCGGCAGCGGTAGGAAAAAGCGTCGCCAAACTGGAAGTGCGCCTCGGTGTGCGTCTGTTCCAGCGCAGCACCCGCCGCCTGGCCTTGACCGAAGCCGGCAAGCTGTTCCTCGAAGAGGTCAGCGGCAGCCTCACCACCATCCAGAACGCCGTGGCCAACCTGGCCAGCGCCGAAGGGCGGCCGGTGGGCACGCTCAAGGTCAGCATGGGCACGGTATTTGGCAACCGCTATGTGGTGCCGCTGCTGGGGGCGTTTATGCAGCGCTTTCCGGATATCCGCCCGGACTGGCATTTCGATAACCGCCAGGTCGACCTGATCGGCCAGGGCTTCGATGCCGCCATCGGCGGTGGTTTTGAACTGCCCCAGGGCGTGGTGGCGCGCAAGTTGGCCCCCGCCCATCGGGTGCTGGTGGCATCGCCGGATTACCTGGCGCAACGCCCAGCGGTTTTGCTGCCCGAAGACTTGTCGCGGTGCAGCGGCATTCTCATCCGCTCACCGCAAACCGGCCGCGTGCGCTCCTGGCAACTGACCAGCCTGGCCCGCGAACAGCGCCCGCTGCAGCTCAAGCCCGGCATGACCATGAGTGACTCCGAAGCCGCCTGCTGTGCCAGCGCCCAAGGCCTGGGTATCGCGCTGGTAAGCATGCCGATGGCGGTGCCGTTTCTGCACAGTGGCGAGGTGGTGCGGGTGTTGCCCGACTGGTACGTCGACGACGGCAACATCTCCATCTACTACGCCGAACACAAACTGCTGCCGGGCAAGACCCGGGCGTTTGTGGATTTCATCCTCGAGCAGTTTGTGGGGCAGGGCCTGGGCCTGCAGTTCAGCGCAATCTGAAACGGAGCAGCGCCCCTCCCACTTTTAATCTTCAGTGGCCGAACCGGGTCGGCCAGCCAATGACTTTCTTCGGCCGTGGTGTCGCGTAAGTCCTGATCTTCGATGTCGACAACCCCAACCGCACCAGGGATTCGGCAATGGTCACCGCTGCCGTTACCCCGTCCACCACCGGCACCCCGGTGCGTTGGCGAATCTGCTCATCCAGCCCGGCCATGCCGCCGCAGCCCAGGCAGATCACTTCGGCCTTGTCCTCGCGGATCGCCAGCTCTGCCTGGCGCACGATGGCTTCCATGGCGGCCAATGGGTCTTCTTCCAGCTCCAGCACCGCCATGCCACTGGCGCGCACCGAGGCGCAGCGCTGGTACAGCCCGGCCAGCTTCAGGCGGTCCTCGATCAGCGGCACCGTACGGTCCAGGGTGGTCACCACGGAGTAGGCATGGCCGAGGAACATCGCCGTGCTGGCCGCCGCTTCAGTGATGTCCACCACCGGCACGTCGAGCAACTCCTGCAAGCCTTCGCGGCCATGTTCGCCATAACCGGCCTGGATTACCGCATCGAAGGGCTGGTCATAGGCCATCACCCGGTCCATGACGGCGATGGCCGCCAGGTAGCTTTCAAAATTGCCCTCCACCGATTCAGCCCCGAAGTAGGGGGTGAGCCCGACAATCTCGGTGCCTGGCGACGCCACGGCCCGCGCTTGTTGGGCGATGGTTTCGGTAATGGATTCGGTGGTGTTGACGTTGACCACGAGGATGCGCATGGAAGGTCCTTGTTTAATGACTGACGTTATCGACTGCAATGCTTTCACCGCTGACATCGGCATAGAACGGCTGGCGCTTGGCGATCACCCGGTAGAGCAACCCTGCAATACCGGCGCCAAACAGCCAGGAAAACGGCGAGACGCTGGCAAAGCCCGGCAGCAGCGCCAGCAGGATGGCGATCACCGCCGCAGGAATGAACGCTGCTACCGCGCGCATATTCACGCCACGGCTGTAGTAATAAACGCCATTCGGGTCTTCGCTATACAGCTGCGGCACGTCCACCTGGCTTTTCCGAATCAGCCAGTAATCGACCATGATCACCCCGTACAACGGCCCCAGCAGCGCGCCCAGGCCGGAAAGGAAATACACGATCACCAACGGGCTGTTGTAGAGATTCCACGGCAGGATCAGTACCGCCACGGCGGCGCTGATCAAACCGGCGCGGCGGAAGTTCAGGTACTTGGGCGCCAGGTTGCTCAGCACAAAAGCCGGCGCGACGAAGTTGGCCATGATGTTCACCGCCACGGTGACGATCAGGAACGCCAGGCAGCCCAGCACCAGGAAGAAGGTATTGGGGATGGCTGCGATGATTTCGGTGGGGCTCTCGATCACCTGGCCGTTGAGCTGGAACTGCCCGCCGCAGAGCAGCACGGTAATCGCGGCGAACACCAGGATATTCACGGGCAGGCCCCAGAAGTTGCCGACCTGGATGGTCTTGCGGCACGGCGACGAGCGCGCGAAGTCGCAGAAGTTGAGGATCAACGTGCCGTAGATCGCCAGCCACAGCGCACCACCGGCAAAGATATTGCGCCACATCTCACCGCCGCTCAGCGGTTCGCGGATCGACCATGCAATGTGGCCGTCGGCCTGGAAGTACATCCAACCGGCCAGCGACGCGACGGTCAGCAAAATGACCGGCCCGGCGAAGCCTTCGTAGCGACGCACCGTTTCCATGCCGTAGGCCAGTATCACCAGTTGCACGAACCAGATGGTCACAAAGCACACCCAGCCCAGGCTCGACAAACCCAGGATCGAATTGTGGTCGTAGTCGCCGAACCCCGGATGAATCGCCGTCAGCAATACGCGGAAAACCACCGATGCGAGGTAGGTCTGGATACCAAACCAGGCAATCGCGATCACCGCCCGGATCAACGCCGGAATCTGCGCCCCGTGAATGCCGAAACTGATGCGGCTGATCACGGGAAACGGCACGCCGGTCTTTTGGCCCATATACCCCGACAAGTTCATGAAGAAGTACACCAGCGCCGCGCCTATCCCCAGGGATAACAAAATCTGCCAGCCACCCAGGCCCAACGCATATAAGCCGATGGCGAATGAATAGTTGGCAATGTTGTGCACGTCGTTGGTCCACAGCGCAAAGATGCTGTAGCGCCCCCAGCGTCGGCCTTCGACCTTGGTGGGTGCCAGGTCTTTGTTGTGCAGGCGCGGGCTGAGCACCAGCGGGCCGGGGCCGGCAGCCTCGGGGTTCAGGGCGGAGGAGGGCAGATCCAGTGCGATGTTGTTCGAGAGACTTGTACGCATTCCGGCAGGCTCCAGCACATCTGCAGGGAAGCTGCAGACTGCAAAGTGTATGTAGGTTTTGTATTTATTGTATACAAAGCGCATTTACACTTAAGCCACATGCGTGCCAGTTTTGGATCTATGAAAGCCCTGGCTAATTTCGTTTTTATAGGTGAGTTAAATAACTGGCTGAATTTGAAGAAATATAAATTGACCGATTGAACAGCTATTTATTTTTGCGTTGTCAGCGTGCGATTCGCCAGACCAACCGAGGGGAGGGGGGAGGTGTTACGTTATGGTGCGCATGAAGAGAAATTGCACACATAAATGGCACCAATGGTTACATGTATGTGTACATTTCTAGCACTCAACACAAACCAAATGTGGGAGGGGCGGTGCGACGATTCGACTTGCCCCCGATAGCGGAGTGTCAGTAACCATTGAGCTGACTGATTCACCGCAATCGGGGGCATTTTTTTACAGCATCAACTTCAAGCCTTGCTGATGATATTCCCAGCATGTAGCCCGCATTCCTTCTGCGTGGCTTCCTCCCACCACCAGCGGCCTTCACGCTCATGCTGGTTCGGCAGTACAGGGCGGGTGCACGGTTCACACCCGATGCTGATAAACCCGCGCTCATGCAGGCTGTTGTACGGCAGCTCCAGCATGCGGATGTACCCCCAGATCTCTTCACTGGTCATCTGCGCCAGCGGGTTGAACTTGTACAGGGTGCGTTCCGGGGTGGAGAAGGCGCTGTCGATTTCCAGCGCCGCCACTTGGCTGCGGGTGCCGGGGCTCTGGTCGCGGCGCTGGCCGGTGGCCCAGGCGCGGACGTCGGAGAGTTTGCGGCGTAGCGGTTCGATCTTGCGGACACCGCAGCATTCGCCATGGCCGTCCTTGTAGAAGCTGAACAGGCCTTTTTCTTTGACGAAGGGTTCCAGCTTGCTCTGGTCCGGCGAGATCAGTTCGATATCGATCTTGTAGAACTCGCGCACCTGCTCGATAAACCGGTAGGTCTCCGGGTGCAGGCGGCCGGTGTCGAGGCTGAACACCTTGACGTTCTTGTTCAGCTTCCAGGCCATGTCCACCAGCACCACATCCTCGGCACCGCTGAAGGAAATCCACAGGTCATCACCGAACTGGCTGAACGCCAGCTTGAGAATGTCCTGGGCAGACTTGTTGGCATAAGTCGCGGCGAGTTCAACGACATCGAAGGCTTGGTTCATCAGGACGGTTCCTACAGGTCAATGGCGCTGAGCGCTCTATAGGGGAGCGATGGTATCAAAATCCGTCCCGCGTTGCGGCGGCGGGCTTGAATCGCTAGAGTTCGGCAGTCCTTTTGCTCGCTCGACTTGAACAATATAACTAGGAGTGTCTTGTGGAAATTGCCTGTCTCGACCTGGAAGGGGTGCTAGTTCCGGAAATCTGGATCGCCTTCGCTGAAAAAACCGGTATTGAATCCCTGCGGGCGACCACCCGGGACATTCCCGACTACGACGTGCTGATGAAGCAACGCCTGCGCATCCTCGATGAACACGGGCTCAAGCTGGCCGATATCCAGGAAGTGATCGCCACGCTCAAGCCGCTGGAAGGCGCCATCGAGTTCGTCAACTGGCTGCGCGAGCGCTTCCAGGTAGTGATCCTGTCCGACACCTTCTACGAATTTTCCCAGCCGTTGATGCGCCAGTTGGGCTTTCCGACCTTGCTGTGCCACCGCCTGATCACCGACGACAGCGACCGTGTGATCAGCTACCAACTGCGCCAGAAAGACCCCAAGCGCCAGTCGGTACTGTCGTTCAAGAGCCTGTACTACCGCGTGATCGCGGCCGGCGATTCCTACAACGACACCAGCATGCTGGGTGAGGCCGACCGTGGGATTCTGTTCCATGCGCCAGAGAATGTGATCCGCGAATTCCCGCAATTCCCGGCGGTGCATACGTTTGAAGATTTGAAGAAAGAGTTCATCAAGGCTTCGAATCGGCTGTTGAGCCTTTAATTTTTTCGGCCGGGCTGATGGGACGGGTAAAGCCACTGCCTATGTTCCTGTCAGCCCTCTGCAAGCAATCGCTCATAAGGAATACTCAAGCCTTCATGCAGTCGCTTGATCATCGACAAGCTCAGCTTGCGCTTGTGATTCAGCACTTCGGATACACGTCCGCTCGTCCCGATGAAAGGCTCAAGATCCCGGGCGGTCATACCTAGCTGTTCCATGCGAAATTTAATCGCTTCCACCGGGTCTGACGGGGGGATGGGATAGTGCTGCGCCTCGTATTTTTCGATGAGTATTGCGAGGACTTCCAGCTCATCACCCTCTGGCGAGCCTGGTTGCGCTCCCCATATCTGCTCCACGCGCGCAAGCGCAGCGGTCAGGTCCTCTCGGGAATGTATCGGTTTGATGTTCATCATACGGTCTCCGCATTGATCTGATCGTATTGCGCATGAGTTCCTACGAACCGTATGAACCCAAGCTGTCGCTGGTAATCGATCGCCATGATCACTCGATATTTGTTGCCGCCCACGTTGAATACAACCCTGCCACCTTTGAGAATGCTCGCGGTCCTGAGCTCTGCCTTGAGTGCTTGTGGCGTCGGGTAAATTGCCTTTTCCATATGCCGATACAATTCAATAAGCGGCGCTTTTGCATCGATATAGGCGGGTTGGTTTTCCCAGAATATTCGTAAGGTCGATAGAGCGATTATCCGCATCGCTGCAACCTCCCAATTTGGGAGATGGTAGGTGCGATTGAGAGGAGATGCAATCTCGGAAATATTTCCTGAAGGGTAGGCAGTCGCTTCATGTGATCCTTCACAGACGGCGGGTGGACGGTTGACGCCGGACGCTATCCTCCGACGTTCAACTGCGTCTACTGCGGGTCTGATTCAGGTTTTTTCTACTGCCCGGCTCTGCGTCTGAGAGCCAGAAAGGAACTGCGCGCTACAGGCTTTCCAGTGTTTGTAACAACACCCGCACCTTGGTCAGCGACTCCTGATACTCCGCCTGCCACTGCGAATCCGCGACGATCCCGCCGCCGCCCCAGCAGCACACCTGACCATCCTTGACCAGCAAGCTGCGAATGGCGATGGAGCTGTCCATCTCGCCGCGCACATCCAGGTACACCAGCGAACCGCAATACAAGCCGCGCCGCGTCGGCTCCAGTTCGTCGATGATCTGCATCGCGCGGATCTTCGGTGCGCCGGTGATGGAGCCACCGGGGAAGCTGCCGGCGATCAGGTCCAAGGCATCTTTGTCGTCGGCCAATTCACCGATGACGCTGCTGACCAGATGGTGCACGTTGGGGTAGCTTTCCAGGCTGAACAGCTCCGGCACGCTCACCGAGCCGGTGCGGCAGGTGCGGCCGAGGTCGTTGCGCAGCAGGTCGACGATCATCAGGTTTTCGGCGCGGTCCTTGGGGCTGGCCAGCAGTTCGGCGGCATTCGCCGCGTCTGCTTCGGGGGTCAAGCCGCGAGGGCGCGTGCCTTTTATCGGGCGGGTTTCGACCTGGCGCTGGCTGATACGCACGAACCGCTCCGGCGACAGGCTCAGCACCGCGCCATCATCCGGCAGGCTCTGGAACCCGGAAAACGGCGTCGGGCAGGCTTCGCGCAGGGCGCAATAGGCCGCCCACGGATCGCCGAGGCACGGTGCGCGAAAGCGTTGGGCAAAGTTGACCTGGTAGCAGTCACCGGCCTGGATGTAATCCTGGATGCGTACGATCGCCTGGCGATATGCCTCGGCGGTCAGGTCAGGGGCCATGGGGCCCAGGAGCTTGAACGTGGCTGCTCCGTCGACAACGCCATGACTGAACACCGCGATCAAGCGTTGCCGCTCGCTGACTGCCAGCGCCGGGTGAAACACCAACTGGCTGGTCCGCGCCTGGTGATCACTGATCAGCGCCCAGGCATACAGGCCAAAACGCGCATCCGGCAGGTGCAAATCGTCTGCGGCCAGGTGCGGCATCTGTTCCAGGTGGCGGCCGAAGTCGTAGCTCAAGTAGCCGATCAGGCCGCCAGCAAACGGGAGTTCCAAGCCAGCGGGTATGCTCGCTTCACCCAGTTGGGTCAGGCTTTCCCGCAGGCGCTGCAGGAAGTCTGCGCCGCTTTCACCAGGCGATACCGTTAGTGTCACTTGCGGCCAGGCGCTGAGCAGGTCATAACGCCCGCGCTCGGCCACGGGCCTGCCGCTGTCCAGCAGGACTGCGCCTGGCGCATGGCGAATCGCCGCAAAATACTCGGCGGGGTTGGCCCGGTAGGGCAGCGGGTGTACGGAGCAGGTCGACATGCGGGGGTGGATCAGCTGTTGGCGTGGGGGAGGGGATTGTAGTCCCCCGTAGGATTTGCTCCTAGGGGGGATGTCGGGGATAGACAGATGTAAGGCCGCGTCAGCCTTCGACGGGCGGAATATGCCCGAACATTTCCTGTACGAACGCCACCCGCTCTTCCGGGGTTTCCGTCACACCGGCCGCTTTCAGCGCTTCCAGGCGCGCCTCCACGGCATGGGTGCGCAGGGTCAGGCCGCAGTCGTTGGCGATCTGGATATTCAGCCCCGGCCGTGCGTTCAGTTCGAGGATCAGCGGGCCTTTCTCCTGGTCCAGCACCATGTCCACGCCGATATAACCCAGCCCGCACAGCTCGTAGCAGCCGGCCGCGAGCTTCATGAAGCCGTCCCAGTTGGGCAGTTGCACACCGTCCACCGCGTTGGTGGTGTCGGGGTGCTTGGTGATGATGTTGTTCAGCCAGGTACCGCGCAGGGTCAGGCCGGTGGCGAGGTCGACACCCACGCCAATCGCGCCCTGGTGCAGGTTGGCCTTGCCGCCGGACTGACGCGTCGGCAAGCGCAACATGGCCATCACCGGGTAGCCCATCAAGACGATGATGCGGATATCCGGCACGCCTTCGTAGCTGATGCTCTTGAAAATCTGGTCGGGGACCACGCGGTACTCGATCAGCGCGCGGTCACGATGGCCACCCAAGGAGTACAGGCCGGTGAGGATGCTGGAAATCTGGTGCTCGATTTCCTCATGGCTGATGATCTTGCCGGACACTGTGCGGTAGCGCCCTTCAAAACGGTCGGCGACGACCAGGATGCCGTCGCCGCCGGCGCCCTGGGCCGGCTTGATCACGAAGTCGCTGCGCCCACCGATGATCGCGTCGAGCTTGTCGATTTCCTTCTCGGTGGAAATCACTCCGTACATTTCCGGCACATGGATGCCGGCCGCCATGGCCCGTTCCTTGGTGATGATCTTGTCATCCACGATCGGGTACAGGCTGCGCTTGTTGTACTTGAGCACGTAGTCGGCGTTACGCCGGTTGATGCCCATGATCCCTCGCGCTTCCAGGGCCTTCCAGGTCTTCCAGAAGCCGAACATTACGAATCAGCCTTGAGGAAGGCCTTGAACCGCACCAGTTCGGTCAGGCGGTAGCCGCGATAGCGACCCATGGCCAGCATGAAGCCCACCAGGATCAACAGGATCGCCGGGAAGGTGAATACGAAGTAAATCAGCTCCGGCACGCTCATGATGATGTGTGCCAGGGAGGCGGCGAACAGCGTGCCGATCGCGACTTTCATCGCATGGCTGGCGCCGCGTTCTTCCCAGGTGATCGACAGGCGTTCGATGGTCATGGTCAGGATCACCATCGGGAACAGCGCCACCGACAAGCCGCGCTCCAGGCCCAGTTTATGGCTGAACAGGCTGATGGCGGCGATCAGCACCACCACGAAGGTCAGCACCACCGACAACCTGGGCAGCATTTGCAGCTTCAAGTGTTCCAGGTACGACCTCAGGGACAAGCCCAATGCCGTGATAATCGTGAACAGCACAATCCCGAAGCCCAGCTGCGTCTCGCGGAACGCCAGCGCGATCAGCACCGGGGTGAACGTGCCCAGGGTCTGCAGGCCGATCAGGTTGCGCAGGATCAGGATCACCAGCACGCCGATCGGGATCATCACCATGATCATGAAGGTTTGCTGGGTTTGCAGCGGCAGGCCATACAGCGAGTATTCGAGGAAGTTGGCGTCGGTATTTTCGTCGGTCAGCTTGGCCAGGCGAATCGCGTTCATTTCGCTGTTGTTCAGGCTGAAGGTAACCACGGCTTTCTTGCCGCCATCGACGGTGATCAGGTTTTCATCGCCGGTCCACCACAGCAGGCGGTCGGCGGGCAGGCCCTGTTCGCCGGTCTCCGGGTTGAAGTACAGCCAGTCATTGCCATTGAAGCTGCGCAGCCACAGTTCCGGGGTTTGCGGCTGGTCGGCGACCAGGCGGATGGTGTGGACCTTTTCCACCGGGACGTGGGCGATGGACAGCAGCAGCTCGACGATCTTGGCCTTGTGCGGCGTCGACGGGTCGCCGCCCAGCAGCAGCTTGACGTTGTCGTCGTTGAGGTTGTTGGTGCGCTTGATCGCTTCGGTAATAAAGGTCTCGACGTCGGCCGAGTGCTGGCGGATCGGCGCCAGCAGGGCTTCGGCGGCGATTTTCTCCGGGCCTTCCACGGCAATGCTGTCGCGGAAGGTCGGGCCCTTGATCTTGACCTTCTCGCCGCTGTAGCGCTTGGTCAGCACCAGGCGGTAATACAGGGTCTGGTTGCCCTTGGCGCGGCGTGCCGACCAGGTGACCTTGCGGTTGCCATCGATGCGGTTGACGCTCACCCCGTAGTTGTTCGAGATGAAACTCTCATTGAGGCTGACGAAGTCGCGGCTCAGGGGCGGCACGAACATCTGGATCTTCACCGGGTCTTTCGGGTTGGCGACGAACTCGACCTTGGCGTCGATGTTCCACAAGTCGTCGGTGGCGTCCTCGGTAACAGGAATGCCCAGCACGAAGATCTGGTAGGCGGTGACCGAAATACCGAGCACCACCAAGAGGGTGATGAGGATTTTCATGTGCAGGGTGAGAGAGCGCATTCGGTTTACTCGGCGGTATGAGCGTCGGCGGCGCAGGCGGGTTTGCCTGCTGCGTATTTAAGACTGGGGTCGACCAGCGCATCAAAGCGTTTCAAGGCTTCGGAGCCGATCAGCAGTGGGTATTGGAAGGCGCTGCGGTCAGTCAAGTTCACTTCGATGCTGCGTAAAGCGCTGCCCATGCAGATATCCAGGGCAATCACCGGACGGGCGGTGTAGTTCTTGTCCTCATCGGGATCGTAGTCACCGGCGCGACGCTTGATCTTGCTGACGCGGGCCAGGGGGCGCTCGATGGGGTGGGAATGGGCGGCGTCGATCGCCAGGTAGAAGCGTACCCAGGATTCACCGTTGCGCTTGAAACGCTTGATATCGCGGGCGCTGAGCGAGGCGGTCTTGGCGCCGGTGTCGAGCTTGGCCGCGACTTCCAGGTCGATACCGGCGAGCTTGGCGTATTCGTTTAGGCCATACACGGTCTTTTCGGCGGCAACGCTTAGCCCCGGCATAAGTCCCGGTACGAACAATAGGCATATCAGAAGGAAGGGCTTGAGTCTCATAGATCCTGAGGCGGTGCAGTGCGATGTTCAATTCAAGGCGACTGGCATTGCTGCGCAAGCTCCCTCGTGCGCCGTTTCATCCAGTGATGTCAGGCAAAAGCGGCGGGCATTCTAACATGATGCTTTTCTGACGCCAGCGCTGGCAGGCGGCCATGCCCCAAGCGCGTGCGGGGCTGGTTATTAGACGATTGTCGACAATGTGCATTTATTCTTTGACTATCTGGGGCTGATTGGCTAGTTTTTGCCACATTGCTTTTAAAGGTGTCGACAATATGCTCGAGCAAGCGGAAGCCCCGGTGGTGCCCTCGGACGAATCCCAGACGATGTCGGAAAACGTCTTCCGCCGTATCCAGGCCGCCATCGTCAAGGGCGAGATCGCCCCCGGCAGCAAGATCTCCGAGCCAGAGCTGGCGCGCACCTACGGCATCAGCCGCGGCCCGCTGCGTGAGGCGATCCACCGCCTGGAAGGCCAGCGCCTGCTGGTGCGCGTACCCCATGTGGGCGCGCGAGTGGTGTCGTTGAGCCACGCCGAGCTGATCGAACTCTATGAGATCCGCGAGTCCCTCGAAGGCATGGCCTGCCGCCTGGCTGCCGAGCGCATGACCGATGCGGAAATCGAAGAGCTGCGCCAGGTGCTGCACACCCATGAACGCGACGAGGCGTTCCAGGCCGGCCTGGGCTACTACCAGCAGGAAGGCGACTTCGATTTTCACTACCGGATCATTCAAGGTGCCGGTAACCGCACCCTGACCCAAATGCTCTGCGGCGAGCTGTACCAGTTGGTGCGCATGTACCGCATCCAGTTCTCCGCCACCCCCAATCGTCCACGCCAGGCTTTTGCCGAGCATCACCGCATTCTTGACGCGATTGCCGATCGCGACGGTGAACTGGCCGAACTGTTGATGCGCCGCCATATCGGTGCATCCAAACGCAATATCGCCCGTCATTTTCCCGACGGCGCTCCCCAGACAGCCACTCAGCGAGGTGAGTCATGAGTTCCAATAACAACACCACTCCAGGCCAGCGTTTCCGTGACGCGGTTGCCAGCGAACAGCCCTTGCAAGTGGTCGGCGCAATCAACGCCAACCATGCGCTGCTGGCCAAGCGCGCGGGCTTCAAGGCGATCTACCTGTCGGGTGGCGGGGTGGCTGCCGGCTCCCTGGGCGTACCGGACCTGGGCATTACCGGCCTGGATGACGTGCTGACCGACGTGCGCCGCATCACCGACGTGTGCGACCTGCCCTTGCTGGTGGACGTGGACACTGGCTTCGGCTCCTCGGCGTTCAACGTGGCGCGTACCGTCAAGTCGATGATCAAGTTCGGCGCTGCCGCCATCCACATCGAGGACCAGGTCGGCGCCAAGCGTTGCGGGCATCGTCCGAACAAAGAAATCGTGTCCCAGCAGGAAATGGTCGACCGCATCAAGGCCGCCGTGGATGCGCGCACCGATGACAGCTTCGTGATCATGGCGCGTACCGATGCCCTGGCGGTCGAGGGCCTGGAGTCGGCGCTGGAGCGTGCCGCCGCCTGCATCGAGGCGGGCGCCGACATGGTGTTCCCGGAAGCCATCACTGAACTGGAGATGTACAAGCTGTTCGCGTCCCGGGTGAAAGCGCCGATCCTGGCTAACATTACCGAGTTCGGCGCAACGCCGCTGTACACCGTCGAACAGTTGAAATCTGCCGATGTTTCCATCGTGCTGTACCCGCTCTCGGCCTTCCGCGCCATGAACAAGGCCGCCGAGAACGTCTACACCGCGATCCGTCGCGACGGCACCCAACAGAACGTGATCGACACCATGCAAACCCGCATGGAGCTTTACGATCGCATCGACTACCACACCTTCGAGCAGAAGCTCGACGCGCTGTTCGCCGCGAAGAAATAACGAACGCGCCTCTCTATAAATACAAGATTAAATACAAGATTGGAGAACAGACATGGCTGAAGCAAAAGTACTGAGTGGCGCCGGCCTGCGTGGCCAGGTTGCCGGGCAGACGGCGTTGTCCACCGTGGGGCAGGCCGGTGCCGGCCTGACCTATCGCGGCTACGACGTGCGCGAACTGGCGGCCGATGCGCAGTTTGAAGAAGTGGCCTACCTGCTGCTCTACGGCGAACTGCCGACCAAGACCGAACTGGCCGCCTACAGCGCCAGGCTGAGCAAGCTGCGCGACCTGCCGCAAGCGCTCAAGGAAGTCCTGGAGCGCATCCCCGCCGACGCCCACCCGATGGACGTGATGCGCACCGGTTGCTCGTTCCTCGGCAATATCGAGCCCGAGCAAGACTTCAGCGTGCAACGCGACGTCACCGACCGCCTGCTCGCCGCCTTCCCGGCGATCATGTGCTACTGGTACCGCTTCAGCCACGACGGCAAGCGCATCGACTGCGTGACCGACGAGCCCAGCATCGGCGGCCACTTCCTGCACCTGCTGCATGGCAAAAAACCGAGCGAGCTGCACGTCAAGGTGATGAACGTGTCGCTGATCCTCTACGCCGAACACGAATTCAATGCCTCGACCTTTACCGCGCGGGTGTGTGCGTCGACCCTGTCCGACCTGTATTCCTGCGTCACCGCTGCGATTGGCTCGCTGCGCGGCCCGCTGCACGGCGGCGCCAACGAAGCGGCGATGGAAATGATCGAGCGTTTCGGCTCGGCAGAGGAAGCAGTCGAAGGCACCCTCGGCATGCTGGCGCGCAAGGACAAGATCATGGGCTTCGGCCACGCGATCTACAAAGACAGCGACCCGCGCAATGAAGTGATCAAGGGCTGGTCGAAAAAGCTCGCTGACGAAGTGGGCGACACGGTGTTGTTCCCAGTGTCCGAAGCCATCGACAAGACCATGTGGGAACAAAAGAAACTGTTCCCCAACGCCGACTTCTACCATGCCTCGGCGTACCACTTCATGGGCATCCCGACCAAGCTGTTCACGCCGATCTTCGTGTGCTCGCGCCTGACCGGCTGGGCCGCCCACGTGTTCGAACAGCGCGCCAACAACCGCATCATCCGTCCAAGCGCCGAGTACATCGGCGTTGAACAGCGCAAGTTCGTGCCAATCGAACGTCGCTGAATTGCAGGTGTAATCCTGCTCTCTGTAGGAGCGAGCTTGCTCGCGAAAAACGTCAAGGCATCGCGATCATTCAGTATGCCCGCATTATCGTTGACGACCTTCGCGAGCAAGCTCGCTCCTACAGGAGGCAGGTTCCCGCAGCAACCTATACCGTGACCGAGTCCTGACGATGAACACTGAATTCCGCAAACCGCTCCCCGGCAGCCGCCTGGATTATTTCGACGCCCGCGCGGCGGTCGATGCCATCCGCCCAGGCGCCTACGCCACCTTGCCCTACACCTCACGCGTGCTCGCGGAAAACCTGGTGCGCCGCTGCGACCCTGCCACCCTCAACGCGTCCCTGAGCCAACTGATCGAGCGCAAGCGCGACCTCGACTTCCCATGGTTCCCGGCACGCGTGGTATGCCACGACATCCTCGGCCAGACCGCCCTGGTCGACCTCGCCGGCCTGCGCGATGCCATCGCCCTGCAAGGCGGCGACCCGGCCCAGGTCAACCCGGTGGTGCCGACGCAACTGATCGTCGACCACTCCCTGGCCGTTGAAGCCGGTGGTTTCGACCCGGACGCGTTCGAGAAAAACCGCGCCATCGAAGACCGTCGCAACGAAGACCGTTTCCACTTTATCGAGTGGACCAAAAAAGCCTTCAAGAACGTCGACGTGATCCCGCCGGGCAACGGCATCATGCACCAGATCAACCTGGAGAAAATGTCCCCGGTGATCCAGGTGCGTGACGGTGTGGCCTTCCCCGATACCTGTGTCGGTACCGACAGTCACACCCCGCATGTGGATGCGCTGGGCGTGATCGCCATCGGCGTCGGCGGCCTCGAAGCCGAAAGCGTCATGCTTGGCCGCGCCTCGTGGATGCGCCTGCCGGAAAGCGTCGGCGTGGAGCTGACGGGCAAGCTGCAACCCGGCATCACCGCCACCGACATGGTGCTGGCGCTGACCGAGTTCCTGCGCCAACAGAAAGTGGTCGGTGCCTGGTTGGAGTTCTTCGGCGAAGGCGCATCGAAACTGACGTTGGGCGACCGCGCGACCATCTCCAACATGGCCCCGGAATACGGTGCGACAGCGGCGATGTTCTACATCGACCAGCAGACCATCGCCTACCTGAAACTCACCGGCCGCGAAGACGAACAGGTCACCCTGGTCGAGCAGTACGCGCGTCATACCGGCCTGTGGGCGGACGACCTCAAGAGCGCGAAATACGAGCGCGGCCTGACCTTCGACCTGTCCAGCGTCGTGCGCAACATGGCCGGCCCGAGCAACCCCCACGCCCGTGTCGCCACACGTGACCTGGCCGCCAAGGGCATTTCCGGCCAGTGGGATGAGGTGCCGGGGCAAATGCCTGACGGCGCGGTGATCATCGCCGCCATTACCAGTTGCACCAACACCAGCAACCCGCGCAACGTGATCGCCGCCGGCCTCCTGGCACGCAACGCCAACAAGCTGGGGCTGAAACGCAAGCCGTGGGTCAAGTCGTCCCTGGCACCGGGTTCGAAAACCGTGGCCATGTACCTCGAAGACGCGGGCCTGGGCCATGAGCTGGAAAAACTCGGCTTCGGCGTGGTGGCCTTTGCCTGCACCACCTGCAACGGCATGTCTGGCGCACTGGACCCGGTGATCCAGCAGGAAATCATCGACCGCGACCTGTACGCCACCGCCGTGCTTTCGGGCAACCGCAACTTCGACGGGCGTATCCACCCGTACGCCAAGCAAGCGTTCCTGGCTTCGCCGCCGCTGGTGGTGGCCTATGCGATTGCCGGCACCATCCGTTTCGATATCGAGAAGGACGTGCTGGGCCTCGATGCCAATGGCAAGGAAATCCGCCTGCAGGACATCTGGCCGACTGACGAAGAGATCGACGCAGTGGTCAAGGCCTCGGTCAAGCCGGAGCAGTTCCGCGCGGTGTACATCCCGATGTTCGCGATCCACGAAGACACCGGCCCGAAAGTCGCGCCGCTGTATGACTGGCGCCCGCAAAGCACCTATATCCGCCGTCCGCCGTACTGGGAAGGCGCACTGGCCGGGGCGCGGCCACTCAAGGGCATGCGCCCGCTGGCCGTGCTGCCGGACAACATCACCACGGACCACCTGTCGCCGTCCAACGCGATCATGCTCGACAGCGCCGCGGGCGAATACCTGGCGAAAATGGGCCTGCCGGAGGTCGACTTCAACTCCTACGCGACCCACCGTGGCGACCACCTGACCGCGCAGCGCGCCACGTTTGCCAACCCGAAACTGTTCAACGAGATGGTCGTCGAGAACGGCAAGGTCAAACAGGGTTCCCTGGCGCGCATCGAGCCGGAAGGCAAGGTCACGCGCATGTGGGAAGCCATCGAAACCTACATGGAGCGCAAGCAGCCGCTGATCATCATTGCCGGCGCCGACTACGGCCAGGGCTCGTCCCGCGACTGGGCGGCCAAGGGCGTACGCCTGGCTGGCGTGGAAGCGATTGCCGCCGAAGGCTTCGAGCGCATCCACCGCACCAACCTGGTGGGCATGGGCGTGTTGCCGCTGGAGTTCCTGCCGGGCACCGACCGCCACACCCTGCACATCGACGGCAGCGAAACCTATGACGTGGTCGGCGAGCGCACCCCGCGCGCGCAGTTGACCCTGGTGATCAATCGCAAGAATGGCGAACGTGTCGAAGTGCCGGTGACCTGCCGCCTGGACACCGCCGAAGAAGTGTCGATCTACGAGGCGGGCGGCGTGTTGCAACGTTTTGCCCAAGACTTCCTGGAATCGGCGGCGACCGTCTGAAGAGGATAACCATGGCACACGTAGCGCAAATCAAGATCCCCGCCACCTATATGCGTGGCGGTACCAGCAAGGGCGTGTTTTTCAGGCTCCAGGACCTGCCCGAATCGGCGCAGGTACCGGGTGCCGCCCGCGATGCCTTGCTGTTGCGGGTGATCGGCAGCCCCGACCCCTATGACAAGCAGATCGATGGCATGGGCGGCGCCACGTCGAGCACCAGCAAGACCGTGATTCTCGCCAAGAGCACCCGTGCCGATCACGACGTGGACTACCTGTTTGGCCAGGTCTCCATCGACAAGCCCTTTGTCGACTGGAGCGGCAACTGCGGCAACCTGTCGGCGGCGGTGGGCTCGTTCGCTATCAGCGCCGGGCTGGTCGACCCGGCGCGCATACCGCACAACGGCATTGCCGTGGTGCGGGTGTGGCAGGCCAATATCGGCAAGACCATCATTGCCCATGTGCCGATCACCGACGGCGCGGTGCAGGAGACCGGTGATTTCGAGCTCGATGGCGTGACCTTCCCGGCCGCCGAAGTGCAGCTGGAGTTCATGGACCCGGCGGCGGAAGAAGAGGGCGGCGGCGGTTCGATGTTTCCCACCGGCAACCTGGTCGACGAGCTGGAGGTGCCGGGTGTCGGCACCTTCAAGGCGACGCTGATCAACGCGGGCATCCCGACGATTTTCATCAACGCCGAAGACCTTGGCTACACCGGCACCGAGCTGCAGGGCGCGATCAACAGCGACCCCAAGGCCCTGGCGATGTTCGAGACGGTGCGCGCCTACGGCGCGTTGCGCATGGGCCTGATCAAGCACCTGGACGAAGCCGCCCAGCGCCAGCACACGCCGAAGGTGGCGTTCGTGGCCAAGCCTGCCGACTACGTGGCGTCCAGTGGCAAGGCGATCAAGGCCGGCGATGTGGATTTGCTGGTGCGCGCCCTGTCCATGGGCAAGCTGCACCACGCCATGATGGGCACCGCAGCGGTGGCGATTGGCACGGCTGCGGCGATTTCGGGGACCTTGGTCAACCTCGCTGCGGGCGGTGTTGAACGCAATGCCGTGCGCTTCGGGCATCCCTCCGGCACCTTGCGCGTGGGGGCTGAAGCCACCCAGGTGGACGGTGAGTGGGTGGTGAAGAAAGCCATCATGAGCCGCAGTGCGCGGGTGTTGATGGAAGGTTTCGTCCGCGTACCCGGCGACGCCTTCTAAAACCCTGCACAGATCCAATGTGGGAGGAGGCTTTTTGTAGGAGCGAGCTTGCTCGCGAAAAACTCACAGGCGCCGCGTTCATTCAGGAAGCACGCGTTATCGTTGACGTTTTTCGCGAGCAAGCTCGCTCCTACAAGAGGCGATGTGAACTGGCATTAGGGTAAGCCCTTCCCACAGAGGATCTCTATTCCAAAAGGCAGGCATCCAAGATCTGCTTCCCATAACCGTTAGCCCGAGGATTGACCCCACCCATTTTTGGAGATCTGCCATGAGCACCAACGTCGACCAGAACAACCGCCCCGATTACGACCAGGTTTTGCAGGACATTGCCGACTACGTCCTCAACTACCGCATCGACTCCCCGGCCGCCCTGGACACCGCGCGCAATTGCCTGATGGACACCCTCGGCTGCGGTCTGCTGGCCTTGCGTTTCCCGGAGTGCACCAAGCACCTGGGGCCCATCGTCGAAGGCACGGTGGTGCCGTTCGGCGCGCGGGTACCGGGCACGTCGTTCCGCCTGGATCCGGTCAAGGCCGCCTGGGACATCGGTTGCCTCGTGCGCTGGCTCGACTACAACGACACCTGGCTCGCCGCCGAATGGGGGCACCCCTCGGATAACCTCGGCGGCATCCTCGCCGTGGCCGATCATCTTTCGCAAAAGCGCGTGGCCAATGGTGAGGCACCGCTGACCCTGCGCGCGGTGCTGGACGCAATGATCATGGCCCACGAAATCCAGGGCGTGATTGCCTTGGAAAACTCCTTCAACCGCGTCGGCCTCGACCATGTGCTGCTGGTGAAAGTCGCCTCCACGGCGGTCACCGCCAAGCTGATGGGGGCCAACCGTGAACAACTGCTGGCAGCGCTGTCCCACGCCTTCGTCGACGGCCAGGCCTTGCGCACTTACCGCCATGCGCCCAACGCCGGTTCGCGTAAATCCTGGGCGGCGGGAGATGCGTCGAGTCGTGGTGTACGCCTGGCGGACATCGCCATGCGCGGTGAGATGGGCATTCCCGGGGTGCTGAGCGCGCCGCAGTGGGGGTTCTACGACGTTTTGTTCAGCCACACCAACAAGGACTTGGCGCTCAAGCCCGAAGACAAGCGCGTCTTCAGCCTGTCGCAGCCCTACGGCACTTATGTGATGGAAAACGTGCTGTTCAAGATCAGCTTCCCTGCCGAGTTCCATGCGCAAACCGCCTGCGAAGCGGCGGTGACCTTGCACCCGCAGGTCAAGGATCGCCTGCATCAGATCGAGCGCATCGTGATCACCACCCATGAGTCGGCGATTCGCATCATCTCCAAGGTCGGCCCACTGGCCAACGCCGCCGACCGCGACCATTGCCTGCAATACATGACCGCGGTGCCCCTGGCGTTCGGCAACCTGGTGGCCGAGCAGTACGAAGATGAGTTCCACGCAGCCCACCCGATCATCGACGAACTGCGCGACAAAATGGTCATCGTCGAAGACCCGCGCTACAGCCGCGAATACCTGGAGGCCGACAAGCGCTCCATTGCCAATGCGGTGCAGGTGTTCTTCACGGATGGCACCCACACCGAGCAGGTGGCGGTGGAGTACCCGATTGGCCATCGCCGTCGCCGCGCAGACGGCATTCCATTGCTGGAAGACAAGTTCAAGGCCAACCTGGCCACGCGGTTTACCGCGCAGCGCAGCGCGGAGATTTTTGCATTGTGCAAAGACCAGGCGCTGCTTGAAGCGACGCCGGTCAATCGGTTCGTGGACCTGTTTGTGATCTAAAAAACACAGGAGATCCCAGTCACACAGGAGATCAAATGTGAGAGGGGGCTTGCCCTCGATGGCGGTATGTCAGCCCCCGATGTATTGGCTGACACACTGCTATCGGGGGCAAGTCGAATCGTCGCACCGCCCCTCCCACATTTGGAATTGTGCTGGAGTTGAAAGTTACATACTGCCTTCGACATCATCCAGGCTGAACGTCTCGGTATGGTCGTCATAGGAGAAAATCTCCGCATACCGCCCCCAGGCCACCACGCTTTCCAGGGTTTTCTCCACGAACGCTTCCGTCATCGAGTCTTCCAACTCCTGTTCGAAGCGCACCCGTGGCGCCCGATGCCCGCTGCGCTCCAGCAGCACCTGGTGAATGCGCGCGGCCAACGGCACGTGTTGAATCAAATGCTCGGCGAACAGGGTTTTGCGTTCCTGGGTGCCGTAGTTGGCGAACAGCTTGCCAGCATCGGTAAGCGTGATGTCGGCGCCCTTGAGTTCGGCGAAACCCAAATGTTCAAGCATCTCCGCCACCGGGAACAGGTCGTCCACTTCCAGCAAGCGCCGTTCGGCGACGGTCGGCAAACCGGCATGACCGTTGTAGGGTTCGGCGGCCAGGGTTTCGATCAGGCCGGCCATCAGGTTGGTGGACACTTCCGGCAGCAGGCTACCCATTTTCAGCTCGGGTATGCCCCGGCTCGCATCGGCGCTGCGCCTGTCGGTCATCAGGGCGTAGATGTCGTCGACCATTTGGCGGAAGGTGGGGTCCAGCCGATTGCGCGGGTGCGCGAACGGCACTTTGATCTCGGCGACCACGCGGCCGGGGTTGGACGACAGCACCAGGATGCGGTCGCACATCAGCACCGCCTCTTCGATGTTGTGCGTCACGATCAGGATTGACTTGATCGGCAGTTGTTTGCCGCTCCACAAATCCAGCAGGTCGTTGCGCAGGGTTTCGGCGGTGAGCACATCCAGCGCCGAGAACGGTTCGTCCATCAGCAACAAGGTCGGGTTGACCACCAGGCCACGGGCGAAGCCCACGCGTTGGCGCATACCGCCAGACAACTCGCGTGGGTAGGCGTTTTCAAAACCGTCCAGGCCGATCAGGTCAATCGCCGCCAGCGCGCGCCTGCGGCTTTCCTTGCGTTCGACTTGCAAGGCTTGCAGGCCGGCCTCCACGTTTTCCAGCACGGTCAGCCAGGGGAACAGCGCAAACGTCTGGAACACCATGGCCACGCCTTCGGCCGGGCCGGTCAGCGGTACGCCGTGGTAGCGCACTTCACCCGATGACGGCTGGATCAGCCCGGCGATGATACGCAGCAGCGTGGATTTGCCGGAGCCGGAGCGGCCGAGCATGCCGACGATTTCGCCTTCGTGCAGGCTCAGGTCCACACCGCTGAGGACTTGCAGTTCATCCTTACCTTTGCCGAACACCCGGTTCACGTTTTTCAGCGAGTAGATTTCCGGGGTGTCGGCAGCATGTTCGGGGCGGGTAGTCATCACAGCGAATCCCATCAGTTCAAGCGGAGTTTGTTTTCAGCCATGGCGTACATCGGTCGCCAGACCGCGCGGTTGAAAGCCACCACAAAGATCGACATCACCACCACGCCCAGGGCGATCTTCGGGAAGTCGCCGGCCGCGGTGGTCTGTGCGATATAGGCGCCCAGGCCATGGGCGACCACGTTGTCCTGGCCCCAGGATACGTACTCGGAAACGATGCTGGCGTTCCATGCCCCGCCCGAGGCGGTAATGGCGCCGGTGACGTAGTACGGGAAGATGCCCGGCAACATTACCTTGCGCCACCACAGCCAGCCGCGAATGCGGAAGTTGGCGGCGGCTTCCTTATAGTCATTGGGAAAGGCACTGGCGCCGGCGATCACGTTGAACAGGATGTACCACTGGGTGCCGAGCACGATCAGTGGGCTCAGCCAGATGTCCGGGTTGAGGTGGAAGTGCAGGATCACAATGACAAAGACCGGAAACAGCAGGTTGGCCGGGAACGCCGCGAGGAACTGCGCCAGTGGCTGGATTTTTTCCGCCAGCTTTGGTCGTAGGCCGATCATCACCCCCAGCGGTACCCAGATGAGCGAGGCGATCAGGATCAGCCCCACGACGCGCAGCAGGGTAATCAGACCCAGTACCACTACATGCCCGACTTCGGCGAGGGTCACCTCGGTGCCGACATAGCGCACGATGTGGTACAGCGTGTAGGCCGTCAGCAGGGCGATCATTGAGCCCCATACCCAGTCGATCACCTTGGACCTCGTGGCACTGGCCGCGGGCATGGCCTTGAGCGTGCCGCGCGGCAAGGCGAAGCGTTTGTTGCCCAGGCGGCTGATCGTTCGGGTTATCGGGCGCAGGATACGTTGGACCACGCGTGTGCGCTGGATCAGGTTCAACACCCAGGATTGCGGGGCGACGCCTTGTGAGGCGGTGGTTTCCATCCGGAACTTGTCGGCCCAGGCCACCAGCGGGCGAAACAGGAACTGGTCGTAGATCAGGATTACCGCGATCATCGCCAGGATCACATAGCCTACGGCGTGCAGGTCTTTCTGGGCGATGGCCAGGGCCAGGTACGACCCCACGCCTGGCAGGGTGATGGTCTTGTCGCCGACCGTGATGGCCTCGGAGGCAACCACGAAGAACCAGCCGCCTGACATGCTCATCATCATGTTCCAGACCATCCCCGGCATGGCGAAAGGCACGTCGAGTTTCCAGAACTTCTGCCAGCCGGACAGCCGCAGGTTGGTGGACACTTCGACCAGGTCGTGAGGAAGCATGCGCAGGGACTGATAGAAACTGAACGTCATGTTCCAGGCCTGGCTGGTGAAGATCGCAAAGATCGCGGCGAACTCCGCGCCGAGCACGCGCCCGGGAAACAGCAGCAGGAAGAACGTCACCGTAAACGAGATATAGCCGAGCACCGGCACCGATTGCAGGATGTCCAGCACCGGCACCAGCAGCTTTTCGGCACGTCGGCTTTTGGCCGCGAGGGTGCCGTACAGCAGGGTGAACACCAGCGCCGCCGCCATTGCCGCGAGCATGCGCAGCGTGGTGCGCATGGCGTATTCCGGCAGGTTGGCCGGGTCGAGGGAAATGACTTCGCTTTGTAGGGTGGCGATGGGGGCCCAGGTTTCCCGGGCGGTGATGGAAAAAAACAGTAAAAAGCCGATGACCAACGGCAGGGCGACCAGGTCCCAGCGATTGGGGAGCAGACGTAGCGTGGACGCCGGGATGTAGTGACGGAACACTTTGTTCATAGGCAGTCAGTCCTGCAGCGTTCAGGTTCAGAGTGGGCGTAATGGGAGTGAGCGTAGCCGCTGCACGAATGACCTACCGAACAGCACGGGTGCTGTTCATGAGTCAGGGGCATCAAGAAGATGCTGGAGGAATTGTACGTTTCTGAATGTTACAAGCGCGTCAATTTTGCTGTCAGTTTCCTGTACGAACTGAGACTGGGGCGCGAGCACCCCAGCCGCTCAGCTGTTATTCAAACCGCAGGATCACGCGGCGGTTGTGTTTGCTCTTCTTCTCGATCTTTTCGCAGAACACCCGGCCGATTTCCTCGGTGTTGGCCACATGGGTGCCGCCGCACGGTTGGATATCGATCCCGCCAATTTCAATCACGCGTACCGAGCCCTGGATCACCGGCGGCGCGACCGCCTGGGTGCGGGTGATCTGCAGCAGGGTGGCGTACTCCGTGGCGGGCATCGAGAGGGTCTTGACCTCATGGGCCTGGGCGATCAGCGCGTTGAGGTCGCGGGTGATGCTGTCCTTGTCCAGCGTCATCTCTGGCAGGTCGAAATCCAGGCGGCCCTTGTCGGCACTGATGCTGCACCCGGTCACAGGGGCATCGATGAGCGAGCACAGCAGGTGCAGGCAGGTGTGCATCTTCATGTGCTGGTAGCGCCGTTCCCAATCGAGGTTGGCCTCCACCTGCACCCCGGCAACCAATGGCTCGGGGCAGTGTTCCACCTGGTGCCAGATGATCGAGCGCGCTTCGGCGTCGCGCACGGTACCGGTGATGTCGACGCGCGTGCCATCCGCCAGGGTGAAGTGGCCAGTGTCACCCGGTTGCCCGCCGCCGGTTGGGTAGAACAGCGTGTGCTCCAGGGCGATGCCGTGCTCGCTGACGGCAATCACCCGGGCGTTGAATGCATTCTGGTAGGGCGCGCTGTCAAACAGCGCCAGGGTTTCCATGGTGTGCACGGACATGTTCATCCTCCGACGATCAGTGGGCTGGCTTGCAGCAAGTGGCGCACCATTGCGCTCAAGCCAGGGGGGGAGAGCAAAGTGATTTCGAATTCCGGGCCGCAGACTTTGAGGTTCAATGGCAGGCGCGGCAGGTGGTCGGCCGTTTCGACGCGATGCAGGCGAAATTGCAGGTGATGGCGTTCCTTCACCGTGGGTTCGAGCATCAGCCCTTGCAGGGGGTGGAAGTCGGCGTCGAGTACGGTGACCTTGTGGCTGGTACTGATCTCACCGACCACGTGCAGGCGCTCATCGAGGGCGAAGGCACCGAGGTAGTTGCTGTGGTCCGATTCATCGTTTTTTTGCAACTGGATCTGGTTCACCACTTTGACCTTGGTACCGGCGGGCACGTCCTGGGTAATCACGCACGAGGGGCTGATAAACACGTTGTCGCCGATCGTCACATAACCCAGTACGCGGGCGCCGGAGCCGACTTCGACGTTGTTGCCCAGGCGCGGGTGGCGCTTGCCGTCCGGGTTGTTGGCGATGCCACGGGCGCCCAAGGTCACGCCGCAGAGGATGTAGCAGTCGTTGCCGATTTCGCAGGTTTCGCCGATCACCGTGCCGTAGCCGTGGTCCAGCACAAAGCGCCGGCCGATGCGCGCAGCCGGGTGAATCTCCGCGCCGGAAAGGATCTTGCCCTGGTTGCTGAGCTTGAGGGCAATGCGCGAAAACACGCCGTTGGTCCGGTCGGGGAAATTCCATACCAGGTGGGCAAGCCGATAAAACAGCACGGCCTTGAACGAGGCATAGGACTCCAGGATCAGTTCGCCCCGCCCGCGCGACGCCGGGTCGCGGTAGGCATAGGCGATCAGGTCCTCGGCTACCGCCTGTGCGGCGTTCTGGATCAGTGGCGCCAGGTGCGGTTCCAGCTGCTTCATCTGCGTGGGCGTTAGGGTTTTGATGAGGTGGGTGAGTAACTCATCGTGCAGCTGTTGCATGTCGATAAAGCCGCTCATGGAGGCACCCCCGCATTCTGGATGGTTGGAAAACCGGTTATTCGAAACTGGGCAGGTAGCTGTCGGCATTGTCGTAGACCATGGTCAACACCACCGTTTCGGGCGGTAGTTCGGGGGCGAGTTGGGCGATGGCCACCATATTGGCGGCTGAGGACAGGCCCAGGCTGATGGCGTCGGTGCGCATGATGCGTTTCATCATGTCGATGCATGCCTGGCGCGAGACCTTGAGCATGCCGTCGATCACGTCCAGGTTGAGGATGCTCGGGATCAACCCGATCGACAGGCCCTGGATATGGTGCGGCGCGTGCTGGTTTTTCAGCAGATCGCATTCCTCCGGCTCCACGCCCATCACGCGCAGGGCCGGCCAGGCGGCCTTGAGGGTTTCACCGATGCCGGTGATATGGCCGCCGGTACCGATGCCGCTGACAAAATAATCGACACGCCGGTCAGCGAAGGCACGCAGGATTTCCGGGGCGGTGGTGTCGCGGTGGGTCTGCGGGTTGGCGCCGTTGCGTTGCTGGTTGAGCATCACGTAGCTGGGGTTTTCCAGCTGCAGTTCCATGCACTTTTCACCGTGGGAATTGTTGCCCAGGCGACTGTCCGACAGCACCACCTTGGCGCCGTAGAGGCGTAGCAGTTTCTGTTTTTCGGGGCTGTAGTTATCCGGGATCACCAGCACTACTTTGTAGCCCAGCACGTTGCCCGCCATCACCAGGCCGATGCCGGTGTTGCCACCGCTGGGTTCGATGATGGTTTGCCCGGAGTCGCGGATCAGCACGCCCCGGCGTTCGGCGTCGAGGATCATGCCCAGGGCGATGCGCGCCTTGTGGCTGCCGCCGGGGTTGAGCGATTCCAGCTTGGCGTAGACCTCGATGCCGAGGTCTTCGGAAAACTGCGCCAGGCGCACGATCGGCGTATGGCCGATGGCGTCGAGTATGGAGTTATGCAACATCAGCTCATCATCCCAAATCGACGGTCAGTACAAGGGCATGTCGGGTTCGACGTCGCGAACCCAGTGCTTCATGCCGCCTTGCAGGACTTTGGTGTTGGCAAAGCCGGCCGCCAGCAGTGTGCTGGCCGCTTGTTCGGCGCGGGTGCCGGCGTAGCAGATCAGGTAATGGGTGTTGTTCCGGCTGAGGCGCCCGAGTTGGCCATCCAGCTCGGCCAGGGGGATATGCACCACCCCCGGTAATTTGCACACCTCGAGTTCGCTGGCATCGCGCACATCCAGCAGTACGTCGGCGCTGCTGTGGTGTTCGAGTACCTGCTTGAGTACGCGCGGCTTGATGTAGCGCTCTTCGGCCAGGGACGGTTGGCTGGGCACGGCATCTGCGCACACGGTCGGTGCCTGGGTTTCGCTGTGGCGCAGGTCGGAGCAGCACGGGCAGTCGGCGCGGCGCTTGAAACGGATTTCGCTGAACTTCATCGCCAGCGCGTCGAAGCGCATCAAGCGGCCAGACAAGGGCTCGCCCAGGCCGATCAAGAGCTTGATGGCTTCGGTGGCCTGGATCATCCCAACCACGCCCGGCAGTACGCCGATAACCCCGCCGGCGCTGCAGTTGGGCGCCAGTTCCGCCGGCGGAGCCTTGGGGAACAGGCAGCGGTAGCACGGGCCTCCTTTATAGTTGAGCACGCTGATCTGCCCGTCGAAACGGTAGATCGCCCCGTATACCAAGGGTTTGCCCAGTTGCACGCAGGCATCGTTGACCAGGTAGCGGGTGTCGAAGTTGTCGGTGCCATCGATGACCAGGTCGTAGGCACCCACCAGTTCCAGGGCGTTATCGGCATTCAGCGCGGTGTCGTGGGCGTTGATCTGGATATGGCGGTTGAGGTCCTGCAAGCGCTGCTTGGCAGATTCGACCTTGGGCATGCCGAGGGTGCTGTTGCCATGCACGATCTGGCGTTGCAGGTTGCTGCTTTCCACCACATCGAAATCCACCAGGCCCAGGGTGCCGACGCCGGCCGCCGCCAGGTACAGGCTGATGGGCGAGCCCAGGCCACCGGTGCCGATGATCAGCACCTTGGCTTTCTTCAGGTTCAACTGGCCTTCGCGCCCAACGCCGGGCAGGGTGATATGGCGCACGTAGCGCTGTACTTCCTCATTACTCAGGGTGTCGACATCCATGCCGCCGGACGTGGCGAGCAGGACTTCGATCCTGGCCTTTTCCGGCAGCCGGTCATCGGCGTCGATCAGCGCTTCCTCGGCGGTGAACAGGAAGTGCTCCTTGAGCTGGTTGTTCTTTTCGTGAAACAGGTGCGTGCGCAGCTGGGGGTGGCTGTCGCAGAGGCTTTCAATGACTTCGCGCAATGTCGATCCGGCGCCCTCGAGGGTCGATTCCGGCAGCTTGGCCACGCGAACCAGAATGTCGGGGAAAGAGACAGCGTTCATGGACAACTCCGTGTGCAGGTCGTTGAAGGGTTGAAGGGCGAAATGCTTGCCATCCCAGGCAAACAGCTTTGATCCCAGGGCCTGGCCTCGGCGAACATCCACCACCAGGTAGCTGACGGGGTAGATCGGCTCGCCCAGGAACAGCGCCTTGTCCTGGTCTTCGTCACTG
This sequence comes from Pseudomonas fluorescens, assembly GCF_001708445.1. NCBI lineage: Bacteria > Pseudomonadati > Pseudomonadota > Gammaproteobacteria > Pseudomonadales > Pseudomonadaceae > Pseudomonas > Pseudomonas fluorescens. Next base: position 4,790,705 of record NZ_CP015637.1, read on the forward strand.
AAGTAGGCGCCGACGTCCGGGTGGGAGTGGTAGATCACCACCACCGGGTTGTCGCTGCGAAACGCCTTGTTCATCAGCAGGGTGTCGGCTACCGAGAACGTGTAGCCGTTGGCCGCGCTGCGCGGATACATCTCGGGGTTCTTGCGGTGCAGCTCATTCTGGATATTGCTGCCCAGGTACACGCTGCCATCGGCGAAGACGAACCCACAGCATTCCTCGGGGTAGCTGCGGCTGGCGTGGGCGTAGATCTGTTCGAGGGCTTCTGGGCGAAGGACGGCCATGTTTCTCTCGCGTTTCTGTGTGAGGGCCGGGAGGGTCAATTTTTCTTGGCCATGAGTTTTTCAATGGGCAACTTGGTGATCGCAAAGCCGGCCAGCAGGATGGCCGAGTACAGCATCAGGTCGCGGGAAATCGTCACGCCTTCGTACCAGGCGCCGATGATCACCGCGAACACCGGGAAGATGATGAACACGAATGACAGGATGATCGGGCTCAGGCGCTTGAGCAGCATGAAATACACGATGAACCCACCCACCGAGGCGACCAGCCCCAGGTAGAACAGGGCGCTCCAGGAGCGCAGGGTGATGGCTTCGAAGGTCGGCGCTTCAAACCACAGCCCGGCGACGAACAGCATCAGCCCGGCAATCCCGATGGGCAGCGTGTTGTAGGTGATCACGCTGATGGCGCTGCCTTTCTGCTTGGTAATGACGTAGCACAGGGCATGCATGATCGCGGCGCTCAGAATCGCCAGCACCCCGAAGAACTCGGCGTGGTCCAGGTGCAGGCCCTGGCTCTTGATGATCATGTACAGGCTGCCGAAGCCGATACCGATGCCGACCACTTGGGAAAAATAGATGCGCTCGCGCAGGAACAGTGCGGAAAAAATCAGGATGAACACCGGCATGCAGCTGAACAGCAGGGCGGTGAGGCCGGACGACACATGCATCTCACCGTAGTTGAGCAGGTAATAGGGCACGCTGAAGTAGGACAGGGTCACGAACACGAAGAACCAGCGGCTTTCCCTGGGGAACAGGATCGGCTCACGGCGCACCATGGCGAAACACAGGAACAGCGGGAAGGCGATAAGGAAGCGCAGGCCGGCGGAGGTCAGCGGCGGCACGCTCTCCACCGCGATCTTGATGCCCAGCCAGGTAGTGCCCCAACTCAGGCACACGATGAGAAACATCACACTGGTCACCAGGCCGGCCAACCACTGTTTTTGAGTTTTTGTTTTTGCAGTGTTTTCGAGAACGGCGGACATTGGCATCGTTTATTGCTTCCCTGAGCCGGAATTGAACTCTATATTGAACTTGTAATGAGTTATTTTTTTGGCTGATTGAACCCGTAAAAGCACACTATTAGGGCGAAAGATGACTGTCAAAACAAATATTGACATGGTGTCAATTATGCGTGAGGGGTTATCCAACGGGCAGGGCGTCAAGTACAAGCGCCTGTCCGATGTCATGGAACGGGGTATCCTCGAAGGCTTGATTGAACCGGGACGAAAACTACCGCCCCACCGGGTGCTTTCCGACAATCTGGGCGTGACTATCGGCACTATCAGCCGGGCCTACGGCGAACTCGAACGCCTCGGCCTGGTGGTGGCGCGGGTCGGTGACGGCACGTTCGTGCGCAAGCGTGGGATGGAGCGACAGCGTGATGAAGGCTTTCGTAACTTCAGCGAAGAGCCGCGGCAGTACTTTGATATGAGCCGCAACATGCATATCCCGGGGCAGGAGACGTTATTCCTGGCCCAGAGCTTCCAAACCCTGTCGACCAATGCCAAGTTCCTCCAGGACATCAGCGCCTACACCCCTGACGCCGGCCTGCCGCGTTACCGTGAAGCCGGTGCGCAATGGCTGGTGCAGCGAGATTTCCATCCGATTCCCGAACAGGTCATCTGCGTCAACGGCGGCCAGCATGGGTTGTTGTGCGCGATGATGGCGCTGTTGCGTGCAGGCGATACGGTGGTCACCGAACAGCTGACCTACCCTGGCCTGATCACCGCCGCGCGCATGCTGGGTGTGCGTCTGATCGGCCTGGAGATGGATGAAGAGGGCGTGCTGCCGGGAGCGCTGGAGGAAGTCTGTCGTAATCACCGGGTTTCGGCGTTGTATTGCACGCCGACCATCCAGAATCCTACGACGGCGGTCTTGTCGGTCGCACGTCGCGAGGCTTTGGTCAAAGTGTGCCGCGAGCACAACCTGCTGATTCTTGAAGATGAAGCCCACGGCGTGCTGGTAGAAGATCGGCCGCCGCCTCTCAGCTATTTCGCGCCTGAGCGTACGATTTTGATCAGCAGCCTGAGCAAGGCGGTGTCGGCCGGTTTACGCGTGGGCTACGTGCACGCGCCACCGGCGCTGGTCAGCCGTATCTCGGCGGCCTTGCGCTCGACCTGCTGGATGGCCACTCCCGTGACCCTGGAACTGGCCACCCAATGGATCGAAAACGGCACGGCGGAATACCTGCTGCGCCAGCAGATCAACGAGATCAGCCGGCGCAAAGCGCTGGTGCGCGACCTGTTGGCCGGGCTGGAATACCGCACCCATCTCAATAGCCCGCATTTCTGGATTGAAGTCCCAGAGCCATGGCGCGCGTCGGAAATCGAGGCAGAGCTCAAGCAGAACAATTACCTGATCGCCACCGCCGAAGCGTTCGCCGTCGGGCAAACGGCTGTACCACAGTTTATTCGAGCGAGTATCTGCAATACGTCCGGCGATGATCAGTTGTTGCGGGCCGGGTTCGATGCGTTGGCGACGGCGTTGGGGCAGGGTGGTGGGCGGTTCCACCTGTAGCGAGGGGCTTCTTTGTGGCGAGCGGGCTTGTTGTGGCGAGCGGGCTTGCCCCGCGTTGGGCTGCGCAGCAGCCCCAAAACCATTCACAGAGAACTGACTGACACACCGCATTCATCTTGATTGGGGCTGCTGCGCAGCCCAACGCGGGGCAAGCCCGCTCGCCACGACAAGCCCGTTCACCACCGTTAAGCAGCGTCTCAAGGCATTATTTGAAGCGTCGCTCGACGCCTTTCTCCACCAGAATCTTCGCTGAGATCTCCTCCACCGAAAAATGCGTGGAATTGATATGCGCAATATTCTCGCGACGGAACAGATTTTCCACTTCACGCACTTCGAATTCGCACTGGGCATAGCTGGAGTAGCGGCTGTTGGGCTTGCGCTCGTTGCGAATGGCCGTGAGGCGGTCCGGGTCGATGGTCAGGCCGAAGAGCTTATGTGAATGCGCGCGCAGGGCGGCCGGCAACGTCAGGTGCTCCATGTCGTCCTCGGTCAACGGGTAGTTGGCCGCACGGATACCGAATTGCATCGCCATGTACAGACAGGTGGGCGTTTTGCCGCAGCGGGACACGCCGACCAGAATCAGATCGGCCTTGTCGTAGTAGTGGGTACGGGCGCCGTCATCGTTGTCGAGGGCGAAGTTCACCGCCTCGATACGCTCCATGTAATTGGAGTTATGCCCAATGGAATGGGACTTTCCGACCGAATAAGAGGAGTGTTCGCTCAACTCCTGTTCCAGCGGCGCCAGGAAGGTCGAGAAAATATCGATCATGAAACCATTGGAGGTTGCGAGGATCTCACGGATGTCTTGATTGACGATGGTGTCGAAAATGATCGGCCGAAAGCCGTCTTTTTCTGCCGCCAGATTGATTTGTTGTACCATGGCCCGCGCTTTATCCACGTTGTCGATATAGGGCCGCGTGAATTTGGCGAAGGTAATGTTTTCGAACTGCGCGAGCAGGCTCTGACCCAGGGTTTCGGCTGTAATGCCGGTGCCGTCGGAAATAAAGAAAGCAGATCGTTTCATTTGAGCCCTGGGCCTTAAGCTGATGGCGAATCTTGGATATGATAGGCGCGATTTTGCCGTCCCGCAGTGGGCCGCATTCTCACTTATTTTCCAGGTCCAGGCCACAAGCGCTGGCGAATGCTCCTACTGAGCAGCCGGCGTCCTGAGCTTTTCCAACACAGAAAGTGGAGAGATCACCTTGGTAGAGTACGTAGTTTCCCTCGATAAGCTCGGCGTCCATGATGTAGAGCACGTAGGGGGCAAGAACGCATCCCTCGGCGAGATGATCAGTAATCTTGCAGGCGCTGGTGTCTCGGTGCCCGGTGGTTTTGCCACCACTGCCCAGGCTTACCGCGATTTCCTCGAACTGAGCGGTCTCAACGCCCAGATCCACGCCGCGCTGGATGCCCTGGACGTCGATGACGTCAACGCCCTGGCCAAGACCGGCGCCCAGATCCGTCAATGGATCATGGAAGCCGAGTTCCCCGAGAAGCTCAACGAAGAAATCCGGACGGCCTTCGCCACCCTGTCGGCCGGCAACCCGGACATGGCCGTCGCCGTGCGTTCCTCGGCCACCGCCGAAGACTTGCCCGACGCCTCCTTCGCCGGCCAGCAGGAAACCTTCCTCAACATCCGCGGCGTGGAAAACGTGATCCGCGCGGCCAAGGAAGTGTTTGCCTCGCTGTTCAACGACCGTGCCATTTCCTACCGGGTCCACCAGGGTTTCGACCACAAGCTGGTGGCCCTGTCTGCCGGTGTGCAGCGCATGGTGCGTTCTGAAACCGGCACCGCCGGCGTGATGTTCACCCTCGATACCGAGTCGGGCTTCCGTGACGTGGTGTTTATCACCGGCGCCTACGGCCTGGGTGAAACCGTCGTACAAGGTGCGGTCAACCCCGATGAATTCTACGTACACAAGGGCACCCTCGAAGCGGGTCGCCCGGCCATCCTGCGCCGCAACCTGGGCAGCAAGGCCATCAAGATGATCTACGGCGACGAGGCCAAGGCCGGTCGCTCGGTGAAAACCGTTGATGTGGACAAGGCCGAGCGCGCGCGTTTCTGCCTGACCGACGCTGAAGTCAGCGAACTGGCCAAGCAGGCGATGATCATCGAGAAGCACTACCAGTGCCCGATGGACATCGAGTGGGCCAAGGACGGTGATGACGGCAAGCTGTATATCGTGCAGGCGCGTCCCGAGACCGTGAAGAGCCGCACTTCGGCCAATGTCATGGAGCGCTACCTGCTCAAGGAAACCGGCACCGTGCTGGTGGAAGGCCGAGCCATTGGCCAGCGCATTGGCGCCGGCAAGGTGCGGATCATCAAGGACGTGTCCGAAATGGACAAAGTCCAGCCCGGCGACGTGCTGGTCTCCGACATGACCGACCCGGACTGGGAGCCGGTGATGAAGCGCGCCAGCGCTATCGTCACCAACCGTGGCGGGCGTACCTGCCACGCGGCGATCATCGCCCGTGAACTGGGGATCCCGGCGGTCGTGGGCTGCGGCAATGCGACCCAGTTGCTCAAAGATGGCCAGGGCGTGACCGTTTCCTGCGCCGAAGGCGACACCGGCTTCATCTTCGAAGGCGAGTTGGGCTTCGACATCAAGCAAAACTCCATCGACGCCATGCCGGACCTGCCGTTCAAGATCATGATGAACGTCGGTAACCCGGACCGTGCCTTCGACTTCGCGCAGTTGCCGAACGCCGGCGTGGGTCTGGCCCGCCTGGAGTTCATCATCAACCGCATGATCGGCGTGCACCCCAAGGCCCTGCTGAACTACGACGGCCTGCCACAGGACATCAAGGACAGCGTCGACAAACGCATCGCCGGCTACAACGACCCGGTGGGCTTCTATGTCGAGAAGCTGGTGGAAGGCATCAGCACCCTGGCGGCTGCGTTCTACCCGAAAAAGGTCATCGTGCGCCTGTCGGACTTCAAGTCCAACGAATACGCCAACCTGATCGGCGGCAAGCTCTACGAGCCGGAAGAAGAAAACCCGATGCTGGGCTTCCGCGGTGCCTCGCGTTACATCAGCGAAGCGTTCCGTGATTGCTTCGAGCTTGAATGCCGCGCCCTCAAGCGCGTGCGCAACGAGATGGGCCTGACCAACGTTGAAATCATGGTGCCGTTCGTACGCACCCTGGGTGAAGCGAGCCAGGTTGTGGATTTGCTGGCCGAAAACGGCCTGTCCCGTGGTGAGAACGGCCTGCGCGTCATCATGATGTGCGAACTGCCGTCCAACGCCATCCTGGCCGAAGAGTTCCTCGAGTTCTTCGACGGCTTCTCCATCGGCTCCAACGACCTGACCCAGCTGACCTTGGGCCTGGACCGCGACTCCGGGATCATCGCGCACCTGTTCGACGAGCGTAACCCGGCGGTCAAGAAGCTGCTGGCCAACGCCATCCAGGCTTGTAACAAGGCTGGCAAGTACATCGGTATCTGCGGCCAAGGCCCTTCCGACCACCCTGACCTGGCCAAATGGTTGATGGAACAGGGCATCGAAAGCGTCTCGCTGAACCCCGATTCGGTGCTGGAAACCTGGTTCTTCCTGGCGGAAGGCCAAGCGTCCGCCTAAGGTCGACGCGTCAAAAGTGCCGGTCAATCGTCAGGTTGGCCGGCATTCTTATCTGTACAGGGCGGAACTCCTTCCGGACGCCGCCCTTTTTTGTGCAAGAGCATTATGCAAAGCAGCAGCAACCTGTTTCCCGTCGCCCTGATCAGCGCTGAACGTCGTGGCGACCTGAGTGAAGATGTGTATCGACTCAAACCCGGTAACAGTCCCGACGGCACCGTCGAGCTGGCCGTCACCCGGTTGGGCCTGGCCGATGTCCCGGAAAACCGGGGCATTCCGGTTATCTTGTTGCATGGCAGTTTTTCCAATCGACGCTTTTGGTATTCGCCCAAGGGCATTGGCCTGGGGGCCTATTTGGCGCGCCAGGGATTCGACGTGTGGATCCCGGAAATGCGCGGGCATGGGCTGTCCCGGCGCAACCAACAGTACGCCCGCAACCGCGTTGCCGACTATGCCCGCTACGATTTGCCGGCGATCGGCGCGTTTGTGCGCGAGCAAAGTGCGCAGGTTCCGCACTGGGTCGGCCATTCCCTCGGCGCCACTACCCTGGCAGCGGCCTTGGGGGGGAAGCACCTGGGAGCGCCGGCAGTGGCCTCGGTGGCCTTGTTTGGCTGCCAGGTGAGTCGCACCCACTGGCCATTGAAAATTCCACCGGTGGAGTGGACCGGCCGCTTGTTCTTGAAACGTTTTGGCCAGGTCTCTGGCGCTCGGCTCAAGCGTGGCCCGGAGGATGAACCGGCTGGTGTGATGATTGAGGCCATGCGCTGGAATGGCCTGTTTGGACGCTTTGGCGATGGCAAGCAGGACTGGTGGAAAGGCCTGGCCGATGTGGACGTACCGCTGCTGGCCGTCAGTGCCGCGGGCGACCGGCAGGACCCGGATTGGGCGTGCCGCAAGCTGTTCGAGCAAGTCGGCTCCGAGCACCGCCAATACCTGTGCCTGGGACGCCAGCAAGGTTTTACCGGGGACTTCGGGCATGTGGAAATGCTGGTCAGCAAACCCGCCCAGATCGAGGTGTGGCCGCTGGTGGAGCAATGGTTGAAAGATCCGCTGACACCCTCGCTGGGTGCCAGGCCTGAGGCTTTGGTCGTAGTTTGACGCAGCGCTCTGCCAAGGGCGTTTCGCTCGTGTGTGGTTGCGGCTAAGATATGACGCGTTAATCGCTTCTGGTCATATTCAGTCGCGCAGTGGTTATTGCGTTGCGACGAAGCGGATGGGATGTTGCGCACCGGCCCAGGCTGGCGCTTCTTTCGAAAGACTCTTCTTTGACAGAAAGGAATTTTTTCAATGAACCATTACGTGACCCCCGACTTGTGCGACGCCTACCCGGAACTGGTGCAGGTGGTCGAGCCGATGTTCAGCAACTTCGGCGGTCGAGACTCCTTTGGCGGCGAGATTGTCACCATTAAATGCTTCGAAGATAACTCTCTGGTCAAGGAACAGGCCGACCAGCCAGGTACCGGCAAGGTATTGGTGGTCGACGGTGGTGGTTCGCTGCGCCGTGCGCTGCTGGGCGACATGATCGCCGAAAAAGCCGCGAAAAACGGTTGGGAAGGCCTGGTGATCTATGGCTGCATCCGGGATGTCGACGTGATCGCCCAGACCGACCTGGGGGTGCAGGCCCTGGCCAGCCATCCGATGAAGACCGACAAGCGCGGTATTGGCGACTTGAACGTGGCGGTCACCTTTGCGGGTGTGACGTTTCGCCCGGGTGAATACATCTACGCCGACAATAATGGCGTGATCGTGTCGCCCAGCCCGCTGAAAATGCCTGAATAAACCGCAATAGCCAACGGGGTGAGGATGTTCGAGGAAGAAAACGCGCAATGGGGGCTGGTGCATGCCCTGGTGCTGGACGGTAAAGGCGGTGCGCGTTCGATTGCCCGGACTGAGCTCGACGATTTGCATATGCAGCCCCAGGAAAGCCTGTGGCTGCATTGGGACCGCAGCCATCCCCAGACCCAGACCTGGTTGCGCACCTCCAGCGGCTTGAGCGAATTCGCCTGTGACCTGCTGCTGGAAGAGAACACCCGGCCGCGCCTGTTGCCGCTGCCGGACGCCGAATTGCTGCTGTTCCTGCGTGGGGTCAACCTCAACCCGGGCGCGGAGCCTGAGGACATGGTCTCGGTGCGTATTTTTGCCGCAGCCAGCCGTGTGATCTCCCTGCGTTTGCGCCCGCTGCGTGCCACCGATGAATTGCTGGTGCAACTGGAGGAGGGCACCGGGCCCAAGACCGCATCCGAACTCATCCTTTATATGGCGCAGTACCTCACTCATAAAGTGCAGGATCTGGTCTCGGACCTGTCTGAAATCGTCGATATCGAGGAAGAAAAACTGGATGCCGACGAACGGTATACTCCGGAGCATGGCAGCGTTTTGCAGATCCGTCGGCGAGCGGCCGGGCTCAAGCGTTTCCTGTTCCCGCAGCGGGATATTTTTGCCCAGCTGACGCGGATCAAATTGCCGTGGTTTTGTGATGACGATGCCGACTACTGGAACGAATTGAACAACAGCCTGACCCGCTACCTGGAAGAGCTCGAATTGACCCGGGAGCGCGTGGGGCTTGTGCTTGAGACCGAAGACCGGCGCTTGAGCGTGCGCATGAACCGCACCATGTACCGCTTCGGGATCATCACCGGGATCTTCCTGCCGATGAGCTTTCTGACCGGCCTGCTGGGGATCAATGTGGGGGGGATTCCGTTCTCTTCCAGCCCCTACGGATTTGTGATTGCCTGCCTGCTGATGGTCTCGGTGGCGCTCGGACAATGGTGGCTATTTCGACGATTGCGCTGGGTTTGACCTGAATATGAGCTGAACGTAGGAAGGGTCCCATGTGACCTCAAGAATTTTACCCTCGTCTTTTAAAACACTTGCGAGAGGTCTTTATGCACGATCCGTTCGAACAGTCTTTGCGTGACATGCTCAATGCCTCGCCGTCCAACCGCGACGACGATGCTTGCCTGGGTCGCGTGTTGAAAACCGCCAACCGTCAGGTGGGTGCGGGGGACCTGTTCGGCCTGCTCGGTCGGTGGTTACCGGCGTTGATGATGGCCCTGAACAACGGTTCAGCCCATGTATCGCCGGTTTCCCGTCGTAAACCTCTTGCTCGCACTGCTGATAAGGCTGATTGAATATGGAACTTGATCTCTGGACCCAGAGCCTGGTCACCGCGATGACCGCATTGTGGACCAAGGTGGCGAATTTCATTCCCAACCTGTTTGGGGCGCTGGTCCTGGTGCTGCTGGGCTTTGTCGTGGCCAAGCTGCTCGACACCCTGCTGTCCAAATTGCTCGCGAAACTGGGCCTTGATCGCCTGATGGCAGGTACGGGGCTGACCAAGCTGCTCGGCCGCGCCGGTCTGCAAGTGCCGATTTCGACCTTGATCGGCAAGATCGTCTATTGGTTCGTATTGCTGATTTTTCTGGTTTCAGCGGCTCAATCCCTTGGACTTGAGCGAGTTTCAGCTACGCTCGACATGCTTGCGCTGTATTTACCGAAGGTTTTCGGTGGCGCGCTGGTCCTGCTTGTCGGCGTTTTGCTGGCGCAACTGGCCAATGGGCTGGTGCGCGGGGCTGCCGAAGGGGTAGGGCTGGACTATGCGGCAGGCCTGGGGCGAATTGCCCAGGGGCTGGTGATCATCATCAGTATTTCCGTCGCGATCAGCCAGTTGGAGGTCAAAACTGACCTGCTCAACCATGTGATTGTGATTGTTTTGATTACCGTTGGTCTGGCCGTTGCGCTGGCCATGGGGTTGGGAAGCCGGGAAATTGCCGGCCAGATTCTTGCGGGAATCTACGTGCGTGAGTTGTATCAGGTGGGGCAGCAAGTGCGTGTGGGCGAGGTCGAAGGGCAAATCGAGGAGATCGGCACGGTCAAGACAACGGTGCTGACCGATGACGGCGACCTGGTGTCGCTGTCCAATCGGATTCTCCTGGAGCAGCAGGTCAGTAGCCGCTAACGCGGCAAACCCTGCTAATGTACGCCGCCGCGAACCTGGGTGACCGGATTGCAGCGGACATTGACCTGACTGTCGGCACGACTTGTTTTGAATAAAGCCCAAACGCTGTCCACGCGCTATGACCCCCGTGAGCTCTCTGATGAGGAGTTGGTCGCGCGCGCGCACACGGAGCTGTTTCACGTAACTCGTGCGTACGAAGAATTGATGCGCAGATATCAACGCACTCTGTTCAACGTTTGTTCAAGGTATTTAGGGAACGATAGAGATGCGGATGATGTCTGTCAGGAAGTGATGCTCAAGGTGCTGTACGGCCTGAAGAACTTCGAGGGCAAATCGAAGTTCAAGACCTGGCTCTACAGCATCACGTACAACGAGTGCATCACGCAGTATCGGAAGGAACGGCGAAAGCGTCGCTTGATGGACGCCTTGAGTCTCGACCCCCTTGAGGAGGCGTCTGAAGAAAAGACGCCGGCACCCGAGGAGAAGGGTGGACTTGATCGCTGGTTGGTGCATGTGAACCCGATTGACCGGGAAATTCTGGTGCTACGATTTGTCGCAGAGCTGGAGTTTCAGGAAATCGCCGACATCATGCACATGGGTTTGAGTGCTACAAAAATGCGTTACAAACGTGCTCTTGATAAATTACGTGAGAAATTTGCGGGCGAGACTGAAACTTAGTGCGTGGCAAATATCTCTTACGTGTAGGCAAGTTCTGTTAGACTTGTCGCCGAGTTGTCCCCCGGTTTGTGGGACTGCTTTACAATCACCAGATGGGGATTTAACGGATGAAACTGAAAAACACCTTGGGCTTGGCCATTGGTACTCTTATTGCCGCTACTTCTTTCGGCGCGCTGGCACAAGGCCAAGGCGCAGTTGAAGGCCAGCTGTTCTACAAAAAGCAGTTCAACGATAGCGTCAAGCACATCGAAGACGGCTATAACCCTGGCGCTAGCATCGGTTACTTCATTACCGACGACGTGTCGGTTAACCTGAACTACGACACCACCAACCACACCCGTTCGAACGACGGTACTGGCAACCAGAAGATCAAAGGTGACACTGGCAGCGTGACTGCTCAGTACCACTTTGGTCAGGCCGGTGTTGACTCCCTGCGTCCATACGTAGAAGGTGGTTTCGGTCACCAGAGCCGTACCAACGTACAGGCTGACGGCCACAGCGGTCGCGACCAGTCGACCCTGGCTATCGCTGGCGCTGGTGTGAAGTACTACTTCACCAACAACCTGTTCGCTCGTGCTGGCGTTGAGTCTGACTACAACCTGGACAACGGCAAGTGGGACTACTCCGCACTGGTTGGCCTGGGCGTGAACTTCGGCGGTAACGCTGGCGCAGCTGCTCCAGCTCCTACCCCAGCACCAGCTCCAGAGCCAGTTCCAGAGCCAGAAGCTCCGGTTGCTCAGGTTGTTCGTGTTGAGCTGGACGTCAAGTTCGACTTCGACAAGGCCGTTGTTAAGCCTAACAGCTACGGCGACGTGAAAAACCTGGCCGACTTCATGGCTCAGTACCCAGCTACCAACGTAGAAGTTGCTGGTCACACTGACTCCGTAGGTCCAGACGCTTACAACCAGAAGCTGTCCCAGCGTCGTGCTGACGCTGTTAAGCAAGTCCTGGTTAAAGACGGCGTTGCTCCTAGCCGTATCACCGCAGTAGGTTACGGCGAATCCCGCCCAGTTGCTGACAACGCAACTGAAGCTGGTCGTGCCATCAACCGTCGCGTAGAAGCGTCGGTAGAAGCTACCGCTAAGTAAGTAATTACTGAGTGGTAGAAAAAAGCCCGGCTTAGGCCGGGCTTTTTTTCGCCTGGAATTTGCCTCAGGCGCTGGCGGCTTCTGTCAGCTGGGCGACCTGTGCCATGCCGGCCACCTGGCCAATCACCAGGATTGCCGGGCTCTTCAGGGCGAACGCCTGCGCATCCTCGTGCATGCGCCACAGCTCGCTGCGGCACTCGCGTTGCTGCGCCAGCGAGGCATTTTCGATCATCGCCACTGGCGTATCCGCCGCCATGCCGCCTTCAAGCAATTGCTCGCGAATCTCCTCCAGCTTCGCCACGCCCATGTAAACCACCAGCGTCGTACCACCCTCGGCCAAGGCTCGCCAGTTCAGGCGGCTGTCGTCCTGAGTATGTGCGGTGACCAGCGTTACGCCGCGACTGACCCCTCGCAACGTCAGGGGAATATCGCAATTCGTCGCCCCTGCCAGCCCTGCTGTGATTCCGTTGACCAACTCCACCTCGACCCCACGCTCGCGCAGCCAGGTGGCCTCTTCGCCACCCCGGCCGAAAATGCAGGGGTCGCCGCCCTTGAGGCGCACCACGCATTTGCCCTGGCGCGCATAGCGCAGCATCAGGCGGTGGATAAAATCCTGCGGCGTCGAGCGACAGCCGCCGCGTTTGCCGACGGTAATCACTCGCGCATCGCCGCAATGCTCCAGCACCGCCGGGTTGACCAGGTCATCGATCAGCACCACATCGGCGGCGTGCATCGCCCGTACCGCCTTGAGGGTCAGCAACTCCGGATCACCGGGGCCTGCGCCCACCAGCCAGACTTTTGCGCTCATTTTGTTGCCCTCACACACTGATTGCGATTGGCTGCGGGTTGCTGGCCAATAGACGTTTGATTTCCGGTACACAGGAACCACATTGCGTGCCGCAGCCCAGTTCCTGTTTGAGCCCCTCCAGGGCCAGGCCCCGGGCAATGCCGGCATACACCGCGTTTTCGCTGACGTTCTTGCAGTTGCACAGGATCTTGCTGCTCGCCGCCGCGCCGCCGGGTGCTGCGCTTAAGGGCGCCAACAGCCAGCGCCGCAACTGATCGTCGGTGCGACCTTCCAGCCACAGGCTTTGCAGCCAGTGGCGGGCCAGGGTTTCACCCGCCAGGCGCACCGCCGTAATACGGCCTTTCTCGATCTTTACCCGCTTGCCGATGGAGCGACGTGGGTCGTCGTAGGCCATCACCGGCCCGTCATGCAGGCCCAGCAGTTGGTCGATACGGGTCAACAGTTGCAGGTCGGGTGCCTCGGTATGTGCCGCGCGTACCAGCAACGCTGGCCGTTCACGGCCGGCCAGGCTCAGGCTGACGTAGGCAAAGCCCTCGCACAGTGGGCGCAAGGCTTCGAAGTGTTGCTGAACATCGCCTTCGATCAGTGCAAACAACTGCCACGGCAGTTGCACGGCTTCCAGGCGTACGCCGCTGTGCTTGAGTTCCGGCTGTTTGGATAACGGATCGAATGCTGGCTGGGTGAGGCCATTGACGCCGCCCTTGAGAAAACGATCGCCCCAGTGCATGGGCAGGAAGGCTTGGCCGGGACGCACACTGTCATCGCTGCTGACCGCGACGATCAGGTGGCCACGACGGCTTTTCAGGTTGACCAGGTCACCGTCCTTGAAACGATGCCGGCGCAGTTCGTCCGGGTGCAGGCTGAGCCGCGCCTCACTGACGTGACCGAACAATTGCGCGGCGGTGCCGGTGCGGCTCATGCCATGCCATTGGTCGCGCAGGCGTCCGGTGATCAGGGTCAGGGGGAAGCGTGCGTCACGCTGCTCCTTGGCTGCTCGATAAGGATCGGCGATAAAGTGTGCGCGGCCATTGTCGGTCGGGAAGAGCCCATCGGTGTACAGGCGCGGTGTTCCAGCCTGGGCGCCCAGGGGAAATGGCCACTGCTGCGGGCCGATCTGGTCGAGCAGGGCATGGCTGATACCCGACAGGTCCAAGTCACGGTCGCGGGTCAGCAGCTTGTACTCGTCAAAGAGCTGCGCCGGTTGCTCGAAGGCGAACAGGCTGTTCAAGCCAGGGCGCAGACGACGCTCCAGACGCTGTGCGAAATCCACGGTAATCGCCCAGTCCGCACGTGCTTCACCCGGTGGGGCAATGGCCTGGCGCACATGGGAAATACGCCGTTCGGAATTGGTCACCGTGCCTTCTTTTTCGCCCCAACTGGCGGCGGGTAACAGCAGGTCGGCATAGGCGGCGGTTTCGGTGGTACGAAACGCCTCCTGCAACACTACAAACGGGCAGGCTGCCAGGGCCGCGTGCACGTTGTTCTGGTCTGGCAGCGATTGCGCAGGGTTGGTACAGGCAATCCACAGGGCCTTGATCTTGCCCGCCTGCACCTGTTCAAACAGTTCGATGGCAGTGAGGCCAGGGGTAGCCGGTAATTGCTCCACGCCCCAATACGCGGCCACTTCAGCCCGATGCTCTGGGTTGGCGGCCTCCCGATGCCCGGGCAGCAGGTTGGACAAGCTGCCCGTCTCGCGGCCGCCCATGGCGTTTGGCTGGCCGGTCAACGAGAACGGCCCGCAACCTGGGCGGCCGAGGGTTCCGGTCGCCAGGTGCAGATTGATCAGCGCGCTGTTTTTCGCACTGCCGGCGGTGGACTGGTTGAGCCCCATGCACCACAGCGATAAAAAGCTGCTGGAGGTGCCTACCCATTCGGCACACAGGCGTAATTGCTCGACGCTGATACCGCACAACTGCGTGACCATCTGTGGCGTGTAGTCGTGCACCAGGCGTTTGAGTGCGGCCAGGCCGTCGGTGTGGGCCTGGATAAAATCACGGTCGATCCAGTCTTCCCACAGCAGCAGGTGCAAAATCCCGTGGAAGAGCGCCACGTCTGTGCCCGGCAGGATCGCCAGGTGCAGGTCAGCCAAATCACAGGTATCTGTGCGGCGCGGGTCGATCACCACGACTTTCATCTGCGGCCGCCGTGCCTTGGCCTCTTCCAGGCGTCGGAACAGTACCGGGTGGGCGTAGGCCATATTGCTGCCGACGATCATCACGCAGTCGCTGCATTCGAGATCTTCATAGCTGCATGGCGGCGCATCGGCGCCCAGGCTGCGCTTGTAGCCGACCACCGCCGAGGACATGCACAGCCGCGAGTTGCTATCGATATTGTTGGTGCCGACCAGGGCCCGGGCCAGCTTGTTGAAGCTGTAGTAATCCTCGGTCAGCAACTGCCCGGAGATGTAGAAGGCCACGCTGTCGGGCCCGTGTTCGGCGATGGTCTCGGCGAATACGTTGGCCGCATGTTCCAGGGCGGTGTCCCAACTGGCGCGGGTGCGGGCCAGGCCCTTGCCCAGGCGCAACTCCGGGTACAAGGCGCGGGCGCTGAGGTCGCCGGTCAAATGCAGGCTGGCGCCTTTACTGCACAGCTTGCCGAAGTTGGCCGGGTGGCTGGGGTCGCCTTGCACGCCGAGGATCTGTTCGCCGTCATGCTCGATCAGCACGCCGCACCCCACCCCGCAGTAACAGCAGGTGGACGCGGTGGTCTGGCGGTTCATCAACCGGCGTCCCGCAGGGCCAGCATCACCCGGCCGTTTTCCACACGGGCGGGATGATGATGGGCGCAGCCGATATCCGGCGCCAGGGCTTCGCCGGACGCCAGGTCAATCTGCCAGTTGTGCAGCGGGCAGGCCACGCGTTTGCCGTAGATCAGGCCTTGGGACAGCGGGCCGCCCTTGTGCGGGCAGCGGTCGTCGAGGGCAAAGACTTCGTCGTCGCTGGTACGAAAAATCGCGATGTCGCCTTTGGGCCCATTGATGATGCGCGAGCCCAGGGTGTTGATCTCGTCGAGGGCACAGATATCCAACCAGTTCATGCCGGCACCTCCAGTTGTTTGACGGGGATGACCTCGAACTCCTTTTTCAGCAGCGGCTGTTCCAGGCGTTCTTTCCACGGGTCCTGTTCGAACGACAGGGAGAATTGCAGGCGCTCATTGAGGGCCTTGCGCCGGGCCGGGTCTTCCAGTACGGCTTTCTTGATGTGGTCCATGCCCACCCGTTGCAGGTAGTGCACGGTGCGTTCCAGGTAAAAGGCCTCTTCGCGGTACAGCTGCAGGAACGCGCCGTTGTATTCGCGCACTTCCTCGGCGGTCTTGAGCTTGACGAAGAACTCGGCGACTTCGGTCTTGATCCCGCCGTTGCCACCGATATACATCTCCCAGCCGGAGTCCACACCGATAATGCCGACGTCCTTGATACCGGCTTCCGAGCAATTGCGTGGGCAACCGGACACCGCCAGCTTCACCTTATGCGGCGACCACATGTTGAACAGGTCATGCTCCAGTTCGATTCCCAGCTGTGTGGAGTTCTGCGTGCCGAAGCGGCAGAACTCGCTGCCGACGCAGGTCTTCACGGTGCGGATGGATTTGCCGTAGGCGTGGCCGGACGGCATGTCGAGGTCCTTCCACACGCCGGGCAAGTCCTGCTTCTTGATGCCCAGCAGGTCGATGCGCTGGCCGCCGGTGACCTTGACCATCGGCACGTTGTACTTGTCGGCCACGTCGGCGATGCGCCGCAGTTCCGAAGGATTGGTCACACCGCCCCACATCCGTGGGACGACGGAGTAGGTGCCGTCTTTCTGAATATTGGCGTGGGCCCGTTCGTTGATCAGGCGCGATTGCGGATCGTCCTTGGCTTCACCCGGCCAGGTGGAAATCAGGTAGTAGTTCAGCGCCGGGCGGCAGGTGGCGCAGCCGTTCGGGGTGCGCCAGTTCAGGTAGCCCATGGTGCCGGCGATGGTCAGCAAGTGCTGTTCGCGGATGGCCTGGCGGATTTGCCCGTGGTTGAGGTCGCTGCAACCGCAGATGGCTTTTTCGCTCTTGGGTTTGACATCGGCGGCACCGCCCACGGTGTTGATCAGGATCTGTTCCACCAACCCGGCGCAGGAACCGCAGGAGCTGGCGGCCTTGGTGTGTTTTTTCACCTCGTCGACGCTGAACAGCCCGTGTTCCTGGATAGCCTTGACGATGGTGCCCTTGCACACGCCATTGCAGCCGCAGACTTCGGCGTTGTCGGCCATGCTCATGGCTTTGTCCTGGCCTTGATGGCCGACGTCACCCAGGGCGTTTTCGCCGAACATCAGGTGGTCGCGGATCTCGCCAATTGCGTGGTTCTCACGGATTTGTCGGAAATACCAACCGCCGTCGGCGGTGTCGCCGTACAGGCAGGCGCCGACGAGGATGTCGTCCTTGATCACCAGCTTCTTGTAAACGCCGCCAATCGGATCGGAGAGGGTGATGGTCTCGGTGCCTTCGCCGCCCATGAAGTCGCCAGCGGAGAACAGGTCGATGCCGGTGACCTTCAGCTTGGTCGAAGTCACCGAGCCCTTGTAGGTGGCAAAGCCCAGTTGGGCCAGATGGTTGGCACACACCTTGGCCTGCTCGAACAGTGGCGCTACCAGGCCATAGGCAATCCCGCGATGGCTGGCGCATTCGCCGATCGCGTAGATGCGTGGGTCGTAGGTTTGCATCGTGTCGTTGACCAGAATCCCACGGTTGCAGGGGATGCCGGATTTTTCCGCGAGTTCGGTATTGGGCCGGATGCCGGCGGCCATCACCACCAGGTCGGCGGGGATGATGTCGCCATTCTTGAATTGCACCGAGCCGACCCGGCCATTGCCGGCGTCGTGCAGGGCCTGGGTCTGTTCGCACAGGCGAAATACCAGGCCACGGCTTTCCAATTCGGTTTGCAGCAGTTGGCCGCTGGTCTTGTCCAACTGGCGTTCCAGCAGCCATTCGCCGAGGTGCACCACGGTCACGTGCATGCCGCGCAGCATCAGGCCGTTGGCGGCTTCCAGGCCGAGCAGGCCGCCGCCGATCACCACGGCGTGCTTGTGGGTCTTGGCGGTCTCGATCATCGCCTGGGTGTCGGCGATGTCGCGGTAGCCGATCACACCCTGCAGGGTGTTGCCCGGAATGGGCAGGATAAACGGTGTGGAACCGGTGGCGATCAGCAGGCGATCGTACTCGGCCTCGGTCCCGTCTTCGGCAATGACCTTGCGTTTGACCCGGTCGATTTGCACCACTTTGCGGTTGAGCAGCAGCTTGACGTGGTTGTCCAGGTACCAGTCGAGGTCGTTGAGTACGATCTCTTCGAAGGTTTGCTCACCGGCCAGCACCGGCGACAGCAGGATGCGGTTGTAGTTGGTGTGGGGCTCGGCGCCGAACACGGTGATGTCGTACAGTTCGTTGCTAAGCTTGAGCAGTTCTTCCAGGGTGCGGACCCCGGCCATGCCGTTGCCGATCATCACTAATTTGAGTTTTTTCATATCGTTCTCCGCATGGGTTCGACCCATCACGCGCAAACAAAAAAAGGCGTCCCCGCTAGTTACCTAGCGAGGACGCCTTTGTCCTGGTCCCGTTCTCTCGGGAAGCTCGACCCTTCGACGTTGAAGGTGCGGCTATATGTTGGGTGTTGGGAAAGCTAATGCAGTGGTTGTGCCAAGTTGCATGACCCTCGCATTTATTGGCCCAATCGCTCTTCATTCCCTGTTTTTTCGCACCATTTGAACGCGCGCTGCCCACATCTGGCGCATGGCCAGGCTGTAGGCGCGAGCACGCTCGTTCCTACAGGTACAGCGTGTAGAGCAGCGCCAGGTTGATCAGCAGTGAGACCAGCGCCAGGGTCCGCCAGACCTTCAGGGGTTCGCGCTCCAGCAGCGGGCGTGGTCGCACGCTGAGTTCGTGGCGGTCGGCCTGTTCCAGCACCAGCAACCATTCTTCGGCGGTTTCGTAGCGCTGGGTGGGATCGGCGGCCACGGCCCGTTCCAGGCTGTGGGGCAGCCAGTCCGGCAAATCGGGACGATAGCGACTGGCGCTGACCGGCAAGTTGAACCTTGGCCGTTGGAAGGCTTCGATTTCGCCGTAGGGATAATGCCCGGTCAGCAGGTAATACAGGCTGACGCCAACACTGTACAAATCTTGTTGCGCCGTAGGACGTTCGCCATTAAATGCCTCGGGTGCAATAAAGCTCGGGGTACCGGGCAGCAGGTGGGCGCGGTCTTCGGACAGGCCCGGACAGTAGGCCAGGCCGAAATCCAGCACACGCAACTCGGCGTCGTCGCCCAGCAGCAGGTTTTCCGGCTTGATGTCGCGGTGCAGGATTTGTCGGCGGTGCAGCAGGCCCACCGCGCGCAACAAACGTTCGGCGATGGACTGCCATTGCGCCAAGGGTAATGGGCCTTGGTGCTGGAACAGTTCGGCGAGGGTTTGCCCTGGGTATTCACGCATCACGTAGTACAAATGCTGACGCCCGCTGGCGGGGTGGACTTCAGGAAACGCGCGCCCGGCCACTCGGCGTAGAAACCACTCCTCCGAGAGCAGGGCTTGGCCGGCGTCGCTGTCGTCGTCGCGGCTCAGGGGCAGGGTCTTGAGCAGCCAGGGTTGCTGCTGGGCATCGCGGACCCGGTACAGTAAGGACTGACGGCTCTGCGCCAGCACGCATTCCACCTGCCAGCCTTCAAAGTGTTGGCCAACCTTGAGCGGCGGCGGCAGTGGCCATTGCTGCAACTGCACCAGGGCGTCGCCGAGGGTGGCTGCGCCCCGTTGGTCGATGCGCACCAGCAGGGCGCTGGCATTGTCCTGGCTACCCGCCAGGTGTGCGGCGTTGACCAGGGTGGTTACCGCGAGGTCGAGGTCGGTCTGCTCGCGCAGGATCGCACGGATGCTGTGGTCGCCCAGGGTGGCCCATACGCCATCGCTGAGCAGCAGGAAACATTCGCCCTCACGCAGTTCGCCATCGAGGAAGTCCAGCACCAGGTGTTGATCCAGGCCGAGGGCGCGCTTGAGCACGTGCTGCATGCCCGGTTGTTCCCACACGTGGTCCGCGCTGATGCGCAGCAGTTCATCGTCCAGCCAGCGATATACCCGGCAATCGCCGACATGCGCCAGCGTAAAGCGCTGGCCGCGAAACACCAGGGCGCTGAGGGTGGTCAGCAGCGGCTGGCCGCCGCCATTGGCTTGCAGCCAGCGATTCTGTGCGAGCAATAAACGTTCGAGTGCCTGGGCCACGCCCCAGGTTTGCGGCGTGGCGTAGTAGTCCAGGGCCAGGGCCTGCAAGGTCGAGCGCGCGGCCAGGCCACCGTCGGCGCACTGGCTGACACCGTCGGCCAGCGCGCACAGGTAGCCCTTGCTCGCGGCCAGTTCCGCCACGGGGGTGACCACGCGCAGGGCATCCTGGTTTTCGGCGCGGGGGCCGATGGCGCTGGCCTGGGCGACGCTCAGTTGCAGGCTCATCAGACGCGTGCGGCGGTCACGGCGGCCGAACCCCAGGTGGTTCTCCAACGCCGCTTGACGCCGTGCAGGCCGAACCAGGCCAACACGCCCAGGCTGGCGAACAACCACAAGGCCAGTTGATAGCTGCCTGTGCTCTGCTTGATGGCGCCCATGCCCGCCGCCAGCGCGAAGCCGCCGATACCGCCGGCCATGCCGATCAGGCCGGTCATCACGCCAATTTCACGCCGGAAGCGCTGGGGCACCAGTTGGAACACTGCGCCATTGCCGGCGCCCAGGCCGAGCATGGTGCAGACGAACAAGGCCAGTGCCGCGTAGGAGCTGGGCAGGTTGAAACCCACTGCCGCGATGCAGATTGCCGCCACGCTGTACATGCCCAGCAGGGTGCGAATCCCGCCGAAACGGTCTGCCAGCGCGCCGCCCAGCGGGCGCATCAGGCTGCCGCCAAACACGCAGGCAGCGGTGTAGTAACCGGCGGTCACCGGGCTCAGGCCGTACTGGTCGTTGAAGTAGCCGGGCAGGGCGCTGGCCAGGCCGATAAAGCCACCGAAGGTCACGCTGTAGAAGAACATGAACCACCAACTGTCGCGGTCACCCAGGGCCTTGAAGTAGTCACTCATGGACTTGGCTTTCGGGCGTTCAGGCGCATTGCGCGCGAGCCAGGCGAAGACGATCAGGGTCAGGATCAACGGGATCAGGGCGAAGCCGAACACATTGCTCCAACCAAACGCGGCGGCCAGTACCGGTGCCAGCAGGGCTGCAAACACGGTACCGGAGTTGCCGGCTCCCGCGATGCCCATCGCTTTGCCCTGGTGTTCGGCCGGATACCACTGGGAGGCCAGGGGCAGGGCGACGGCAAAGGACGCACCGGCCATACCGAGGAACAGCCCCAGCAGCAACGCTTGTTCGTAGCTGTGGATTCCCACTTTCCAGGCGATGAACAACGCCGCGATCACAATCACCTGGCCGATCAGCCCGGCGGTCTTGGGCGACAGCTTGTCGGCCAGCATGCCCATCAGGAAGCGCAGCACCGCGCCCGCCAGGATCGGCGTCGCGACTACCAGGCCGCGCTGTTGGGTGGTCAGGTGCAGGTCGGCGGCAATCTGCACCGCCAGGGGGCCCAGCAGGTACCAGACCATGAAGCTCAGGTCGAAATACAGGAACGCGGCAAACAGGGTCGGGGTGTGCCCGGATTTCCAGAAGCTTGATTTCATCACGCACCTCAACGGTTGGGAGTCTTGTAAGAAGGCCTGGTGATGGAACAGCCGGCTAAGGCCGCCCCACCGGCCCCATGCACTGGGGCCAAAACGAAAAAACGCCGCCACCGGGTTCGCGAGGGCAAACCGGATGTGCGACGTCTTTGTCGTGGAGGGGCAACCGCCGTTGGTTACCTGTGAAGATTCTTTAGCAAGAGCTGAGCCAGGTCAGCCGAGCAGCTCGCTCATGGCGATGATCTGCTCCGCCACCTGGATCAGTTTCTGCTGGCGGCTCATGGCCTGGCGGCGCATCAGTGTGTAGGCCTCTTCCTCGTTGCAGGCCTTCATTTTCATCAGCAGGCCCTTGGCCAGTTCGATGCGCTTGCGCTCGGCCAACTGCTGGTCGCGGGCGTGCAACTGGGCGCGCAGGGCCTGGTCGCTTTCGAAGCGTGCCATGGCCACGTCGAGGATGGGCTGCAGGCGCTGGGCCTGGATGCCTTCAACGATGTACGCACTGACGCCGGATTTGATCGCCTGGCGCATCACACTGGGGTCGTGCTCGTCGGTAAACATGACGATGGGCCGGGGTTGGTCGCGGCTGACCAGCACCACTTGCTCCATGACATCGCGGCCGGGTGACTCGGTATCGATCAGGATCACATCCGGACGCACCGTTTCGACGCGCGCGGGCAGGTCGATGGTCAGGCCGGACTCGTCGATCACCTCGAAACCGGCCTCTATCAGTGCCGCCTTGAGGCGCCCGACCTTGCGCGGGGTGTCGTTGATCAACAGGATTCGCAACATATCAGTCCTCCTGTCAGCGCAGGGCTTGGCGGCTGGCGTGGTCGGCCATGGCATGCAGGCGGAAGCTGCGGGCATAGGCGACGGGGTCGGCGCCGTCCCAGATCTTGCCGTCGATCAATTGGCTGCTGCGCATGTCCTGGTCCCTGGCAGGCAACCCAAGTGCCTCGGCGGCCTGGCGATAGAGCGCCAGTTGCTGGACCTGCCGCGCCACGCCGAGGTAGTCCGGGTCTTCGCGCAACAGGCCCCAGCGACGAAATTGGGTCATGAACCACATGCCGTCGGACAGATACGGCAGGTTCACTGCTCCATCGGCAAAGAACCGCAGCGCATGGGGGTCTTGCCACTGGTTACCGAGGCCATCGTCATAGTGACCCAGCAGGCGCGGCTCGATGCAGTCGAGCGGGGCGTCGAGGTACTCGCGGGCGCTGAGCAACTGAGCGGTGGAGCGACGGTTCTCGGTGCTTTGCTCGATAAAACGACTGGCTTCAAGGATCGCCATGACCAGCACGCGGGCGGTATTGGGGTATTGGTCGACAAAGGCTTGGGTGCAGCCGAGGACTTTTTCCGGATGATTGGGCCAGATTGCCTGGCTGGTCGCCAGGGTGAAGCCTTGGTTTTGCTTGACTGCGCTGGCGCTCCAGGGTTCGCCGACACAGAAGCCGTCGATACGCCCGGCCTGCAGGTGCGCGACCATTTGTGGTGGCGGTACCACCACGCTCTCCACATCCTGCAACGGGTGAATGCCTTGGCTCGCCAGCCAGTAATACAGCCACATCGCATGGGTACCGGTGGGAAAGGTCTGGGCGAAGGTCAACGGTGTTCGGCTTTGGTGCACGTGGCGATCCAGCGCCTCAGGAGTGACCACGCCTTGCTGTTGCAGGCCGTGGGACAGGTTGATGCTCTGGCCATTCTGGTTCAGCCCCATCAGCACCGCCATGTCGGTCGGGGCGGTGCCGCCAATGCCCAGGTGCACGGCATAGATCAGGCCATACAGGCCGTGGGCAGCGTCCAGTTCGCCGCTGACCAGTTTGTCGCGCAGGCTGGCCCATGACGACTGACGCTTGAGGTTCAGCGTCAAACCATAGGGTTGGGCGAACCCCTGGGTCGCCGCAACCACCAGCGAGGCGCAGTCGGTCAAGGCCATGAAGCCCAGGTCGAGGCTGCTCTTTTCCGGGGCGTCACTGCCGCTGACCCAGGCCAGTGGGTCTTTTGTCGGGCTGCTGCCTACCGAATCGTTCATCAGTGCCTACCTTCTCGTTCAAAAAAAACGTCGTCCCTTCAGATGGCGGTGTAGGCCATTGCAGGTAACGACGTCTTTGTCCGTAAGCCCGCTCCGTCGTTGGCGCGTGCTCTGATGCAGAGTGCAAAGCAAGGCACATGCCACGGGGCGACAGGCGCCGTTCGCCGTCAACTTTTCATCAAGATTGAAACCCGGCCGGCTTTCAGTATGGCTGACTCTTTACGCCAGACCGCCCAGGAATCCCACGGTGTACGCTGACTTATCCGCAACCACGACCGTTCATTGGCCTTGCCGCTGGCTGCTATGCGCTGTACTGATGCTGGGCTGCGCGTCTGCGTGGGGGGAGACCTACCAGGCACAGGATGAAAGCCTGCACACGTTTTTTACCGCGTTGTCCGTGCCCTTCGGCCTGCCTATCGTCGTCAGCCGGGAGGCCGCCCGCCGACGCATCAGCGGCACCTACGACTTCGGCAACGCGCGGCAGGTCCTGGAGGCGGTTGCCCGGCAATACGGCCTGATCTGGCACAGCGATGGCCAGGTGCTGCACCTCTACGACGCCGGCGAGGCGAAAAGTTCGGCAGTGGCGCTGCGGCATATTTCCGTTGAAAAGTTGACTGGGCTCATGCGCCGTTCGGGCCTGGATGATTCGCGTCACCCCCTGCGACAGAGCGGGGAGCGGATGTTCTATGTGACCGGGCCGTCGAACTATGTGGACCAGGTGTTGCGGCTCGCGCAAACGCTGGACCGGCCGCAGGCTGATTTGCGCGTGGGCCCCCACACATTCGGTGTGGTGCAGGTGTTCAACACCCACGTGGCTGACCGTCGGTACGCCATGGGCGATGACCACGTGAATGTGCCGGGGGTGGCGTCGATGATCGAGACCCTGTTGGCCAACGAGCGCAGGCGTAACCCGCAACCAGCGAATGACATGCTGGCTGACAAGAGCCTTTCGGTATTTGCGTACCCGGATACCAACAGCCTGTTGATCAAGGGCACCCCTGCCCAGGTGCGTTTTATCGAACGACTCGTCGCGGAACTGGATATGCCCAAGCGGGCCATCGAGGTGTCGTTGTGGCTGGTGGACGTGGACAGCGAGGAACTCAGGAAGATGGAGATGGGCTGGCCTGACGAGGCCAACCCTTCAGCCGCGGCGACGCGAGTGCTGGAGCCTTCGGAAGATAATCGCTTCATGGCGTTGGTCACTGCGCTGGAGCGTCGACGGCGGGCCAGGGTGGTGACACTGCCCGTGATATTGGCCCAGGAAAATGTTCCCGCCGTATTCCAGGACAACCAGACTTTTTACCTGCCACGACCTGGAGAAGACGGTGGCGACTGGCAGCCCGTTCGGTACGGCACCCAGGTCAGCGTGTTGCCGCGCTTCACCCATGGCAATGAAATCGAGATGCAGATCAACGCTGTCGATGGTCAGCAACTGGGCAAGGGCCGGAACCGTAAACAATCGCCTGTGGTGGGGAATGTGGGCATCAGCACGGTGATTCGGGTACCTCAGGGCCGGCGCCTGTGGATAGGGGGCTTTCAGCGTGATGCCGAGTCCTTGGCGCGGGGCAAGGTGGCAAGCCGTGGAGGCGAGGTGCGCCTATTCGTGATCCAGGCTCGGGCGGTAGGTCATGAGCCGAGAACACTCAACGGCGCCGTGGGGCCGCCCCTCCTGACCCAGGCTCAATACGAGCGCGTGCAACGTGCGTTCGTTCGGCCTGTCGCAAAGCCCTTCAATGATCGTCAGCCCACAGGCGGATCGATCGAAGGGGAGCGGCATGAGGTTTATCTCGACAGTGATGCTCAGTGAGGGGTGATGAAGAAACGTCTTACGCATGGTCTCCCACAAAGCCTCGGATGTATGGGGTTTTTCCTAGCGTGGTTCGACCGCCAGATTTCTATAGTCATGTCTCTCGTGGTTTGGCCGGCACTGGCAATGAGGACCGTCAATGTCAGTAGTCGGATGCAGAGGTATGTATGACCGTCTTGAGTGAGCGAATGACGACGGCAACCCTGTTTTTTGCGCGCTGGACCCTTCACGGTGATGGCCGGTTGACCGGTGACGGCGTGGATATTCAATTGCCACCCAAGGAATGGCACGTGCTGCGGCTGCTGCTGGTTTCCGGCGGCGAACTGATGACCAAGGATCGGCTTCTGGAGCTGGCATGGCCCCATGGGGAAGTTGCGGAGGAGTCGTTGACCCGTTGCATCTATTCTTTGCGTAAGCACCTCAGGGCGGACAAGGGTTTCATCAAGACGATCTATGGCAGGGGCTATCGTTTCACCTGTGCCGTGAGTATCGAGGAGCATGAGCCGCGCCGGGCCGGGCAGGGGCGCGCGGGCCGCATATGTTCGGCCTGCGGCCAGGTGAGTCATGGGTAAACCCTGGTACACCGGCCTGTTGCTGGCGGTGCTGGCGTGGAGCAATGAGGCACTGGCTTACTGCTGGGAAGAGGTGGCAGCCCGCTATGACATCGAAGCTGAATTGCTGCAGGCCATTGCAGCGGTGGAGTCGGGGTACCGCGCGCATGCGATGAATTACAGCAACAGCAATGGCACCCGCGATATCGGTTTGATGCAGATCAACAGTATTCATTTGCCGCGCCTGCTCAAGCAAGGCATTACCGAAGAGCGCCTGTTGAGTGAACCTTGCCTTTCGGTGGAGGTGGGTGCGTCCATTCTTGCGCAGTTCATCGAGCGCTTTGGCTACAACTGGACGGCCGTGGGTTCCTACAATGTGGGGGCGGGGATGGGGCCCGAGCGGGAAGCGTTGCGCATGCGCTATGCCGAAAAGATCTGGGCGCGCTATGAGGAGCTGGTGGCGTTGCGCAACTGACGATTGGGCGGCACGCCTCGCATGCAGCCCATCACCCCGGCTATAATCGCCGCCACCTTTCGCCGCCATCCGAGTCTAGCCCGCCCATGTATACCCTGGCCCGCCAGCTGTTGTTCAAACTCTCTCCGGAAACCTCCCACGATCTGTCCCTGGACCTGATCGGTGCGGGTGGCCGCCTGGGGCTCAATGGCCTGGTATGCAAGGCACCCGCAAAAATGCCGGTGTCGGTGATGGGGCTCGACTTTCCCAACCCGGTGGGGCTGGCTGCCGGCCTGGACAAGAACGGCGCGGCAATCGACGGTTTTGCGCAGTTGGGTTTCGGTTTTGTTGAAATCGGTACGGTGACCCCACGCCCACAACCGGGCAACCCCAAGCCACGGATTTTCCGCTTGCCGGAAGCCGAGGCGATCATCAACCGCATGGGGTTCAACAACCTGGGGGTTGATCATCTGTTGGCGCGGGTTCAGGCGGCGAAGTACAAGGGCATCCTTGGGATCAATATCGGCAAGAATTTCGACACGCCGGTCGAGCGTGCTGTGGATGACTATCTGATCTGCCTGGACAAGGTCTACGCCCACGCCAGTTATGTCACGGTCAACGTCAGCTCGCCCAACACCCCGGGCTTGCGCAGCCTGCAGTTCGGCGACTCCCTCAAGCAATTGCTCGAAGCCTTGCGCCAGCGCCAGGAAGACCTGGCGGTACGCCACGGCAAGCGTGTGCCCCTGGCGATCAAGATCGCCCCGGACATGAGTGATGAAGAGACCGTGCTGGTGGCCCAGGCCCTGGTGGAGTCGGGGATGGACGCGGTGATTGCCACCAATACCACCCTCAGCCGCGTGGGTGTCGAAGGCCTGGCCCATGGTGACGAGGCGGGCGGCCTGTCAGGCGCGCCGGTTCGGGATAAGAGCACGCACATCGTCAAGGTACTGGCAGCCGAGCTGGCGGGGCGTTTGCCGATCATCGCGGTGGGCGGTATCACCGAAGGCAAGCACGCAGCCGAAAAAATCGCCGCGGGCGCGAGCCTGGTGCAGTTGTATTCCGGCTTTATCTACAAGGGCCCGGCGTTGATTCGTCAGTCGGTGGATGCCATTGCAGCCTTGCCCAAGGCCTGAGAGGCGCGCAATAAAAAGGGCTCCTTAAGAGGAGCCCCTGGGCCGAAGCCCGCCGCCTGGATAAGGCGTGCGTGGTTAAGTCGTTACATATTCGTGGTGGTGTCGGAATTAAATGCCCTTGATTAGCCGACGGCGTGAAGTTCGTTGAGTCTGTGGATGCCCGCAGTGCCTGTCATACCGTCCCAGTTGTCGCCGCGTCCTTCTCGCCAGCCGTTGATCCAGGCTTGGCGTACCGACGGTAGAGTAAATGGGCAAAGCTCACGGGATTTGCCATGAACGCCATATTGATATCCGCGTAAAAATGCTCTTTCCAACGGATCACGCTTAAGTCTTCTCATAGGGTGTTTCCCTCACTTGTTGACTGTCTAGATATCCTTCGGCCTCGTCCGAGGCGGGCAGAGTTTTTCTGCCGTTGGTGGGCTCGCTGCCGGCGTGGCGAGCCAAAGTGTCGACACCGTTACGGCGCCAACCTGTGTTGAGTTCTAACCAATAGGTCACATGGATTCAATGATCGTTTTGTCATAAGCACGTAACGATAACGATGCTATAGCCATAAGCTGGGCTGGCTTTTCGCCCCATTTATGGGGTAAAGCCAGCTATGATGTGCCCTGCGAAGAGGATTGGTTCAGTCCCTTAGTGAGAAAGACCGCCTGTTGCAGTCGGTTATTATTCGACGAAGGGTCGGAATATTTCTTTTTGTTTCATCAGATGATCTATCTGCCCCGTCAATCAAGGCCAAAAGGCCCGGCAGGCGGGGTGGGACGGCACATTCGTGCCACGCGGGCACTCTTCAAGAAAAGTGCCTGATTGAAAACCGAACCGGCGATGCGTTGCCCGTTCATTTATTGCTGAAAAGCCTGGATTGCCCATGTCGGACCGTTTTGAACTCTTCCTCACTTGCCCCAAGGGCCTCGAAGGCCTGCTGATCGAGGAAGCCGTCGGGCTTGGCCTTGAGGAAGCCCGCGAGCACACCTCGGCCGTGCGCGGCATGGCCGACATGGAAACCGCCTACCGCCTGTGCCTCTGGTCGCGCCTGGCCAACCGTGTATTGCTGGTGCTCAAGCGCTTCCCGATGAAGGACGCCGAAGACCTCTACCACGGCGTGCTGGATATCGAGTGGCAAGACCATATGGTCGCCGACGGCACCCTGGCCGTGGAATTCAGCGGGCATGGTTCAGGCATCGATAACACCCACTTCGGTGCGCTGAAGGTCAAGGATGCGATCGTCGACAAGTTGCGCACCCCAACCGGCGAACGTCCGTCCATCGACAAGATCAACCCGGACCTGCGCATCCACCTGCGGCTGGACCGTGGCGAAGCGATCCTGTCCCTGGACCTCTCCGGCCACAGCCTGCACCAGCGCGGTTACCGCCTGCAGCAGGGTGCTGCACCATTGAAGGAAAACCTGGCGGCCGCGATCCTGATCCGCGCCGGCTGGCCGCGCATTGCGGCTGAAGGCGGCGCGCTGACTGACCCGATGTGCGGTGTCGGTACCTTTCTGGTGGAAGGCGCGATGATCGCTGCCGACATGGCTCCCAACCTGAATCGCGAGCAGTGGGGCTTCACCGCCTGGCTCGGTCACGTGCCGGCGCTGTGGAAAAAGCTTCACACCGAAGCCAGCGAACGTGCCGCCATCGGCATGAACAAGCCACCGCTGTGGATTCGTGGCTATGAGGCGGACCCGCGCCTGATCCAGCCCGCGCGTAACAACGTCGAGCGTGCCGGTCTCAGCCACTGGATCAAGATCTATCAGGGCGAAGTCGGCACCTTCGAGCCGCGCCCGGACCAGAACCAGAAAGGCCTGGTGATCTGCAACCCACCCTACGGCGAACGCCTGGGTGACGAAGCCAGCCTGTTGTACCTCTACCAGAATCTCGGCGAGCGCCTGCGCCAGGCGTGCATGGGTTGGGAAGCCGCGGTGTTCACCGGTGCTCCGGACCTGGGCAAGCGCATGGGTATCCGCAGCCACAAGCAATATGCGTTCTGGAACGGCGCCTTGCCGTGCAAACTGTTGCTGATCAAGGTCAACCCGGACCAGTTCGTCACCGGCGAACGCCGTACCCCGGAACAGCGCCAGGCCGAACGTGAGCAAGCGGCTTATGACCAGGCCCCGACTGAGCCGCAAGAGCGCCAGTACAACAAGAACGGCAACCCGATCAAACCTGCGCCCGCGCCGGCCCCTGTGGTTGAGCAGGCGCGCTTGAGCGAAGGCGGGCAGATGTTTGCCAACCGCCTGCAAAAGAACCTCAAGCAACTGGGCAAGTGGGCCAAGCGTGAAGGTGTGGACTGCTACCGTGTGTACGATGCCGACATGCCGGAATACTCCATGGCCATCGACCTGTACCACGATTGGGTGCATGTGCAGGAATACGTTGCGCCGAAGTCCATCGACCCGGAGAAAGCTTCGGCGCGCATGTTCGATGCCCTGGCGGCCATTCCCCAGGCGTTGAACATCGACAAGAGCCGCGTGGTGGTCAAGCGTCGCGAGCGCCAGAGCGGCACCAAGCAGTACGAACGCCAGAGCGCCCAGGGCAAGTTCACCGAAGTCAGCGAAGGCGGCGTGAAGTTGCTGGTCAACCTGACCGACTACCTCGACACCGGGCTGTTCCTCGACCATCGCCCGATGCGCATGCGCATCCAGAAAGAGGCGGCCGGCAAGCGCTTCCTCAACCTGTATTGCTACACCGCCACGGCGAGTGTGCATGCGGCCAAGGGCGGTGCGCGCAGCACCACCAGCGTCGACCTCTCCAAGACCTACCTGGACTGGGCACGTCGCAACCTTTCGCTCAACGGTTTTTCCGATAAGAACCGCCTGGAGCAGGGTGATGTGATGGCGTGGCTGGAAGCCAGCCGCGATGAGTTCGACCTGATCTTCATCGACCCACCGACCTTCTCCAACTCCAAGCGCATGGAAGGTATCTTCGACGTGCAGCGTGACCACGTGCAGTTGCTCGACCTGGCCATGGCCCGCCTGGCACCGGGCGGCGTGCTGTATTTCTCGAACAACTTCCGCAAGTTCCAACTGGAGGACAACCTCAGCGCACGCTATGCGGTGGAGGAAATCAGCGACAAGACCATCGACCCGGATTTTGCTCGCAATGCCAAGATCCACCGGGCCTGGAAAATCACCGCGCGTTGATTGTCCGGCTCATGAGCCGCAAGCCTGGATTTTTCCGGGCTTGCGGCTTTTTTTGCGCTGGTCAAACCCTGGACCGATGGCTATAACTAAAACCTAGCCAAAGTGACACCCCCCCGCACGCTGGCGTTGTGAGTGTTGCCTATGTCGTTGCAAGCCGTTCGCCCGAAAATCCTAGGCTTTATCAGTGAGCAGGCGTCGGCTTGGCTGGTGGCGTTGGTGGTATTACTGGCGGGTTGTACGTTGACAACCATCGTCGCCTGGGCGGCGTCCGATCTCGACCAACAACAGGAGCGCCAGCGTTTCCAGTTGCTGGTCAACGAGCGATTCAGCCGCTTGCAAGAGCGTTTCGAGGACCAGGAGCAGCGCCTGGGAAGCCTGCGGCGTTTCTTCGTCAACTCCGATGAAGTGTCCCGCGAAGAATTCGAGGGTTTCGCCCAGCCCTTGCTGCAGCGCGCCCGCGCCTATGCGTGGGCACCACGGGTGTCGCGTGATCAGCGCAAGCTGTTTGAGCAGCAGGTGTCTCGCCAGCGCGGTACGCCCTTCAACATTCGCGAGCTGAATGCAAACGGCGAACTGGCACCCGCCGCCGAGCGTGATGAATACGTACCGGTGCTGTACAGCCAGACCCTGAGCCTGCTCGTCTCGCCCCTGGGCTTTGACCTGCTGGCCCAACCCCTGCGCCGCTCGGCCCTTGAGCGTGCGCAAAAGAGCGGC
The DNA here is from genome assembly GCF_001708445.1 of Pseudomonas fluorescens. Classification (NCBI taxonomy): domain Bacteria; kingdom Pseudomonadati; phylum Pseudomonadota; class Gammaproteobacteria; order Pseudomonadales; family Pseudomonadaceae; genus Pseudomonas; species Pseudomonas fluorescens. The sequence continues at coordinate 4,822,094 of NZ_CP015637.1, forward strand.
AAGCTGGCGGTGTCGCAACCCATGCAATTGGTGGGTGTGGAACCCGCCTACGCCACCGGGGTGTTGTTGGTGGCGCCGGTCACGGCCCATGGAGCGACTGAGCCCCACGGCTTTGTAATGGCTGTGATCAGCATGCGCCAACTGGTGGCCGAGGGCCTGCCCAGACCCGACCGCGATAACCTGGCGATGCAGATTGTCGACACATCCGACCTGCAACAGCGGCTGTTGTACGAGTCCGGTAGCGCACGGGTCGACAGCGACCTCAGCGCCGTGCGCCGCCTGACCCTGGGCGACCATGTCTACGCGCTTAGCTTGCGCCCCAGCGAGATGTTCGAGCAGGCCAATTACTCATCATTGGCGTTGATCCTGGCCATGGGCGGGCTGCTTAGCCTGTTACTCAGCGCCTTGCTCTACGTCCTTGTCAGCCAGCGCCAACGTGCGTTGAAACTGGTGCAACAACGCACCATGCAGTTACGCGCCCGTGAACAGGAATTGCGCGGCGCCCATGGCCAGTTGCGCAGCGTATTGAATGCCGCCACCCAGGTGGCGATCATTGCCACCGATCTGCGTGGGGTGATCAATACATTTAACGCCGGCGCCGAGCAGATGCTTGGCTTCAAGGCCGAGCAGGTGTTGGGGCGCTCGACGCTTGAAAGCCTGCATGTGCCCGCAGAACTGGAAGCGCGGGCCACCAGTTTGAGCGTGGCGCTGGGCAAACGGATCCCGCCGAGCCAGGCGATGCTGGTGGAAAGCCCGGACAGCCAGCATGAGGCCAGTGAATGGACCTTGGTTCGCGAGAACGGCAGCCAGCTGACGGTCAACATGCTCGGCACGGTGTTGCTGGATGACCACGGTTTATGGGTGGGATACCTGGCGATCTACCTGGATGTGACTGAGCAAAAGCGCGCTTACGAGGCATTGGCGGCGCGGGATCGCTTGCTGAAAAAACTCAGCGCCCATGTGCCTGGCGGGATTTTCCAGTTCACCCTGGAGCCCCAGGATAACTGGCGCTTTATCTACGCCAGCGATGGCATGCGCGATATTTATGAAATCGAGACCGGGATGTTGCAGCAGGATGCGAAGAAAGTCTTCGAGCGCATTCATCCCCTGGATGTGGAGCGGGTACGCGCGTCGATTCGTTTGTCGGCGCTGCAATTGAGCCATTGGCGCGAAGAGTACCGTGTGCAATTGCCACAACGAGGCCTGCGCTGGATTCGAGGCGAAGCCACACCGGAAGAACTGCCGGCAGGCGGTACGTTGTGGCACGGTTATGTGTCGGATATCACCGACCTCAAGCGCGTGGAAGAAGAGCTGCGTACGTTGTCCATCACCGACTCCCTGACCGGCATCCATAACCGTCGGTATTTCCAGGATCGCCTCAAGACCGAGATGCTCCGCCTCAACCGCACGGCCGGAGCGCTGTCGGTGATCATGCTGGATATCGATCACTTCAAGCGAATCAACGACCTGCATGGGCACGGGGTCGGCGACGGCGTGTTGCAGGAGCTGTGCAAACGCATCGGCCAGCGTCTGCGCCGCACGGATGTGTTCTGCCGCCTGGGTGGCGAGGAGTTCATGGTGCTGTGCCCCAACACTGATGGCGAGCAGGCCTACCGCCTGGCGATGGAGTTATGGCAGTCGTTGCGCAGTGCGCCAATGGAACCGGTGGGCATCGTGACTGCCAGCTTCGGGGTGGCGAGCTGGCGGGTGGATGAAGGCGTTGACGGTTTGCTGTTGCGTGCTGACTCGGCGGTGTATGTGGCCAAGCAGGCGGGCAGGGACCGAGTGGCCGCGGAGGAAGTACAGGCTTGAGGACCGACGCCGGAGCACCCGTGGGAGGGCACGAGCCTCTCCCACAAGAGGACGGCGGTGTGGCCTAGAGAACGGGCGCTGCCGCCGCCAGTTTCGGCTGGCGATACAGGTCCAGCAGCACCTGGTCCAGTACCGACGACGCACCCCATGGCTTCGTATCGTTGAGGATCGCCACCACGGCCCAGGTATTGCCATTGTTATCGCGGCTGAACCCGGCGATCGCGCGCACGGTGTTCAGGGTTCCGGTCTTGACATGGGCTTCGCCGCGCATCGCCGTGGTCTTCAGGCGTTTGCGCATGGTGCCGTCGGTGCCGGCAATCGGCAGCGAGCTGATGTATTCCGCCGCGTAAGGGCTTCTCCAGGCCGCTTGCAGCATCTCAGCCATCTCACGGGCGCTGACCCGTTCGGCACGGGACAGGCCGGAACCGTTCTCCATCACCAGGTGCGGCGAGGTGATGCCTTTCTTTGCCAGCCACTGGCGTACCACTCGCTGGGCAGCCTTGGCGTCGTCGCCGTCCGCGTCGTTGCGGAACTGCGCGCCCAGGCTCAGGAACAACTGCTGGGCCATGGTGTTGTTACTGTATTTGTTGATGTCGCGGATGATTTCCGCCAGGTCTGGTGAAAACGCACGGGCCAGCACCTTGGCATCCTTGGGCACCGGCGCCTGGATATCGCGGCCCTGGATCGTGCCGCCCAGCTCCTGCCAGATTGCCCGAACGGCACCCGCGGTGTAGGTCGCGTGGTCCAGCAACGACAAATAGGTTTGTGAGCTGCAACCTTCAGCCAGCTGGCCGCTGACGGTGACGGTGACACTGCCGTCCGCGGCGGTGACCGGGTTGTAGCGCACATCGCCGGTGCATTGCTTGGCGTTGGAGACCTTGACCTGGTTATCGATACGAATGCTGGCGATCGGCGGCTCGACCGATACGAGCACCCGCCCCGAATCGTTGCGCGTCACGAAGCGCAGGGCCTTGAGGTTGACCAGCAGAGCGTCGGGCTTGACCAGGAAGGGCTTGTTTTCGTCGTTGCCGTCGTCATTGAACTCCGGCAGTTGCGGCTGGGTAAAGAAGCTGCGGTCCAGCACCAGGTCGCCGGTGACTTGTTGCACGCCATTGGCGCGCAGGTCACGCATCAACAGCCAGAGCTTTTCCATGTTCAGCTTGGGGTCGCCGCCGCCCTTGAGGTAGAGGTTGCCGTGCAAGACGCCGCCACTGAGGGTGCCGTCGGTGTAGAACTCGGTCTTCCACTGGTGGTTGGGCCCGAGCATTTCCAGGGCCGCATAGGTGGTGACCAGCTTCATGGTCGAGGCCGGGTTCACCGAGACGTCGGCATTGAATACGGTGGGGGTACCGGGGCCGTTCAGGGGAATCATCACCAGTGACAGCGCGGTGTTTTGCAGCTTGGCTTTCTGAAGGGCCTGCGCGACGCTGGGCGGCAGGGTGTTGTTGATCGGCGCGGCGGTAATGGAAAAACTCAGTGGCAGGAGAAAACCGGCAAGCAGTAATGGACGCAAAGATTTGATCATAAGGAATAAGACCCTGCTGCTGACGAGGGGGAAAAGGCGAGGGGTATGTAAGAAAATCCCTCATTGGTCATGAAAGTGTCGGCATTATGCCCCAAGGTGGAGCCCGTTGTAGCTGAACGATAGCTGCTAATCGGCGTTTTTTTTGCGTGTAGCTGGCCGCCTGTACCAGAGAGTCGGGCAATCGCCACCTTAAACTGCTAAAGTGCCGCCCGTTATTACTTATGAGGATTGTTCCAATGGCGACTAACCGTTCCCAGCGTCTGCGCAAAAAACTGTGCGTTGATGAATTTCAAGAGCTGGGTTTCGAACTGAACCTGGACTTCAACGAAGGCCTGAGTGAAGAAGCTATCGACGCTTTCCTCGAAGCATTCATCAAAGAAGCCATGGAAGCCAACGGCCTGGGTTATGTTGGCGGCGACGACTACGGTCTGGTTTGCCTGCAGAAGCGTGGCTCGGTCTCCGAAGAGCAGCGTGCTGCTGTTGAAGCCTGGCTGAAAACCCGCTCCGAGCTGACCAAGGCTGAAGTCAGCCCGCTGCTGGACGTGTGGTATCCGGAAAAGCCGATCAACGCGGCTAAGTGATACTGAAAAAACGGCGACCCGAGGGTCGCCGTTTTTTTATGCCTTGCGCCCGTTCAGAATCAGCAGCGTCAACACCCCCGCTACAATCCCCCAGAACGCTGAACCGATGGAAAACAACGTCAGCCCTGACGCCGTGACCATAAAGGTGATCAGCGCCGCTTCCCGTTCCTTTGGCTCATTCATGGCAATGCTCAGGCCATTGATGATCGAGCCAAACAAGGCCAGCGCTGCAATCGATAGCACCAGTTCCTTGGGTAACGCTGCGAACAACGCTGCCAGTGTGGCGCCAAATACGCCGGCAATTGCGTAGAACACACCACACCAGACCGCCGCTGTGTAGCGCTTGTTGCGGTCTTCGTGGGCGTGTGGCCCGGTGCAGATGGCTGCGCTGATCGCTGCCAGGTTGATCCCGTGGGAGCCGAACGGCGCCAGCACCAGCGAGGCCAGGCCGGTAACGGTGATCAACGGCGAGGCCGGCACGTTATAGCCGTCGGCGCGCAGCACGGCGACGCCGGGCATATTCTGCGAAGTCATTGCCACCACGAACAGCGGAATGCCAATGCTGATGGTCGCTGCCAGCGAGAAGTGCGGAGTGGTCCACACCGGGGTCGCCACTTCCAGGTGGAAGCCGCTGAAGTCCAGCAGGCCCATCAAGCCAGACAGCAGGGTACCGATCACCAGCGCGGCCAGCACCGCATAGCGCGGCGACAGGCGCTTGATGATCAGGTAGGTGAAAAACATCCCCAGCACCAGGCCGGTACGATGTTGCGCGGCGACAAATATTTCGCTGCCGATCTTGAACAGAATGCCCGCCAGCAAGGCCGCCGCCAGTGAAGCCGGAATACGCTTGACCAGTTTTTCGAAGCTGCCGGTCAGCCCGCACAGGGTCACCAGCACTGCACAGGTGATATAGGCACCGATCGCTTCGCCATAACTGACGCCGCCCAGGCTGGTGATCAATAGCGCTGCGCCCGGTGTCGACCAGGCAATGGTGATCGGTGTGCGATAACGCAGGGACAGGCCGATGCTGCACACCGCCATGCCGATGGAGATCGCCCAGATCCATGAAGAAATCTGCGCCGTGGTCAGGCCGGCGGCTTGTCCAGCCTGGAACATCAGCACCAGGGAGCTGGTGTAGCCGGTCATCATGGCGATAAAGCCGGCGACGACGGCGGACGCGGAAGTGTCGGCCAGCGGGCGCAAGGGCGCTTGGGTGGCGTCGGTCATGGATAGGTGTTCCTTTTACCTGACCCCCTCCTTGTAGGAACGAGCGTGCTCGCGAAAAGCGTCAACGATAACGCGGGCGCCCTGGATGTTCGCGACGCGCTCGGATTCTTCGCGAGCACGCTCGCTTCTACAGTGGGGTGTCGTTCGTGGGAAATCTTGGATTCAAGCCTAAACTCAAACGTAACTACTCATTGCAATACAGCCGGCGCCGCAAACAGCCGTACAGTGTGTTGGCGCAGTGGGTTGTGTACAATGTGCCGTGTTTTTAGCTGATACTTGCCAGCGACCCATTGTTGCCGTATTACCTTAAAGTCGCCGTATTACCGTTAATTCGCCGCCGTTCTCCCGACCCGAGTGCCCATGAACGAACAGTTGCAACCTCTCAAGAAACAACCGCGAGCCGGCAAGGCCGGTCGCAGCGGAACCCAGGACGATATCGTCTACGCGCATATCTTCGAGGCGATCCTCGAACAACGCCTGGCACCCGGTACCAAATTGAGTGAAGAGGCACTGGGCGAAATCTTCGGCGTCAGCCGTACCATCATTCGCCGCGCCCTGTCGCGCCTGGCCCATGAAGGCGTGGTGTTGCTGCGGCCCAATCGCGGCGCGGTGGTGGCCAGCCCAAGCGTCGAGGAAGCACGCCAAGTGTTCCTCGCCCGGCGCCTGGTAGAGCGAGCGATCACCGAGTTGGCCGTGCAGCACGCCACCGCCGAGCAACTGGCCGAACTACGCCAGATGGTCAACGACGAGCGCGACAGCTTCTCCCGTGGCGATCGCGGTGCCGGTATCCGCCTCTCTGGCGAGTTCCACCTCAAGCTGGCCGAGGCGGCGAAGAACGCGCCGCTGATCAGCTTCCAGCGCAGCCTGGTGTCCCAGACCTCGTTGATCATTGCGCAGTACGAAAGCGGCAATCGCTCGCACTGTTCCTACGATGAACACACCCAGTTGATCGATGCGATCGAGGCCCGCGACGCGGCGCTGGCAGTTGACTTGATGATGCACCACATGGACCACATCGACAGCAAGCTCAACCTCGACGAGGAAAGTGCGTCGGATGATTTGCATGCGGTGTTCTCGCATTTGTTGCAGACCAAGAAGCCGGGGCGTTCGCCTGTAAAGTTGTAAACCCGATTAAAGAATGTGGGAGGGGGCAAGTCGAATCGTCGCACCGCCCCTCCCACATTTGTTTTGTGTTGTGGCGCAGATCAGCGTTGGTGCACCCGTTGGCCGGCCGCATAGGTCTGCAACAGCGTCCGATCATCCCCCAGCGTCATCAACACGAACAACGTCTCGGCTATGTTGTTGGCCTGCTTCAAGCGATAGCTCAGCAGTGGCGTGGCGTTGTAATCCAGCACCAGAAAGTCTGCATCGGTGCCTGGCTGCAACGTGCCGATCTTGTCTTCCAGGCGCAGCGCCCGCGCACCCCCGAGGGTGGCCAGGTACAACGACTTGAATGGGCTCAACCGCGCGCCCTGCAGTTGCATGACCTTATAGGCTTCGTTCAAGGTTTGCAGCAGTGAGAAGCTGGTGCCGCCGCCCACATCCGTGCCCAGGCCAACGTTGAGCTTGTGTTTCTCGGCCATCGGCAGGTTGAACAGGCCGCTGCCGAGGAACAGGTTCGACGTCGGGCAGAACGCCACCGCCGACCCCGTCTCCGCCAGCCGCGCGCATTCGTCATCACACAGGTGCACACCGTGGGCGAACACCGAGCGCTCACCCAGCAGTTTGTAATGGTCGTACACATCCAGGTAGCCGTTGCGCTCTGGAAATAACGCCTTCACCCACTCGACTTCCTGCTTGTTCTCACTGATGTGCGTCTGCATGTACAGGTCCGGGTACTCGCCCAGCAGTTGCCCGGCCAACGCCAATTGTTCCGGCGTGCTGGTGGGGGCGAAGCGCGGCGTGACCGCATAGTGCAGGCGGCCCTTGCCGTGCCAGCGTTCGATCAACGTCTTGCTTTCCTGGTAGCCGGATTCGGCGGTGTCGGTGAGGTAATCCGGGGCGTTGCGGTCCATCATCACTTTGCCGGCGATCATACGCAGGTCGAGTTTTGCGGCCGCTTCAAAGAACGCGTTCACCGACTGCGGATGCACGCTGCCGAACACCAGGGCGGTGGTGGTGCCATTGCGCAGCAATTCCTTGATGAAAATGTCGGCCACTTCTTCGGCGTGGGCCTTGTCGGCGAACTGGCGTTCGCACGGGAAGGTGTAAGTGTTGAGCCAGTCCAGTAACTGCTCGCCATAGGCGCCGACCATGCCGGTTTGCGGCAGGTGGATATGGGTATCGATCAGGCCTGGGGTAATCAGCGCATCCTGGTAGTGGGTGATGTCGATATCGGCGGGCAGCTTCGGCAGCAGGTCACTGGCGTGGCCCAGGGCACTGATTTTGCCGTTTTCGATCACCAGCAGGCCGTCTTCGAAATACTCATAGGAGGCTTCGATGCCCACTTCAGCGGGGTCGGCGATGCTGTGCAGGAGGGCGGCACGGTAGGCTTTGCGAGTCAAAGGCATGGTCGTCTCAATTGATAGCTTGGCTGCGGCGTGACACCGGCAGCAGTTTGGCAATAGGTTCGGCGCTCGCGGTGTGCTGGCCGAAATGGGCGTTATAGGTGGCGATGATTTCGCCGGCGATGGAGATGGCGATCTCTACCGGCAATTTGCCCTTTACCTCGGTGAGGCCCATGGGGCAGCGCATGCGTTGCAACTGCGCGGCGTCAAAGCCGCGATCACGCAGGCGGTGTTCGAACTTGACGCGTTTGGTCTTCGAGCCGATCAGGCCGAAGTAGGCAAAGTCATTACGCTTGAGCAGGGCGGCGGTCAGTTCCAGGTCCAGCGCGTGATTGTGGGTCATGACGATGCAATAACTACCCGCGGGCAGGTCGGCAATTTCGTCCACCGGCTCTTCGCTGACGATTTTACGCACGCCCTGGGGGATATGTTCCGGGAATTCCTGCTCGCGCGAATCGATCCAGCGCACCCGGCACGGCAGGCTCGCCAGCAACGGCACCAACGCGCGGCCGACGTGACCGGCGCCGAACACCGCGATCTGCGCCTGCACCTGGCCCATGGGTTCGAACAGCAATACGGTTACGCCACCGCAGCACTGGCCCAGGCTCGCGCCGAGGCTGAAGCGCTCCAGGTGGGTGTTCTGCTGGCCGCGCGCGAGCATGTCACGGGCGATCTGCATCGCCTTGTATTCCAGGTGTCCGCCACCGATGGTGTCGAAGGTTTGCGTGGCGCTGATCACCATCTTCGAACCGGCATTGCGCGGCGTGGAGCCGAGCTCTTCGATGATGGTCACCAGTACGCAGGGTTCGCCTTGGTTCTGCAGGTCGGCGAGGGCGCTGATCCAGTTGTTCATAGTCACCTCTTGTGGTGTCTGTCAGGCCGTCATCGGGGGCAAGCCCCCTCCCACATTTTGATCTGTGAAGGCCTTCAAATGTGGGAGGGGGCTCGCCCCCGATGGCAGCGCCTCGGTCTAGAGCGAAGCCATCTCGGTTTCGGTTTCAACAGGCACCGCCGCCTGCAACTTGCGCATCTGCTCGCACCCCCACAACACCCGCTCCGGTGTCGCCGGTGCATCGATCTTCGGCTGATGGCGATAGTCACCCAGGCTCGCCACCGCATCTTTGATCGCACACCACGAGGCAATGCCGAGCATGAACGGTGGCTCGCCCACGGCCTTGGAATGAAACACCGTGTCTTCCGGGTTCTTGCGGTTCTCCACCAGCTTCACGCGCAGGTCCAGCGGCATGTCGGCCACCGCCGGGATCTTGTAGCTGGCCGGGCCGTTGGTCATCAGCTTGCCCTTGTTGTTCCACACCAGCTCTTCCATGGTCAGCCAGCCCATGCCCTGGATGAAGCCGCCTTCCACTTGGCCGATGTCGATCGCCGGGTTCAACGAGGCGCCCACGTCGTGGAGGATGTCGGTGCGCAGCATCTTGTATTCGCCGGTCAGGGTGTCGACGATCACCTCGCAACAGGCCGCGCCAAAGGCGTAGTAGTAGAACGGCCGCCCCCGCGCCTGGCTGCGGTCGTAGAAGATTTTCGGGGTCTTGTAGAAGCCAGTGCTCGACAGCGACACCTGGGCGAAGTACGCCTGCTGGATCAGCGCTTCAAAGGTCAGGATGTGATCGCGCACGCGCACATGGCCGTTGTGGAATGCCACGTCGGCCTCACTCACGTCGTACTTGCGCGCGGCGAATTCCACCAGGCGTTGCTTGATGGTTTCGGCGGCGTTCTGCGCGGCCTTGCCGTTCAGGTCGGCACCGCTGGAGGCGGCGGTCGGCGAGGTGTTGGGCACCTTGTCGGTATTGGTGGCGGTGATCTGCACGCGGTCGATTTCCACCTGGAACACTTCGGCCACCACCTGTGCGACCTTGGTGTTCAACCCCTGGCCCATTTCGGTACCACCGTGGTTCAGGTGGATGCTGCCGTCGGTGTAGATATGGATCAACGCACCGGCCTGGTTCAGGAAACTGGCGGTAAAGGAAATACCGAATTTCACCGGGGTCAGCGCCAGGCCTTTTTTCAGGATCGGGCTGTGGGCGTTGTACAGGCGGATCGCTTCACGGCGCTCGGCGTATTGGCTGCTGGCTTCAAGCTCAGCGGTCATTTCCTCGAGCATGTTGTGCTCGACGGTCTGGTAGTAGTGAGTGACGTTGCGCTCGGTCTTGCCGTAGTAGTTGGCCTTGCGCACGGCCAGCGGATCCTGGCCTAAGTGGCGGGCGATGGCGTCCATCACTTCCTCGATGGCGACCATGCCTTGGGGGCCGCCAAAGCCCCGGTAGGCGGTGTTGGACGCGGTGTTGGTCTTGCAGCGGTGGCCGTTGACCGTGGCGTCGCCCAGGTAATACGCGTTGTCGGCGTGGAACATTGCGCGGTCGACAATCGAGTTCGACAGGTCCGGCGAGCAACCGCAGTTACCCGCCAGTTCCAGGTTGATACCCTGCAGGCGACCGCTGTCGTCGAAGCCCACGTCGTATTCGATATAGAAGGGGTGGCGCTTGCCGGTCATCAGCATGTCTTCGACACGGGGCAGGCGCATCTTGGTCGGCTGCCCGGTCAGGCGCGCGACCACCGCGCACAGGCACGCCGGGCTGGCTGCCTGGGTTTCCTTGCCGCCGAAACCACCGCCCATGCGACGCATATCGACGACGATCTTGTTCATCGACACGTCAAGTACTTCGGCCACCAGCTTCTGTATTTCGGTGGGGTTCTGGGTGGAGCAGTAGACGATCATGCCGCCGTCTTCGGTGGGCATCACTGACGAGATCTGGGTTTCCAGGTAGAAGTGTTCCTGGCCGCCGATATGCAGGGTGCCCTGGAGGCGGTTTTTTGCGGTCGCCAGTGCGCCGGCCGAATCACCGCGTTGGTGGGTGTGGCTGTCGAGCACGAAATGCTTATTGCGAAAGGCCTCGACCACATCCAATACGGGTTCGAGGTCTTCGTATTCGATCACGGCCGCCATCGCGGCCTTGCGTGCGGTTTCCAGATCGCGGGCAGCCACGGCCAATACCACTTGGCCGACAAACTGCACGGTGTCGATGGCCAGCAGCGGGTCGCCGGGCATCAGCGGGCCGATGTCTTTCAGGCCTGGCACGTCTTCATGTGTGATGACGATACGCACACCGTCGAAGGCGTAGCAGGGCGCGGTGTCGATGCTGAGGATCTTCGCGTGGGCGCGGTCGGACATGCGCGCATACAGGTGCAACTGGTTGGGGAATTCCAGGCGGTCATCGATGTACTGCGCTTCACCGCTGACGTGCTTGGCGGCGCTGTCATGCTTGACGCTGCGGCCGACCCCGGAGGTCAGGTCCTGGGCAAACAGCTCGGCCAGTTCGGCCTGGGTTTTTACCACGGCGTGATGGTTAGACATAAGCGGTCACCCGAGTCTCGATGTGCGGCGTTTGCAGCTCGATAAAGTATTTGCGCAGCAGGTTCTGCGCGCTGAGCAGGCGGTATTCCTTGCTGGCGCGGAAGTCCGACAACGGGGTGAAATCCTCGGCCAGGGCAGTGCAGGCTTTCTCGACGGTGGCGGCATTCCAGGTGGCGCCGATCAGCACGCTCTCGCAATGTTTCGCGCGTTTCGGGGTGGCGGCCATGCCCCCGAAGGCAACACGCGCATCGCTGATCACACCGTTGTCGATCTTGAGGTTGAAAGCCGCGCATACGGCGGAAATATCGTCGTCCAGGCGCTTGGACACTTTGTACGCCCGGAATAGCGCGTGGCCCTTGGGCACGATGATTTTCTCGATGAACTCGCTGTCCTGGCGTGCGGTGACGCGGTAGTCGATGAAGTAATCTTCCAGCGCCAACGTACGACGGGTGTTGCCCTTGCACAGCACGATCTGCGCGCCGAGGGCGATCAGCAGTGGTGGCGAATCGCCAATCGGCGAGGCGTTGCCGATATTGCCGCCCAGGGTGCCTTGGTTGCGGATTTGCAGGGACGCGAAACGGTGCAGCAGCTCACCGAAGTCCGGGTAGGCCTGGTGCAGCGCGGTGTAGCAGTCGGAAAGAGGGGCGGCGGCGCCTATTTCCAGGCGATCGTCGAAGGATTCAATGCGCTTCATTTCGTCGATGTTGCCGACGTAGATCATCACCGGCAGCGTGCGGTGGAACTGGGTGACTTCCAGCGCCAGGTCAGTGCCGCCAGCCAGCAGCCGGGCTTGCGGGTAGGCATCGTAGAGGTCGGCGAGGTCGGCGACGGTCAGGGGGACCAGGCAGCGTTTGTCGCCGCTGTTGAGTTCACCGGTTTGCGTCGGCGCGATGGCCTTGAGGCGTGCGATGGTTTCGACTTGCTGGCTGTCGAACTGGTCCTGGGGTTTGTTACAGCAGGCCTGCTCGGCGGCGGCCAGGATCGGGCGGTAGCCGGTGCAACGGCACAAGTTGCCGGCCAGGGCTTCATGGGCTTTCTGGCTATCTGGCGCGTCGCTGTTCTTTTGCAGGGCAAACAGTGACATCACAAAACCGGGGGTGCAAAAGCCGCATTGCGACCCGTGGCACTCGACCATTGCCTGTTGCACGCTGTGCAGTTGATCCTGGTGCTTCAGGTCTTCGACGCTGATCAATTGTTTGCCATGCAACGATGAGACAAACGTCAGGCAGGCATTGAGGCTGCGGTAGCGAATCCGCTCAGCGCCTGGCTCGTCGCTGTGCAGCTCGCCGACCACCACGGTGCATGCACCGCAATCGCCGCTGGCGCAGCCTTCCTTGGTGCCGGATTTGCCCAGGTGCTCACGCAAATAGTTGAGCACGGTCAGGTTGGGGTCCAGGGCGTGCTCGCTACGGAGCTCCTGGTTAAGTAGAAACTGGATCACGGAAGGCCTCGCAGACTCATTATTGTTGTTAACCGCTTTGCGCCGAATCTAGTCATGTCTGACTTTTCGGTCAATGATTTTCTGACTGTGAGGTCAAGAAATTGCGATCACAACACTTTCAATTATGGTCCAGTCTTCTGGAACCGCTGTTTTTGGGGGGCTTCTGGGTTTCAGCGCTGCTTATTCCGTGCCAAATTCAGCAAGGTGGGCCTAGCGCCATCAGCCAGGCATTTGCGCTACACTGCCGCGCTTGTATCGATAGAAGATTTTGAAGGGAAAACATGACGTTCAAGGCGCCGGACAGTCTCGCCGAGCAAATTGCTCACCACCTCGCCGAACGTATCATTCGCGGCGATCTCAAGCCTGGGGAGCGGATCCAGGAACAGAAAGTCACGCTGGCGCTCAATGTCAGCCGTGGTTCCGTGCGTGAAGCCTTATTGATCCTCGAACGTCGCCACCTGATCGCGATCCTGCCGCGCCGTGGCGCCCACGTCACCGAGCTCACCGCACACAAGGTGCAGAGCCTGTGCACGTTGATGAGTGAGCTGTATATCCTGCTCGGCAATGCGGTGGCCCAGGGCTGGCAGACCCAGGCTGACATGGCGCCGTTCCTGCAGATCCAGCAGCGCCTGGTCGGCAGTTTCGAGCGCCAGGACATCCGCGCCTTTGTCGAAGAATGCTTCAGCGTGATGCGCGCCGCGTACCCCTTCGCCAACAACCCGTATTTGCAGGAAACCGTCGAAAACCTGCAGCCGGCGATGAACCGTGCCTATTACCTGGCCCTCGATCAGCGCAAGGCCTCCATGAGCGAGTACCTGGCGTTGTTCGAGCAATTGCTCGCCGCCGTGCTTGCCCGCGACCTGCCGCAGATTCGCCAGGTGTTGTCGGCCTATGGCCAGCGTAGTTGCTCGCTGGTCATCGCTGCGTTGGCGGACGCCTAAGCGTGCGGCTCAAGTGCATCAAACTGGCGGGGTTCAAATCCTTCGTCGACCCGACCACGGTGAACTTCCCCAGTAACATGGCGGCAGTGGTGGGGCCCAATGGCTGCGGCAAGTCGAACATCATCGACGCCGTACGCTGGGTGATGGGCGAGAGCTCGGCAAAAAACCTGCGCGGCGAGTCGATGACCGACGTCATCTTCAACGGCTCCACCAGCCGCAAACCCGTCAGCCAGGCCAGCATCGAACTGGTGTTCGATAACTCCGACGGCACCCTGGTCGGCGAATATGCGGCCTACGCGGAAATCTCCATCCGCCGTAAAGTGACCCGCGACAGCCAGAACAGCTACTTCCTCAACGGCACCAAGTGCCGGCGCCGGGATATCACCGATATCTTCCTCGGTACCGGCCTGGGCCCGCGCAGCTACTCGATCATTGAGCAAGGCATGATCTCCAAGCTGATCGAAGCCAAGCCGGAAGACCTGCGCAACTTTATCGAAGAAGCGGCCGGCATCTCCAAGTACAAGGAGCGCCGCCGCGAAACTGAAAACCGTATCCGCCGCACCCACGAAAACCTCGCCCGCCTCACCGACCTGCGTGAAGAGCTGGAACGCCAGCTGGAACGCCTGCACCGCCAGGCCCAGGCCGCCGAAAAGTACCAGGAATACAAGGGCGAGGAGCGCCAGCTCAAGGCGCAACTGTCGGCCCTGCGCTGGCAGGCGCTGAATGACCAGGTGGGCCAGCGTGAAGCGATCATCGGCACCCAGGAAATCAGCTTCGAAGCCCTGGTAGCCGAGCAACGCAATGCCGACGCCAGCATCGAGCGCCTGCGCGACGGTCACCATGACCTGTCCGAGCGCTTCAATCTGGTGCAGGGCCGTTTCTACTCGGTGGGGGGAGACATCGCCCGGGTCGAGCAGAGCATCCAGCACGGCCAGCAGCGCTTGCGTCAGTTGCAGGAGGATTTGAAGGAAGCCGAGCGCGCGCGCCTGGAGACCGAATCTCACTTGGGCCATGACCGCACCTTGCTGCTGACCCTCGGCGAAGAGCTGGACCTGCTCACTCCCGAGCAGGAGATCACCAGCGCGGCGGCCGAAGAAGCCGCTGCCGCCCTGGAAGAGTCCGAAACCACCATGCACGGCTGGCAGGAGCAGTGGGACACCTTCAACCTGAAATCCGCCGAGCCTCGGCGCCAGGCCGAAGTGCAACAGTCACGCATCCAGCAGCTGGAAACCAGCATGGAGCGTCTGGCCGAACGCCAGCGTCGCTTGCAGGAAGAACGCGTGTTGCTCGCTGCCGACCCGGAAGACGCGGCGATCATGGAGCTCAGCGAGCAACTGGCTGAAAGCGAGATGACCCTCGAAGAGCTGGAGGCCAGCGAAGAACAGCAAGTCGAGCGCCTGGAGCAATTGCGCCAGCAACTGCAACAGGCGACCCAGGCCCAGCAGCAGGCCCAGGGCGATCTGCAGCGGCTCAACGGTCGTTTGGCCTCCCTGGAAGCCCTGCAGCAAGCCGCTCTGGACCCTGGCACCGGTACCGCCGAATGGCTGCGCGACCAGCATCTGGCCGAGCGTCCGCGCCTGGCCGAAGGCTTGAAAGTCGAAGCCGGTTGGGAGTTGGCGGTGGAAACCGTATTGGGTGCCGACCTGCAAGCGGTACTGGTGGACGATTTTGGGGGCTTCGACCTGGCCGGTTTTGCCCAGGGCGATTTGCGCCTGCTCAGCCCGGCCGCCGACGGCACCCGCGTGCCGGGCAGTTTGCTGGACAAGGTCGAGGCGGCGATTGACTTGTCGCCGTGGCTGGGCCAGGTCAAACCGGTTGAATCACTTGAGCAGGCGCTGGCCCAGCGCGGTCAGTTGGCTGCCGGCGAAAGCCTGATCAGCCGTGATGGCTACTGGGTCGGCCGCCACTTCCTGCGGGTACGCCGCGCCAGTGAAGCAGAAAGCGGGGTTTTGGCCCGTGGCCAGGAAATCGTCAATTTGATCGCCGAGCGTGAAGAGCGCGAAGCGACCCTGGAAAGCCTGGAAACCGAGCTGCAAACCCTGCGCGCCACCCAGCGCCAGCAAGAGACCGGCCGCGAACATCTGCGTCGCCTGTTGCAGGATGAGGCGCGCCAGCAAGGCGAATTGAAAGCCCAGCTTTCCGCGAGCAAAGCCAAGGTCGAGCAACTGACCCTGCGCCGTACCCGTCTCGATGAAGAAGTAGCCGAGATGGGCGAGCAACGCGCGCTCGAGCACGAACAAATCGGCGAAGCACGCCTGCAATTGCAGGAAGCCCTCGACAGCATGGCCCAGGACACCGAGCAACGCGAACTGCTGCTGGCCCAGCGGGACAGCCTGCGTGAACGCCTTGACCGTGTGCGCCAGGAAGCTCGCCAGCACAAGGACCACGCTCACCAGTTGGCGGTGCGCCTCGGCTCGCTGCGTGCGCAGCACGACTCCACGCGCCAGGCCCTTGAGCGCCTGGAGATGCAGTCCGAACGCCTGACCGAGAAGCGCGAGCAACTGAGCCTCAACCTGGAGGAAGGCGAAGCGCCCCTGGAAGAGCTGCGGCTCAAGCTTGAAGAGCTGCTCGACAAGCGCATGACCGTCGACGAAGAACTCAAGACCGCGCAAATCGCCCTCGAAGATGCCGACCGCGAACTGCGTGACGCAGAAAAGCGCCGGACCCAGGCCGAGCAGCAATCCCAACTGATCCGCGGCCAGCTCGAACAACAGCGCATGGAATGGCAAGCCCTGACCGTGCGCCGCAAAACCCTCCAGGACCAGTTGCTCGAGGATGGCTACGACCTGCACGGCGTGCTTGACACCTTGACCGCCGAGGCCAACGAAAAAGACGCCGAAGAAGAACTCGAACGCATAGCCGCGCGGATTCAGCGCCTGGGGGCAATCAACCTAGCCGCCATCGATGAGTACCAGCAGCAGTCCGAGCGCAAACGCTACCTGGACGCCCAGGACGCCGACCTGGTCGAAGCCCTGGATACCCTGGAAAACGTGATCCGCAAGATCGACAAGGAAACCCGCAACCGCTTCAAGGATACCTTTGATCAGATTAATGGCGGTTTACAGGCGTTATTCCCAAAAGTTTTCGGTGGTGGCAGCGCTTACTTGGAACTGACGGGCGAAGATCTACTCGATACAGGGGTAACGATCATGGCGCGGCCTCCGGGCAAGAAGAACAGCACCATCCATTTGTTGTCCGGCGGCGAAAAAGCCCTGACCGCATTGGCCCTGGTGTTTGCCATCTTCAAGTTGAACCCGGCGCCGTTCTGCATGCTCGACGAAGTTGACGCACCGCTGGATGACGCTAACGTGGGACGGTACGCACGCCTGGTCAAGGAGATGTCCCAGACTGTGCAGTTCATCTATATCACCCACAACAAGATCGCCATGGAAATGGCTGATCAGTTGATGGGGGTGACGATGCACGAGCCGGGCTGTTCGCGATTGGTCGCGGTGGATGTCGAAGAAGCGATGGCGATGGTGGAATCCTGAGCCACGCCAGGAGAGAAGATTTTCAGCGCGATGTAAGACGGTTTACCGCCCTGGCGAAAGTGGCAAATGGACATATTTGTTCAAGGCATTTTGACAGACGGTGTAAAGTTATCTTTGGTCGTGCTAGTTTAATGTCAATTTTTCGTATGCGTGGGCAAAACGTCAGTCAGAACATAGAGTTGGCGCCACGTTTTAAAGCGGTTTGCACGGTGCTAAACCCCTTATTTTTCAGCATTTTTTATTAGAGGCACGGGATTACATGGAAATCGGTCTGCGCGAGTGGCTGATCGTCATCGGCATTATTGTCATTGCCGGTATTCTTTTTGATGGCTGGCGCCGCATGCGCGGTGGCAAGGGCAAGCTCAAATTCCGTCTGGACCGTAACCTGTCCAACTTGCCCGACGACGACGGCAGCGCCGAGCTGCTGGGGCCGCCCCGTGTGTTGGATACCCATAAGGAACCGCAGCTGGATGAGCATGACCTGCCGTCCATGAGTGCGCCTGTGCGTGAAGCCCGCGAGCCGTCTTCCAAACGTGGCAAGCGCGGCAGTGCTGCAGTTGCCGAGCCGCACCAGGGCGACCTGAACCTTGACGTCGACGAAGGCCCGAGTTTCAGCAGCCGCGATGACGACTTCCCTGATGAGAATGCGACCAAGAGCCCGCCGCGCCAATCGGTCAGCGATCAGCCGGCTGCCGAAGAAGTGCTGGTGATCAGCGTGATTTGCCGCGACGCCGCGGGCTTCAAAGGCCCGGCGCTGTTGCAGAACATCCTCGAAAGCGGCCTGCGTTTTGGCGAAATGGACATCTTCCACCGCCACGAAAGCATGGCCGGTAATGGCGAAGTGCTGTTCTCCATGGCCAATGCGGTCAAGCCGGGCACCTTCGACCTGGACGATATTGACCTGTTCAGCACGCCGGCCGTCAGCTTCTTCCTTGGCTTGCCAGGCCCGCGTCATCCGAAACAAGCGTTCGACGTGATGGTGGCGGCAGCGCGCAAGCTGTCCCAGGAACTGAATGGCGAATTGAAGGACGATCAGCGCAGCGTCCTCACCGCCCAGACCATCGAACACTACCGTCAGCGCATCGTCGAATTCGAGCGTCGCGCCCTGACACAGAAACGCTGAGGATTGGCCTCAAGCGTTGTCGATAGAATAAGCGCACCAACATTTGAGCAGCTTCGGCTGCTCTTTTGCTTTATGAGAGAACACCCATGACCGCCGCCCACACCCGCATCCTTGAACTGCGCGCTGAACTGGATCAGCACAATTACCGTTACCACGTGCTCGACGAGCCGAGCATTCCGGACGCCGAGTACGACCGATTGTTCAATGAGCTCAAGGCCCTGGAAGCCGAGCACCCGGAACTGGTGACGCGTGATTCGCCGACGCAGCGGGTCGGCAGTGCGGCGTTGTCGGCCTTTACCCAGGTGCGTCATGAGATCCCGATGCTCAGCCTGGGCAACGCGTTCGATGAAACCACCATGCTCGAGTTCGATCGCCGCGTCACCGAGGGGCTCGACCTGCCGGTGGGCGATCTGTTTGGCGGTGGCGCTGCGGTGGAGTACAGCTGTGAACCAAAGCTGGATGGCCTGGCGGTCAGCCTGCTGTACCAGGACGGCGAACTGGTGCGCGGCGCCACCCGCGGCGACGGCACTACGGGCGAAGACATCAGTGTCAATGTGCGCACCGTGCGCAATATCCCGTTGAAACTGCACGGCACCGGCTGGCCGGCCACCCTGGAAGTGCGCGGCGAAGTGTTCATGTCCAAGGCCGGTTTTGAGCGACTGAACGCCTCGCAACTGGAAGTCGGCGGCAAGACCTTCGCCAATCCGCGTAACGCCGCCGCCGGCAGCCTGCGCCAGCTGGACTCGAAGATCACCGCCAGCCGCCCGCTGGAGTTCTGCTGCTACGGCATTGGCCAGGTCACCGCAGACATCAGTGACACCCACATCGGCAATTTGAAACAGTTGCAGAAGTGGGGCCTGCCGATCAGCCATGAGCTGAAGTTGGCCAAGGGCATCCAGGCATGCCTGGACTACTACCGCGATATCGGCGAGCGACGTAACAGCCTGCCCTATGAAATCGACGGCGTGGTGTTCAAGGTCAACAGCATTGCCTCCCAGCGCGAACTGGGTTTCCGTGCCCGTGAGCCGCGTTGGGCGATCGCGCACAAATTCCCGGCCATGGAAGAACTGACCGAGCTGCTCGACGTGGAATTCCAGGTTGGCCGCACCGGTGCCGTCACGCCGGTGGCACGACTGAAACCGGTCAAGGTCGCGGGTGTGACCGTGTCCAATGCCACCTTGCACAACATGGACGAAGTGGCGCGCCTGGGCCTCATGATCGGCGACACCGTGATCATCCGCCGTGCCGGAGACGTGATCCCGCAGGTGGTGTCGGTGGTCACCGAGCGCCGTCCGGAAAATGCCCGCGCCGTGCAGATCCCCGAGAGTTGCCCGGTGTGCGGCTCCCACGTCGAGCGCACGCAACTGGTCAAGCGCAGCAAGGGCAAGGAAACCGTCAGCGAAGGCGCGGTGTACCGCTGTGTCGGCCGCCTGGCCTGTGGCGCGCAGCTCAAGCAGGCGATCATCCATTTCGTCTCGCGCCGGGCGATGGACATCGATGGCCTGGGTGACAAGACCATCGAGCAGTTGGTGGATGAAAAACTCATTGGTTCGCCGGCTGACCTCTACACGCTCAAGTACGAACAGATCATCGACCTGGAAGGCTTCGCCGATATCTCCAGCAAGAAGCTGATCGCCGCCATCGAGAACAGCAAGAGCCCGACCCTGGCGCGCTTCATCTACGCCTTAGGCATTCCCGACGTGGGCGAGGAGACCGCCAAGGTGCTGGCGCGTTCCCTGGGGGCCTTGGAGCGCGTGCAGCGCGCGTTGCCGGAGGTGCTGACGTACCTGCCGGACGTGGGCCTGGAAGTCGCGCACGAGATCCGCAGCTTCTTTGATGACCGCCACAACCAGGACGTGATCGGCGCACTGTTGGCGCCGGACAAATGCGGCCTGCAATTGCAAGACGAAGGCGCCCTGGCCGCCGAATTCGCCGCCAGCACCACCCTCGGCGGTTTGCTCGACAAACTCAATGTGCCCAGCGTCGGTCCCGGCGCCGCGCAGAAACTGGCGGACAAGTTCGGCTCCCTCGAAGGCGTGATCAAGGCTGACTGGCTCGATATGCGCCAGGCGCTGCCCGAGAAGCAGGCCAAGGCTGTGCGCGAGTTCTTCGATAACCCCGACCATGCCAACCATGCCCTGGCCATCGAGCGGCAGCTCGAGGAGTTCGGCATGCACTGGCAGAGCGAGAAGAAAGTGATCGAAGGCTTCCCGGAAGCAGGGCATACCTGGGTGCTGACCGGCTCCCTGGAGCGGATGAGCCGCGATGTCGCCAAGGACAAGCTCGAAAGCCTCGGCGCCAAGGTGGCCGGTTCGGTGTCGGCGAAAACCCACTGCGTGGTGGCCGGGCCGGGTGCTGGTTCGAAGTTGGCCAAGGCCAGCGAACTGGGCCTGAAGGTGCTGGACGAAGACGCTTTCGTGGCCTTCCTCGCCGGGCATCACATCACCGTCTGATAGCGTGCGCTTCTGGTGGCGAGCCGGCTTGCTGTGGTGAGCGGGCTTACTGTGGCGAGCGGGCTTGCTGTGGCGAGCGGGCTTGCTGTGGTGAGCGGGCTTGCCCCGCGTTGGGCTGCGCAGCAGCCCCCCATAAGAGCGCTGCAGTGTGTCAGCCAGCTCCGGAGCTGTGTTTTGGGGCCGCTTCGCGCCCCAACGCGGGGCAAGCCCGCTCGCCACAGCAAGCCCGCTCGCCACAGGTTACTGTTTGCTCGTTCCATCTCTTAACCGACAGGCATTAGGACTCGCCCCGCGTCGGGCAGCAAAGTGGAACGATCCCGAGCGAGAAATGATCTAGTCTCTGTCACCCAGGGAGAGATCGCCATGTTCCGCTATTTCGAGCAACTCAGTTCGCGCATCGCCGCACCGTTCATGGCCGAATCCTCGCGCAACAGCAAGGTCTGGCAATGCCGGTGCGGTCAGCCGCTGTTCTTTCGCAACAGCCAATGCCTGGCCTGCTCGGCGGTGCTGGGCTATCAACCCCAACAAAGCCGATTGTCCTCCCTGCAGCCGGGGCCTGTCGTGGACACCTGGCTGCAAGACGACAACCTCGATGCAGGCGCCTTTCGCCGCTGCGCCAACCTCGACACGCCCGCCGCCTGCAACTGGCTGATTCCCGCCCACAGCACCGCACCGCTGTGCGTGGCCTGCAGCCTGAACCGCACCATTCCCGACCTGTCGATCACCGAGAACCACGAGCGCTGGCGCAAGGTGGAAACCGCCAAGCGCCGACTGGTGGCACAACTGATCAGTCTGGGCCTGCGCGTCGTGCCCAAGAGCATCGACGAAGACAACGGCCTGGCCTTCGACTTCGTCGGCATCGACCTGGAAGGCAATGCGCCGACCACCGGGCATGCCAACGGCCTGGTTACCCTCGACATCAAGGAGGCCGACGACGCCCACCGCGAAAAAGTCCGGGTGCAGATGCGCGAACCCTATCGCACGCTGCTCGGGCATTTTCGCCACGAGGTCGGTCACTATTACTGGGACCGCCTGATCGCCAACAGCCATTGGCAGACACCTTTTCGCGACCTGTTCGGCGACGAAAGCGCCAGTTACGCCGATGCCCTCGACCAGTACTACCAGAATGGCCCGCGCCCGGATTGGCAACATACCTGCGTCAGTGCCTACGCCACCATGCACCCGTGGGAAGACTGGGCCGAAACCTGGGCCCACTACCTGCACATGATGGACGCGGTCGACACCGCCCTGGGGTTTGGCATGAGTGCGCGGGAACTGGACCTGGATTACCAGCCATTTCCCCTGAGCACCCTCTACGACCCCGAGCACCCTGGCGGTGCGGCGTTCCTGTCTTTCGTCAACGCCTGGATCGAACTGGCCGGCATGCTCAACGAACTGTCCCGTGCCATGGGGCAGCCGGATTTCTATCCCTTCGTACTGCCACCGGCGGTGATCGCCAAGCTGCACTTCATTCACCTGGTCATCCAGGAAGAGGGCGGCCGGGCGGACGAGGTGTTGCAGACACCATGATGAATTAATGTGGGAGGGCGCTTGCTCCCGAAAGCAGTGTGTCAGTCACTGATTTATTGGCTGGCAGACCGCTATCGGGAGCAAGCCCCCTCCCACAGGGGATGGCGGGGATGCTGACGGCCATGGCAAGTACTTGAACCCCTTCATATTTTAATCCGGCACCAACGGTTGTAACTTCCGATGAGATCGGTACAATGGCGCGGCTTGCCGAGAGGCCAGCGTCGTTATGGTGACCCCATCGGTCCCCCCGCAACGATTACCCGTGAACCTGGTCAGATCCGGAAGGAAGCAGCCACAGCGGGAACATTGTGTGCCGGGGTGTGGCTGGTGGGGTTGCCTCCATAACGCTCTTCCTGAATCTTCAAAAATCCTTATTTCTAAAACGCTTTGCTGGCCATTACTGTCTGCGAATCGATTTCTGCTGTGCGCTCCACAGGCTTACGGGCGGTACAGGGGGAATGCCTTTATCACCGGCACTATTTCGTCGCCCAGGGTCTTGGCGCTTTCCCATCGCTCGTCCCTGGTCTGGGACTTGGCCGGGACGTTCCTGGCGAAGTGAAAGATGACGATCGCGCCCGTGCCGGCGTCGCGGTAGTACTTGAAGAAGCTGAATTCAGAGAAATGCCCGTCTTTGCGCAGCGCCGAGGGATAAAACAGCATCAGGTAGAGGATCCCGGTTCGGTTATCTGTTGCCAGGACCGCTGGCATGTCCGGGTTTTCCTGTTGGTGCAACTGCACCGTGCGCTTTCCCAGGTCCAGCGGCTCGAAGCGGTCATCGGGAGGCACAACCGTAAAGTCCACCATTTCAGTCCAGGCGTCGACGCTTTGGTTTTCCGGAAAGTATTCCCACAAGCCGTTTTTCTGGAATTTCAGGACAAATGTCTTACCCGCGAACACCACCGACTTTGTTTCGGCAATGGAGGGGCGTGAGAGGTCTGGAGCGGGCGTCGAGGCACAGCCTGACAGCAGGGCCATGATCGACAAGATCAGCAGAGGGGCTTTCATTTCAATCCTTGAAGGTTTTCAGATACTGGCGTTATGCGCCGGTGACAGTAGCGTAATGAATAGGCAAGCGCCCCGATTATGAAGCACCAGCGTTTTAAGGGTTTATTCGTGAGGGCTCTTTCACAGCTTTTAATGCTCACTCTGGACAACCTCAAACCACCTTGTTAGTTTCCGCCAGCCACTTGTTTCAGAGTATGACAAGTGTTTGTAATTGATATTGAAGTGCCATCACTTCTTTAACTAACAAGGATGTCTGTCATGAAAAGCCTGCAAGGGTTGCCTCGTCTTATCAGTGCTTCAGTAGGCGCTCCCGGCAAAGCCCGAAACTTGCCCGCCGATGTGCAGTGCATCCAGTATTTATTCAATTTGATCATTCCCAAGATGGGTTTTCCGCTGGCCGAGAATGGCAAGTGTGATGGCCAGTTGGTGCAGTGCATCAGCCAGTATCAGTTTCGCCATCTCAAATACGCCCACCCCGATGGCGTGATCGACCCCACCGGTCGCACGTTCAACAGCCTGATCGAAGAGGCGGTGAAGGTGCCCGTCAAAGCCTTCCCGACGATGCGTATCCCCAGCTTTCTCAATGTGTTTGGCAACAACAATGGCGATGCGGTGCAGGCCACGGTCAACGTGTACCTGGACCGCGTGCGCGCGACGATCGAGGCCGAGCGGCGTAACCGCCAATTGATGCTCCAGGCCACGTGCGACGGGGGCATGACCCTCAGCGAAACGGACTTCCAGAACGCCGCCACACAGTTGGGTAGCGGTATTTCGGTAAATATCATCAAGGCCTTCGCCACTGTGGAATCAGGTGGGCGTTCGGGGTTCGGCCCGGCCAAGTTGCCGGTGATCGCGTTTGAAGGGCACTTGTTTCGCAAGTACACCAAGCACATCTACGACCAGGCGCACCCGCTGCTGTCCTACCCCTACAAGAAAAAAGCCGGGCCGCAGTGGCAGGCCAATAACAAGGATCAGGCCAAGGCTTGGGAAACCATGGCCACCGCGTTTGCCCTGGATCAGGAAGCGGCACTCATGTCGGCTTCGTGGGGCATGTTCCAGATCATGGGCTTCAACTTTGCCTCGTGCGGTTACAAGACGGTGTTTGAGTTTTCGGCAGCATTAAAGGTGAATGCCGGCAACCAACTAAAAGCGTTCCTCGGTTTTTGCAGCAAGAGCCCGGCATTGATGAAGGCCATGAAAGCCAAGGATTTTACCGGCATGGCGCGTAACTATAACGGCGAGGACTACGGCAACTACGACGTCCTTATGCAAAAAGCCTACGAAAAACTTGAAGGGAAAAAATAGGATGATCCGTTTTCTAGCGATAGGTGTGTTGTCGTTGTGCGCCGTGGGCCCTGCCTTGGCCGGTTCGGCTGCGTTGCATTCGGGCAAGTACGAAGGGCTGATGCTGGCAGTGACGCCGGAGCATCAGGTCGAAGGGTTCTATTCGGAAGCAATAGGCGAGGGCGTTACCCGCAGTTGCGCGTTTTACCTGCAAGGCAAACCTGAGGCGCTCACCACTTGGCTCGATGAGGCTCATCCCGGCAGCCTGGCGCCTTCGCCCGATGGCGTGACCCTGACGGTGGAAGAGGGCCGCCAGCACCCTGGGTGCATGAACGTGCTGATGCCGGAGATTGCCACCGGCCTGGACCTGACCCAGACCGCCAGTAAAAAATGGATCGGCCTGGTAACGGTATCCGCCGACAAGGCTTACCTGCTGAAGACCCCAGGCGCCAAGACCGCCAAGCGTCCGTATATCGTCAAGCGCGATGTGGTCGGTGTGCTGGCCTTCAAGGACGGCTGGGCCCAGGTCGAGTTCATCAATGCCGACGACCGCTCGTTCAGCGGCTGGATCAGCCAGGATCAATACACTCGTCTAGCGGCGCCTCACTAAGACATCCCCAAAACGCCGCAGTGTGCCAGGCATACTGCGGCGTTTTTGCGTCCGGGGTTCAGGCTTTGTTGCGGTTGAACAGCTTGCGAATCACTGCGAGCAGCGCCACTACGCCGATTACCAGGAACTTCTTCGCGGCCAGCAGGAAGATACCGATCTTGGCAAAGAGCCCGGCCTTGGCGGCAATCCCGCCGGCAACCAACGCGGCGAGGCCGTAAGTGGCGAGCTTGTCGGTGTTCGGGTTGAAGTCGGTATAGAGGTTGCCGTCGGTGAAGTTGGTAAAGGCCAGCACCTTGGGCAATTCTTGCTGGATGGTGGCCAGGTCGGCCATGGCGGCGACGGCGTTGAGTTCCAGCACGCCTTCACGGCCCAGCACGCGAATGCTGTAGTTGAGGGTCGTCTGGTCGGCGTCGTCGGCCTTCAGTTCGCGGGCCCAGTACATCTTGTGGGTGGTGGTGTCGTAGTGCGGCGGCTCCGCCCAGCCCAGCAGGTGCAGGCCCGCGTAGCCTTGTTTCTGGCGTTCCTGGTTCTCTGCTTCATCTTCTTCCTGCATTTGCTTGAGCAGGTCGGCGTAGTCGATTTTTGCCGCATCTTCGTCGGAGATGTGCCCGTCGGCCTTGTAGCTGACAATCACGCCCCAGCCGCGTTGCGACAATGGGCTGACGGCTTTGGGCACGATCATGCCAAGGGTCTTGAAGCCCGGCGGGTTGCCCCAGCCATCGGTCAGCAAGCGCTCGGTATCGGCGGGGTCGAGGTAGTAGAACTCGTCGGTGAGCTTGAGGGTGGCGATGCCGCTGGGCAGGGTGACCGTGCCGGTCTTTTGCTTGAGTGAGGCCAGAAAGTGCTCGGCTGTTTCGGCGGGGGCACTGGCTTCAACGGGGGCAGGCGAGGTATCAGCAACGGCAGGTGCGGCAGGCAGGCTCAGCGCGGCCGCCGCCAACAACAGGCGGAAGTAATTCATGGTAGTCCCTTACATTTTGAATTAATTTTGCGAAAGGATAACCGAAACAACATGTTGCGAGTTAGCCGAAAGTTTCCCGCAACAGCCCGGCGAATGCGTCCCGTGCCAGGTGGCGTTGGGTGTCCTTGTGCCAGAACAGCAGGTTATCCACGGCCGCCAGTTCTTCAAATCGATACGACGCCA
The DNA here is from genome assembly GCF_001708445.1 of Pseudomonas fluorescens. NCBI lineage: Bacteria > Pseudomonadati > Pseudomonadota > Gammaproteobacteria > Pseudomonadales > Pseudomonadaceae > Pseudomonas > Pseudomonas fluorescens. The sequence continues at coordinate 4,848,138 of NZ_CP015637.1, forward strand.
GTTGATTGGCCTGCTCATAGCGCGCCAGGATGCCTTCCGGCGCCAGCGCTACGCCAATGCCGGCACTCACACAGCCGATAATCGTGCCCCAACTGGCATAGCTGGCGATGGCCGGCTTGAAGTCGTAGGGCTTGACCCAGTTCTCCAGCGCCGCGCGGTAGGGGCAGCCGGGTGGCCAGACCAGCAGGGTGCGGCCGGCCAGGTCGGCCGCACTGTTGATCGGTGCGCTGGACACACTGGCGATCAGCACCAGCTGTTCGCTGTAGACCACGCTGTGTTCGAGCTTGGTGCGTTGGTTGCCGGCGGCCACCAGCGCCACGTCGAGGCGATGGTGTTGCAGATCGTCCAGCAGTTGCCCCCAGGCACCGGTCACCAGCTCCAGGCTGACGTCGGGGTAGCGTCGATGGTATTCCGCCAGCAACGGCGGCAGGCGGCCGCTGGCGCTGGACTCCACCGCGCCGATGCGCAAGGTGCCACGGGGAATGGCGTTGGCGTCTACGGCGCGTTTGGATTCATCCACCAGCGCGAGGATGCGCTCGCAGTAGTCCAGGAAAATTTCCCCGGCGGCACTGATGGCCAGCCCACGCCCGGCACGGATGAATAACGGTGTGCCCAGCTCGCTTTCCAGCTGCTTGATGCGCGTGGTGATGTTCGACGGCACGCAATGCAATTGCAGTGCGGCCTGGGCCACGCTGCCGGTTTGCGCCACGGCTCTCACCATCTTCAGTTGGGCCAGTTCCATTGCTCAGTTCCACTGATTTCAGAAGTCAGAAACGGTTAATTGTCCTGCGATGTGCCCAGGCCAAGACTGACGGCATTCCTTCCCTGTTTCTGGATGCCGTTGATGAATGCCCCGTCACCCGTAAAGCTTACGCTAGTCATCGCCAGCGTGATTCTCTGTTGGGCCTATTCGCCGATTGGCGTGCACATCGGCCTGCACAGCTACAGTCCGGGCCAGCTGGCGTTGCTGCGATTTCTGATCGCTTCGGTATTGATGGGCGCGGTGGCGCTGGTGCTGGGGATTGGTCGGCCACGTCTGCGGGACATGCCGTGGTTGCTCGTGCTGGGTTTTTTCGGGGTGTTCCTGCACCACACTAGCCTCAATTATGGGCAGCAATGGGGGACAGCGGCGGCGTCCAGCGTACTCGCGCAATCAGCGCCGTTGTTCAGTGTGCTGATCGCGGCGTTCTGTTTGAAGGAGCGAGTCAGCCTTTGGCGGTGGGGCTGTGTGCTGTTGGGGTTGCTGGGCGTGCTGGTGGTGATCTGGGGCGACCAGGGCCTCGGCGAGATGGACCCGCGCGGCCTGTTGATCCTGCTGGCGGCGGCCTCATGGAGTGTGTACTTCGTCATCCAGAAGCACTGTGCGCATCGCTACAGCCTACTGACCCTGGCGTGCTACATGGTGTGGTCGGGCACCCTGATGCTCTGCGTGAACCTGCCTGGCCTGCCCACCGCCGTGGCGCGAGCGCCGTTGGTGGAGAACCTGGCAGTGTTGGTGCTGGGGGTTTTCCCCAGTGCGTTGGCCTACCTGGCGTGGGGGTTCGTGTTAAAGCACGTCGACGTCAGCCGCGCGTCGGTGGCGATGTACCTGATCCCGCCAGTGGCCATGGGGATGGCGGCCACGCTGCTGGGCGAGCACGTAGCCTTGCAGGTGGTGCTCGGCGGGGTGATCGTGCTGGCGAGTGTGGCGGCCATCAGCCTGGAAGGGCGTTGGCGGTCAGGCGCTCAGGCTGAACGCACGCAAGCGGTGGCCGTCGAGGTCCTGGGCGACGAAGGTGTAGCCAAAGTCCAGCGTGGTCGGTGACTGAAGGATCGTGGCGCCCCGTTCTACCCATTGTTCGTGCAGGGCATCGACGGCGGCGGTATCGGCCAGCGAAAAACAGACTTCACCGCCGCCGCCCGTGGCCTGGGCCGCAGGTTCCACGGTATGGCGTGACCACAGGCCGAGCTTCACGCCATGGTCGAGAATGAACAGGGCAAAGGTCGGGTTCAATTCGACCGGTGGCTTGTCCAGCAGGCGGCTGTAGAAATTGGCGCTGGTGGCCGGGCTGTCGACATACAGCAGGAAGTAATGGGCGAGGGTGTTCATGCAGGCTCCTTGAGTACGGGCGGTTATGTGAGCCCAGTCTATAAGGCCGCCCTGTCAGTTCTTGTCAGGAGTGCGCAGGCTGGTCGCAGCAATCATCCATAAAGCGCCCAGGACTACGCGTAGACACTCTCCGGTTCAGGCCATTAAAACGCCAGTCAGGCGAGCTTGGTCAGATTAGGCGAGCGTGCCGGATGCAATTTCCCCCTTGCTCCGCTAGCATTACCGGCTTCCGCTTCCCAGTTGCGACGGTTTTCGATGAGTTATCAGGTTCTTGCACGTAAATGGCGTCCGCGCTCGTTCCGCGAAATGGTCGGCCAGACCCATGTGCTCAAGGCTCTGATCAATGCCTTGGACAGCCAACGGCTGCATCACGCCTACCTGTTTACCGGTACCCGGGGTGTCGGCAAGACCACCATTGCCCGAATTATTGCCAAATGCCTGAACTGTGAGACGGGGATCACATCGACGCCCTGTGGTACCTGTTCGGTGTGCCGCGAGATCGACGAAGGGCGTTTTGTCGACCTGATCGAGATCGACGCCGCCAGCCGCACCAAGGTCGAAGACACGCGGGAACTGCTGGATAACGTGCAGTACGCGCCGAGTCGCGGCCGCTTCAAGGTCTACCTGATCGACGAAGTACACATGCTGTCCAGCCACTCGTTCAACGCATTGTTGAAGACCCTGGAAGAGCCGCCGCCCTACGTCAAATTCATTCTGGCCACCACCGACCCGCAGAAGCTTCCTGCAACTATTTTGTCGCGGTGCCTGCAGTTTTCCCTGAAAAACATGACCCCTGAGCGCGTGGTCGAGCACTTGACCCATGTGCTGGGTGTCGAGAACGTACCGTTCGAAGACGACGCCCTGTGGCTGCTTGGCCGCGCTGCCGATGGCTCGATGCGCGATGCCATGAGCCTCACTGACCAGGCCATTGCCTTTGGTGAAGGCAAGGTCATGGCCGCCGATGTGCGTGCCATGCTCGGCACCCTGGATCACGGCCAGGTGTTCGATGTGCTGCACGCATTGATCGAGGGCGACGCCAAGAAGTTGCTCGAAGCCGTGCGCCACTTGTCGGAGCAAGGCCCGGACTGGAACGGCGTGCTTTCGGAAATCCTCAACGTGCTGCACCGCGTCGCCATTGCCCAGGCGCTGCCTGAAGGTGTCGACAATGGCCATGGCGACCGCGACCGCGTGCTGGCCCTGGCCCAGGCGTTGCCGGCCGAAGATGTGCAGTTCTACTACCAGATGGGCCTGATCGGCCGTCGGGACCTGCCGTTGGCGCCGGATCCGCGCGGTGGTTTCGAAATGGTCCTGTTACGAATGCTGGCCTTCCGGCCTGCCGACTCCACGGACGCCCCGAGACAGCCGCTAAAGCCAGTGGGGATCAGCCAAGCCACAGTTGATTCCGCCAAACCAGTGGCTGGCGCGGCGGTTGTCGCGCCAGTGGTTGCTGCGCCTGCGCCGGTTGCCCCGGCGCCAGAGCCTGTAGCTGTTGCGCCGGAAGTCGCGCCGGAGCCGCTGATCGAGCCCGAGCCGGCCCCAGTGGTTGACCTGCCCTGGAATGACCCGCTGGAGGCTGACGCTGAAGTCGAGTTGCAGCCCGCCGTGGAGCCGGTGCTGGAAACCGCTGGCGAGCAGCCCGAGCTGACGCCGATGCCTACGCCGACCCCGGACAGCGTGGTGCCGGACGCGCCGGAATGGGTCAGCGCGCCGGTGCCTGAGCCCACTGTGGCCCAGGTGGATGCCGCAGTCCCAGGTATCGACCTCGACGACGAACCGCCGCTGGACGAAGACTACATCGAACCGGACATCGATTCGGCCTACAGCTACCTGGACGAACTGGCCAGCGAACATGCGGCCGAGCCGGCCCCCGAGCCCGAGGCCGAACCCGCCGCAGCACCCGCTACCGGCCTGGCCCTGCAATGGCTGGAGCTGTTCCCGAAACTGCCGATTTCCGGCATGACCGGCAGCATCGCCGCCAACTGCACCCTGATCGCGATCGAGGGCGACCACTGGCTGTTGCATCTGGACCCGGCTCACAGCGCCTTGTTCAACGCGACCCAGCAGCGCCGACTCAACGATGCCCTTAACCAGTACCATGAGCGCACGCTGACCATTGCCATCGAGTTGATCAAGCCCGAGCAGGAAACCCCGGCCCAGGCCGCGACTCGCCGGCGCCTGAACCGCCAGCGCGAAGCCGAAGAGTCGATCCACGCTGATCCGCTCATCCAGCAAATGATGGAACAGTTCGGTGCGGTCGTCCGTCACGATACTATTGAACCTGTCGAAGCCCCGGTGCCCCAGGCGTCATGACACCGGGCTACTTATTGATCCACGTACTTTTGAGGTGATTCCCATGATGAAAGGTGGCATGGCCGGCCTGATGAAGCAGGCGCAGCAGATGCAGGAAAAGATGGCCAAGATGCAGGAAGAACTGGCCAACGCCGAAGTCACCGGTAAAGCCGGTGGCGATATGGTCAGCGTGGTGATGACTGGCCGTCACGACATCAAGCGCGTGAGCATCGACCCGAGCCTGCTCGAAGGCGTCAGCGATGACGACCGTGAAGTGCTCGAAGATCTGTTCGCCGCCGCCGTCAACGACGCCGTGCGCAAGATCGAAGCCAACAGCCAGGACAAAATGTCCGGCGTGACCGCTGGCATGCAACTGCCGCCGGGTATGAAGCTGCCGTTCTGATCGGCCAGCCTTGGCTAGACTGAAATGCCAGGCATTGCGCCTGGCATTTTTGTTTGTGCCGATCCGATCGAACCCTGGCCCGGCACTCATGGTCTGCACCCTATACCGATGGATTCGATAAGGAGCCCCCTGATGCCTCAAGAACTGACTCTTAACCAGCGCATTGTCCTGGTTTCGCGCCCTCACGGCGCCCCCACGCCAGAGAACTTCCGCCTTGAGCGGGTAACCCTGCCGGAACTGGCGGACGGCCAGGTACTGCTGAAGACGCTGTACCTGTCCCTCGACCCATACATGCGCGGGCGCATGAGCGACGCCCCGTCCTACGCGGCGCCGGTGGAAATCGACGAAGTGATGACCGGTGGCGCTGTCAGCCGTGTCGAGCAGTCGCGCCATCCGAAATTCGAAGTGGGCGAGCTGGTGGTCGGGGCTACCGGCTGGCAGAGCCACAGCATTTCCGACGGTCGCAACCTGATCCCGGTGCCCAAGGGCTTGGCCAGTCCATCCATGGCCCTGGGCGTGTTAGGCATGCCGGGGATGACCGCCTACATGGGCTTGATGGATATCGGCCAGCCCAAGGCCGGGGAAACCCTGGTGGTGGCGGCAGCGTCCGGCGCCGTGGGCTCGGTGGTGGGGCAAGTGGCCAAGCTCAAGGGCTTGCGAGTGGTCGGTATCGCGGGCGGCCCCGACAAGTGCCGCTACGTTGTGGACGAGCTGGGCTTTGATGCCTGTATCGACCACAAGAGCGAGCACTTCGTCGATGAGCTGGCCCAGGCCTGCTTCAAGGGCGTGGATATCTACTTTGAGAACGTCGGTGGCAAGGTTTTCGATGCCGTCATGCCGCTGCTCAACCCCAAGGCACGGATTCCCCTGTGCGGCCTGATTGCTGGCTATAACGCCCATGAAGCGCCCAGCGGGCCTGATCGTTTGCCGGCGCTGCAACGTACCTTGCTGACCAAGCGCGTGCGTATCCAGGGTTTTATCGTGTTTGATGACTACGGTGATCGCCAGCCGGAGTTCCTCAGCGCCATGGCGCCGTGGGTGCGCGACGGCAAGATCAAGTTCCGCGAAGACGTGGTCGACGGCTTGGAGCAGGCACCCGCGGCCTTTATCGGTTTGCTCGAAGGGCGCAACTTCGGCAAGTTGGTGGTGCGTGTCGCGCAGGATTGAGCATTTGACGCTAATCCGAGGCGCGGGTATAAACCGCGTCTCGTTGTTTTGTCGGACCATTCCCCCATGAGCTTCAGCCCCCTGATTCGCCAACTGATCGACGCCTTGCGCACCTTGCCCGGTGTGGGTCAGAAAACCGCCCAGCGTATGGCGCTGCAACTGCTGGAGCGGGATCGCAGCGGCGGCACCCGGCTGGCCCAGGCCCTGAGCCAGGCCATGGAAGGGGTTGGCCACTGCCGGCAGTGCCGCACCCTCACCGAAGAAGAGCTCTGCCCGCAATGCGCCGACCCACGCCGCGATGACACGCTGCTGTGTGTGGTGGAGGGGCCGATGGACGTGTATGCGGTGGAGCAGACCGGTTATCGCGGGCGCTACTTCGTGCTCAAGGGCCACCTGTCGCCCCTGGACGGCCTGGGGCCGGAAGCGATCGGTATTCCACAGCTGGTGGCGCGTATAGAAGCGCAGGGCACGTTTACCGAAGTGATCCTGGCCACCAACCCGACCGTGGAAGGTGAAGCCACCGCGCATTACATCGCCCAACTGCTGAGCAACAAAGGCCTGGTCACTTCGCGCATCGCCCATGGCGTGCCGTTGGGGGGCGAGTTGGAGTTGGTGGACGGCGGCACGTTGGCGCATTCGTTTGCCGGTCGAAAACCGATCGCGCTCTAACGATCACCGCAGGCTCAAATGTGGGAGGGGGCTTGCCCCCGATAGCAGGGGATCAGCCAATGAATCTGTTGACTGACACACTGCCATCGGGAGCAAGCCCCCTCCCACTTTGGATTTGCACACGGCTTGATAACCAAGCAAGCGCTTGGTAATTTCGCTCCACCTTACCGTGGAGCTTGCCGATGCCTGCCTTCCAGGACTACTTCGACCCCAGCCACCAATTGGTTCGTGACAGCGTGCGCCGTTTCGTCGAGCGCGAAATGCTGCCGGACATCGAGCAGTGGGAGGAGGCGGAAAGCTTTCCCCGGGAGTTGTACCGCAAGGCAGGCGCGGCGGGGATCCTCGGCATCGGTTATCCCGAAGCCCTGGGCGGTAGCCATGAAGGTGATCTGTTCGCCAAGGTCGCCGCCAGCGAGGAGTTGATGCGCTGTGGTTCCGGTGGTGTGGTGGCGGGCTTGGGCTCGCTGGATATCGGTTTGCCGCCGGTGGTCAAATGGGCGCGGCCCGAGTTGCGCGAGCGTGTGGCACCGCAGGTGTTGTCGGGCGAGAAGATCATCGCCCTGGCCGTCACCGAGCCCGGTGGCGGTTCCGATGTGGCCAACCTGCAAACCCGCGCCATTCGCGACGGCGATCATTACCGGGTCAGCGGCAGCAAGACCTTTATCACCAGCGGTATTCGTGCCGACTTCTACACCGTGGCGGTGCGTACCGGTGGGCCTGGCTTTGGCGGCATCAGCCTGTTGCTGATTGAAAAGGGCACTGCCGGTTTTACCGTGGGCCAGCCACTCAAGAAGATGGGCTGGTGGGCGTCCGACACCGCTGAATTGTTCTTCGATGATTGCCGGGTGCCTGTCGCTAACCTGATCGGCGCCGAGAACCTGGGATTTGCCTGCATCATGGGCAACTTCCAGAGCGAACGCCTGGCCTTGGCCCTCATGGCCAATATGACTGCACAGCTTGCGCTGGAGGAAAGCCTCAAATGGGCCGCCCAGCGTGAAGCGTTCGGCAAACCCATTGGCAAGTTCCAGGTGCTCAAGCATCGCCTGGCAGAAATGGCCACCGCCGTGGAAGTCTCAAGGGAGTTCACCTACCGCCAGGCCGCGAAAATGGCCGCTGGCGTCAGTGTGATCAAGGAAATTTCCATGGCTAAAAACCTGGCCACCGACACCGCTGACCGCGTCACTTATGACGCCGTGCAGATACTCGGCGGCCAGGGGTATATGCGTGGCAGCCTGGTGGAGCGGCTGTATCGCGACAACCGCATCCTGTCCATCGGCGGGGGCACCCGCGAAGTGATGAATGAAATCATCAGCAAGCAGATGGGGTTGTGAGGTGTGTTGTCCTTAATGGCTTCATCGGGAGTCCTGGTCACCGTTACCGTTCAGTCAGGGCAAACTGCGTCAGGCAAAAGGTCGGAATCCCCATGTCTTCCAAGCGCTGCGAGCCACCCAGCTCCGGCAGGTCGATGATCGCCGCCGCTTCAAAAAGCCTCGCGCCCATGCGCCGTACCAGGTTCGCCGCGGCGATCAGGGTGCCGCCGGTGGCGATCAGGTCATCGAACATCAGCACCGAGTCACCTTCGCACAGGCTGTCGGCGTGCACTTCGAGGAAGGCTTCACCGTATTCGGTCTGGTAACCCTCGGTCAGCACATCGGCCGGCAGCTTGCCTTGCTTGCGGAACAGGATCAGCGGTTTGTTCAATTGGTAGGCGAGGATCGAGCCGATCAGGAAGCCTCGGGCGTCCATCGCGCCGATATGGGTGAAGTCGGCTTCGACGTAGCGGTGGGCAAAGCTATCGGCCACCAGGCGCAGGGCGCGGGGCGATTGGAACAGTGGCGTGATATCGCGAAAGATCACCCCAGGCTTGGGGAAGTCGATGACAGGGCGAATCAGGGATTTGATGTCGAACGAATCGAAGATCATCGTCGAAGAGTCCTGGGGCAGGGAAGCGGACTCGAAGTATACCCGCGGCCTCGCGGGTTGGCGCGGCCCCAGGTGTCTGGATCAACCTTTGAACATCAACCTTCCAGCGAACCGCCGGCCAATGCACACAGCTGGATCGGGTCGAGGATATGCACTTCCTTGCCTTCGGCGGCGATCAGCTCGTTCTGTTGGAAACGGGTGAACACCCGCGACACGGTTTCCACGGCCAGGCCAAGGTAGTTACCAATTTCGTTGCGCGACATGCTCAGGCGGAACTGGTTGGCCGAGAAACCACGGGCACGGAACCGCGCCGACAAGTTGACCAGGAACGTCGCAATGCGCTCGTCGGCGGTTTTTTTCGACAACAGCAGCATCATTTGCTGGTCATCACGAATTTCGCGACTCATCACGCGCATCAGCTGACGGCGCAGTTGCGGCAGTTGCAGGGCCAATTCGTCCAGGCGTTCGAAAGGAATTTCGCACACCGATGTGGTCTCCAGGGCCTGGGCCGACACAGGGTGAATCTCGGTGTCCATGCCCGACAGCCCGACCAGCTCGCTTGGCAGGTGGAAGCCGGTGATCTGTTCTTCGCCGCTGTCGCTCAGGCTGAATGTCTTCAACGCGCCCGACCGTACTGCATAGACGGAATCGAACTTGTCGCCCTGGCGAAACAGAAACTCGCCTTTTTTCAGCGGGCGACCGCGTTTAACGATATCGTCCAGCGCATCCATGTCTTCCAGATTCAACGAAAGTGGCAGGCAGAGGGGCGCCAGGCTGCAATCCTTGCAGTGAGCCTGGCTGTGAGCGCGCAGTTTGACTGGCTCGGACATTTCTTAAATCCTTGTGGGAGAACACACATAAGACGTAAGGGTACCGCACTGGGAGGCGTTGAGGCCAGCGTGTACAAAAAACCAGCATCGGCATAAAGCTTTATGTGTCCAGGTCGATACAAAGGGACGAATGCTTGAGCTCGGAGGCTCGAATCATGATCTCCATTAGTGCGAATATCCCGGTCAATACGGCCTTGATGGATTCGCCGCCGTCGAAAGACCTGGTGGCGGAGACCAAGGCTGCCGCCGCCGCCAAGGCACTCAAGGACGCAACGGCCACGCCGCTGCGGCAAACCAAGGAACCTGAAGGCGTGAAGGTGACCATTTCCGGTGCCGCCTTGCTTGCTGCCAGTGCCGCGAAGAAGTCCAACAGTGATATCGAGGAGAGCGGCCTGCCGGATAACATTCAGCAGGCCCTCAAGATGATCCGCAAGATCAAGGAGCAGATCGCCGAGAAACAGCAGGAACTGCAAGCGGTGATGGCGGACAAGAGCCTTAGCCCGGAAGAGGCGCGGATCAAGATCAGCAATCTGCAAGGGGCGCTGAGCACCCTGCAAGCTAGCCTGGTGACCGCGCAAACGTCCCTGGCCAAGTCGATGAAAGGCTTGAGTGGCCCAGATGCACTCAAGGCCGGTTCCCTGGCAATGGCGTAGGACGGTCTCAGATCACCCGTGAAAATCGATGCCGGTTCTGGTGGTCCAGATAGGCATCGAACACCATGCACACCGAGCGCACCAGCAGGCGTCCGGCCGGCAGCACCCGAATACCCTGGGCGTCGAGCTCGATCAGGCCGTCTTCTGCCATCGCCTCCAGTTGCGGCCAGACTTCGTCGAAGTACCCGCGAAAATCAATGTTGAATGCCTGTTCGATCTGTTCGAAGTCCAGGCTGAAATTGCAGATCAATTGCTGAATCACTTCCCGCCGTAATCGATCGTCCGTGGTACACAACAAGCCACGGCTGGTGGCCAATTGTGCGCCGGCCAGTGCGTTCTGATAGCCGCTGAGGTCGCTGGTGTTCTGGCAATACAGGTCGCCAATCTGGCTGATTGCCGATACCCCGAGCCCGATCAAGTCGCAATGGCCATGGGTGGTATAGCCCTGGAAGTTGCGTTGCAGCGTGCCTTCTTCCTGGGCGATGGCCAGTTCGTCGTCCGGCAGGGCGAAGTGGTCCATGCCGATGTAGCGGTAGCCGGCCTCGGTCAGTTGTTCAATAGTGGTTTGCAGCATCAGTAGCTTTTGCGCCGGTGCGGGCAGGTCGTCGCTGTTGATCCGCCGCTGGGGCATGAAACGCTCCGGCAGGTGTGCGTAGTTGAACACCGACAAGCGGTCCGGTTGCAGCTTGATCACTTCTTCCACGGTGCGTGCGAAGTTGATGGGGGTTTGCTTGGGCAGGCCGTAGATCAGGTCGATATTGATCGAGCGAAACTGCAGGGTGCGCGCCGCGTCGATCACCGCGCGGGTTTCTTCCAGGCTTTGCAGGCGATTGACCGCCCGCTGCACGTCCGGGTCGAGGTCTTGCACGCCGATGCTGACACGGTTGAAGCCCAGTTCGCGCAACAGGCCCATGGTCGCCCAATCGGCCTCACGCGGGTCGATCTCGATGCCGTAGTCGCCGGAATCATCGTCGAGCAGATTGAAGTGTTTGCGCAGGCAGGCCATCACCTGGCGCAGTTCGTCATGGCTGAGAAACGTTGGGGTGCCGCCGCCGAAGTGCAGTTGTTCCACCGATTGCTTGGGGTCGAGATGGCAGGCGACCAATTGGATTTCCTGCTCCAGGCGCTGCAGGTAAGCCTGGGCGCGGCCCCGGTCCTTGGTGATCACCTTGTTACAGGCGCAGTAGTAGCAAATGTTCGCGCAGAATGGCACATGCACATACAGCGATAACGGTCGGACGGCCTTACGGCTGTCGCGCAGGGCGTGGAGCAGGTCGAAGGTACCGACCTGACTGTCGAATTGTACGGCGGTGGGGTAGGACGTGTAGCGCGGCCCCGCCAAGTCGTAGCGGTGAATCAGATTGCTGTCCCAACGAATGGCGTCGAGCATGCGGGCGTTCCCCCGGATAGGCTAGTGGGCCGAGTCTAGGGGCGTGGCTGAAAAGGCATCTTGATTTGCGTCAACGGGGAGCGGCGCTATGCCACATGGCCTTTTAGTGGCCCATTAGCCAGTGCTGATGGGGCCCTGGCAAGGTCCAGATACCGAACAGCATCACCAGCACGCCCCCCGCCACACGCACGCTACGTTTGCGCAATAACGCCGTGACGCGTTCGGCGGCCAGCCCCGTCGCCAGCAGCACTGGCCAGGTGCCGAGGCCGAACGCCAGCATCAGCAGCGCACTGTCCAGCGCATTGCCCTGGCTGGCAGCCCACAGCAGGGTGCTGTAGACCAGGCCGCACGGCAACCAGCCCCACAGCGCGCCCAGCAGCAGGGCGCGGGGCAGGCTGGACACTGGCAGCAAACGGTTCGCGACCGGCTGGATGTAGCGCCACAGGCCGCGCCCAAGGCTTTCGATACGGGTCAGCCCGCTCCACCAGCCGGCCAGGTATAGGCCCATGCAGATCAGCAGCAACCCGGCGAGCACGCGCATGAACATCGCCGCCGGGCTGTTGGCCACGGCCCAACCGGCCAGGCCGATCAACAGGCCCGCCGTGGCATAGCTGAGGATGCGGCCGAGGTTATACGCCAGCAGCAGGCGAAACCTGCGGCTGCGTTGTTCCTTGGGGATCGCCAGGGTCAGCGCGCCCATCAGCCCGCCGCACATGCCCAGGCAATGGCCGCCGCCCAAGAGCCCGAGGATCAAGGCGGAGACCAGCAGCGGCAGGAGTTCAAGCATGGGGAGGGTCTTTGGGTTGGGCCGGCTGTTCGGGGCCGTTGGCCTTGTCAACGGCGGCCAGGTGGTTCGGGTCCTGGTCGTCGAACAGCACGCTGTGGGCCGGGCCGTCGAGGTCGTCGTACTGACCACTGTCCACGGCCCAGAAGAAGATGTAGATGGCGACGCCCACTAACAGCAGCGCCGCTGGAATCATCACGTATAGAGCTGGCATCTGCACTCCATGCCCGCGCGGCTCAAGCCGGCAGCGGGCGATTTACCAAGGGGGCGCTTTTGGCCTGCGCACTCGGCAGGCGAGTCAGGCGCAGGGCGTTGAGCACCACGGTCAACGAACTGAGGGACATGCCGATCGCCGCCCAGATCGGCGTGATCCAGCCGAGGGCGGCAAACGGCAGCATCAGGCCATTGTACAGCCCGGCCCAAAGCAGGTTTTCAATGATGACCCGACGGGTGCGTCGCGCCAAGGTGAAGGCTTGCACCAAGGCATCCAGGCGGTTGGACAGCAATACCGCGTCCGCGCTGGTTTTCGCCAGGTCCGTGGCCGAACCCATGGCCACGCTGATATCGGCGGCGGCGAGTACGGGGACATCATTGACACCGTCACCCAGCATCAACACCTTACGGCCTTGCTGATGCAACTGTTGCAGCACCTGCAGCTTGTCGTCAGGGCGCAGGCCGCCGTGGGCTTCGTCGATGCCCAGTTCGGCGGCCACGCTGGCGACCATCGGTGAACTGTCCCCCGACAGCAGCAGCGTGCGCCAGCCCCGTGCCTTGCACGCAGCCAGCAGGGCCGGCGCGTCGCTGCGCAGGCGGTCATCCAGTACGAACCAGGCGAGGGCGCCGTCGCGGTCGCCCAGCAGCAGCCATTGTCCGGCTTCGTCCGGTGAGGCGGGGATCGGACAACCGCTCAGTGCGCACACGAACCCCGGCTGGCCGATCCGCAGCAGGCGTTCGCCGACGCGACCTTCCAGGCCCAGGCCGGGGGTACTGAGCACTTCGTCAGCGGCCAGGGGGGCACGGCCGAAGGCCCGTGCGATCGGATGTTCAGAGCGATTTTCGAGGGCAGCGGCGAGGCCCAGGCACTGGTCGCTGTCCAGGGCGCCCAGCGGCCGGATCGCGCGCAGCGCCAGGCGCCCTTCGGTGAGGGTGCCGGTCTTGTCGAAAATCACCGTGTCAATCTGGTTCAAGCCTTCCAGCACATGGCCTCGGGTGAGCAACAAGCCGAGTTTGTGCAGGGTGCCGGTGGCGGCAGTCAGGGCGGTTGGCGTGGCCAGCGAGAGGGCGCACGGGCAGGTCGCCACCAGCATCGCCAATACGATCCAGAACGCCCGCGACGAATCCAGCTCCCACCAGAGCAGGCCGATCAGCACGGCAGCGAGCAGTGAGCAGAGCAGGAACCATTGTGCGGCGCGGTCGGCTATCTGCGCCAGGCGCGGTTTGTCGGCCTGGGCCCGTTCCAGCAGGCGCACGATGGCCGACAAGCGCGTGTCATGCCCCAGGGCGCGGACCTCGACCGTCAGTGCGCCTTCGACGTTGAGGGTGCCCGCCGTCACAGCGTCGCCGACCTGGCGCGGCTGCGGCAGGTACTCGCCGGTCAGCAGGGATTCGTCGATGCTGGACTGGCCGTCGAGGATCACCCCATCTGCCGGCAATACCGCGCCGGGGTGCACCAACACGCGGTCGCCCAACGCCAGTTCGCTGAGCAGGATACGTTCGCTCTGCCCATCACTTTTCATGCGCAGGCATGAGGCGGGCAGCAGGTTGACCAATTGCGCGGTCGCCGCCGCCGTGCGTTCCCGGGCACGCCGCTCCAGGTAACGCCCGGCCAGCAGGAACAGGGCGAACATGCCCACCGCGTCGAAATACAATTCGCCGACCCCGGTGATCGAGGTCCAGATGCCGGCCAGGTACGCGCCGCCAATCGCCAGGGACACCGACACATCCATGGTCAGGTGGCGGGTGCGCAAGTCGCGCATGGCGCCCTTGAAAAACGGTGCGCAGCTGTAGAACACGATGGGGGTCGTGAGAAACATCGCGACCCAGCGCAGGATCACGTGCAACTCCGGGCTCAGGTCGATATTGAATTCCGGCCAGGTGGCCATGGTTGCCATCATCGCCTGGAACCACAGCAGTCCGGCGACCCCCAGTTGGCGCAGGGCCCGCCGGTTTTCGCCGGCCAGTTGTTCGGCGGCGCGGTCCGCCTGGTAAGGGTGGGCGGCGTAGCCGATATGGCGCAACTCACTGAGCAGTTGGCTCAACGGCAATTGCCCGTCGGCCCAACGTACATGCAGGCGATGGTTGGACAGGTTGAGACGCGCCTCGGCCACGGCGGGCAGGCTGCGCAGGTGTTTTTCGATCAGCCAGCCACACGCGGCGCAACTGATGCCTTCCATCAACAGGGTGGCTTCGGCAAGGTCGCCTTCGTGGCGTACGAAGGGTTTTTGCACGTCGGCGCGGTCGTACAGTGCCAGTTCGTCCACCAGTTGCACCGGCAGGGCCTCGGGGTTGGCCGAGGCTTCGCTGCGGTGCTGGTAATAGCTTTCCAGCCCGCCGGCCACGATTGCCTCGGCCACCGCCTGGCAACCCGGGCAGCACAGCTCGCGGCGCTCGCCGAGGATCTCGGCGGTGAACCGGCTGCCGGGTGGCACGGGCAGGGCGCAGTGGTAGCAGGGAGTGGGGCTGGTCATGGCGTGAGATCTTGGGTGGCAGGGAGGGCCTCATCGCGGGCAGGCCCGCGCCCACAGGGGCGCTCGTTCCTGAGGTGTGAGCGGGCTTGCTCGCGATGCGCGAAGCGCAGGCGTTTACTTCTTCAGGTCTTCAGCACCTTGCAACGGCTCATCACCCAACAGCAAGTCCTTGTCGTGGCTGACCTGTTCTTCTTCGAACAGGCGCCAGGTCCGGTCACCTTCCACACCGAGCAGTTCCACGAAACGGCGGCCTTCGACCTTGTCGGTGACCTGGCCGATATAGCGTCCGGGTTCGCTGGCGCTGCGGGTCAGGTTGATCTTGCGATCCTTCTCCGGCTGGGTCGGGGAGATCAGGTTCAGTTCCAGGGTCGACGGGCCGCTGTTGCCGGTCAGATATACCTCGACTTCGCCGGTCAGTTCGTCCAGGTGCACCTTGGCGCGCAGTTGCAGGGTCTGGGCCAGTAGTTCGCGGTCCAGGGAGCGGTTGATGCCTTTGCCGGCCTCGTAGTAGTTGTCGTTGACCAGGTTGTCCGGGTTCTTGACTGCGATGGTCACCATGGACAAGGTCAAGGTCACCGAGCAGGCCAGGATCCCAATGATGATCCAGGGCCAGAGGTGCTTGTACCAAGGGCTTGTGGCAGTAGCTGCGGGCATTGTTCTGCTCTCTGGTTAACGAAGTAGTGTGGTTAACGAACCTGAGGGCCGATGAACCGGCTCTTGGCTTCAATATGCACGTTGGCGTCATCGGCATCCTTGAGGATGAAGGTCACCTCATTGGTGCTCGACGGTAACTGCTCCGGTGCGCTCGACAGTTCGACCGGCATGCTGACGATATCGCCGGCGGCCACCTTGATTTCGCGTCGGCCTTGCAGCTTGAGGTCCGGCAGACCGGCGGCGTCGAGCACGTAGGTGTGGTCGCGCTGGTCCTTGTTCATGATCTTCAGGCTGTAGACGTTTTCGATCCGGCCTTCGGCGTTTTCGCGGTAGAGCACGCGGTCCTTGCTGACGTCGAAACCTACCAGCGAACGCATGAAGAATGCCGTGGCCAACAGGCTCATCATCGCCAGCAGCACCAGCGCATAGCCGATCAGGCGCGGGCGCAGTTTGTGGGTCTTCTGCCCGGACAGGTTGTGCTCGGTGGTGTAGCTGATCAGGCCGCGCGGGTAGTCCATCTTGTCCATGATGTTGTCGCAGGCGTCGATGCACGCAGCACAGCCGATGCATTCGATTTGCAGGCCATCGCGGATGTCGATACCGGTGGGGCAGACTTGCACGCACATCGTGCAGTCGATGCAATCGCCCAGGCCCTGGGCCTTGTAGTCGGCACCCTTTTTACGTGGGCCACGCACTTCGCCACGGCGTGGGTCGTAGGAGACGATCAGGGTGTCTTTGTCGAACATCACGCTCTGGAACCGCGCGTACGGGCACATATAGATGCACACCTGTTCGCGCAGCCAGCCGGCGTTGCCATAGGTGGCGAGGGTGAAGAAACCCACCCAGAAATACGACCAGCCATCGGCCTGGCCGGTGAAGAAGTCGAACACCAGTTCGCGAATCGGCGAGAAGTAACCGACGAAGGTCATACCGGTGACAAAGCCGATCAGCAGCCACAGGGTGTGCTTGCTGAATTTGCGCAGGAACTTGTTGGCCCCCATCGGCGCCTTGTCCAGCTTGATGCGCTGGTTACGGTCGCCTTCGGTGACCTTTTCGCACCACATGAAGATCCATGTCCACACGCTTTGCGGGCAGGTATACCCGCACCATATGCGCCCGGCGTACACCGTGATAAAGAACAGGCCGAACGCCGCAACGATGAGAATGCCCGAGAGCAGGATGAAATCCTGGGGCCAGAAGGTCGCACCAAAAATGAAGAATTTACGCTCCGGAAGGTTCCACCACACGGCTTGGTGCCCCCCCCAATTCAGCCACACGGTGCCGAAGTAGAGGAGGAACAAACCGGCGCCACCGAGCATACGCAAGTTGCGAAACAGGCCGGTGAAGGCACGGGTGTAGATTTTCTCTCGCGATGCGTAGAGATCGACAGGTTGATTCGAGTTTTTGGCAGGCGGGGTAACGTCATGTACCGGTATTTGGTTGCTCATCATTGCATCCCACGGCGGTGGAGATTTGCCTCGGCCAGTACGTGCCAACCGGGGTCAAATGAAGGGTGTTGCAGTGGCGTAATGATACGCCCCCGATGGTACTCCAAGGGTGCGACCTTTGGTCGCGTTGGGGGAAATCAATTGATGGTGTACGTGACCTGGATCAATTGACTTGGGAAGTATGGACGGTTTTTGCGGGGCCAGCCTTCAAAACACCGACGATCCAATGTGGGAGGGGGCTTGCTCCCAATAGCGGAGTGTCAGTCAATAAAGGTCTGACTGATCCACCGCTATCGGGGGCAAGCCCCCTCCCACATTGGTTTTTTCTGTGTTTCTAAATAACGGTCGGTATTACTGCCCTTCAGCCTTTTTATCCCCATGGGACAAGCTGTAAACATACGCCGCGAGCAAGTGCACCTTGTCGTTGCCCTGCAGTTGCTCCTGCGCAGGCATCTGGCCCTGACGGCCCCAACGGATGGTCTGCTGCAGTTGGGCGAAGCTCGAACCGTAGATGAATGCACCCGGGTGGGTCAGGTCGGGTGCGCCCATGGCTGGGGTGCCTTTACCGGCCGGGCCGTGGCAGGCCACGCAGTTGGCGGCGAAGAGTTTCTCGCCGTTGGCCGCGTCGGCTTTCACGCCTTCCGGCAGCTTGCGGCCGTCGAGGTTGGTGATGACGAACGCGGCCACATCGCTGACGCCTTGTTCCTTGAGGATATCCAGCCAGGCCGGCATGACGGCATGGCGACCTTTCATGATGGTTTCCTTGATGGTCGCCGGTTCGCCACCCCAGCGCCAATCGGCGTCGGTCAGGTTGGGGAAACCGTAGGCGCCCTTGGCGTCGGAACCGTGGCACACGGAGCAGTTGGAGGCGAACAGGCGGCCGCCCATCTTCAAGGCTTGCGGGTCCTTGGCCACTTCTTCAATCGGCATCGAGGCGAATTTGGCAAAGATCGGCCCGAACTTGGCGTCCGACTTGGCCATTTCCTTTTCCCATTCATGCACGCCGGTCCAGCCGGTCTGGCCGTTGGCGAACGGGGTTTGCTTGTCGTTGTCGAGGTAGTTGTAGCCCGGCAGCAGGCCTTTCCAATTGCCCAGGCCGGGGTACAGCACCAGGTAGCCAAGGGCGAAGACGATGGTGCCGACGAACAGCATGAACCACCACTTCGGCAGCGGGTTGTCGTACTCCTCGATGCCGTCGAACGAGTGGCCAACGGTTTCGTCCGTTTGCTCGGCGCGCTGGCCCTTGCGGGTCGACAGCAGCAGCCAGGTCAGGGCGAAGATGGTACCCAGACTGAGGACTGTGACGTACAGACTCCAGAACGTAGTCATTCTTTGTTACTCCTAGAAGCTTGCTCGACGTGCTTGATGGCTTCGGGATCATCCGCAAAAGGCAGCATGGTCGCGTCGTCAAACTCCGACTTGCGCCGCGGGCTGAACACCCACAACGCCAGGCCGATAAAGGCCACCATCACCACCACGGTGCCCAGGCCACGAATCATCCCGATATCCATGAAGAATCACCGTTTGCTTTTGATGATGGTGCCAAGGCCTTGCAGGTAGGCCACCAATGCGTCCATTTCGGTCTTGCCCTTCACGGCTGCGGCTGCACCGGCGATGTCTTCGTCGGTGTAGGGCACGCCCAGGGTGCGCAAGACTTCCATCTTCTTCGCGGTGTCCTTGCCGTCGAGCTTGTTTTCCACGAGGAACGGGTACGCCGGCATTTTCGACTCAGGCACCACGTTGCGCGGGTTGTACAAGTGCGCACGCTGCCAGTCGTCGGAGTAACGCCCGCCGACACGGGCCAGGTCCGGGCCGGTACGCTTGGAACCCCACAGGAACGGGTGGTCCCAGACACTTTCACCGGCGACCGAGTAGTGGCCGTAGCGTTCGGTTTCGGCGCGGAACGGTCGGATCATCTGCGAGTGGCAGCCGACACAACCGTTGGCGATGTAGACGTCGCGGCCTTCCAGTTCAAGGGCGGTGCGGGGCTTCATGCCTTCGACCGGCTTGTTGGTCACGTCCTGGAAAAACAGCGGAACGATCTGGGTCAGGCCGCCGATACTCACGGCGATGACCATGAAGAAGGCCAGCAGGCCGATATTCTTCTCGACTACTTCATGCTTCATCAGTGGGCTCCCACAACGACGATCTTGGCGGCGGCTTCGGCTTCTGCAGGGTCGGAAGCACGCACGGTGCGCCAGACGTTGTAGGCCATGAACAGCATGCCGGTGGCAAAGAACGCGCCGCCCAGGGCACGGACGATGTAGCCCGGGTGGCTGGCTTGCAGCGCTTCGACGAAGGAGTAGGTGAGGGTGCCGTCATCGTTGATCGCACGCCACATCAGGCCCTGGGTGATGCCGTTGACCCACATCGAGGCGATGTAGAGCACGGTGCCGATGGTGGCCAGCCAGAAGTGCGTGTTGATCAGCCCGACGCTGTGCATCTGCGCACGGCCGAAGATTTTCGGGATCATGTGGTACAGCGCGCCGATGGAGATCATCGCCACCCAACCCAGGGCGCCGGCGTGTACGTGGCCGATGGTCCAGTCGGTGTAGTGGGAGAGCGAGTTGACGGTCTTGATGGCCATCATCGGCCCTTCGAAGGTCGACATGCCGTAGAACGCCAGCGAAACCACCAGGAAGCGTAGGATCGGGTCGGTGCGCAGCTTATGCCAGGCGCCCGACAGGGTCATCATGCCGTTGATCATGCCGCCCCAGCTCGGTGCCAGCAGGATGATCGACATCGCCATGCCCAGGGACTGCGCCCAATCCGGCAACGCGGTGTAGTGCAAGTGGTGCGGGCCGGCCCAGATGTACAGGGTGATCAGCGCCCAGAAGTGCACGATGGACAGGCGATACGAGTAAATAGGACGTTCGGCCTGTTTCGGCACGAAGTAGTACATCATCCCCAGGAAACCGGTGGTGAGGAAGAAACCCACGGCGTTGTGGCCGTACCACCACTGGATCATCGCATCCGTCGCCCCGGCGTAGGCCGAGTAGGACTTGAACAGGCTGACCGGCAGCGACGCGTGGTTGACGATGTGCAGCATCGCCGTCACCAGGATGAAGGCACCGTAGAACCAGTTACCCACATAGATGTGCTTGGTCTTGCGCTTGGTGATGGTGCCGAAGAACACCACCGCGTAGGTCACCCACACGATCGCGAGCAAAATGGCGATGGGCCATTCCAGCTCGGCGTATTCCTTGGTGGTGGTGTAGCCCAGCGGCAACGTGATGCCGGCCCCGACGATCACCGCTTGCCATCCCCAGAAGGTGAACGCGGCGAGGCCATCGGAAATCAGTCGCGTCTGGCAGGTTCGCTGCACGACATAGTAGGAGGTGGCAAACAGGGCACATCCGCCGAAGGCGAAAATCACCAGGTTGGTGTGCAGCGGGCGCAGGCGGCCAAAGGTCGTCCAGGGCAAGCCGAAGTTCAATTCCGGCCAGACCAGTTGCGAGGCGATGAACACCCCGAGCCCCATGCCAAGGATCCCCCAGACCACCGTCATGATGGCGAACTGGCGGACTACCTTATAGTTATAAGCAGTCGGACTGATTGCTGTGCTCATTCTAAGGTTCCACGGTTTAGGTTTTTTTATAGGTAAAAATCGGTCGCAAGTATGGAGAAACCGAGGTGCCATTGCAACGCAAGGGTGACCTGTGTCAATGCGTTCCACGCCAGATTCTGCGCCCTTTCCATGTTTGATGTAAGGACAAAATCCGAAATGGAAAGCTGATCAAATGGACAGGAATTTTATCAGGTCGTGGAGACTTGTTACTGGGTGTGTATGAACACGCTGCCCGGCTGACGAGTGGTCAGTGGCACGACAGCCGGTCGCTGCCAGCCTTTGCGCCTGTCGCCCTGTAGAAATGTTCAACCCAACGAGTGCAAGTCAGCCGTCGACCGGTCAATACCGATCCACTGTGGGGACAAGCGTAGACCCGAATGGCAGGAGGGGAAAGTTGTGCTTTGGAAGGGTGCGACACTTGGTCGCGTAACGGGGTAGAGCTGCCGCCCCAGGGCGGGGCGGCAGTTAACGGTTATTGAGCTTGGCTTTCTGGCTTGGCGCCATCAGCGTTATGGGACAGGCTGTAAACGTAGGCGGCGAGCAGGTGCACCTTGTCATTACCTTGCAGCACTTCCTGGGCCGGCATCTGGCCTTGGCGGCCGTGGCGAATAGTTTGCTGCAACTGCGCCAGGCTGGTGCCGTAGATATAGCCACTTGGCAGGGTCAGGTTGGGCGCGCCCATGGCTTCCATGCCCTGGCCTTGCGGACCGTGGCAGGCAACACAGGTGGTGCTGAACGTGGCTTGGCCGGCGGCCAGGTCGGCAGCGCTGTCGGCCGGCAGTGGCAGCTTGGCCAGTTCATGGCGTACATAGGCGGCGACGTTTTTCACCCCCTCGTCACCCAGCATGTCACCCCAGGCCGGCATCGCCGCATGGCGACCGTTCATGATGGTGGTCTTGATTGCTTCGGCCGAACCGCCCCAGCGCCAGATGTTGTCCGCCAGGTTCGGGAAGCCAAACGCGCCCTTGGCATCCGAGCCGTGGCACACCGCGCAGTTGGACGCGAACAGGCGTCCGCCCATTTTCAGCGCTTGTGGATCTTTTGCGACGGCTTCCACCGGCATGGCCGAGAATTTGGCGAAGATCGGCCCGAACTTGGTGTCGGCCTTAGCCATTTCCTTGTCCCACTCCTTGGCCGATGTCCAGCCGCCTTCATAGCCTGGCAGCACGCCTTTCCAGTTGCCCAGGCCCGGGTAGAGGATCAGGTAGCCGACGGCAAACACCAAGGTGCCGGCGAACAGCATGAACCACCACTGGGGCAGCGGGTTGTCGTATTCCTCAATGCCGTCGAAGGCGTGGCCCATGGTCTGGTCGACACTGCCCTTGGTCTCGCCCTTGCGGGTGCCAAACAACAGCCAGGTCAGGCCGATCAGGCTGCCGAGGGTCAGTACGCAGATCCATGTACTCCAAAAGGTAGTCATGGCCGGTTGCTCCTTGTTACAGGCTCTTCTTGAGCGTCGGATGGAGAGGGTTCGTCGGCAAACGGCAGCAGGCGCGCCTGCTCGAATTCCTCATTGCGCCGGTTGTTGAACACCCACAGCGACAAGCCGATAAACGCGATAGCGACGACCAGCGTGCCGAGGCCGCGGATGGTGCCCGCATCGAATTCAAATCCCATGGCTCACCTCTTGCTCTTGATGGCAGTGCCGAGCACTTGCAGGTACGAAACCAGTGCATCCATCTCGGTCTTGCCCTTGAGGCTGGCCACGGCGCCACTGATGTCGTCGTCGGTGTAGGGCACGCCGAGGGTGCGCATCACTTTCAACTTGGTCTCGGTGTGGCTGCTGTCGACAGCGGCGGTCACCAGCCATGGGTAGGCCGGCATTTTCGACTCGGGCACGACGTTGCGCGGGTTGTACAAATGCGCGCGGTGCCAGTCGTCCGAGTAGCGCGCGCCGACGCGGGCCAGGTCCGGCCCGGTGCGCTTGGAGCCCCACAGGAACGGGTGGTCCCACACGCTTTCACCGGCGACCGAGTAGTGGCCGTAGCGTTCGGTCTCGGCGCGGAATGGGCGGATCATTTGCGAGTGGCACTGTACGCAGCCTTCGCGGATGTAGATGTCGCGACCTTCCAGTTGCAGCGCGGTATAGGGCTTCATGCCTTCCACCGGTTTGTTGGTGACGTCCTGGAAGAACAGCGGGACGATCTGGGTCAGGCCGCCGATACTCACGGCCAGTACCATGAGCAGCATCAGCAGGCCGACGTTCTTTTCAATCGTTTCGTGTTTCATCATCGACTCCTCAGGCCATCTGCGCCGCAGCGGCGACTTCGGCAGGTTGTGCCGAACGCACGGTGCGCCAAGTGTTGTAAGCCATCAGGAACATGCCGCTGAGGAAGATGGCGCCGCCGACCAACCGCACGATGAAGCCTGGGTGGCTGGCCACCAGGGTTTCGACGAAGGAGTAGGTCAAGGTGCCGTCTTCGTTGACCGCACGCCACATCAGGCCCTGGGCGATGCCGTTGACCCACATCGAGGCGATGTAGAGCACGGTGCCGATGGTGGCCAGCCAGAAGTGCGCGTTGATCAGGCCGAGGCTGTACATCTGCTCGCGACCGAAGATTTTCGGGATCATGTGGTACAGCGCGCCGATGGAGATCATCGCTACCCAGCCGAGGGCGCCGGCGTGTACGTGGCCAATGGTCCAGTCGGTGTAGTGGGAGAGGGCGTTGACCGTCTTGATCGCCATCATCGGACCTTCGAAGGTCGACATGCCGTAGAACGCCAGCGAAACCACGAGGAAGCGCAGGATCGGGTCGCTGCGCAGCTTATGCCAGGCGCCCGACAGGGTCATCATGCCGTTGATCATGCCGCCCCAGCTTGGCGCCAGCAGGACCAGCGACATCACCATGCCCAACGACTGTGCCCAGTCCGGCAGCGCGGTGTAGTGCAGGTGGTGAGGACCGGCCCAGATGTACAGGGTGATCAGTGCCCAGAAGTGCACGATCGACAGGCGATAGGAATACACCGGACGCTCGGCTTGCTTGGGTACGAAGTAATACATCATCCCCAGGAAGCCAGCGGTCAGGAAGAAGCCTACCGCGTTATGCCCATACCACCACTGCACCATGGCATCCGTCGCACCGCCGTACAGCGAGTAGGACTTGGTCAGGCTGACCGGGATTTCCAGGTTGTTGACGATATGCAGGATCGCGACGGTGATGATGAACGCACCGAAGAACCAGTTGCCGACGTAGATGTGCTTGGTGTTGCGCTTGGCCACGGTGCCGAAGAACACAATGGCGTAGGCCACCCAGACAATGGTGATCAGGATGTCGATCGGCCATTCCAGCTCAGCGTATTCCTTGGAGCTGGTGTAGCCCAGCGGCAAGGAGATCGCGGCGAGCAGGATCACCAGTTGCCAGCCCCAGAAGCAGAACGCGGCGATTTTCGGCGCGAACAGCTGGGTCTGGCAGGTGCGCTGCACGGAGTAGAAGGAACTGGCGAACAACGCGCAGCCACCGAAGGCAAAGATCACCGCGTTGGTGTGCAACGGGCGCAAGCGGCCGAAGCTGGTCCAGGGTAAGTCGAAGTTGAGCGCAGGCCATACCAATTGGGCGGCGAGAAAAACCCCGAGCCCCATGCCGACGATGCCCCACACCACCGTCATAATGGCGAATTGGCGGACCACCTTGTAGTTATAGGCGGTACTTAATGTAGTGTTCATGGTTCCCCATCCACGGTTCAACCCAAGCGAATGCGGCACTTGGGCTGGAGTTATAGGCAGACTGAATAGCGAGGCAAGCATGAGCAAAGAGCACAAGGCCAGTATTGACGGGGATCAATGGGCGCAGTGTGTGCGGGAACACGGCTGGTTGTGGGACGCCGCGGCAGAGGGAGATCGGCGTGAGCCTGTCACCCTGATTCTGGCCCACGGCGCCGGCGCACCGATGGACTCGACGTTCATGACCGACATGGCTGCACGCCTTGCCCTGCATGGGGTGAACGTGTTGCGCTTCGAGTTTCCCTATATGGCCCAGCGGCGCGTAGAGGGCGGCAAACGCCCGCCGAACCCGGCCGCCAAACTGTTGCAGGCATGGCGTGAGGTGCATGCCGAGGTGCGACGCCATGTCGCTGGAACACTGGCCATCGGTGGCAAGTCCATGGGCGGGCGCATGGCCAGTCTGGTGGCCGATGAACTGGGCGTCGATGGGTTGGTATGCCTGGGGTATCCGTTCTATGCGGTGGGCAAGCCGGAGAAGCCCCGGGTCGAGCATCTGGCCGGGCTGCAGACGCCGACGTTGATCGTGCAGGGCGAGCGCGATGCCTTGGGTAATCGAGTGGCGGTAGAAGGCTATGATTTGTCGCCGAGCATCGAGGTAATGTGGCTGGTGGCGGGGGACCATGACTTGAAGCCGTTGAAGGCTTCGGGGTTCAGTCATGAGCAGCATCTGGAGGCTGCGGCGGTGCAGGTTGCCCGGTTTCTCGGAGCCCTCTAGGGCCCTATCGGGGGCAAGCCCCCTCCCACACTCGACTGCGTTCCAAGGGGTGTACGCGGTAAATGTGGGAGGGGGCTTGCCCCCGATAGCGGTCTAGCGGTTAAACCGCTCGACCAGCGAGTACTGGGTATTGGCGGTATGCGTCAATTCCTCACTCAACTGCGCCGAGTTCAACGCCTGTTCCGAAGTCTGGTCCGCCAACAGCGCAATGGTGCTGATGTTGCGGCTGATCTCTTCGGCTACCGAGCTTTGCTCTTCGGTGGCGGCCGCAATCTGGGTGGTCATGTCGGTGATGTTGGCCACTGCTTCGCTGATGCCGACCAACGCCTGATCCGCTTCCATCACCCGCGCCACCCCTTCTTCGGCCTGGCGATGCCCGGCGTCCATGGTTTGCACGGCGGCGGCAGCGGTTTGTTGCAGCTTGGCGATCAAGGCATGGATCTGCCCGGTCGACTCGGCGGTGCGCTGGGCCAGTTGACGGACCTCGTCGGCCACGACTGCGAAGCCACGGCCCATCTCCCCGGCACGCGCGGCTTCGATCGCCGCGTTCAGCGCCAGCAAGTTGGTCTGATCGGCGATGCCTTTGATCACATCGACGACACCGCCGATTTCATCGCTGTCCTTGGCCAGTTGGGTAACGGTCACCCCGGTTTCGCCCACGGCCAGCGACAGACGCTGAATGGCCTCGCGGGTTTCCCCGGCGATATCGCGGCCACGACCGGTCAGGCGATTGGCTTCCTGGGTCGCATCCGCCGTGCGCTGCACATGGTTGGCAACTTCCTGGGTGGTCGCCGCCATCTGGTTGACCGCGGTGGCCACCTGTTCGGTTTCCACGCGCTGGCGTTCCAGGCCGCTGGAGCTGTTATGCGCCAGGGTGTTGGACTGCGCCGCCTGGTCGTTGAGGTGTTCAGCCGTGTCCTGCAGACGCGTGAGGCAGGTTTTCAGGCGGGCTTCCTGGCTGAGGATCGACATTTCCAGTCGCGCCTGGGCGCCACGGCTGTCGGTGTACATCTGCGCGATCAGCGGGTCTGAGGTGGTCTGCTCGGCCAGGCGCAGCAGGCGCTTGAGGCCACGCTGTTGCCAACTCAGGCCCAGCAGGCCCAAGGGCACCGACAGCCCCGCCGCCAGGGCAAAGCCCCAGTGGGAATTCAGCGACGCACCGATCATGAAGCTCAACTGGCTGATCAGGATAAACGGCAGCCAGTCCTGCAACACCGGCAGCCATTTGTCCCGCTGGGGAACGGCAGACTTGCCCTGGTTGATGCGTTGATAGAGCGCTTCGGCCCGGCGGATCTGCTCGGCGGTGGGCTTGATGCGCACCGACTCGTAGCCGACCACCTGGTTGCCGTCGAAAACCGGCGTCACATAGGCGTTAACCCAGTAGTGATCACCGGTCTTGCAGCGATTCTTGACAATGCCCATCCATGGCAAGCCTTGTTTGAGCGTTGACCACATGTGCCCGAATACGGCCGCCGGAACGTCCGGGTGACGAACCAGGTTGTGCGGGGCACGCACCAGTTCATCGCGGGAGAACCCACTGATTTCGACGAAAGCGTCGTTGCAGTAGGTGATCACGCCCTTGGCATCTGTGGTGGAGATCAACCGTTGCTGAGCGGGGAAGGTACGTTCGCGCTGGGTAACGGGTTGGTTATTACGCATGATTGTTCAATCCGCAAGGCTTTCAGGGAGTATCGGCAGGAGCGGGCGCTTATTTAACTTATTTTTGCAACAATCCGCAGGAACGCCTTGCCTCCGGTAGACATCAGCCAGCCAGCATCGGATAAGTAAACAACCCGAAGTGAAGCAGGTTCAGCCCAAAGTGCGTGGCAATCGCCGCACCCAGCCCACCAAAGCGATAAGCCAGGCCGTAACCCACACCGGCAATGCTTGCCAGCAACACCCATTGCCAGCCCGCGCCCAGGTGCACCAGCCCGAACAGCAGCGAGGCCAGCAGCAGTGCCAGGTTCTCGCCGTAGGGCAGGTGCTTGAAGCGCTGTTGCAGGCCGCCCTGAATGTAGCCGCGAAACAACGCCTCTTCCACCAAGGTCACCAACAACAGGTTATTCAATACCCACAACCACGCCTGCACCGGCCATTTCGGCGCCCAACTGATGACGCCCAGCAAGGCTGCGCCGCCGAGGGCGGCAATCGCGGTCAGGGCCAAGGCCAGGGCCGTGACGCAGATCGACAGGCGCAAGGAGCGTCGCGCCACCACCCACGGGCAGGCCAGTAACAGCCAGAAGCCGATCAGCGGTTTGTCCTGGTTCAGGTACATCGAGAAGGGCACCGCGTCGGGGGTAAAGCGTTGCGGCTCGATGGCGCGCCCGTTGTAGAAGCCCGGTAGCCAGTGCATCGCCAGGCTCAGGGCCAGCACAATGAACAAACCATGGCCGATGTAGCGTGCCCAAGGCGTGCGCTGCTGGCGCACGGCATAACCGGCAATCAGCAGCAGGGCGACGGACACCAGCGCCAGCACGCCCAGTTGCCCATAGGCCAAGGCCAGCACATAGCCGATGGAAAGAAGCGCCAGGTACAGCCAGGGCAATGCGAGCATGGGGAGTCCTTGGAAAAAACTGGACGGCATTATAGCGATCGTCCCCTGCGGGCCACATGAAAACTGTGCCACGCAAGGGCGTTGGTGAAGTGATTGCAAAACGTATCAACGGCTGGTTATAGTCAGGCCTTCTTCATCCCTCCATACAAGATCAGCCCATGCCAGCTCTCCAGCGCATAGCGGTAGTCGATTCAGCGGTCAACGCTGTGGTCGTACCGTGCGGGAACAAGCAGCCTGCGCAGATCAGTCACTACCCCCCACCTGTCAGTCGCACGCCGGTGTACGCAGTCGTATCACCGCCGGGTGTTGGCATTTCGGGCTGATCAGCGACTCGCTGTCCCCGTCTGCACGCCTGAAAAAACTCCAGAACTTCAGCCTTTGCTGAGTCGGCTTTTTTTGCCTGATTACAGGTGGTAACCATGTCTGTTCTTTCGAAACAATCCGTGGCCGCGGCGGCCTCGACGAGCCTGTTTGTCCTGCTGTGGAGCAGCGGGGCGATCTTCTCCAAGCTGGGCCTGGCCCATGCGTCGCCCTTCGCCTTCTTATTGATCCGTTTTGCCATCGCCCTGCTCGGTCTGGTGATCCTCGTACCGATGCTCAAGCTGCAACTGCCGCGCCCCGGCAAACCGCTGTGGTATGCAGCGGCGACCGGCCTGGTGTTGTTGGGGGCCTACCAGATTTTCTATCTGCTGGCCCTGGACCTCAACGTCACCCCCGGCGTGATGGCGACCCTCATGGGCGTGCAGCCGATCCTGACCGTGGCGCTGACGGAGCGCCAGCGTTCCGGGCGCCGCCTGTTCGGCCTTGGCCTCGGGTTGGCGGGGTTGATCATGGTGGTGTACCAGGGTATCGGGCTGGCGGGGATGTCCCTGGCCGGGATGCTCTTCGGCCTGCTGGCCCTGGCGAGCATGACCTTCGGCTCAATCATGCAAAAACGCATTACCGACAACCCTTTGGGCACGCTGCCGCTGCAGTACCTGGCCGGGCTGCTGTTGTGCGCGGTATTCGTGCCGTTCCAGCCGTTCCACTTCGAACAGAATGCCGGCTTTTACCTGCCGGTATTGTGGATGGGGCTGGTGGTGTCGGTGCTGGCGACGTTGCTGCTGTACCGCCTGATCGCGCGGGGCAACCTGGTCAATGTCACCAGCCTGTTCTACCTGGTGCCGGCGGTGACGGCGGTGATGGATTACCTGATCTTCGGCAATCGGCTGGCGTTGTTGAGCCTGCTGGGGATGGGGTTGATCATCGTTGGGTTGGTGTTTGTGTTCCGTAAAGGCTAGGTGATGGCACTGCCCTCCTTCGTGGCTGCCAACGGAGGAGGGCGGGCTGCGCAAAGGGTTATTGCTGAGAGAGAGCGGTTGCAAGGGTGTCCGCCATACGTTTCACATATTCGCGTAGTTCAGGCACGGCTGTCGCCTCCCAGTCACGGGCTTGGAGGAGAGGGCCAACATAATACAACCATCGTGATTCCACTCCATTGTGATCCACCAGTGCTCCGGAGGGCGCGATCTCCATGCCTATTCCGAGTGCATCGGGTTTCAACTGGCCCCTAGTTCGCAGCGACGCAAGCAATGGGTCGTCCAGTTGTCGAATATCGAATGCTGGAGTCGTGCAATTGATCACGGCCTTAACCTCAATAGTGTCCTCGTTCTTTGCGCCACGGCGCCGCAGATGAACGGTGACACTTTCTGATCCGGACTCGTAGCCTGTCACGCGTCCGGCGAAGAGCTTGAGCTTGCCACGTTGAATCTCAGCCAGCATGCGGGCGCCTGACTGCGGGGCGCAGCGGTGACGATGGGTGTCCCAGTATGGGCGAACGTGACGAAGGAAGCGCTGACGTTCAACAATGGGCAGTGCGTGCCACAACTGTGCTGTTGCTGATCGTAGCCCGCCAATCACGTCTCTCCAGTCATCTCCCTTGCAGGTCTGCAGCTTTATCGCATTGCGAACTGCCCTGACATAATGACGAGTTGTGCAGTTCGTGAGCATTTGCTGGGTAAGTTGCCCATCATAGTGGGGGTGTGAGTTCAATATTCGATGGGGTTGAGGAGCGAGGCCGCGACGAGAAATCACATAAATCATCCCCTGATGCCCGCGGTCGCGTAGGTCAAGTACTACGTCCAGCATGGTCAGTCCGCTGCCAATAAGCAGTACGGCAGCATTGGCGTCAATACTAGCTAAGGCGTCGGGTTGCCATGGATCGTGCAGATACCGAGGGTCTTCGTAAAATAATCTGTGTGCCGCTGCACTTGATGGTTGTTGACGAGCGCAACTGCCGGTGCTCAGGACGATATGGTCAGCGTAAAGAGAGTCACCGTTTTTCATCAGCAGGTGAGCCCTATGGCGTTCGGTGTCATATGAAACTTCCACGACCTCGCCTGTGACATTGCGTAGCTCGCTTCCTGGAGCTGCATTCTTCGACGCATCGTTCAATAAGGTTTCAAGGTAGTCGCCATAGAGTTGCCTCTGAACAAAAGACCCTGGGGTGACCTCGGGAGCATAGCGCTTGGCGAACTCATAAAAGCCGTCGCTCTCATCGTTGGTCAGGGCATTCATCCTGCCTGCCGGTACGTTCAGTACGTGTGATGAGGTACGCGTACCATAAGCGACGCCACGAGCCATGGCGCCGGGCGGGCTGATCAGCAAGATTCTAACGGGGGCGGCCAATGAGCTGCGCAATAAATGAACAGCTAACGTGGAGCCGCAGAAACCTGCGCCAATGATTGCGATGGTTTTGATCTTCATCCTTGCTCCTGCTTGGATAGGGCGTTTCATTCCATTTTGACAATCAGTCGCAGTCAAATTTGGTGGCGTGTGCGTTGAGTAAGGCGCAAATCAAGAAGCCGGAAAACGGGCCTCATATTGGAGTGGATTTGGATGTTACTCCAATGCCTGATTGGGTGCTTTCAGGATTGTTGATGTGAGTCGCTTGGTCCCAAGGACTGATGGCAATTAAGTATTACTGCTATTCGTGCATCGAATAAGTAATACAGGTTTAAGTAATGTTTTCCTCTATAAAAATAATGAACTTTCTTATAAGGCGAAATTCAGGGGTGCAGTATTTGTTGCTTTGCGTTATGTCAATCTCATGACTGTGTCAAAAAAATCGCTTGCTAGTGGCTTGTCGCCGCCGAGATTCAAGATTTTTCCCTGCAGTTATTAGGAAATTTCAGCTTTCTTTGTAGGCTTTAGCGTCAGTGCGGCCGCGCGCTTGGCTTCAAGGCATGCGCTCTCTGTTACGAAACTGATCATTGGTCACTGAGTTGGATTGTACCCACGGAAAATAGCTGTAATACTTATTGCTTTATAAGGGCGTATATCCCCTGTTCCCTACAGGGTGTTCAGTTCTTCGCGATGGGATATTAGTGTCTATTCTTACAGTGTGTAGTCCTTCTCGCCTGCAATCGCGTGATCCTCGCGGAGCAAGAGTTGTGGTGTTGATGTGCACCTACAACGGCGAGTCATTTCTGGCTGAGCAGCTCGACTCGTTTGAGCGGCAGACTCATTCCAATTGGTCCCTGGTGGTGTCTGATGATGGGTCCATGGACGGCACTCTTGCGGTTTTGGAGGGGTATCGTAATCGTTGGGAGCAGGACCGACTGCTGATGCTGGAGGGACCAAAAAAAGGGTTCGCCGCCAATTTTCTCTCGCTGACGTCTCGAGCAGATATTGATGCCGACTTTTTTGCATGGTCGGACCAGGACGATATTTGGAATGATGACAAGTTAGAAGTGGCTCTGGCTTGGCTGCAGACAGTACCCGCTCATAGGCCTGCGCTTTATTGTGGTCGCACCCAATTAATTGGTGAAACTGGCGTTCATCTTGGGTACTCGCCCCATTTTAGACTCTCGCCAGGTTTTAGTAATGCGTTGGTTCAAAGCATCGCAGGGGGCAATACGATGGTCTTCAACCGGGCTGCCCGCACGCTGCTGTGCGAAGCCGGCCCTGAGCTGCAGGTACCTGCTCACGACTGGTGGTTATATCAACTGATCTCCGGTGTGGGGGGGGTTATTCACTACGATCCCGAACCCAAAATGAAATATCGGCAACATGCGGAGAACGTGGTTGGCAGTAATTCCGGCTGGCTTGCCAGGCTGATTCGCTTGCGGATGGTGTTTCAGGGACGTTTTCACGAATGGAATGAACAAAATATACAGGCGCTGGATGCCATGCATCATCGGCTGTCCCCCGATAGCCAGGTGACGCTTACTCACTTCAAGTGGGCGCGCGAGCAAAAAGTTCTTCGCAGGATTTCGGGAATCTGGCTGGCAGGGCTGTACCGGCAAACTCTGCTGGGGAATTTAGGTCTCGTGCTTGCTACCGTCATGAAAAAGATCTGAATCTGTGTGTGTTCAGGGGCATTGGGTTTGTTGGGGCGCGGAGGGGATCATTCATACCTTCACCAGCGCACCACCGCATTTCGCTTCGCGGGCACAGTGCGTCCCTCAGGCATAATTATGAATATTCAGGATCTACAGCAGCTCATTTAAGTCAGTAAAAGGGCCTTTTGGTCTGACTTTTGTCAAAATATCAACAAAATAGAGTTTTTGATAATGTATCCAGTTGACGCGAATGAAAATGTGGTAATCGTGCTGGGTATGCATCGTAGTGGCACCAGCGCCATTGCCGCAGGCCTTGAGCAGTTGGGGCTGGTGATGGGGAGTTCCTTATTTAAAGGCGACGAATGGAATCCCAAGGGCTATTTCGAAGAGCGCGAGATTGTCCAATTCAACGATAGATTGCTTGCCTTGTACGACTGCCGATGGGACTCGCCGTTGCCTCCACTGCTTGAGCGCGATCATCGGTGGGACGCCTGTATTGACGAAGCGATGAGTTTGGTTCGAGTCCTGTTTGACGAAGTACCTGCGTGGGGATTCAAGGATCCGAGAATGTGCCAGCTGGCACCTTTTTGGGGGCAGGTTTTCTCACAATTGGGTATCAAGCCACGGTTGATGATAGTGGTGCGTGATCCAGCTGAGGTTGTGCATTCGCTGGCCCGGCGCGATGGTATTTCCTCGGATCGTGCAGCGTGGCTATGGATGACGCATCTTCTCGGAGCTATGGAATATCTTGATGTTGCCGATGACATCAGATTTTTCGCGTTTGACCATATGCTTAGCCAGCCAGCCACATTTTTATCCGATGTTGCGGGTTGGCTGAATTTAAAACCTGCGTCCGAAACGATTGCTCACTTCGCGCGGGACTTCATCGCTCCAGCACTCTCGCATGGTGCGGGCACCAGGCAAGCGGCTCTTCCGTCGCTTGTGTTGCAAGCCTATGAAAGCGTACGGAGTGCGATCGAGAGAGGACTCACGCCGCGCGCTTTACGCGAGAGTTTCGAGTGGCAGGGCATAATCAGCGAATATCGGCGTGATATCATTCCGACACTGACTTCAGTTCAAAGATTTTTCCAGAATGATCGCCAACTTTCGGTCATGGAGTTGCGTATCAGCGCGTTGAGCAAGGGGTTGGCGTCTGCCGAGAAATTGGCACTCGATCGTCTGGAGGAGATGCAAAAACTCGACACTCAACTTATAGAGACCAGCGATGCTCTGGCTCGCGCCGAGCAAATTGTGCTGCGTCAGCAGGAAGAGCTAAAGCTTAGGGGGGATGCGCGTTCTCGTCCTAACGAATTCGAGTCCCTGGCAGTTGAGCGTTTGAAGCAAGTGCAAAAGCTTGATGGCCAATTGAGTCAGATGAGTGCTGAGCTCGCGCACGCTGAGCAAATCGTATTGGAGCAGCAGGGCGTTCTCATGTCTCAAAACGAGGAGTACGCTCGATTCCGGGAAACTGAGTTGGCTCGATTTCGTGAGATTGAGTTGTTAGCGATTGAGCGTCTGGAGCACATGCAAAAATTGGATGCTCAACTAATTGAGACGAGTGCCGCGCTCGCGCTCGCCGAGCGGGTCGTGAGTGAGCAACAGGATGCATTCAAACGAAAGGATGAGCTGCTGGCACTTTTTGAGGAAACTCAGTTGCTTGCAATTGAGCGCCTGGCACAGATGCAAAAGCTTGATGCTCAGCTCCTTCTGACCAGCGACGCTTTGGCTTATGCCGAAAAGATCGTGATGGAACAGCAGGAAGCGTTAGCGCACGCAAATTTTCAGGCGTCAAGTTCTGATGAGGCCCCAGTGCCTGCCTCGGAGTCTCTGCAAGATGCGCCAAAGCTGGATTTGAAGGTCTAACCGGTGACTTTGGCGAATGTCAAAGAATTTTTGTGATGGTAACTCGATATTGGAACAGATACACATGGATGTAGTGGGTTCTGACGTGCCGCGTCTCAATCAAGCAGAAGTACGGTCAACGACCTTGATCTGCCAAATAGATCATTTCGTTCGTCATCCCCATGGTCTGTTCGGCTTCGGATGGGCGCTGGATCATGAACATAAGATCGTTCAGTCGCACCTGAATATGCTCTTCGCTGATGGGCGGGTCGAGCGTGTTGCCGTGTCGCTGGGCAGGGTGCGCGAAGATGTTGCGTCGGCGTTTCCGGATAATGACCAAGCGGGAAATTCGGGCTTCATGGTTATCGCTGGCTGGGGAGGTGAGCCTCCGGAAAAAGTCGAGTTGGTTTTCGAGATGCAGGATGCAGTGACAGGTCGCCACGAACTCGCTCTGTCTGCGCTCGACACAGCATCCGGAGCAGAAGTGGCAGAGAGCATATATCTCGCCAAGCGCGCCTGGGCTTACTTACGCCGGGGAAACATCAGGACGCTGATCAAAAAGTTCCTCCGGTATCGTGGGCGAAATCCAACGTTAATGAGCCAGGACGAAGTCGCTCTCGCAGCACGTCTGAAGAATCGGCCTTGCCGCTTGTTGATTGATCATTCAATGGGTGGAGGGGCCAATCTCTTTCGCGAGCGTGTGGCGTCTGCCTGGAGTGCAGCCGACGATACCGTGATATTGCTTAGCTTCCGCGTGTCGTCCATGCAGACGTTTGTCGAAGTACGCGACCACAACGGGTCCTATTCGTGCAAGCTGTCGAACTTGAACAGCTTGGTTGAACTGTTGGTGCGTGCAGATCTAAGAGAGGTCTTTTTCAACTGTGCGGTCTCTTTCCCCCAGCCGCAAAATCTTAGAGAGTTTATGCTGGTCTTGAAGCAGCGAACCAAGGCTAGCCTGGTCGTGGCGATACATGAGTATTTTCTTGTCTGCCCGTCGCACTTCCTACTGGACGATAAGGGGCAGTACTGCGGCATACCTTCGATAACACGCTGTCATTCTTGTTTGAATAACCATCCCGATGGATTTGTGTCCCTCGCTGGTGAGCGGTCAATTGTACGTTGGCGCGAAATGTGGGGGGAGTTGCTGAGGTGCGCGGATGAAGTTCGTTGCTTTTCAACGTCGTCTCTTGCCCTGCTTGAGCGGGCTTATCCCGGCATGGGAGCCAGGGCTAAACTGTGTCCTCACTATGTGAAGCCGCTTCGCGAAGTCAGCCTTCCGAAAAAGCCGCAAAAATATCTGACGATTGGGGTGATAGGTTCCATTTCCCATCATAAAGGAGCGGGCGTCCTGGAAAGTCTGGCTGAGGCAATTTGTCAGACGGACGCGCCAGTTCGAATCGTGGTTATTGGAAATCTGGATGCACCTTGTCCTGCGCCGGTGGTGAAGGAAACGGGGCCTTACGCACAGGATGATTTACCCAAAATTGTTGAAAAATATGGGATCAGTATTGCGTTTTTGCCATCAATTTGCCCTGAAACATTTTCCTTTGTCGCCCACGAAATCCTATCGATGAAGTTGCCATTGATCTGTCTGGACTTGGGCGCTCAAGCTGATTTAGTGCGGAGTCTGGATACCGGTTACATCGCAAAGCGACAGGATGGCCCGGGTTTGCTTGAAGATATCCTGGCTTTTGATCGCTTTCTTCACCCTTTAAGTCTTAAGGTTATTTCTTGAAAAAAATACATGTCTATACCAGCGCGGCCTGTAATTACATTCCAAAAGTCCGGGCTTTGGTCGAATCGATTAAAAAATACCATCCTGACTGGGTCGTGCACTTGGCGTTGTCGGATGAAGTACCCGCCGGTCTGGACCTTTCTGCAGAGCCGTTTGATGAAATTCATCCTATCAGCAGCCTCGACATACCGGATGTGAACGGCTGGGCGTTTTGTCACACCATCGTTGAGTTATCGACGGCCATCAAGCCGTTCCTCCTGGCTCGTCTGCTTGATCGTAAAGATTGCTCCGGTGTCATCTACCTTGACCCGGACACCGTATTGTTTTCACCTTTGAATGATGTACTGGAGGCCCTCCAGCATTCAAATATTGCGCTGACGCCTCACCAGGTCACCCCAGAGCCGACATTAGCCGCCATCATGGATAACGAGATCTCCAGCCTGAAGCACGGCATTTACAACCTGGGTTTCCTCGCCGTTGCGCCTACGGAAACAGGCAAGCAGTTTGCTCAGTGGTGGTCGGACCGTCTCTATTATTTCTGTCGCGCTGAAATTCACAATGGATTGTTCACCGATCAACGTTGGATCGATCTGGTACCAGCATTTTTCGAGGGCGTGTGCATCCTTCGAACGTCGCGTCTAAACGTAGCTCCATGGAACATTACTACTCGGCAGATTACTGGTGAGTTGCCAGATAGCGTGATGGTGGACGGCCAGCCTCTTGGCTTCTATCACTTCACTGGTTTTGACAGCGGTGCGCATCGGACCATGGCTTGGAAAAACGCTGCGAACCAACCGACTGCACACGCGCTGATCAAATGGTACGCGGATACGATTGCTGATTTGGGCAAGGACCCTTTAAGCCAAGTACCTTGGGCATTTTCACGTTTTGCCGACGGCACTGTCATTCCCAAGGCCGCACGACTCATTTATCGCGAGCGATTGGATCTGCAACAAGCCTTTCCTGATCCTTTTGCAACTGAAGGTGGTGGTTACCTGGCCTGGTGGGAATCCCAGGGGCGCGTGGAGTTTCCGGCCCTTTTTGATTCTGAATCTTCGGCAGCGGAAATACTTCGGGTGACGTCTGCTTTGACGCCAGGTTATCAGGCGGGTGGCGTTCCGATGGTCTTCAGTTCTAGCCGTGTTCGCGCACATTTGGGACAGGTACTGGACGACCCACGTCACGGTGTATTGTTGGCCAAGCGCGCATGGGAAGTTCTTCGTACGGAAGGTGTTCCCGGTGTTATGAAGCGCATCTCCCGATGATTTTTATCGCTGAACAGGACTTGTTGAAATGTCAGTAATGGATGTTAAACAACAGCGACCGGGTATACTTCAAAGCAAGACTTTGCATGCGTTGCTTGCTATTAATTCGAGCAGTGTCAGCCGGCTCATTATTTTGCTCACCTTCGTACTTGCATGTGCAGCGATTGCGATGCATGCGCCTGGGCAGATGTCGATGGACACGAGCATACAGCTCTACGAGGCCCATATAGGCCGATCTGTGAGTTGGGGCCCCCCCTTCATGTCGGCGCTGCTCAGGTGGCTAGGTGGGGGAGAGCTATCTGCTGCGATGTTCGTAATGATCAATTCAATACTTTTGTATGGAGCCTTTGCAGTTGTTGTATTAACGATGTTGCAGATGCGCGCCGCTCAGGGACTTCGTGATGTTCCAACGTGGCGAGTGCTCGCTGCGTTCCTCCTGATAATGAATCCCATCGTTTTCATTTATTCAGGCATTGTATGGAAAGACGTAATCTTCGCATCGTTATTAACAGCTTCTAGCGCATGCGCTATTGCCGCAACGGTGGGCTCACCTTTGCGTCGGTATTGGTGTATTGGCTTGTCGATAATTTTTCTAAGCGCCGGATATCAGACTCGCCAGCAAGGGGTGTTCATGGCGCCCGTCCTGTTGCTATCGCTGATTGTTGCTCTTTATTCCTTCAAATCGACTAAAAAAATCCTAGGTGCTTCGCTGATCATTGTTTTGTTCGCAAGTGCTGTCTTGGGAATTCAGCATCAGGCCAACTCGACCGTGACGGGAGCTGGGGATCGCGCCAGTTCTGTGGGGTTTCGCAGCATCATTCAGTTTGACCTTGCGGGTATCATCAGCAATTCAAAGTTACCCCCTAACCAACTTGCTAACCCTGTGACTCAAGAGCAGCTTGCTGCCATCAAGTCTGTTTACGATCCAAGTAGAATTGACTTTCTTGATCTGAACCCAGTTGTTCGTGCTTGGTTCGCCGCCATACCAAGCGAAACGCTTCGGCATGAGTGGTGGGAGATGGTGAAGCAGAACCCGAGTGCTTATATGGAGCACCGTTTTACAACCTATGCGACATTGCTGGGGCTGCGAGGGCTTAATGGCACGCTGCCCGTCTTTGTTGGTGTGGAAGGTAATCCAGAGTATCTGGCTGCATCGGGAGTCAGGCAGGGAACTACCCCAAGGGCTCAAAGAATATATGATATGGCCGTGTCTTTTTTCAGTTGGCCAATTTACCGTCATGTTTTTTGGATGGCGGCGCTTATAGTGATTGTTGCCATCGGTGCACGCAGAATCTCCCCAGGGCCTGTTAAAACCATAGGTGGAGTTATTGCTCTGGCGACACTCCTGATGTATGGCTCTTTCCTACCGACCAGCATCGCTTCGGATTTTCGATATTTATTTGCAACGATACCATTAGTGATGGTGTTGGGCTTGATTCTTCTGTTCGGTGTCGAAAAGAAGAGTGACACGGAGTGTGGTGAAAAAGAGTGGCAGGTTTCACCCGTCTGTGCTGCTGAATCAGCATAAGATGAAGAGTAAGCCGGGTTTCTAAGGATCACATTACATCATGGCAGTTCTCCTAGTGGTTCCTTCTTTTCGGTGGCGCCACTGGGTGTTTTAGAGGGCTTTTGGTGAATTTAGAGATGGTGATGCCTCGACTGCTTATCTATTTTATATTTGGAAGCGGTATAGGTCGGACTTGAGGAGAACGGATATCAATATTTATATTCAACTGGGTACGCTGGAAAATACAGAGGGCAGGCGATGAATCCGCATGCCCCTCAACCGATATCCATGTGGGCTCTGTTACGTAGTTTGTGGTTGAATCGCCAGTTGATTGGTCGAATGACGAGGCGCGAAGTAGTTGGTCGCTATAAGGGATCGTTTCTTGGTCTGGGTTGGTCCTTTCTCAACCCGTTACTGATGCTTGCGGTATATACCTTTGTTTTTTCTGTAGTATTCCGTTCTCGCTGGGGAATAGCTGAGAACGGGGTAGAAGAAAGTAAGGCCATGTTCGCCGTTGTGCTATTCATCGGTATGATCGTATATGGCCTGTTTGCGGAGATTCTTAATCGAGCTCCCAGCCTGATTGTAGGGAACGTCAACTATGTAAAAAAAGTAGTTTTCCCTCTCGAAATTTTGCCTGTCGTGGCTGCAGGTGCGGCGCTATTTCACGCGCTGGTCAGCCTGACCGTTTGGCTATTGGCATACACCCTGCTCATCGGTGTTCCTCATTGGCATGTGTTGTTTCTTCCTTTGGTGCTTTTTCCGTTATTACTCCTTGCGCTGGGGTTGGCGTGGTTTCTCGCATCCCTAGGTGTTTTTCTGCGAGATGTAGGGCAAACCGTGACTATTATCACCACCATGATGATGTTTTTAGCACCGGTCTTTTTTCCCGTTAAAAATTTGCCGCTAGAGTTTCAACCACTTATCATGGCTAATCCTTTGACGTTTATAATCGAACAAGCTCGCGATATATTGATTTGGGGTGTAATGCCCGATTTTGTCGGATTGTTTTATTATTCTCTTATTGCATTGGTCGTATTTTGGGGAGGGTTTTTCTGGTTCCAGAAGATGCGAAAAGGGTTTTCCGATGTGCTCTGATTTTGCAATAAGGGTAAGCGCCGTCAGTAAATGTTTCCATGTTTACGACACGCCGCGCGATCGCTTCTTTCAGATGTTTAATGGTCGGCGTAAACAATATTTCAGAGAATTTTGGGCACTACGCGAAATATCTTTTGCTGTAAGGAAAGGCGAGACCGTTGGTATTGTCGGGCGCAATGGCAGTGGAAAATCTACTTTGTTGCAGATTATTTGCGGGACGCTAACGCCCTCCTCGGGAGATGTTTATACGTCTGGACGGGTGGCCGCACTGCTTGAGTTGGGATCAGGGTTTAATCCGGATTTCAGTGGGCGTGAAAACGTATATATGAATGCAGCGGTACTTGGACTGTCTCGAGAAGAAACAGATTCCCGGTTTTCCGATATCGAGGCGTTCGCAGAAATAGGTAGCTTTATTGATCAACCCGTCAAAAATTATTCCAGCGGTATGATGGTACGTCTGGCTTTTGCTGTAGCGATTCATGTGGATCCGCAAATTCTTATTATCGACGAAGCGTTGTCGGTGGGGGATGAGCTATTCCAGCGTAAGTGTTTTGCACGCATTGAAGCGATTAAAGCCAATGGTGCAACAATTCTTTTTGTATCTCACTCAGGGAGCGCAATTGTAGAGCTGTGTGATCGTGCCATTCTTTTGGACGGTGGCGATAAGCTCACGGAAGGCGCCCCCAAAAATGTCATCGGAAAATATCAAAAATTACTTTATGCTCCTGCCGAGAAGGCTAAGGATATCCGCGCAGCGGTTAGTGCGGAGGGTGATGTAACTTTGTCGACACTGAATTCAATTGTAGAGTCGGTTCAGCATACTTCCTCGAAGAATGCTATTGATGAAATTTTCGAGTTCTACGATCCACATTTGAAAACCCAAAGTGAACTATCCTATGAACCCCAAGGCGCAACCATTCAATTCCCCCAGATTGTCAATCTTGCCGGCGAATCTGTTAATTGTTTGATACGCGGGCGGACATACCGTTACACCTATAAAGTCAACTTCACGCTTGCTGCCATGAGTGTCCGCTTTGGTATGATGATTAAAACTCTGACTGGCGTCGAATTGGGCGGGGCCGCTACCGCCATGAGCCCTTTAGATACGATCAGTTATGTGGCCCCCGGCACTATAATTCAGGTTGAGTTTGCCTTTGAGTGCAATCTAAATCCAGGTACATACTTTTTGAATGCAGGAGTACTGGGGGCAGTTGGCGAGGAAGAAACATACCTTCATCGGCTGTTGGATGCATGCTTATTCCGCGTACTACCGATGACTGAACAGTTGGCAACAGGAGTTGTAGATTTTAAGTGTGTGCCCGATGTTTTAATATTCAGCGGTGAAAACATTTAACACTCGAATAACCAACCTTCAATGGACTCTGTGTAATGAATAATAATCTGGTATTTCAAATTTCTAGCGTAAGTGCTAACGCCAGGGCCTCTATGAAAGGGCAAAAACCATTTGTGTTGTGGTTGACCGGGCTTAGCGGCGCGGGGAAAACCACTGTTGCTAATGCGATTGAAGTTGCTCTGGTTGAGCGAGGTCGACACACCTACCTGATTGACGGCGACAATGTTCGCATGGGCTTGTGTCGAGACTTGGGTTTCAGTGACGCTGATCGTGAGGAAAATATTAGGCGCGTTGCAGAAGTGTCGCGTTTGTTCGTTGATGCAGGTCTTATTGTGATCACCTCGTTTATCTCGCCATTCGAGCGAGACCGAGCGCTTGCTCGCGACGTCATCGGCGCTGAGACATTCATAGAGGTCTTTATTGATGCGCCGCTTTCTGAATGCGAGCGCCGAGATCCTAAGGGGTTGTATGTCAAAGCTCGTAAGGGATTGATCAAAAAATTTACGGGTATAGACTCCATCTACGAAGCCCCGCAGGCACCAGATATTCATCTCAATACATTGGAGGACGATGTATTGACAGTGGTTTCGAACGTTATGGACTATCTGGACGAGCGCACGTTGGTATAGGTATTACGATAACCGCTTCAGGCCTTCACGGTAACCATAATACCAAGCATGATAATGGCAACGCCAATGAAGTATTGTGGTTGAAAGCGCTCTCCAAAGACAAAGTGACTTCCTAAGGGGACCAGTACAAAGGCAAGGGCCATCAATGGGTATGCTTTACCTAGCTCGATTTTTTGCAGTACCCATATCCAGGCTATCGTAGTGATTCCGTATAATGCAAAAGCTGAAAATAAAGTGATCAGTGTTTTGGTATCAAACCAACTGTCACTTTCATGCAAAGAAACAGCGCTCAGCTTAAATAGAATTTGCCCGGTGGCAATACCAAGAACACAAGCAAACGCTATCAGATAGGTCATGAGCGGGGGGCCTTTTTAGTCAGTATGTGTTTCTTGCGTAATACATGGAAAGCTTGACGCGGTGAAGAAGCAATATCATGGCCAAGAAATGCCAGTAAAAGTTGGATGCCGATAATGACCGGTAGTGCTGACAGCATGACAGTGCCTGCTGGGGTTGGCATATTTGCATGCAGAGAGTCAATCCAGTGGCTAATCCCAAAAGTTGATCCTGCCGTCAATAATATTAGCCCGAGCGGTAGCTCTATCGACGCTAAAGACATGCCTCGAAGATAGTAATTATAGAAGATGCGTTTTCCAAAGTTTCGGATGTGTTTAATTAAAAATTCGCCAATTACCTTGGACACTTTAAGGTTGCTGACTTCGTCTTCATACTTGGCATCCATAGGGATATCAATCACAACAGCATTCAATGTGTTAAGACGAAAAAGCATGTCGGTTTCAAAGAAATAGCGTTGGCTTATTTTGTTAAGAGGAAGGTGCTTGGCTATTTCACTGTGTATGGCTGTATAACCATTGGTTGGATCGAACAACTCCCAGTATCCAGAAGAAAGCTTTGTCATGAACGAAAGTACAGCGTTTCCGAAAAGCCGAATTTTTGGCATTTCGGATATTTTTTCTAAATTGAAAAAGCGATTACCTTTAGTGTAATCAGCATTCCCTGCGATGATGGGCGATACAAAGTCGCTGATGAGGCTCGGGTCCATCTGCCCATCGCCATCAATTTTGACGATGATATCCATTCCATCCGCGATGGCGGCCCTGTACCCCGTCATTACCGCTCCGCCAACGCCCAGATTGACCGGATTGCGCAACACGATTACGCGTTCGTCGACGCAATGTTCAACGACGAAGTCAGCTGAGCCCTCTGGGCAGCAGTCGTCAACGACGTAGATTTTAAAAACTTCCGGCCCGATCTGCCGAATAACTTCTAATATGTGGTTCCTCACCTTATAGCAGGGGATCAGAACCGCTATTTTCGTCGCTTGATCAGACACGTGAGTGCTCCATCTCTCATGCAAAAAATTTGAGTGAGACTAGCATATTCATTTGTAATGAAGAACAGTTGAGTGGCATTAATTCATTAGCGCCTCGTCGATAATGCCTTTCGACCGAAGAGGATAATATTGGTTCGTTTTAAATTGACGGCGTGTAGATATTCTTGGCTTGTGAGCTTGATCACCTGGAAATGATGCTTCTTGCCAGAGTTTCCTGTGGTTGATGGTGGTAGATTTTTGGACGACTGATCAGTAGAGGTCTTAGTCTAGGCGCTGGAGGGGCGTGGCCTTTGTTAGGGGGCGGATTGGCTGTCGTGTACTGACGGGATGGTGAGTCCGGGGTGAGCCTTGCAGGTTTTTTGGGGCATTGCCATTATTTGGTAGTTGATCACCATCGTCTTTGTCATTGAGGATCGCAGTGAAATCATTGGATTAAATAAGCAAAAAACTGATGGTTTGCGACGATATTAATTCTAAATTAGTGAATAAGCAGTTGCGCAGTTTTCGGGCCTTTATTTGGACTGTTGATTCAAGGTTGATGTATCAACAGTCTAAATAAAC
The DNA here is from genome assembly GCF_001708445.1 of Pseudomonas fluorescens. Taxonomy (NCBI): domain Bacteria; kingdom Pseudomonadati; phylum Pseudomonadota; class Gammaproteobacteria; order Pseudomonadales; family Pseudomonadaceae; genus Pseudomonas; species Pseudomonas fluorescens. Next base: position 4,891,346 of record NZ_CP015637.1, read on the forward strand.
AGAATTTTTGAAAGATGGAAAGCTCAAGGTCCTGCTCTCTCTAGAAGAGTTTTTTTCTTGGGAGGGAGCACGGTTTTTGTGAGTGAGACTAACCCAGGCGTGATAATTTTTTATGTAACTGCTCTATAGCACTACACATTGTTGGCCAATCGAGAAAGCCGCGTTTTTCGTAATAAAGAGGTTGTTGATGTGGAGGCTGTGTTAGTCGATGCCGATTCACACCTTGCAGCGATTGGACGCCATAATAAAAATAATGGCCACCTACAAATGGGAATAAACCTAACCAGCTACGCCATTGTGATGGATAAGAAAGACAAAGTCTTATGTAGAAAAAACGAGCTCGCCAGGTGATCGACTGCTGCTCAATGGGGCCATTTTCTGGAAGTGGTGATAGCACACGGAAAAGCGGACCTGAACAATTCCGAGCGTTGTAGAGCGGGTATTGCCAGACGGTCGCTGAATGTGTTCGGACTGCTAATAACTCAACTACAATGGCGTGGAGCAGATCGTGGTCAGGGTGACCGCCTTCCCAGGCTGGCACAAAACAGGCATGAAGAGTTGGATGGTCATTAAGGAAGCAATCAAGCCAGTCTACAAATACGTCAATATGGCGATGCAGCTGACCGTCTATAATTGACAATTGTCGGCCGATAAAAACAATATCGTCCGTGGCAACTCCCAACTTCTGTAGAACGGTTCGTGACTCATGGTCTCGACGATCAGGGTCAGCAGTGGCGGAGCCATCGGTTACGTAAATACAGCGAACCCATCGGCCAGCCGCTAACGCTTGCTCAATCTGGTGGAATAAGCCGAACTCGTCATCTTGATGAGGCATAAAAAATATAGAAGCTAACTTCATGCGGGGGGCTCTCGAAATTAAGGTATATCAATGGTGTCGAGATTGAGTCGTGTGATTTTTTTCAAAAAAGCATCGTTCTTTTCTACATCTTCGGTAAGATATTTGTAACCAAAACTTCTCGGCTCGAAAAAGAAGCCGGGTATCTTAATAAAAAAATAACCGGGTCGATAAGCCGATAACGTTATTACCAGCCCCAAATTAGACGAGTACAATCCATCTGTGCCGAGAAGGTTGAAAAATAATGGCTTTTTTCTTGTGAACCATCCACCTGTTGGTCTTATCGCTTTCCATAAACCATCGTCTTTGATTTCGTCTCTAAAGAAACGCCAAAAAAACGGCACACCTATATACAGGTGAAGATTTCCTTTCAGTGTCCACCCCAAACCTTTTTCGCGTATTTTCCTTATGTTTTTATTGGGGTAGCCGCACACGACAGCTATATCGTCTTCGGCAAATGATTTATACAAACGCTTTCCAAGAATAATCGAAGAACCCTTTTGAGTCCCGTCGGACATGGTGTCCGTAGAAAGGAAAACTGCGGAGTCTCCATGGCTTAATTTTAAGCCACAGTACGCGGCCACCATAGTGCCATTTTTAATAGAGCAACAGATTCTTGATTCATTCAGCAGGTATTTTTGAAACACGAGAGTCGCGTTTTTCTCGGAGCTCCCGAAACATCTTCGGAATAAACGAGTCCATTGTTCGATGAATTCACTGCTATAGTCGCTGCGCTTGGCTATATGAATGCCATCATCCAATAAGTTGCTCATTATTAAGTTTCGCTCCCTGTGAAAGCTGTAGATTTTATTGCGCATACCTGATCAAGCTAGAAGCTTTTTTTTGCGCGTCAGCATCCTGGCCAATTAGGCGGGTGGTCGGCCGGGAAATTGTAAATGGTTGGGCAGAAACCTACAAATAGTTTGATCAAATTCAGTTTTCTTCTTTCCCAATGCTCAGAGTTGATCGGTGGGCTATTTGCATTCTGCTAAACCTACCAACCGTTTTAATTCTACCCTCTTGGCGAAGAGCAGGCAGCGCTCCACGGGAAAATTCGTCCTCGGTGTCCGTCATTTTAGGGCCTGGCTGAGAGGGGGGAAGCGCGCTTGGGCAGAGGATGGTCACTATCTTGACGATGGGGCGAGAAATCTAGGGCTGGGTTGTCGTATTTTGTTGAGTTGTCGCAGTTTTGTGGTAGATTTCCGCAAAAAATTTACTATGGACGAATAAGAAATGGTTTTCAGCTCGGTCGTGTTTATTTTTTACTTCTTACCTGTTTTTCTTTTGTTTTACTATTTGACGGGGGTCAGAAACGCATTTTTACTTACTGCCAGCGCAGTATTTTATGTTTGGGGGGAAGGGCTGTATTTATTGCTGTTGATGGCTATGTTGATAATTAATTTTAGTGCGGGAAAGATAATAGATTCAGCAGTCGGACCACTTCGTAGGTGGGCGCTGGGTGTGTTTGTTATTGTCAATCTTTTAGTGTTAGGCGTTTTTAAGTATAGCCAATTTTTGGTTGATATCATCTTCGGGGTTTTAGGTGTTGAGTCTCCCCACCTTGGCATGCATCTGCCACTTGGTATTTCATTTTTTATTTTTCAGTTAGTGTCCTACCTTGTCGAGGTATATAGACGAACGATCCGCCCTGAAAATAGTATCGTGCGGCTGTCTACTTATGTGATGATGTTTCCGCATTTAGTCGCGGGCCCGATTGTTCGATATACCGACATTGAGACTGAATTGCATCATCGAACAGTGGGTGTAGAAAAGTTCGGCCTGGGTGTTCAGTATTTCATTGTGGGGCTATGTCAAAAGGTAATGATCGCAAATTCGGTCGCGCCGGCAGCTGATCATTTGTTTAGTCTTGATCCATCGGGAGTGACGTCTACAGTTGCCTGGATTGGTACAGTTGCCTATACAATACAGATATATTTTGATTTTTGTGGCTACTCTAATATGGCGATCGGTCTCGCCTTTATGTTGGGGTTCAGATTTCCTAAAAATTTCGACTATCCATACTCCTCAACGTCGATCACAGAGTTTTGGCGGCGTTGGCATATGTCTCTTTCTTTTTGGTTCAGAGATTATGTTTATATACCACTGGGTGGCAGTCGGGGGGGAGAGGTTTCGACAATTCGAAACCTGCTGATTGTATTTTTTGTGACGGGGCTCTGGCACGGTGCAGCATGGACATTTATTTTTTGGGGGATGTTTCATGGTGTGTTCGTTGTATTGGAGAGAGTATTTTTGAAAAGAGTACTCGAGGCCGTCCCTGTTATTTTGGCGCGCTTCTACACGTTACTGGTGGTCATGGTTGGCTGGGTGTATTTCAGGGCCGATAGTTTTGATGACGCATGGGTCATTATCAAGGCGCTAGCGGGTTTCGACAGTCCCCAGCATGAATGGCAACCCATGATGGTCTGGATGACGCCTGAAACAATAGTTGCGCTGGCCGCAGGAATTGCTCTGTCATTCCCTATTATTCCGTGGGTCTGCGCACAGCTAAATCTAACGAGAATCAATGGGTCTACGGAACCCGGCATGCATGGTCGAGATGCCGCGGATGTTCATGCTCTGCCTGTTTTTTTGTTGGTGGGTGGGCTGGTTTGTTGTGTGGTGCTACTTGCAAGCAGCTCTCTTAACCCATTTCTATATTTCCGATTCTGAGGCGCATAAATGAGCCATGCATCCGAAAGTAGTGAGCTGTCTATAAAGACCCGACGTACTTATCATTGGTGGTCTTTGGTTGTTGGAGTACTGGTGGTCGTTTTCGTCATCCACTTGTTTACTTTGTTCAATGTTGCTGAGCCAGGTATGTCTGAGAACCGGGTACTCGCAAGTGCACCCGGGGTTCCGAAAAGTCTCGCTGACTGGGCGATATTGCCGGCAAAGTTGGACGCCTTCGCAATCGACCAGTTTCCACTGCGTGCACATATGATTGCGGCGTTGAATTTTATTCGTTACAAACTCGGATATTCGGGTTCGAAAAGGATTATTGTCGGCCAGAACGGCTGGCTATTTTATGATGATGGTAGTCACTTGGTACTTATGTCAGGTGATTTAATTCTGGATAAACCAAATATTGATGCTTGGGTAAGTGGGTTTCGTCAACGCGTGGATTACCTGAACAAAAGAGGCGCGAAATTTTATTTCATGGTAGCTCCTGTGAAGGAGGATATCTATCCCGAAAATCGACCTAGTTGGATGCCTGGGCATAGAGTTAATACTGAAGTTGATGAAATCATCAGTGCTTCAAAAAAAGCAGGGTTCGATCAAATCGTAGATCCTCGTGAAGCCATTTTCCAAGAGCGACACAATCAAAAGCTCTATGATGAGTACGACACGCATTGGACGGGATTGGGCGCTTATATTGCTTACAAACAGTTAATGACCAGATTGTCTAAAGACTTTGCCGGCATGCAGCCGTTGCCGTTGACTGCGTTTACACCGGTTGGGCTCTCAAAGGCAGGGATTCCCAGAGATTTGTCATTGATGCTTGGGATAGCGGATTTCGTCCCGCATGATCGGGTCTCGTTTGCGGGGATGGTGACCCATCCTCCTGAAAAAACGACCTTCCTGAGTGACAACCATAGCTGGGTTGGGCCGCAGGTTCTTCATACCGACGCTAAAACCGGAAAGACGCTACTCCTTCTGAGGGACTCATTCTCAACTGAGTTGCTGCCACTTCTGAAAGAGCACTTTGATACGATTGTCATGGCGCATGTGCAGGACGGTTTCTTTCGTACTGACCTCATTGAGAAGTTCAAACCAGACGCTGTTGCAATTGTCATTATTGAAACGGGAACCCGGCACACTATGAGTGTCATGCCCACTTTAGAAGACCATTGACAACATCTGTCACAGCAATTTCGCACATTGGTTTGGCGCAGGCAGGACATATTACGGGGGCCAAGCCAATGTGTCTTGCAGATTTCTAAGCGCTCCATTAACCCGACATTCAAAGTGGCCACCTAATCCCCGATGCTGTGCTTCCGATTCCCTCATGAGCCGGTCCGCCATGATGCGACCCGACGTAAAAAGTAAAAAAGTCTATCTCTACGCTAAGCTCGTCGACTTTCGAAATCCATTGATGGCCTGGTCGAAGTGGATATCAAAGGAGAAAATTCGCTGTTGCGTCAGCGCCTGTTCGGACGCAGGTCTGAGCAAGTGGCTGACCCGGAAACGCTGCAGCTAGCCTTGTTCAATGAAGCGGAAAGCGTCGTAGAACCCATCGATTAAGCCGCCGAAGAGGGAGCTGTTGCGCCGACCACTGCGGATTGGTAAGCGCAAACTGCTGCCGGCCGATCTCCCTTGCATCAAGTCATCCATGAACTGTCCGGGAATGAACTGACCTATGCGTGCGGCTGCCGCAAACACGCTATCGGCGAGCAGGTCAGCGAGCAGCTTGAAACCCTGCCGATGTAGATCCGAGTGATCAAACATTTTCGTAAGGTCTACATTGCCGTGCCTGTGAAACGGCACCGGCCACGGCGGACAAGCCGGCTCAACTGATTCAGAAAAGCATGGCCTGCCCAAGCGTGCTAGCGATGCTGCAGACCATCAAATACGTGGACGGTTTGCCGCTTCCCCGTTTCGAAATGCTACGGGGCTACCATGGAATCGATATCCCGAGTCAGACCTTGGCCCGCTGGGTTATCCAGTGCGGCGAACACTTACAGCCAGCGCTGAATTTAATGCGCGACCAGTTGCTGGAAAGCCGCATCATCCATTGCGATGAAACTCGGGTACAGGTGTTGAAAGAGCCTGATCGAGAGACAAGTAGTGTGCGCAAACCGGCGGCCCGCTCTACAAACCAGTGATCCTTTTCTACTACCCCATCAGTGGGGCGCAGGAAGTGCCGACGCGCCTGCTTGATGGCTATCGCTGCTACGTGATGGCCGATGATTACGCTGGTTACAAAGCGCTGGGCACGCAGGCAGGGGTTGAGCGTTTAGGTTGCTGGGTGCATGCACGGCGAAAATTTGTCGAAGCGCAAAAAGTGCAACCCAAAGGCGAGGGGGGCCGGCCGACATCACACAGGACCTGATCAACAGGCAAAGCCATCAACTACCTGGCGAGCAACTGGAACAAACTTGAGCAGTACATCGAGGAGTACATCTGCCAATCGACAACAACCTGACGAAAGAGCTATCAGGCCCTTTGGGATCCTAAGAAAGAACTGGTTGTTCAGTGACACGCCCAAAGGTACGACGGCTAGTGCCCAACTTTACAGTGGGGCCCTATACGTGGTTACACCACACCCTTGAGTGCCTGCCGGCGGCTCTTTAAGCTTTACTGTCCTGGAAATGCTCACCAGTATCGTATAGTTAATATTCTATCCATCTTGATGGCTGGTGGGGTTTACGATGAGGTTAAAGAATACAGGCGGAGCAACGATCATGGAATACGATGATAAACGGATTGAGGAAGCCGTGTTGCCCCTGTTGGTAACCTTCAGTTTTGATAACGGCAATGCGTGGAAAAAGCTCGACTTCGAGACCGTGAGCCGATTGCATGAATACGGTTTCATCAGTAGTCCTGTGAACAAGAACAAATCAATCCGGTTCACGGCTGAAGGGCTAGAGTGAGGTCGGCAGATAGCCAACCGCTTGTTTGGGGTAAAAAACTCAAGTGGAGCATGTATCCGATTCGGATATATGACTTAATACCGGAGCCATACGGTAGAGGGGGGGTATGGATTGAATGTTTTTAACTTACTACCTGTGCTCAGACATTATTCATACTGACTCTTATTTTGAACAGTAAAACGTATCTCTCCAGCCTTCGCTGTAGTCCACCATTGCACTTTCAATTTCAGGGTTCTCTAAAATGAATGTGTTCCAGTCGAACGTCTCTGTCGCATATCCAAAGTGTTTAGCAATAAAGCGTATGGCGCTTCTTGACGGGCGTCCGACGAGGGTTTTTCCGTTTCGCGTCAGTGAGTCGGAGTAAGCCATTTGCTGGTCTTCCACCGGGTCAAGCAGGAGCTGGACGCCATGAGGGTTGGCAAATACAACGCGAGGATCGCTGTTTTCAATGTCCGGTAACTCATCGACTACCGGTGTCACTTCGGTGTCGATTACCACAAGTTTTGCGCCGGTACGTTCGATCAAGTCAAATAATTCAGCATGTCGAATAGTGTGGTAATAAAACCCGAGGCAAAAAACGATATCAAATTCTTTGTTGCTGAGGTGGTCGAATACATCGCCGCACAAAAAATTAAAACGTGAGGGTTCGATACCATACTCGTTAAACGTATCAATGGCGTTGTTAATCAACTCTTGCCGGGGTTCGATACCCGTAACATGGGCCGCACCTGCTTGTAGGGCAGCAAATGACCAACGCCCGTCGTGACTTGCTATATCAAGAACGCGCTTGCCTTTTATTAACTCGATATTCCGCTCCATTATTGCGCAAAACCGCGAATTCAGGCGGTCTGGAAACGGGCTGGTTTGGCTGGTTTTATAAAATCTTGGGAAATTATCAAAAAAGCCCATGTGGTTCCCCTCTACGCAACTTGGCGCGACTCGACATTGAGTCGAATACGCTCAGGATAATACACGACGTGCCTCCTAGCGGAAGACTGCGGTAAGATTTATCCCTTTCCTTGCAGGTTTCCGTCGCTGCTGTTTTTTACAATTATGGATAAAAGCATCCAGGCTGGCTTATTTATAGTTTTTTTGGCCGCAACACCAACCACAACGCCCCCGCAATCAACACTCCGCCATACAGATGCGCCATTGATAACGGCTCGTCGAGCAGCAACGCGCCCCACAGCACGCCGAACGGCGGGATCAGGAAAGTGGTGGTCATCGATCTCACGGGGCCAATCGCAGTGAGCAAGCGGAAGTACAACACATAGGCAAACGCCGTACACACCAGCCCCAGGCCCAGCAGCGACAACCACACCTGCCACCCACCCCAACTCGCGGGCGGATGGCTGATGGCGCTGTAGATAAACAACGGCAGCAGGAACAACGTGGCGCCGAGCATGCTGCCCAGGGCGGAAAGACGACTGTCCAATCCTCCCCGCTGGTCCAGCCAGCGGCGCGCCAGGAACCCGGCAAAGCCATAACACGTAGTCGCCAGCAAACAGGCCAGCGCGCCCATCAATAATTCCAGGTCAAACGCCACCGGGCCCGCGCGGGTCAGCACGCCTACACCGAAAAGCCCCAGGCACACCCCGGCGATTTTCGACGGGGTCAGCCGCTCGCTGAAGAACAGCCCGCCGATCAACACCCCCATCAACGGCGTGGTGGCATTGAAGATCGCCGAGTAACCCGCTGGCAGCACCTGGGCGGCCACCGAATACATCGTCGCGGGAATCCCGGAGTTGATCACCCCCAGCAGCAGGACGGTCTTGAACTTGCCCTGGAAGTCCCAGCGCACGCGCATCATCGCCAGGATCACCAACAACCCTGCGGCGGCAATCGACACGCGGAAAAACGCGGTCGGCACCGTGCCAATCTCTGGCGCGATGATGCGCATGAACAGGAAACTCGCGCCCCAGATGGCGGCGAGCCCCAGCAAGTACAAGGTGTCGACAGGTCTCACGTAACGCTCCTACCTCAATAAGCCGGCGAGTGTTACATGACCTTTCTATTGATTACAGAACAAACCGCGTCACCAACCCATTCAGGTCCACCGCCAGGCGCGACAGTTCCTGGCTGGCGGCCGAGGTCTGGGTGGCGCCAGCGGCGGTCTGGGTCGACAGGTCCCGGATATTCACCAGGCTGCGGTCCACTTCGCGGGCCACCAACGCTTGTTGCTCGGCGGCGCTGGCGATCACCAGGTTGCGCTGGCTGATCTGCGAGATGGCAGCGGTGATTTTTTCCAGGGCGCTGCCGGCGTTGTTGGCCCGTTGCAAGGTTTGGCCGGCGTGCTCGGCGCTGCTGTTCAAGGCACTGACGGTGTCCTGGGTGCCTTGCTGAATGCCGGCGATCATCTGCTCGATTTCTTCGGTGGAATCCTGGGTACGCTGGGCCAGTGAGCGCACTTCATCGGCGACCACCGCAAAGCCACGCCCGGCCTCACCCGCGCGGGCGGCTTCAATGGCGGCGTTGAGCGCCAGCAGGTTGGTTTGACCGGCAATGCCGCGGATCACTTCCAGCACCTTGCTGATGTCCTGGGCCTGCATCGCCAGGCCCTCGGCTTTGTTCGAAGCGCCGAGCACTTCGTCCACCAGGTTCTGGATCGAGCTGATGGTTTCGCTGATCTGGTAGTGGCCGTGCTTGCTGTCTTCGTCGGACGCCTGGGACGCTTCGGCGCTGGATACCGCATTGCCCGCCACTTCATCCACCGCCGCGCTCATCTCGGTCACGGCGGTCGCGGCCTGTTCGATCTCGTCGTTCTGCGCTTGCAGGCCACGTGTGCTCTGTTCCATCACCGAACTCATTTCTTCAGCCGCCGATGCCAGTTGCTGCGCCGATTCGCTGATGCCACGGATGGTGGTTTGCAGTTGCGCCTGCATGGTTGCCAGTGCTGTCAGCAGTTGTGCCGGTTCGTCATGGCCCTGCACCACGACGGGCTGGCTCAAGTCTCCGGCGGCAATGCTGCGCGCAACGCTCAGGGCCTGGCCCAGTGGCGCGGTGATGCTGCGGGTCAACAGCCAGGCCAGCAGCAAGGTGGCGACCAGCGCAACGCTGATGATCAGGCCGACAATCCACTGCGCGCGCGTATACACCTGTGCCGCTGCATCGGTTGCGGCTTCCACGCCGTTCTGGTTGAAGGTGATCATGTCCTCCAGGCTCTTGGTGAGGATTCCACCCTGTGGCGCCAGGCGGTTGTTGAGCAGGTCGATAGCGTCCTGCTGCTGGTCCTTATCCACCAGGGCGATCATCTGCCCGACGATGGTGAGGTAAGTGTTCACGTTGGCTTTGACCTGCTTGAGCAGTTCGCGCTCCTGGTCACTGCTGAGCAGGGTTTCGTGATGGTCCAGCAGGGTTTGCAATTCCGTACGCTGGCGGCTGATCAGGCCTTTGCTGTTGTCACGCACGCGCGACTCGTCGGTGGTTGCCAGGCGCAACGCTTCCAGACGGATGCTGGCCACGTAGGCCGCGCTGTCATGGATATTCTCGATGCTCGGCATCCACGACCCCTCGATCACCAGGGCGCTTTCACGCAGCTTGGCCATCTGACCCAGACCAAACAGGCCGACAATCACCAGCAGGCTGGCCAACACCCCAAAACTCAGACTGGCGCGCAGCCCGATCCTCATGTTCCTCAATGACATCTCAGTGCTCCTCGGGCGATTAAAACCAGTTCCCGGATCGGTCTTCTGACCTTGTTAGGGTGGGAGAGGGCGCGGTATATATCAAAGTGCCATCACTGCGGTAATCAGGGTTTCCCTTAGGCTGTATCGAAATGCTTACACATGCTGAAAACCAGTCGCCGTGCGGGTTTGCCTCGGCTGCTGCGGCCAGGCCACGTGGTTACAGGCTTTCAGATGAAACGTTTAACGTACGAAACGCGACTTTAGGGGGTGTTTATTGACCGTATGGTCGAATTAAAAAAACTGAAAATAAATGTACGATCTGCGCGAAGTTGTACAAGCCGTCGGAAAAAAACATCCTTCTCCTGTCACTCTTCACTGGCTAAGCTCAGGGCTTCCAGATGCCCGTTCGAGGTTTCCCGCATGTCGCAATCCACGCCCGCCCTCGCTATTGCGCGGATGATCCTTGAAGGCTTCGACGATTACCGCGAGCACTTTCGCCAGATCACCGACGGCGCCCGCGAACGTTTCGAAAAAGCCCAGTGGCAACTGGGGCAGGCAGCCTCGGCGGCGCGTATCAACCTGTATGAAGAGAAGGTCAGTGAAGTGACCGAGCGCCTGCGGGCTGCCTTCGACGAGGCCACGCTGCTGGATATCGACGTTTGGCCGCTGGTGAAAAGCGCCTATATAGGCCTGATTGACCTGCGCTTTGACGATGAGCTGTCCGAGACTTGGTACAACTCGATTTTCTGCGGCCTGTTCAGCCATGACCTGATCAGCGACGGCTGCATGTTCATCCACACGACCCGGCCGAGCCTGCGTCGGGCGCGAGCGGCGCAGACCCGCATCTACACGCCGGCCGGCAAAATCACCGATATGCTCGCGCAGATCTTCGCCGACTACCGCTTCAGCGAACCCTATGCCGATTTGCCGGCCGACCTGCGCCGCCTCGAAGCACAACTGCGCGAGAACCTGCCGGATTGGGTCTGCAAGGACCCGGAGCTCAAGGTCGAGCTGTTTTCCTCGGTGCTCTACCGCAACAAGGGCGCCTACCTCGTAGGACGCATCTACACCCATGAAGAACAGTGGCCCCTGGTCATCCCGCTGCTGCACCGCGAAGGGCGCGGCATCCAGATCGACGCGCTGATCACCGATGAAGCCGATGTGTCGATCATCTTCTCGTTCACCCGTTCTTACTTCATGGTCGACGTACCGGTACCGGCGGAATTCATCGGCTTTCTCAAGCGCATCCTGCCGGGCAAGCACATCGCCGAGCTGTACACCTCCATCGGGTTCTACAAGCACGGCAAGTCGGAGTTCTACCGCGCGCTGATCAACCACCTGGCGACCACCGATGACCAGTTCATCATGGCCCCCGGCGTGCGCGGCATGGTCATGAGCGTGTTCACGCTGCCGGGCTTCAACACCGTGTTCAAGATCATCAAGGACCGCTTCTCGCCGTCGAAAAACGTCAACCGCGCCACGGTGATCGAGAAATACCGCCTGGTCAAAAGCGTCGACCGCGTCGGGCGCATGGCCGATACCCAGGAGTTCGCCGACTTTCGCTTCCCCTTGAGCAAGTTCGAGCCCGAGTGCCTGGCCGAATTGCTTGACGTGGCCGCCGGCACCGTCGAAGTGGAGGGCGACACCGTGCTGATCCGCCATTGCTGGACCGAACGGCGCATGACCCCGCTCAACCTCTACCTCGACAACGCCAACGACGCTCAAGTGCGCGAAGCCCTGGAAGACTACGGCCTGGCCATCAAGCAATTGGCGGCGGCGAATATCTTTCCCGGTGACATGTTGCTGAAGAACTTCGGCGTCACCCGCCACGGCCGTGTGGTGTTCTACGACTATGACGAAATCTGCTTCCTGACCGAGGCCAATTTCCGCCACATCCCCGCACCCCGCACCCCCGAGGATGAAATGGCCTCCGAGCCCTGGTACTCCATCGGCCCGCTGGATGTGTTCCCCGAAGAATTCCCGCCGTTCCTGTTTGCCGACGCTGGCCAGCGCAAGCTGTTCAATGAACTGCACGGCGAGCTGTATAACGCCGACTACTGGAAAAGCCTGCAAGACGCGATTCGGGCCGGCAAGGTCATCGATGTGTTCCCTTACCGGCGCAAGGACCGCGATAACGAATGAGGGGCGCGCGCGGCGGCGGTTTTCTGCGACAATCCGCCCCCTGCATAAATAGACGACCCAAACGCACCTGATGACTGACCAAGCGCCTGCTATCGACCAACTGCTGAAAAACCTCGACCACGCCATGCTCGCCGACCGCCACCGCTTGCGGCGGCAGTTGCTCGAGCTGCGCAAGAAGCCCGATGAGGAGAAGCTGGCGCAGTGGGTCACGCGCATGCAGGCGTCCTGTGCCCAGGTCACGGCGCGGCGTGCCAGCCTGCCGGTGATTCGCTACGACGACAGCCTGCCGATTGCCGCCAAGCGCGATGAGATCAAGGAAGCATTGCTCAAGCATCAGGTGCTGATCATTGCGGGCGAAACTGGCTCGGGTAAAACCACCCAACTGCCGAAAATCTGCCTGGAAATCGGCCGCGGCCAACACGGCCTGATCGGTCATACCCAGCCGCGCCGGATTGCCGCGCGCAGTGTCGCCAGTCGCGTCGCCGAAGAGTTGGCCACGCCGCTGGGCGCGCTGGTCGGCTATCAGGTGCGCTTTGAAGACCAAAGCGACTCCAACACCCTGATCAAGCTGATGACCGATGGCATCCTGCTGGCCGAAACCCAGAACGATCGCTACCTCGAACGCTACGACACGATCATCGTCGACGAAGCCCACGAACGCAGCCTGAACATCGACTTCCTGCTCGGCTACCTGAAGACCCTGCTGCCGCGTCGTCCGGACCTGAAGGTGATCATCACCTCGGCAACCATCGACCTGGAGCGTTTCTCCAAGCACTTCGACGATGCGCCGATTGTCGAGGTTTCGGGCCGCACCTTTCCGGTGGACACCTGGTACCGTCCACTGACCCTGGAACAGGACGAAGAGGGCAACCGTGTCGAAGATGACTTGACCGTCGACCAGGCCATCCTCGCCACCCTCGATGAAATCGCCGCCTATGAGCGCAGCGAGCGGCGCAGCCCCGGCGATGTGCTGGTGTTTTTGCCCGGCGAGCGCGAGATTCGTGACGCCGCCGACATGCTGCGCAAGGCGCAGCTCAAGCACACTGAAATTCTGCCGCTGTACGCGCGCCTGTCGCCGGCCGAACAGCAGCGTATCTTCCAGTCCCATCCCGGACGACGTGTGGTGCTGGCGACCAACGTCGCCGAAACCTCGCTGACCGTGCCGGGCATCCGCTATGTGATCGACAGCGGCACCGCACGCATCAGCCGCTACAGCTACCGCGCCAAGGTGCAGCGCCTGCCGATCGAGGCGATTTCCCAGGCCAGCGCCAACCAGCGTAAAGGCCGTTGCGGGCGGGTTGAACCGGGGATCTGCATTCGCTTGTACAGCGAAGAAGACTTTATCGGGCGCCCGGAATTTACCGACCCGGAAATCCTGCGCACCAACCTGGCTGCCGTGATCCTGCAGATGCTGCACCTGCGCCTGGGTGAAATCACCGACTTCCCGTTTATCGAGCCGCCGGATGGCAAGGCGATCAGCGACGGTTTCAACCTGTTGCAGGAGCTCTCGGCCGTCGACCGCAACAGTCAGCTGACGCCGCTGGGGCGCCAATTGGCGCGCCTGCCGGTGGACCCGCGCATGGGCCGCATGCTGCTGGAAGCCGCCAAGCTCGGCAGCTTGCAGGAAGTACTCATCGTGGCCAGCGCCATGTCGATCCAGGACCCACGCGAGCGCCCACCGGAACGCCAGCAGGCCGCCGACCAGGCCCACGCACAATGGAAGGACCCGGATTCGGACTTCGCCGGGTTGGTCAACCTCTGGCGCGGCTTTGAAGAACAACGCCAGGAACTGACCGCCAGCCCGCTGCGCAACTGGTGCCGCAAGAACTTCCTCAACTATTTGCGCCTGCGCGAGTGGCGAGACTCCCATCGTCAGTTGAGCTTGATCTGTCGCGACATGCAGTTGACGGTCAATAAGGAACCGGCGGACTTCCCCAAACTGCACAAGGCGGTGCTGTCTGGCCTGCTCAGCCAGATCGGCCAGAAGACCGAAGACGGCGATTACCTCGGCGCGCGTCAGCGGCGCTTCTGGATTCATCCGTCGTCGGGCATCGGCAAGAAGCGCCCGCAATGGTTGATGACCGCCGAACTGGTGGAAACCACCAAGCTGTATGCGCGCATGGTGGCCAAGATCGATGCCGACTGGATCGAGCCATTGGCCGGGCACCTGATCAAGAAAAACCACTTCGAGCCCCATTGGGAGAAGAAGCGCGGCCAAGTCGTGGCGTTCGAGCAGATCACCTTGTTCGGGCTGATTGTGGTCGGTCGGCGGCCGGTGCATTACGGGCCCATCGACCCGGTGGTGTCCCGCGAGCTGTTTATCCGCGAGGGCCTGGTGCGCGGCGAGATTCAGTCCCGCGCCAAGTGCCTGGCGGCCAACCAGCAACTGCTGGAGCAGCTCGACGAACTGGAAGTCAAGGCGCGCCGTCGCGACATCCTGGCGGACGAAGAAACCCTCTACGCCTTCTACGATGCGCGCTTGCCGGCGGAGATCCACCAGACCGCCACCTTCGACAGCTGGTACAAGGTCAACAGCCAGAAAGACCCGCAATTGCTGATCATGCGCGAAGAAGACGTGCTGGCCCGCGAAGCCAGCGAAGTCACTGCCGCACATTACCCCGACACCCTGCACCTGGGCGACCTGGAACTGGCCCTGAGTTACCACTTCGAGCCCAACCATCCGCGCGACGGCGTGACCCTGCGGGTACCGGCGCCGCTGCTGCCGGCCTTGCCGCCGGAGCGTCTCGAATGGCTGGTGCCGGGGGTGATCGAAGCCAAGTGCATCGCGCTGGTGCGTAACCTGCCCAAGGCACTGCGCAAAAACTTCGTGCCGGTGCCGGATTTCGTCAAGGCCGCGCTGCAACGCATCGAATTTGGCCAGGGCTCGCTGCCCCAGGCATTGGGCCGCGAACTGCTGCGCATGACCGGCGCGCGGGTCAGTGATGAAGCCTGGGCCGAGGCCGCGCAGCAAGTCGACAGCCACTTGAGGATGAACCTGGAAGTGGTCGACGGCCAGGGCAAGTTCCTCGGCGAAGGCCGCGACCTGGCCGAGCTGACCGCGCGCTTTGCCGAAGCCAGCCAGGCCGCATTGGCCGTGCCGCAGACCGCGAAAAGCCAGCAACCGGTGCAAGCCAAGGCGTTCGCGGCGGTGGCCGAGAAGACCCAGCAGAAGATCGCCGGGCTGTCGATGACGGTGTACCCGGCGCTGGTGGAGGAGGGTGGCACGGTCAAGGAGGGGCGTTTCTCAACGGCCGCGGAGGCTGAATTCCAGCACCGCCGCGCGTTGCAACGCTTGCTGATGCAGCAACTGGCTGAACCGGCGAAATTCCTGCGCGGCAAGTTGCCCGGCCTGACCGAATTGGGCCTGATGTACCGCGAACTGGGGCGTATCGATGCCTTGGTGGAAGACATCCTGCTGGCCAGCCTCGACAGTTGCGTGCTGGACGGCGAAGCCAGCCTGCCGCGCGACGGTGCCGGCCTGGCGGCCTTGGCCGAACGTAAGCGTGGCAGCTGGACCGAGCACGCCGAACGCCTGGCGCGCTTGACCCTGGAGGTGCTGAAGCTCTGGCACGGCCTGCAAAAGCGCTTCAAAGGCAAGATCGACCTGGCCCAGGCGGTGGCCTTGAACGATATCAAGCAACAGTTGAGCAATCTGGTCTATCCCGGTTTTGTGCGGGAAACCCCGGCGCAATGGTTCAAGGAGCTGCCGCGTTTCCTCAAGGCCATCGAGCTGCGCCTGGAGAAGCTGCCGAGCCAGGTGCAAAAGGACCGGGTGTGGAGCACCGAGCTGGGCGGCCTTTGGGCGCAGTACCAGAACCGCCTGAACAAACATGCCCAGGAAGGCAAGCGCGACCCTCAGTTGGAACTCTATCGCTGGTGGTTGGAGGAGTATCGCGTGTCGTTGTTTGCCCAGCAGTTGGGCACCAAGGTACCGATTTCCGACAAGCGCCTGAGCAAGCAGTGGAGCCAGGTAGAACCCTGAAGCCTCTCCCTGCCTCCAGGACTGGGCAGGTCCAAATGTGGGAGGGGGCTTGCCCCCGATAGCGGTGTATCAGTCACAGAATCTTTGCCTGACACACCGCTATCGGGGCAAGCCCCCTCCCACATTAGAAATCGGTGCGCTTTGAACAGTGGCATATGGCGCCAAATCCCTGGGTTTGTGGCAAACTTCGCGGTTATAAATGCCGGGATCGTCGTGATGGGCTGGTGCGCAGCCGCGGCGCGATGGAATAAAGCGTTGCCAGTTTGGTGCCCGCGGTGGGGAATCGGACTACTTACAGTTTGGTACGACGGTACCAATATCTTCTGCCTGACAGATTTAGAGGAACGACCGTGCATAACGTCGTCATCAGCGGCACTGGCTTGTACACCCCGGCCAACAGCATCTCCAACGAAGAGCTGGTGCAGTCTTTCAATACCTACGTGCAGCAGTTCAACAGCGACAACGCCGCTGCCATCGAGCGCGGCGAGGTGCAGGCGCTGACCGAGTCCAGCGCAGCCTTTATCGAGAAGGCCTCCGGTATCAAAAGCCGCTTTGTCATGGACAAGGACGGCATTCTCGACCCGCAACGCATGGCCCCGCGCCTGCCCGAGCGCAGCAACGATGAATGGTCGGTCCTGTGCCAGATGGCTATTGGTGCCGCCGAGCAAGCCCTGCAGCGCGCCGGCAAGACCGCCGCCGATATCGACGGCGTGATCGTTGCCTGTTCCAACCTGCAGCGTGCGTACCCCGCCATCGCCATTGAAGTCCAGGAAGCCCTGGGCATCGAGGGGTTTGGTTTCGATATGAACGTGGCGTGTTCCTCGGCCACCTTCGGCATCCAGAATGCCGCCAACAGCATCCAGCTGGGCCAGGCCCGGGCGATCCTGATGGTCAACCCCGAAGTTTGCACCGGCCACTTGAACTTCCGTGACCGCGACAGCCATTTCATCTTCGGTGACGCCGCCACGGCCGTGATCCTGGAGCGCGCCGACCTGGCAACTTCCGAGCACCAGTTCGAGGTGGTGAGCACCAAGCTGTTGACCAAGTTCTCCAATAACATCCGCAACAACTTCGGCTTCCTCAACCGTGCGGCGGAAGAGGGCATCGGAGCGCCCGACAAGCTGTTCGTGCAGGAAGGCCGCAAAGTCTTCCGCGATGTCTGCCCGATGGTCGCCGAGCTGATCGGTGTGCACCTGGAAGAGAACCAGCTGAATGTGGCCGATGTGAAGCGCTTCTGGCTGCACCAGGCCAACCTGAGCATGAACCACCTGATCGTGAAGAAACTGCTGGGCCGCGAAGCCACGGTGGAAGAAGCACCGGTGATCCTCGACACTTACGCCAATACCAGTTCGGCAGGTTCGGTGATTGCGTTCCACACCTACCAGGACGACTTGCCCAAGGGCGCCGTGGCGGTGCTCAGCTCGTTCGGCGCCGGGTACTCCATTGGTAGCGTGATCCTGCGCAAACGCTGATCTACCGGTCGGTCACGATCCAATGTGGGAGCTGGCTTGCCTGCGATTGCATCACTGCGGTGCCAGCATCGCAGGCAAGCCAGCTCACACGGGAATCGGGTTTTCCACGGTGGAATCGAGGTAGACGATGGCGGCAGCGGACGATGCGCACCTGCTTGAACGCTTGCTCAAGGGCGAGCAGCGGGCCTACAAGGAATTGGTCACCCAATACCAGAGCGCCATGCGCGCGGTGGCCTATGCCATCGTCGGTCAGCGCCATGCCGATGAAATCGTGCAGGACGCCTGGCTGGCGGTCGTGCGCAACCTGCCCAAGTTCGAAGGACGCTCCAGTCTCAAGACCTGGCTGCTGACCATCACTGCCAACGCCGCCAAGAGCCGTTACAAACAGAATCGCCGGGAAGTGCTGCTCGACGATTTGCCCTCGCCCCATGGGACGATCGGTGATGAGCGTTTCTCGCCCGAAGATGGCCACTGGGCCGTCGCCCCCTATGCCTGGCACCAGGACACGCCGGAAGCCCTGCTGACCGAGGAAGAGCTGCGCAAGTGCCTGGAGCATACGTTGCTGAGTCTGTCTGAGTTGCAAGGCAGCGTGTTGGTGTTGCGCGAACGCCAGGGCCTGGAACTGGAAGAGATCTGTAATCTTCTGACGCTGTCGCTCTCCAACGTTCGTGTGCTGCTGCATCGAGCGCGGCTTAAAGTCTTCGCCACGGTGGAGCATTTTGAGGAAACGGGCGAATGTTGACCTGTAAAGAGCAAGTGGCACGTTCCAGTGACTATCTCGATGGGCAATTGACCTTTCGCGAGCGCCTGCTGGTGCGTCATCACTTGATGTTTTGCCCGAACTGTCGGCGGTTTATCCGCCAGATGCGCCTGATGCAGGCGACGTTGCGGATCTTGCCGCAGCCGCCGGTCGACGATGCGGATGCCTTGGCACAGCGGCTGGCTGCCGAGCGGCTCAAGGATCAGGAGTAGCGGGGAAGCAAAAGCAGGCTCGCATGGGTGAGTCGAACGGATGATGGGGACCGATTCACCCACGCAAGGCTGTTACAGCCACCTCGGGCCGTCCTGGCCCAAGGCTTGTCACACGGGTATTCAGAACTTGGCTTCAGCATCCAACTGCAGGGTGTTGGTGTTGGCGTCGCGCTGAGTGCGGCTGGCGTAGTCAGCCTTGGTCAGGAAGTACGTGGCGCCGACGGCGAAGTTTTTGTCGATGTCGTAGCTGACCTTCATCTTGTGGCCGCGCGAACCGGTGGTGCCGTTGCCGAAGTCCGAATCGGTGAAGGCGCCTACAACAGCGTTACGTTGCGTATCGCGGTAGTTGTAGTCCAGGTTGAAGCCGAACACCTTGGACTTGGCACCCAGCAACCACGCAGTGTCCTGGTCGTTGGAGGCGTCGTTGTTCTTCACGTACTGGCCGTAGAACGCCAGTGGCACGGCCAGGCCGCCGATGTCTGCCTGGGCAAACCCTTCGTACAGGCGGAATTGTTCGTTTGGCGAGTTGCCGTTGACCGCCAGTGCGCAAGGTGTGCTGGTGGTGGTACAGGCGCTGTTTTCGTCGTTCTGGTAGGCGTAGATGCTGCCGCCCAGGGTCATTTTCAGGTTGTCGGTCACCGAGAAGCGTGTACCCAACTGGCCGGAAGTCAGGCGCAGGTCGTGGCGAAATTGCACGCCGTCGCCGTCGACGTTGTCCTTGAGGTTGTAGTTACCGATGCTGCCGAACAGCTCGGCGCTGCTACCCAGTGGGTATTTGTAGGTCAATGCCAGGCCTTCCGGGTTGATATCGCTATCCCAGATCACGTCGCCCATGTTCACCCAAGGCTGGAGCATTTTGCCGCCGATCACGTGCAGGTTCTTGATCTGCTCGGGGTGGTAGTCGATGTAGCCAAGGTCCAGCCAGATCGACTTCTTGTCGAAGTAGTTATCCTGGTCCTGGTTGGTGGACCGCGCGTCGTCGCTGCTGCCCGTGGCGATACGGATGCCGGTGTCGACCTGGGAGTTGATCTCGGTGTAGGCGCCCAGGCGGGCACGAATGCGCTGACGGTCCTTGTCACGGCCACCGTTGTTGGATTCGCCCTGGATCTTCACGGTCTCCTGGCGGAAACGTACGTCACCCTTGAACTGCGTCTTCGCGGCCCATGCCAGCTTCTGATCGAAGACGCTGAGGTCGTTGGTTTTTTTCGCGGTGGCCGCGATCTGTTCGTTGGTCTCTTGTTGAGCTTGCTGAGCGATCTGCTTTTCTTTCTGATCCTTGGCCAGTTCAGCTTGCAGTTCGGTGTACTGCGCTGCGGTGATCTGGCCGTTGGCCTTGAGCATGTCGAGCAATTTAGCGTCGACTGCGGCGCTGGCAGGAACGCTCAGGGCCAGTAACAGGCCACCGCACAGGACCGCCGCAGTTTTAGTGGAAGCAAGACGCATATCAATCTCCGAAAGTGAGGAGGGATGGCAAACCATCCAGGACACAACCGACCGAGGACGGACGGAAAAAATAGCCGCCCGGTAGAACCAGGCGCTCTAAAAACAGGCGTCAGTATCGCGATGGTTTATGACGGCGCAGTGGCGAAGTAATGTCATCTACATGACAAATTATTTAAGAAGGAACTATTGGCATGCGGCCTTGTCCGGCGATTTGAGGGTGTACTGGGTCCGGCGATAAGCGATACTCGCCAGGCTTTCACGCCCTGAAGTAGTGAGGATGCCGATGCCGTTGCAACGCCTGCCAAGCCTGTCCGAAACCGCCCCTCAGACCTGGGATGCCCTGGTGCCGCACGCCCAACCGTTCGTGCGTCATGCGTTCCTGAGTGCGCTGGAGGACAGCGGTAGCGTCGGCCCCCATTCCGGCTGGCAACCGGAGCATCTGTTGCACTGGGAGGGCGATCGGCTGGTCGCGGCGTTACCCGGCTATCGCAAATGGCACTCCTACGGCGAGTACGTGTTCGATCACGGCTGGGCGGATGCCTGTGAGCGTGCCGGTATCGACTATTACCCCAAGCTGCTGACGGCCGTACCCTTCAGTCCGGTCAGCGGACCGCGCGTGTTGGCGGCCAATGCCGCCGACGCTTTTGAACTGCTCCAAAGCCTGCCGGGCTACCTGGAAATCGAGGGGCTCTCCGGCGCCCATATCAATTTCACCGATGCGTTGGCCGATGACGCCCTGGCCCAGCAGCCGGGCTGGATGCAGCGCCTGGGTTGTCAGTTTCACTGGCAGAACCGTGGCTATCGCGACTTTCAGGACTTTCTCGATGCCCTGAGTTCACGCAAGCGCAAACAGATGCGCAAGGAGCGCGAACAGGTGGCGGGGCAGGGCATTGAATTTGAGTGGCTACAAGGCCATGAACTGAGCGAAGCGCAATGGGATTTTGTCTATGCCTGCTACGCCAACACCTACGCCGTCAGACGCCAATCGCCCTACCTGACCCGCGCGTTTTTCAGCCTGCTCGCCGAGCGCATGCCCGAAGCTATCCGCGTGGTGCTGGCCAAGCAAGGCGCCCGCCCGGTGGCCATGGCGTTCAGCCTGGTCGGTGGCGACAGTTTCTACGGCCGCTACTGGGGCTGCCTGGCGGAGTTTGACCGCCTGCATTTCGAAACCTGTTTCTACCAGGGCATGGACTATGCCATCGCCCACGGCCTGCAACGTTTCGACGCCGGCGCCCAGGGCGAGCACAAGTTGATTCGCGGGTTTGAGCCGGTGATTACCCGGTCATGGCATTACTTGCGTCATCCGGGGTTGAAAAAAGCCGTTGAGGATTTCCTGGCGCGCGAGCGGGTGGGGATCCTGGCGTATGCCGAAGAGGCGAGGGCAGCCCTGCCTTACCGGCAGGGCTGAACCCGCGCGGCCTCAGGCCGGCTCCTCCTTGCCCAGCCATCGATAGGTAAAACCGCCGACCACCGCGCCGAGAATCGGCGCGAGCCAGAACATCCACAACTGCTGGATCGCCCACCCGCCCACGATCAGCGCCGGGCCCGTACTGCGGGCCGGGTTGACCGAGGTGTTGGTCACGGGGATGGAGATCAGGTGGATCAAGGTCAGGGCCAGGCCGATGGCGATCGGTGCGAGGCCCTTCGGGGCACGAGGGTCGGTGGCGCCAAGGATGATCAGCACGAACATCGTCGTCATCACTAACTCACAGACAAACCCCGCAGCCAATGAGTAGCCCCCCGGCGAATGTTCGGCATAGCCGTTGGAGGCCAGGCCCGACGCCAGTTCAAACCCTGGCTTGCCGCTGGCGATGAAGTACAGCAGCGCTGCGGCGACCGTGCCGCCAATTACCTGGGCCACGATGTAGGCCGGTAATTCCCTGGCCGGAAACCGCCCGCCCACCACCAGCCCCACCGATACCGCCGGGTTCAGGTGACAACCGCTGATGTGTCCGATGGCGACGGCCATGGTCAGCACCGTGAGCCCGAACGCCAGGGCTACACCCAACAACCCGATGCCGACGGCGGGAAACGCCGCGGCCAACACCGCACTCCCGCAACCGCCCAACACCAGCCAAAACGTGCCCAACCCTTCTGTGACTGAACGCTTGAACAAAGACATGCAACCCGTCCTTGATAGATCGCTCTACCGAATCAGTAAATCAGTGATGCTCCCTGCGGATTTACTTCAGCGCCCGCCTGGGCACTGCACTGAGTACAGCACGGTTCCGGCACAAATCCAGGGTACTCATGGGGGAGGGAGCAAGCTCCCTCCCTCTCACATTTTGAGTTGCGTAGGCCCGGCAGTTTTCAATCGATACCGACAAACCCGCCAGTCTGGTGTTGCCACAACCGCGCATACAGCCCGCCATGGGCCAGCAGCTCGGCATGGCTGCCGCTCTCGGCGATCTGGCCCTTCTCCAGCACCACCAGGCGATCCATGCGTGCGATGGTCGACAATCGGTGCGCAATCGCAATCACCGTCTTGCCTTGCATCAGGGTCTCCAGGCTTTCCTGGATGGCGGCTTCCACTTCCGAGTCCAGCGCCGACGTGGCTTCGTCCATGATCAGGATCGGCGCGTCCTTGAGCAGTACGCGGGCGATGGCAATCCGTTGCCGCTGGCCGCCGGAGAGTTTGACCCCGCGCTCACCCACGTGTGCATCCAGCCCGGTACGTCCTTCGGCATCCGACAGCAGCGGGATGAACTCATCGGCGCGCGCCTTGTGCACGGCGGCCCAGAGTTCTTCATCGGTCGCATCCGGTTTGCCATACAGCAGGTTGTCGCGGATCGAGCGGTGCAGCAGCGAGGTGTCCTGGGTGATCATGCCGATCTGTTCGCGCAGGGATTCCTGGGCAACCTCGGCGATGTCCTGGCCGTCGATCAGGATGCGCCCGCCCTGCAGGTCGTAGAGGCGCAGCAGCAGGTTGACCAGGGTCGATTTGCCCGCGCCGGACGGGCCGATCAGGCCGATTTTTTCCCCGGCCTTGATGGTCAGGTTCAGGCCGCCAATGATCCCGCTCTTCTTGCCATAGTGAAAATCCACCTGCTCGAAGCGCACTTCCCCATGGGGGACGCTCAGGCGCGGGGCGTTTTCGCGGTCGATTACCGCCAGTGGCTGGGCGATGGTTTTCAAGCCGTCCTGCACCATGCCGATGTTTTCGAAGATGCCGTTGACCACCCACATGATCCAGCCGGACATGTTGACGATACGAATCACTAGGCCGGTCGCCAGGGCAATCGCGCCTACGGAAATCAGCGAGTGGGTCCACAACCACAGGGCCAGGCCAGTGGTGGTGACGATCAGCAGGCCGTTCATGGTGGTGATCACCACGTCCATGCTGGTCACCACGCGGCTGGCCAGTTGGGTTTTTTCGGTCTGCTCGATGAGCGCTTCCTTGGCGTATTGCTGCTCGTAATGGGTGTGAGCAAACAGCTTCAAGGTGGTGATGTTGGTGTAGCCGTCGACAATCCGGCCCATCAATTTGGAGCGCGCCTCGGAGGAAATCACCGAGCGCTCTTTCACCCTGGGCACGAAGTAGCGCAGCGCCAGGCTGTAGCAGACGATCCAGGTCACCAGCGGGATCATCAGGCGCCAGTCGGCTTCGGCAAACAACACCAGCGAGCTGATCGCATATATCGCCACGTGCCAGATCGCATCCACCGCCGCGACAGCGGAGTCGCGCAGGGAGTTGCCGGTCTGCATGATGCGCTGGGCAATACGCCCGGCGAAGTCGTTCTGGAAGAAATTCAGGCTCTGCTTGAGCACGTAGCTGTGGTTCTGCCAGCGGATCAGGCTGGTCATGCCGGGGCTGATGGTCTGGTGCACCAGCAGGTCATGCAGGGCGCCGAAGATCGGGCGCAGCAGCAGGGCCACCACAGCCATCCAGATCAGTTCGGTGCTATGCAACTGGAAGAAGTTCGCCGGGGGCGTCCCCTGGGCCAGGTCGATAATGCGGCTCAGGTAGCTGAACAGCGCGACCTCGATCAGCGCACCGATCAGGCCCACCACCAGCAGCGCGGCAAAACTCGGCCACACCTGGCGCAGGTAATAGAGATAGAAGGGCAGGACTTTATCGGGAGGGGCCGCGCTGGGGGCTTCGCGGAAGATGTCGATCAGTTGTTCAAAACGACGATAGAGCATTAGGGTTGACGCCCGCCTGGCGGGCTCTCCTGTTCAAATGCGTGCGGTGCCTGGTGGGCGCCGCACGGAACTACCTGCAGACCTCAGTCGATGCGCTTGGCCGACTTGATCAGGACAGGATCGATAGGCACGTTCTGCATGCCTTGCTTGGTGGTGGTCTGCGAGTTGACGATGATGTCGACCACGTCCATGCCCTTGACTACCTTGGCGAACACGGCATAACCGGCGTCGCGACCTGGATCGAGGAAGGCATTGTCGGCGACGTTGATGAAGAATTGGCTGGTGGCCGAGTTCGGATCGTTGGTGCGCGCCATGGACAAGGTGCCACGTACGTTGTGCAAGCCATTGCTGGCTTCGTTCTTGATCGGCGCTTCGGTCGGTTTTTGCGACATCTGCTGGGTGAACCCGCCGCCCTGGACCATGAAGCCCGGGATCACGCGGTGGAAAATCGTGTTGGTGTAGAAGCCCTTGTCGACGTAGGCCAGGAAGTTTTTGGTACTGATCGGCGCCTTGACCGGGTCCAGTTCGATTTCAATGTCGCCATTGGTGGTGGTGATCAGTACGTGCGGCGCCTTGGCAGGCTCGGCCGCCATCAGGTTGGCAGCGAACAATACGGAACCGGCGAAGAAGGCGATTTTTTTCAGCATGGGTCAGTGATCCTGGGTAGTGGTTTCGACTGTCTTTAGAAAATCGAGCAACGTAGCGTTAAAGACTTCGGGTTGGTCCAAGGGCGTGGCATGGCGGGAATCCTCGATCACCACCAGCCGCGCATCGGGCAGCAGTTTTACATAGATTTCTTTCTGCGCCACGGGGGTGTAGTCGTGGTCGGCGCTGATGACCAGGGTTGGACAGGTAATCCTCGAAAGTCGTTCCTGTACGCCCCAGCCCACAATCGCGTCGAAGCTGGCGAGATAAGCACGTTTGTCGTTTTTTGCCCAGCGTTCGGCCATCTTGCGGCGCAGGTCGGCCTGGTGCGGTTTGGGGAACAGCCGGTCGCCGAGAGCCTTGCCGATCGTGGCCAGGCTGAGCACGCGCGCGAGGGTCCAGCGCTTGGCCCACTGCCAGTAATCATCGGCACTGCGAACCTTGACCTCGGGCGCGCTGTTGACGATGCACAGGCTCTTGACCAGGCCGGGCTCGTCCACCGCCAGCTGGAAGGCGATCATCCCCCCCATGGACAAGCCCACCACATGGGCGGGCGGCAGGTCCAGGTGTTCGATCAGGGCGAGCAGGTCGAAGGTAAAGCCCTGGATACTGTAGCGCTCTCGAGGTTTGTCGGAGCGCCCATGGCCGCGTACATCCACCACGATCAAGCGGTAATGCCTGGCCAGCACCGGGATCTGCAGCTCCCAATCCTGGCTGCTGGAGCCCAGGCCATGGATGAGGATCAGCGGCGTGCCGTGACCGTATTCCTCGTAATGCAGGTTGCAGCCTTCGTGGTCGAACCAGGCCATGCTTGAACTCCGTTTCAGGCTTGCTGCGGGGCGGCGAAAGGGGCGTCCAAGGGGGCCGTGTCGAACGTGCGCAGCAGCTCCACCAGGATCTGCGTGGCTGGGCCCAAGGGTTTGTCCTTGTTTGAATACAGGTAGAACGTCGGATGGCGGCTGCCGCCCTGTTCCAAGGGTAGCTGCTTGAGCACGCCTTCGGCGAGTTCGCGTTCGATCATGTGCCGGGGCAGCCAGGCAAAGCCCAGGCCGCTGCCGACAAAGGCGGCGGCGGTGGCCAGGCTGCCGACGGTCCAGCGCTGCTCGGCGCCAAGCCAGCCCACATCGCGCGGCTGCTGGCGACCTGAATCGCGGATCACCACCTGCATCTGGCTTTCCAGGTCCTGGAAGCTCAACTCGCGGTTCATGCGGTGCAAGGCATGCTCGGGATGGGCCACGGCGATGAACTCCACATCGCTCATTTCCGTGCCCAGGTAGCCGGGAATGCTGAAACTGCTGATCGCCAGGTCGGCCACGCCTTCCATCAACAGCTCTTCGACGCCCGACAGCACCTCTTCACGCAAGCGCACGCGACAACCGCGGCTTTGCGGCATAAAGGCCGTCAAGGCACGCACCAGGCGCGCATTCGGGTAGGCGGCATCGACCACCAGGCGCACTTCGGCCTCCCAGCCCTGTTCCATATGGTGGGCCAGGTCTTCCAGTTGACTGGCGTTTTTCACCAGTTGCCGGGAGCGGCGCAACAGCACTTCACCGGCCTCGGTCAGCACCGCCTTGCGCCCGTCGATGCGCAACATCGGAACGCCGAGTTGGTCTTGCATGCGGGCCACGGTGTAGCTCACCGAGGACTGCGAACGGTGCAGCGCTTCAGCCGCCTGGGCGAAGCCGCCATGGTCGACCACGGCTTGCAGCGTGCGCCATTGATCAAGGGTAACGCGGGGCGCTTTCAAGATGAGCTCCTCTTGTCCTAAGCTGGCGGTCCTTATTGGAGACTGCCGAATGAGAAAATTCTGTTGTGTGTTGCTGGCGCTGTTGCCGATGAGTGCCTTTGCCTACCCCATCGACGTGACTAAAAAAATCGACGGCGTGAGCATCGATTACACCGCCTCCGATGTGGACGGCGACATCAGCTCGATTCAATTGAATAACTACGGCACGAAGGACGCCGTGTGTTCGGTCACGTTTACCAACGGTCCGGAATCACCCCGTCGACGCACGGTCACGGTACCGGCGGGTAAAAGCACCAACACCACCGTCAAGTTCAACCGCGCGATCATCAAAATGCGGATCGCCCTGGCCTGCGCCCCGAAATAAAGCAGCAGCGGAGCGTCCCGACAGGAATACTCCGCTTATAAACAAATTTCTAGATGGTTTATAGCAGTTTTTTGCGCTTTTTTATCGAATTGGCTCTGTCTACTCTTCACTCCATCGCCTTACAGCAAATGCAGATGGAGCCTACGAAGCCATGTCCAATGTTCTGATCATCGAAAGCAGCGCCCGCCAACAGGATTCGATTTCCCGGCAACTGACCCAACAGTTCATCAGCCAATGGCAGGCCACCCATCCGGCAGATCAGATCACGGTGCGTGACGTCGCCCTTGACCCGGTCCCGCACCTGGACGCCAACCTGCTCGGCGGTTGGATGAAACCTGCCGACCAGCGCAACCCCAGCGAACAGGCCTCCCTCGACCGTTCCAACGAATTGACCGATGAATTGCTCGCCGCCGACGTGCTGGTGATGGCGGCACCGATGTACAACTTTGCCATCCCCAGCACCCTCAAAGCATGGCTGGACCACGTGTTGCGTGCGGGTGTGACCTTCAAGTACACCGCCACGGGGCCCCAAGGCCTGCTCACCGGTAAACGCGCCGTCGTGTTGACCGCTCGCGGCGGTATCCATGCCGGCGCCAGCTCCGATCACCAGGAACCCTACCTGCGCCAGGTCATGGCTTTTATCGGGATCCATGACGTCACCTTCATTCATGCCGAAGGCGTGAACCTGAGCAGTGACTTCCAGGAAAAGGGCATCAACCACGCCAAGGCGCTGCTGGCGCAGGTGGCTTGATCCTTTAATCGCCAGATAATCGCGCGGTGTTTATATCGCTCCACGCAAACCCTTCAAGTACGCGTAAGAACCTCCCTTTGCACTTGTTGCTCCTGAGTGCTCCTGCCCGACTGACGCTATAGCGAGGTCGGGTTTTTTTTGCCCCGAGTTTCGTCAAACGCCGAAAACCTTTAATGTCCCGCCCATTCGAAATGAGGCGCGCATGGGCTATCTACTGGTTGTCACCCTGATTCAGGCATTTTCCTTCAGCTTGATCGGCGAATACCTCGCCGGTCATGTCGACAGCTACTTCGCGGTGCTGGTGCGTGTGCTGCTGGCCGGGCTGGTCTTTATCCCGTTGACCCGCTGGCGCTCGGTAGAACCGGCCTTCATGCGCGGCATGCTGGTGATTGGCGCGCTGCAGTTTGGCGTGACCTACGTGTGCCTGTACCTGAGCTTTCGTGTGCTCACGGTGCCGGAGGTGCTGCTATTCACCATCCTCACCCCGTTGCATGTGACCCTGATCGAAGACGCGCTCAACCGCCGCTTCAATCCCTGGGCGCTGATCGCCGCCTTGGTGGCGGTGACGGGAGCGGCGGTGATCCGTTTCGACCAGATCACCCCGCACTTCCTCATGGGCTTCCTGTTGCTGCAACTGGCCAACTTCACCTACGCCGCCGGGCAGGTCATGTACAAGCACCTGGTGGCGCGCTACCCCAGCGACCTGCCGCACTATCGACGCTTCGGTTACTTCTACCTGGGCGCGTTGTTGGTGGTGCTGCCGGCGTTCCTGTTGTTCGGCAAAGCCAACTTCCTGCCGGAAGCGCCATTGCAATGGTGCGTGCTGGTGTTCCTCGGATTGGTCAGTACCGCCTTGGGCATGTATTGGTGGAACAAGGGGGCCTGCCTGGTCAACGGCGGCACCTTGGCGGTGATGAACAATTTGCATGTGCCGGTGGGGCTGCTGCTGAACCTGCTGATCTGGAACCAGCACGAGCCGCTGGGGCGGTTGGCGCTGGGTGGCCTGGTGATTCTGGGGGCGGTGTGGATCAGTCGGTTGGGGGCATGCAAGGAGCCAGTGCTGCGCTGACCCGCCCAGGGGAGCGGGCTGTTGTGGAGAGCCGCAATGCCAGTCAGTTAAGGAGGAACTGTGGCGAGCAGGCTTGTTGTGGCGAGCGGGGCAAGCCCGCTCGCCACAGGGGGCAGTTTGCTGCGCGGCAGCGCTAAGTCAGAAACTCCCGCGGAAGACGCGGTGTTAACCCGAATGCTGTTCGATGGCGGGTAGATGACTGGCCCCCAACACCGCCGGCAACACCCCGGCACGCAAGTCATTCCCGCTGGGTTGTTGATAGAGACTCAACCCAAATTCCGGCAGCACCGCCAGCAAGTAATCGAAGATATCCCCCTGGATCCGCTCGTAATCCGCCCACGCGGTGGTGCGGGTGAAGCAGTAGATTTCCAACGGCACACCCTGGGCGGTGGTTTGCATCTGGCGCACCATGCAGGTCATGTTCGGTTGGATGTCCGGGTGGCTTTTCAGGTAGGCCAGGGCGTATGCGCGGAAGGTGCCGAGGTTGGTCATGCGGCGACGGTTGGCCGACAGTTGCGCGCTGTGGCCCTGGGCTTCGTTCCAGGCCTTGAGTTCGGCCTGCTTGCGGCTGATGTAGTCGGTGAGCAGATGCACCTGGGTCATGCGCGTTTCTTCATCATCACGCAGGAACCGCACACCGCTGGCATCGATGTACAGGCTGCGCTTGATGCGTCGCCCACCCGACGCCTGCATGCCGCGCCAGTTCTTGAACGACTCGGACATCAGGCGCCAGGTGGGGATGGAGACGATGGTTTTGTCGAAGTCATTCACGTGTGAGCTAAAGCTCTGAATGGACACCATAAGTCTATGCAAATCAGTAGCTTGAGATTTTCTGTCCATTGTCCATTTTTTCCAAAATCGATAGACAGCCCGTTACCCCACAACGCCCACAGCCCATAAGCTTTCCTCCTGCCAGAGCCTCACACGACTCTCCTAGGCAGCCACACTTGCCTGTCGGGTTACCCATCAAGGCGCAATAACGATAGTATTGTGACATTACACAAGGACAACTCGGATGCCCAGCCACCCTGGCCTAGAGGGAGGAGGGAGGTAGGAGCTTGGCATGGATCAGCCGCGCCACAGGAATGCAGACAGACAACGATCCTATCCCGAAGCTACTACATGGGAGTATTCGTCGTGCCTGCGATTTGTCGAGCTTCTGCATAAATGCCCGAAAACCCAACAATGAAGAATCCATACGAAGAAAATTTCAACAACTAAGGTATTGATGCATGAGTGAGCAGGAACAGGAAATGGACAGGAACAGAAGCAGGAGTATGTTTTCTGATGCTGTCGTCGCGCAAGGCCCAAGCTTTGTCCTGTCGCGTTTTAAAAGTAATGTCTTCAAGACCCGCGGTTTTTCCCCTGCCGAGGCGATTGACCATACGATCCTGCACATGAGGATGCGCCGAGCGTTGCGTGAGAGAGGGCGATCCTGAGAAAACTATGCATCTCATGAATCAAATGAATATTGAATTAATAGAAATTGAGCAAGGATTAAAATCATGAAATCCCAGGAAGGAAAAAATCCGCTGATAGTCTGCATTACCGATGTGGAATACCAAGCTTTAAAATCTAGATTCTCTGCTACCTCGACTGAAACTGTAGAGTCAATGCTCGTAGAGCATGGATACTTTGGGGGGAAACCTTTTTCAATAGCTAGGTTCATGGAGATGGGGTCACGTGGGAGAGACTCGGTTTCACAGAGACTCCCCCTGTTGATTAGGAGTTTAAAGCCCACATTGGTTATTGAGCTAGGCATCTGCTTCGGACTAAAAGATGATTTTCCTATAGGGAGTGTTGGCATATGCCAACATTCGGCAGACTATGAGCTGCAAAAAGTTAATAAAAATGAGATATCTAACCGAACCCGAACAGTTCAATCTGATTCCATAACATACGCCAGACTGATAAGCCATTCATCGTCAAGAAAATTCGACTTCGAAATCAACGGCGCAGTATTTGCGTGCGGAGATAAAGTTGTAAACAGCTCGGATCTGAAAAATAAAATCTTATCCGCCGTTCCAGATGCCAAATGTGGCGATATGGAGTCATATCCTTTTGGGATCGCCTGTCAAAATGCCGGCGTGCCATGGGTGTTGATAAAAGGATCTTCCGATGATGGGGTCAATAAAGGTGATGAGTTCCAAGTAGCAGCAGCAGAGAATAGCGTTAATTTTTTTGAATCCTTCGTCTTGAGCAGCGAAGACCTGGATTCTTACTTCCACCCCACTTATGATGTGAACTTCTCAAAGGAAATAAATTTTGACCTAATATCAAAGGAAATATTTAATAACTCTACAATAGATAAAGCGCAATACTCGACAGCACGTGACCAATACTCAATCTATAAGCATCCGGAAATGGGTGATTCTTGGATTATCATATATATTTCAAAAGCCCATAGCATCCCGGAGGTAATACGTTCTACTCTTAAAGAATTGCGGCACTCTCCAGTCAGAGTTGATGTATGTATTGCCTCGATAGGGGGTATCAACGAATCCCAAAAGAAAACTTATGAAGGGCTTTTAAGAAAATCTCGCTGCCAAAAATTTTTCGTCGCAGAAATCGGAGACTTTATTTTTAATAGGGTCGTCGAAAAGCATACGGCAATATCACTCATATCCCCGCCGAAGAATTATGTAGATCAGATGATTTATAGAGACAATGGGGACGCGCTTGTCAGTAGTAGTTATGCAAGGGCTTTTATTTATAAGTCTGATGGTCAAGAATCAAAGTCAAGCCCAATATCTTTCATATTAGGGCAAGGAGGAATAGGAAAAACAACATTCTGTCTGCGGCTTGCGGAAATAATCAACAAGCGTGGAAGTTCAGAAAGAAGAATGCTACTAATTACTAAGGCAGACATTCTAAAAAACTACAGCGGCGAAGTGATTGATTCAATTTCCAAACTATATATAGAATATGCAAAGAATATTACTGGGCAGATGCGGCCCATATCTCATGAGACATTTTCACTTGCGCTAAGCTGCGGCTCAATCATATTAATGATTGACGGGATTGACGAGATTGAATCAGCGTTAGGCGAGAAATTCAAGATGCATGATTTTCTTGAGTCCATCGGAAATCTAAACGAGTCCTTGAATTCATGCCGAGTTCTGATGACGTCGCGCGATTCTAATGCATCACGGTTCATAAAGACTAAGGGCTCAGAAACACTCTTCATAAAAGGTTTTTCTGCTACCGATATTGATGACTACACAGAAAAAGACGAGCAGGAGATAAAGAAAAAAATTAAAGATTTTTCTGCTCAAATTAAGAATAAAGATGGATTGGTTAACCCATACCTCCTTCATGTAGTGCGTCAGTTCTTGATATCCACGAAGAAAGAGCCTTGGGAGAGTCAAGTAATAGAGTCTGAGAGGCTCAAGGTCAATGAACCATTCGACTATTGCTTGGCCAGGGCACTGCTGCGTGAAATAGAGAAGCAATCACTCCATATATCCGTTGATGATTACTACGACTTATTAAATGAAATAGTTGTAGAGCAAGAAAACTCAATGGATGATGAGTACTTTGAGACCTACATTGAAATATGTCTTCAGAAGAATGGACAAACCTCGCCTCCACGCAGGGCTTCATATCTGAAATTTTTTTTATTTGAAAATAAAAACTCGTCAACATCCGTTTCTCACCCAGAATATGTTTCTCATATATTATTGAATAAACTGTACAGTATATTTTCTAAGAGCGATTCTGCAGTCAGCGCCGATGCAATAATTGTCAGGTCAATTTTGGGAAATGCAAGAAACGAGAACTTCGGGTTGATCGAGCGGTTGTGCTCAAAACTACACAAGGCCGACGCATCAGAAATAGAGATTGAGCACAAAGTAAAGTTTATTTTTGGTGAATTAAAAAAGAATGGTAGAAATATCACTTCTGAAAAGGCTATCCATGAACTTCATGCATTTATGATAGAGTATTGGGGGCCGAAAACGGCCTCAGAAAGACGCTCTACTATTGAAAGAATTCATACGGAAAATATAATATCCGGAATTTGTATCTTGTCCGACTTTCCATCGATTGATTTTTCTGACTGCACGGTTGAGCAAAGTGTTTTTAGAAATTTTCAAGGTTTTTTCAACTGCAAGACTAACGATAGTACTCGTTTTATAGACTGCTCATTCTCAAATTGTTCTTCAAGTTTTAAGAGGGAAAATGTGAGGTCTGAAATCTTTGTGAATTGCAGTCTTGATGAAGGAATGAGGCATCTCCTGCACGCTGGAGAAGATAAAAGAACGGAGACTTTATTGCGTTCAAAATCTGATGTTAAACAAATCCTAAAGTCAATGCGGCAAGGGCTTGGCTTTGCTCCATTAAGTCTTAATAAAATCAAAGCTCATAGCAGCTTGGTTTCAGAAAGGTCTTATGAGGATTTTATTGCCGTCATGTGTAAAGCGGGAGTATTAATCGCGCAAGACAGTCTTTATAAAGTTTCGAGAGATGCTGAGATGGATGCTATTGCTCTTTGCGATGAAGATCATTCGCAGGGTTTGATTACTTCGTTAGTGCAAATGCTGGGGGCTAATTAGCCA
This sequence comes from Pseudomonas fluorescens, assembly GCF_001708445.1. Classification (NCBI taxonomy): domain Bacteria; kingdom Pseudomonadati; phylum Pseudomonadota; class Gammaproteobacteria; order Pseudomonadales; family Pseudomonadaceae; genus Pseudomonas; species Pseudomonas fluorescens. The sequence continues at coordinate 4,924,705 of NZ_CP015637.1, forward strand.
ACTCATAGTGGTTGATGCCAGATCTTCAATCGGGCACGGCCATTTACCATGACCGGGTTTTTGATTTCCGCCTCAAGGCGGAATTGACTTGGAACCGGTGCTGATTGAACAGCGAAGTACATGGGCTATAACGAGGGTGCTTGCTTGCAGTTGGCAAGCACCCGGCTAAATGTTTAAGCCCCGCATGGCGGCGGCGTCCTCAGTCGCCTCTTCGTCCGCTTGCGTCGTCACATCCTGCTCAGTCTGCTGCGGGCCTTCGGCTCGGAAGATAACGGGCATCCTGCCGGTATCATCGTTCAGCCGTTCGGCTTCGTTAACAATGTCGCCTTTCGTCAACTTCGCCGGTTGGGTGACATGATCCGGTGCAAATTCGCCTATGGCTTCCAGAATCACTGCCGTCGACACTTGCTGGAAATAGCGGTCACTGGTGAGCTGGCATAATACGGCCATGTCCAACCCCATAACCTGCGCCAGGTCGGCACCGGGCTGGTGCTGTGTGGTGCAAGGCGTCATCACGCCTACCATGGGCACAACGCACACGTCTACCAGCGCGCCCTTCGCCAACAGCGCGGCCAACAGTTCGGCGCTGTTCTGCGGCAACACTTTACAAGCTATCTAAATTACACAAGCTCTGCCTGCCCTGTGTTAGCGTGCGCTTTGCGCAAGGAGCAGGCGGTGCAGCAGTTGAAGACCCTCAAGCATGTCCACGCCCATGATGATGACGAATCTGTTCAGAAGCTTCTGACCGCCTGGATCAAAGCTGTCGAACGCTACACCAAGGCGTTTAAAGACAATCCATGGTGGTACAACGAGCGCGCTTCGCTGAGCGTCTTGGCAGGAGCTGCTTGGACATTGAAGGACTGGTTCGCGCTTGAGGAATTCAGCACCATCAAGCGCATGCGGACACTCACGCCTGGCGTGGATGAGGGCCACCTGCGCAATGGTCGTTGTGATCTGTTCATTCGCAACCCAGAAGAGAGTATCGCCATCGAGGCCAAACAGGCCGTACAGCGGATAGGCGTCAGGGCGGATGGGGAAACCTATATGAACAAGGCCCTGAAAGCGGCATGGGATGACACGGGGGATCTTGGCCATTGGTAGGCTAATCGCCGATTCGCAGTGACATTCGTTGTGCCTACCATCCCCTTGAGCGAGGTTCGGATCGGTACAGGCAAGCGGGTTCAGATCTGTCCTGACAAGGTCAAGGCCTCGCTGAATCGCTGGCTCACGGATGAGCCCTATTTCCCAGGATGGTCATTGAAACCCACCCAGTTCGCCTACATTTTCCCGAAGCTGGGAAGTCCCGACTACGTTGATGGGCACCGTTACTTCCCTGGCATTGTGGTGATCTTTGATGAGCGCCTCAGAGCAAATCAAATCCGCAGGCCCATTGAGGCCTCTGATGTGAAGGTCGCGCCGTCTTGATGCTGTTTCCGGCTGTCTCTATGCTCAGGCTTGTAGTTGTCTATGCAGAGAAAATCATCGTAGAAGAGATTGCCTTGCAGAAGGTTCTCCAAAACACACAGATCTCCGTTGATCGTATCGCTGGTCTTAACTGCTACCGCCCCGGTGGCGCGCTGGGCGGCTGTGAGTGTGGAATTGCCGATCAGTGCGTACGACATGGGTTGGTAGTCTTGTCTTGAGATGACCAGAAGAACATTCGTTGAGTCGGGAGGAGTAATTACGTGGCCACAGCCTTAACGGCTTTCTTTATGGAAAATTCCTGCTCGCTACCATCACTGAACTTCACGACAAAGCCCTGCGTAGTGCCACCGTGGGCACCAACCCCACGCGCTATATTGCGCGCGTAAAAGGCAACAGGATGTCCGGGCGTTGGCCAGTTGGTCGCTTTGCAATACCGGACGTACAGGTCTTCGAGCAGATCGAATTCAGTGGAGCCTTGAATGTCTCCACCCTCAACGAGATTTTTGTCACGCATTGCATAAAAAAAGCGCTCCGCCTCCGTCTGGGATGAAAAAAGTTGACCTTTGATGACCAGTTGGTTTGGCATTGTCGTTCCGCTCCGTAGATTTAGTCGGCAAACTTATCAATCGCTGGAAGACCAGAATCTCGGCGCGCTTTACTGCAGCGCTCGCGTCCATCGCTTCCATCATTACATTTCCGCGACCGCCCATTGCATCAGGCCTTTCTCAAAGGGGGTAAGTTGAAGGCTCTCCACCCGAGGGGCAAGCGACCGTAGTTTTGCCAGCAAATCATTAAGGTGCTCTGATGGCAAAATCAGGTGCTTGATCTTGGTTGAAATCTGAGGGGGAATTCCATACTCGTCCAGTGCGGTGAGCAGGGGGTCAAGGAACATGTTCTCCAGTTGTTCAGCGAAGAAGCTGAAGTCTCCAGGCTCGTACCCGTGTTGCTCCAGCACGTCCACCTGAATTTTGTGAATCGCCATGATGTCCCGGGGTAATCTGAAGCACACCATATTCCTGATGAATTTCAGGCGCAGGTTAATGGATTCACTCGCCGAGACATTCTCCCACCGATTTTCTACCGCTTCGCTCAGATAGTCCGGCAAGTTTTTCTGATTTCGAAGTTCATTGATGTGCCAGGCCAACTGAGAACTAGACGAGATCAGGTAATCCATCAGGTTCTTACCTTCCAAGATGTAGACCAGCTCACATAAGTAATTCAGTTGGTTCGGCTCAGGAATGCCTTTCCAGCCTAACAACTCATGGCTGTCAGGAAGGTCAGTGATGATCGTTTTCGCGACCTCGACCTGACGCTCGATAGGGATGTGGCGGTTTTCGATCAAGGTGGCCGGTGACAGCACCGGGTTGGCATACGCTTCTTGGAGACGGCCTCTCGACATGTCCGTGAGATATTCGTTTTCCAGTTGCATTAACAGGCCGATAGGTGAGGTTTCATCCTGGTGGCCGATGGGGTACTCGACCGTCAGTCCCTGCTCAATAGGCGGGGCTTCGAGCATAAACACCTTGCCGATGAAGTATTTGTTCATGCGACCAGCGCGCCCGGAAATGTTCTTGTAGGTAAAGTAGTCGAACGTCGACGTTTTGAGGCGGCGGTCGTAAATGATGACGTTCTCAGCCGAGGTATTGACGCCCTCGATCATCGTCGATGTGCAGATGATTCGCTTGATGACGCCTTCGTTGAACAGCTTGACGATGTATTGCTGCAGCGCGCGAGGCACCCCGCCATGGTGTATTCCGATACCTAGGGCGATCGCCTTGGCAACGTTCCATTCTGGGTGGTAATGCTTGGAGATCCATGCAGCGATTTCCTGCGTCTCTGGCACCGGGGTCAACCCGGCATCCTGGATCAGATATTCTGCAGCCCTGTTTGCGCTTGCCGGCGCCTGACAGTAGATCAGGGTAGGGGATTCCAGCGTCCTGACCAGTTCCAGGAGTTTCTGTGTTCGCTCCTCTGAACGCATGCCCAGATTGAAATTCTGGATATCGACCGCGACGGTGCTGTAGTCGGACGGGATAAAATGGTACTCGTAACCGTCCAACCCAGAGATCTTCTGAATGTGCGGCCCGAGCATGTAGAACTGCGCTCCGGTCTTTGCGAGCTTGTGGAATGCCAAGCTCAGATCGACGGCGCGTGTGCTCTTATCCTTATCGCCTCCCAAATCGATTTTGTAAAATTCGTCCAGCACGAAGAACTCCACATCATCCAGATCAGGACGCTGAATAACGCGCTCCTGCGTCAGGAGGTAGACGTTGGTGACGTCGGGCACGGCTTCCTGGCTGGGGTGTGTGATCAGGTTGAAGTCTCTGAAGCGCTTGACCAAGCGGCGCCGGGTTTCGTCAATCAGCGCGATGGTAGGAACGATCACCACTACCTTCTTGAACCGGCGCTGGGCAAGTACCGCGTCGATGACCAAGCTTTTACCGACGCTGGTGGAGGCGCTCAAGACGACGTTTCGGCCCTGCATGATCAAGCTGAAAACGTGGGCCTGAAGGTGATGAAACACCATGCCTGGTTCCACACCCTCAACCCTGTGAGCCTCGTAAGCCAAGCGGTCAGACAGGGCCATGTTGCTCAGATGTGGCGTGATGTAAGGAAATAGCCCAACGGCTCGCACCATGTTGAGCAAGAGCGATTGTTCGACTACGTCAAAAAGCGCGAACTTGTCGAGCGCGCGGATCACCAGGTCGCGTCCTTCCCACTCAGCGTTGCTTCTGTTGACGATGGCGTTGATGGCAAGCAGCACATCGACTGTCGAAGCGCCTTCATCGCTGAGGTTCGCCAGGCTGTTCTTGATCGTTTCGTAGTTCATTACCGCATCGTTCCTTGAGTTCACCGAAGCCGGCTTAACCAGCTCGGCATGCCTTCACCCTGTAGTGTTTTCAGCCGTGCAGATCGAACACAGGCCTCAGCTTATGCCTGCAGGTCTCCAAGTGTTTTGCACCGGGTATTGAATTCATTGACCAGCTTCTCGATGCTTTCCATCGGCACAAGGAAGACCATGACCTTCACTTGCTTGATGTTCTGTGGCAGCTGTTTGGTGAAGGTGCTGAAGTGGGCCTCGATCTCCTTTCTAAGATGGTTCACGTAATCAGCGAGCCAACCTGACGAGAGTGCGTGACTGTCGTAGGTCAACAGGATGGGAAAGCAGAGGACGTTCATCATGTCATCGACTGGCGAGTTTTTGTGCAGTGCCTGATTGAAGGCGTCCGCTTTCGGTTGATGGTGAAGGGGCTCGCGCAGGTTGATAATGATTTCGCGTTCCGACGACAACGCCGTCTCCGATATGGTGGCGTCTAGGACGCCGCAGATCTGTGCCAGGGTCGCGTCCATGGCACCTGCCTGGATCAGGCGCGCGAGCCCGAGCCATAACTGATCGTCTTGGCCAGGTATCTGCACGATGTGAGCGTTGCCAAACTCGGAAAGCTTGCCTGAGGATTTGTAGAAGACCTTGCACGCGACAGGCTCGCTGTTTTGGCGGCTACGCAGGATGGCGTGGAGGATCAGTTCGGCGATCAGCCTGTCGCGAGGCAGTTCGCTGTCGGTAAACGCATTGATGGATCGTGCCAAGATGGCTTCGGCATTGTGCGCGAGGATGTTCACGATCTCGCTCGCCTTGAGGGAAAATTCCGGGAGCCATTCGACGAGATGTTTAGCAAAACCATCATGCCGCCACGCCTTCAGCGCATAGCGTACGTCAAAGCCGGAAAATGAGTGCAGCAGACCTTCTTCGGTGCTTGCATGAAACTCGACAAGGAAGGGATCTGGCCGCTTTTTATAGGGTTTGGCTGTAGCCGTTGACTTGTCATCAGCCGACTCTAATAGCTGCTTCAGGTGGGCCAGGGTCGGTTCCCGCAGAATGATCTTCGTCGATGCTGCAGTTTTCACGTTGGCCGTGGCAGCCTTGTCAGCCATCTCCAAGAAATCATCGTAAATTGCCTGCATCTGGGTATTGTTGGGACGGTTCCCGAAATCCTCAGCAAGCTTGGAAAGAGCCTTGATGTTGACCGCTTCCAGTGCTTCCACATCACCGTAGACCTGCCAGACGGAGTTCTCTGCCCAGTAGGCGAAATTCCGATTTTGTGGGGAGATGAATGTCTTGAATTTCCGTAGCAGAACTTTGCCTCGGGCTGTGGTGGTGTCAGGCAGAACCCTCTTGTCCAGCTCCGTTTTGAAACCGTCGAGAATCTTCGCGACGTCGCGCTTGGTCACGATTCGGAAGCGAGCAAGGCCTGGGCGCACATCGCACTTCAGCGATTTGTGGAGCAAGGACGAGTTTGCTTTGGTGCCATCCAGCTCGGTCACCTCGTCCATATTCCATTTGTGGTCACCCTCAGTCGTCTTGACCTGAATGTACTCGTTGACGAGCTGACCCCCGCACTGGAATACGGCCACGATATCGTCGGCGGTCTCGCACTCTACCTGGGTGTAACTGCTATCGCGCAGCATCTTGAAAATGAAGCTGACGGCTACATGATCTTGATACTTGAAGCCTTGCCTCGCAGCGGGCCCACCTTTGTTGGATGGGCTAGTAATACGCACCATGACATCCCTGTATCGCGAGAAATTTCCAGAAATGGGCGCCCGTTTGATCAGCCTAGGTGAAAAATACGGAGCCTGCTAATAACGTAACGCTACCATTAATGGCAATTGGCCGGCTATCGGCAATACTGAGCAAATCGACGATTGCCCGCACCGATTCAGAGGGTAACTGCTAAGAATCACTGGATGAAGGTGTCCTGCATCCAGTCAACAAACTCAGCTACTGACATGGGTCTTACGATTCTTGCATGCTGACCCCGTCCCTAATGGCTATATCCTATCCGTCCAGGTCTTTAAACGTGCTGATGTTATTTATAGCGAGACGCGGCGAGCGTGATGAAGCCTTAACGGTAGACATAACCAAGTCCATGCCATGTAATGGCCACTACATGTAGTCACCGTCATCGAGAAGGAGCTTGTTTTGGTTGATGCTGTCTTAGTTGAGCGTGTTCTCTGCGTAGTTGACAGATGTCTGAAGGGGCGATTCCCTGACGACTACTACAAGCGGTGTCTATACGCATCGTTCGGGGTGCACAGTCTCCTTCAGGCCATGGGGCACAAGCCTACAATCGTGGGGGGGAATTTTCTGGCCTTTGTCGTTTCTCGAGATCAACGTCAAGCGACCATGCAAGGGTATGGATCCGATTCCGGTGAGCACTCACATTATTGGATCGAATTAGATGGCGCAGTCATTGATCCGGGGACGTACTACCTGCCGATGGGCTCAAGCTTTCAAGCATGTGAGATGCCGGCGTTATGTTGGGATGTGGGTTATCGCATGCCCAAAGGGTTGAGGTACGCTCCTGAAGCTCGTTATGCCTCGTCGGAGGTTGCTAATCTTCAGCCGCACATCATCGAAAAGATGGTGCCGTTCTTGGCGGCTTGCAAGGCCCGAATGGCCCAACCTCTCGTCAAGCCCCGGATCGGTAAGTGGATGGCAACATCGCCTTCTTCGATTAAGCAAGCAGCGATCAAAGGCGATTCGTGGGCGCGCGCGCTTATGCGATATGAATTGATGCCGGCCGAACCGCTCCCTTTCTAACGCGATACCGTCTCAGTGAGTCACCTGAAGTGTGCCAGGTTAGCGTCTCAGGCCAATCATCAGCGTCCAAATTGTGCCGAAAAGAGGTACTTACTACGATGCAATCCTGGTTTATCGGCCATTCCAGCGCACCTGCTTTTTTCAATTCAATTGCCAATCAAGCTGGGTTAGAGGTTTTGCCACGATGAATGAGCTGTTCTCGCTTTCTCTTCTTCAGGCCATCAGCGACTGGCAGATTGGTGGCGATCCAAAGGTTGCATGGCGACGTGGACAGACGCTGGAGCGGGAGTGCGCCAATCTGCCGATCGAGTTCAAATCCGTCCCGTCAGCGTGCTTCCGGCGGATGGTTCTTGGAAAAGGCAGCATCTGGAATCTTTTGGGTGAGCAGGCCCTTTCAGAGAAAATTTCGTCGTGGACGTTCGACCTGGATGTTGCCAAGACTTTCAAGGAAGGCGTTCCTCCGCCCGGTCAAGGCATGCAGGGCCTTATCTTCGAACGGCGGCCTCGGCAAGACGAGATCATTGTCAACCTGTGGGCGTTGTTCCGCGACGCGGACTTCCAGGCAACGATTGAGAAGCACAAGAATTCGATTAAGCATTTCGATAAGGGGATGGGCAAATACGGAGATGCCCAATGCGAAATCGTCTTAAAGGTCGAAGTCCTTGCTCAGGAGCATATTTACTCCCTTGGGGGCCACAGCAGTTCTGCTGAAGAGATTCTTAAACAGGCCACTGAAAAAATTTATGGAAACTACGCCACACCGGCGCAAGAAGAATTCCTCAGATGGGCCATGGAGGTAGGCCCTGACGTCACCGGGCCGAGATGGCTCACCCACGAGGCAACCCGAACCGTGTTGAGCAGAGTCGAACCGCAGATTCCGCCACTCCGAGCCAGGAAGGCCGATCAGGCTGTTTGAGGCAGCGCCGTGTCTGAGAACTTATGGCGTCTAAAGATCTTGGCGCACTCCGCACCATAGGAGTTTGGCTAGGTACGAATGAGCGTGAAATGCTTCATGAACGAGGGGTGGGATGAAAGCATCGCGCAACGATTGTCAACGGCGGCCGGATGGCAGGATCGCATGTATGTCGCTTACTGAATGTTTGGTTTTTCAGCCTAACGCGGCGGCCGTCCCCCTGTTGCATCTGCATCATCTGCGGTTCTTCTATCGACTGGCCAGCTAGTCTGATCACAAAGAGGGCAAACCCGGAACCTCTCCCAACCTAACCAAGAACACGGCCCAACCAGGCAGCAGCTATCTCATCAACCGAGAAACTCCCGCTTAACCACTGCCCTAGTCATCATTTTCTTCGCTTCAAGTGATTACTTACTGTCTGGCGGGCAACGCCCAGCTGCCTCGCCACCTCTGCCTGACTCAGCCCCTGATCCATCAGCACCTTGATCCCCGCGTTCAGCTCCAAGCCTGCGACGACCTCTGGATGTGGATCCCTGGCAAGCCCGGATGGGATTTTGATCGCCAGGATCGGTCTTATTGCATATCGAGCCGTGAGGTCGTCCTGTTGGCCATCGATTTCCAGCCAGTGGTGGGCCTCCGCTGGCTGACATGGCTCCCAGAGAGGGACATTTTTCAGGCTCTGTTTACGGTATGAAGACTCTGTGGCTAGCGCGATTGAGGGCATGACAAGTGTCTCCGATGAGATACTTGTCCAGTTAAGGTCAGCTCACGAATCTTGTCAAATTGCGTAAGCTCACGCGTAGTTCTGCACCTTGACGGTGTGCAGGGTGATATCGACCACATCGCCGTCGGCACCGACCTGCGGCATTTCGATCCAGTCGCCCACCCGCAGCATGTCGTTGCTGGTGAGCTGCACGCTGGCGACGAACGACAGCAGGGTGTCCTTGTACACCAACAGGATCACCGCCGACATGGCGCCCAGGCCCGACAGCAGCAGCAACGGCGAGCGGTCGATCAGGGTGGCGACGATGATGATTGCGGCAAAGACAAACAGCACCATCTTCGCCAGTTGCACATACCCCTTGATCGAGCGCGTGCGCGCATGTTCGGTACGGGCATAGATGTCGAGCAGGGCGTTGAGCAGGGCGCTCATGGCCAGCGTCATGAACAGGAGGGTGAATGCCAGCGCGACGTTGCCGATAAACAGGGTGGCGGTCTTGCTCAGGTCTGGCACCAGGTACAAGCCGAACTGGATCACCAGGGACGGCGTCAGCTGTGCCAGGCGATGGAAGACTTTGTTGTGCCGCAGATCGTTGAGCCAATGCAGGGGCGGTTGCCTGCCGAGCAGCTTGATGGCGTGAAGGATGAGGTAGCGCGCCACCCGGCCCAGTAACAAGGCCACCACCAGCAACACCAACATACCCAGGCCAGCATGCAGCAACGGGTGTTGATCGAGGGCGCCCCAAAGGTCTTGGACGTTGAGCCAGAACTGTTTGATATCCATGGGTGAAACCGATTCTTCTGTAAGACAAGACGGGGCGATTAGAGCATTTAAGTGCAATCAAGTTGATGTTGTGGACAAACCAGCTGACAAAAAAGCGGCTGATTAGCGCCGTTCGCGTAAAGAAACTCGGTTTGGACGGCCGAAACCGGTACCCTATGCAGCTGATATTTTGTATTTCTTCGAGGTAGCACCCGTGTTTTCCCAATTCGCCCTGCACGAACGCCTGCTCAAAGCCGTGGCCGAGCTTAAATTTGTCGAGCCTACGCCTGTGCAAGCAGCGGCCATCCCGCTCGCGCTCCAAGGGCGTGACCTGCGGGTGACGGCTCAAACCGGGAGTGGCAAGACTGCCGCTTTCGTCCTGCCGATTCTTAACCGCCTGATCGGCCCGGCCAAAGTCCGCGTCAGCATCAAGACGTTGATCCTGCTGCCGACCCGCGAGCTGGCCCAGCAGACCCTGAAGGAAGTGGAGCGCTTCTCGCAATTCACCTTCATCAAGTCCGGCCTGATCACCGGTGGCGAAGACTTCAAGGTCCAGGCCGCCATGCTGCGCAAGGTGCCGGATATCCTGATCGGCACGCCGGGCCGCATGATCGAGCAGCTCAACGCTGGCAACCTCGACCTCAAGGAGGTCGAAGTGCTGGTGCTGGACGAAGCCGACCGCATGCTCGACATGGGTTTTGCCGACGACGTACAGCGCCTGGTGGGCGAGTGCGTCAATCGCCAGCAGACCATGCTGTTCTCCGCCACCACCGGTGGTTCGACCCTGCGCGACATGGTGGCCAAGGTCCTGAACAACCCTGAGCACCTGCAGGTCAACAACGTCAGCGACCTGAACGCGACCACGCGCCAGCAGATCATCACCGCTGACCACAATGTGCACAAAGAACAGATCCTCAACTGGCTGCTGGCCAATGAGACCTATCAGAAAGCCATTGTCTTCACGAATACCCGCGCTGCGGCCGATCGCATCTACGGTCGCCTGGTGGCGCAGGACTACAAGGCGTTCGTGCTGCACGGCGAGAAAGACCAGAAGGACCGCAAGCTGGCCATCGATCGCCTCAAGGCCGGCGGCGTGAAGATCCTGGTGGCCACCGACGTCGCCGCCCGCGGCCTGGACGTGGACGGCCTGGACATGGTCATCAACTTCGACATGCCCCGCAGCGGCGACGAATACGTGCACCGTATCGGCCGTACCGGGCGTGCGGGCAACGATGGCCTGGCGATCTCGCTGATCTGTCACGGCGACTGGAACCTGATGTCGAGCATCGAGCGCTACCTCAAGCAGTCGTTCGAGCGTCGCACCATCAAGGAAGTCAAAGGCACCTACACCGGACCGAAGAAGGTCAAGGCGTCGGGCAAGGCCGTTGGCGTGAAGAAGAAAAAAGTCGACGCCAAGGGAGACAAGAAAAAGGCCGGCGCCAAGTCGCCGACCAAGCGCAAGATCACCAACCGGCCGAAGACCGACAACCTGTCGCTCGTCAGCAAGGACGGCATGGCACCGCTCAAGCGCCGCAAGCCAGAAGCGCCGGCTGCCGAGTAAGGCAGGGGTGAAATAAAAAAACCGGACGTTGTCCGGTTTTTTTTTGCCCTCAGTTTTTCGCCTTGGCGGCGGCCTCTTTCAATTCTTTGAGGCGGGCATCGATCAACTGGCACTTGTCGGGGAACTCCGCGCTCTGGGTATCCAGGTCCATTTTCTGCAACTCGTCGTTCATCTCCTTGGCCTTGGAGGGGTTCTGTTCGGTGAGTTTCGCCACTTCCTGCCCCAGCTGTTCGCGCTTGGCGGTCGCCTCGTCCGGCGTACAGGCCCAGGCGGGCAGGGCAGTGAGCAACGTGGCGGCAATGACCAGGTTCATCAGGGTTTTCATACTGCGACCTCCTTGGTGGTTATGTGCAGTTGAGGACGCGAACGTCTGGAAAGTTCAGAGAAATGACGCTCGTCCATTCGGCTGAACGGCCAGTGACGCGGCGTGTCACACCTTGAGACGGGCTCCCTTTCCATCGGCCCGCAGGAGGAATCAGGATGACGACTTACAACTGGGATTTGATCGAACGTCTGCTGCATGAAGTGCAGAACGGCGAGGGCAGCTTCGCCCCACGCAAGTACGCCGAAGAGGAAGCGGCCGAGAAGGCCACGGCGGGCGAGTCCACGGGCAACCTGGATGCGTTGAAAAAAACCGCTGCGGATTATGAAGCGCTGCTGTTCAAGCGCGGTTTTATTGAATCGCGACCTGAGGAAGAGGGCGGCAACGGCGAAAACTTTATCCTGACCGGGCTCGGCGCGCAGTTGCTGGCGCTGATCGACAGCTCTATTCCGGGCAATGATCACCCACGCCAAGTGCTGGATGAGCAGGCAGATGCGTTGGACCCGGCGACCTTTGCTGAAGTGGCGTCCAAGGCACAGATCGCTTGAATCCCTCCATACCCGGCCCCTTCGCGCCGCCGGGTACGCCGAAGCTGTCAGATCGGTAATCTGCCGCTAAGGTTGCTGACAGCTGGCGCCGCCTAATCTGCAGCCATTCATCTCATGGACTTGAATCGGCATGCATTCCACTACCTCCAGACGAACCTTCGTCAAAGGCCTGGCCGCCGGCGGCTTGCTCGGTGGGCTCGGGCTGTGGCGCCCGCCGGTTTGGGCGCTGAGCAATCCCGACCACCCCACCGTGCTGACGGGCAGCGAATTCGATCTGTTTATCGACCAGACGCCCGTCAACCTCAGCGGCCAACAGCGTACCGCGCTGACGATCAATGGCAGCCTGCCCGGCCCGCTGTTGCGCTGGCGCGAGGGCGACACCGTGACCCTGCGCGTGAAGAACCGGCTCAACGAGCCTACCTCGATCCACTGGCACGGCATCCTTCTGCCGTCCACCATGGACGGCGTGCCTGGCCTCAGTTTTGAGGGGATCGAACCGGGTGGGGTGTATGTCTACCAGTTCAAGGTCAAGCAGCATGGTACCTATTGGTACCACAGCCATTCCGGGTTTCAGGAGCAACAGGGCGTGTACGGGCCTCTGGTCATCGATCCCAGGGAGCCGGAGCCGTTCAGTTGCCAGCGTGACTACGTCGTGATGCTGTCTGACTGGACCGACGAAGACCCCGTCGCGCTGATGAAGACCCTCAAGAAGCAGTCCGATTACTACAACCGGCACAAGCCCACGGTGGGCGATTTTGTCCGCGATGCAGGCCAGCGCGGCTGGTCGGCTACCGTCGCCGATCGGCTGATGTGGGCGCGCATGAAGATGAATCCTACCGACCTCGCGGACGTCAGCGGCGAGACCTACACCTACCTGCTCAATGGCCAGCCGCCCGGTCGCAACTGGACCGGCTTGTTTGAGGCAGGGGAGAGAATTCGCCTGCGCTTTATCAACGGCTCGGCGATGACCTATTTCGATGTGCGCATTCCGGGGCTGAAGATGACCGTTATCGCCGCCGACGGCCAGCCGGTGCAACCGGTCAGCGTCGACGAGTTCCGCATTGCCGTGGCTGAAACCTTTGATGTGCTGGTCGAGCCCACTGCCGCCGCCTACACGCTGTTTGCCCAGTCGATGGACCGTACGGGGTATGCCCGTGGCACGCTGGCCCGGCAGGCGGGGGCGGAGGCCTCAGTGCCGGCGCTTGATGCGCGCCCTTGGATAACCATGGACGACATGGGCATGGGCGGCATGGACCACGGCGCCATGGGCGATATGCCGGATATGGAAGGCATGGACCACAGCGCCATGGGTTCGATGTCGATGCAGAGCCATCCGGCCAGCGAGCAGGACAACCCGCTGGTGGATATGCAGGCGATGAGCCCGATGCCCAAGCTCGACGACCCCGGCGTCGGCCTGCGTAACAATGGCCGGCGCGTCCTGGCCTATGCCGACCTGCGCAGCACCTTCGAAGACCCCGATGGCCGTGATCCCTCGCGTACGATCGAGTTGCACCTCACCGGGCATATGGAGAAGTTTGTCTGGTCATTCAATGGTGTGAAATTTTCCGCTGCCGAACCCTTGCAACTGACCTATGGCGAGCGGGTGCGACTGGTATTAGTCAACGACACCATGATGAGCCACCCGATTCACCTGCATGGCCTGTGGAGCGACCTTGAAGATGAAAACGGCCAGTTCCAGGTGCGCAAACACACGATCGACATGCCACCGGGTACCCGGCGCAGTTACCGCGTGACGGCCGATGCTCTCGGCCGCTGGGCCTATCACTGCCACCTGCTGTACCACATGGAAATGGGCATGTTCCGTGAAGTTCGCGTGCATGAATGAGGAAGCGGGCATGAACCATCGTGTTATATCGCTGTGCATCACGTTTGCCACATTAACCTGCGGCTCGCTGGTGTTGGCGGATGAACTTCAGGGCATGAGCCCGGCGGCTTCGTCCGCACCCACCCAAAGCCGCACACCGATCCCGGTACTGACCGACGCCGATCGCGCAGCGGTCTATAACGCGCCTGGCGGGCACAGTGTGCACGACAGCGCGATTCATTCGATGCTGCTGATCAACCAGTTGGAATGGCAAGGCGCCGACGATGGCAGTGCGCTGAACTGGGATATCAAGGGCTGGGCCGGCGGTGATATCGACCGACTGTGGCTGCGCAGCGAAGGCGAACGCAGCGCCGGCCGCACTGACAGCGCCGAAGCCCAGGTTTTGTGGGGGCACGCCATCAGCCCTTGGTGGGACTTGGTTGGCGGTGTGCGGCAGGATTTCAAACCCGGTCACAGCCAAAGCTGGGCAGCCTTTGGCATCCAGGGCATGGCGCTCTACAACTTTGAGGCCGAGGCGACGCTGTTTGTTGGCGAGTCGGGCCGCACCGCGGCCCGGCTGGAAGGCGACTACGACATTCTGCTGACCAACCGCCTGATCCTGCAGCCGACCGCGGAACTCAACTTTTATGCGCAAAACGATCCGCAGCGCCGCGTGGGCTCAGGCCTTGCGGAAAGCGAATTGGGCCTGCGGTTGCGCTACGAGGTACGCCGAGAGTTTGCGCCTTACGTGGGGGTCAGTTGGAACCGCACCTATGGGCAGACAGCACAGTACGCCCGCGCGGAGGATGAAGACGTCAGCCAACTGCGCTGGCTGGTCGGTGTGCGCCTATGGTTTTGACACTTTTCCTATACCTATAACTCGCCGCCTTGAGCGGCCTGGAGCCTTGCATGTCTCTGTTGAAAACTGCGTTAGCGGGTGGTGCGCTGTGGGCCGGATTAATCCTCAGCCTGCCGGCCGCGGCCCATCCGAAATTGCTCTCGTCCATTCCAGCCGCTGGCACCCAGGGCACGCCGCCCGCGGTCATAGAGCTGCGCTTCTCGGAGAACCTGCTGACGCAGTTTTCCGGCGCCAAGCTGACCATGACCGATATGCCCGGCATGCCCAACTCGCCGATGCCGGTCAAGGCCAGTGTGGCAGCGAGCACCGATCCCAAAGTGATGTTGATCAAGCCGGCTTCCGTGCTGAGCACCGGTACCTATCGGGTTGACTGGCGCGCGGTGTCGTCCGATACGCACCCGATCACCGGTAACGTAGTATTCAGCGTTCAGCCATGAGTGAATTGAGCCAAGTCGCCCTGCGGTTTGCCCTCTATCTTGACCTGATGTTGTTGTTTGGCTTCGGGCTCTTTGGGCTTTACGGGCTGAACGCTTCGCAGCGCACGCTACTGAACTTCAAGAGGCTGATGGGGTGGACGGCGGGCCTGGGGGTGTTGTTGTCCGTGGCGTCGCTGCTGTCCATGACCCAGGCCATGAGTGGTGCCAGCGATTGGCAGGCGTTATGGCCACATTTGCAGATGATGCTCTGGCAGACCGACCTGGGTGTGGCCTGGTGCCTGCGTATCGTGGCGCTGGTCCTGGCAGGGTGTACTACCCGCTTGCTGCCGGCCACGGTGTTGGGGGGCGTCGCGCTCGTGACACTGGTCTGGAGTGGGCACGGCGTGATGCACGAAGGGATGCTGGGCGCGTGGCACATCATCAGCGACGCGGCACATCTGCTGGCTGCGGGAGGCTGGGTCGGGGCGTTGGCGGCGTTTGGGCTGTTGTTGAGGCGCGCATTGTTTCGGGACCGTTATCGCGTCGAGGTGTTGGCCGGGGCACTTGCAGGGTTTGAGCGTATCGGCGCGGGATTCGTCGCGGTGCTGATCGTCACCGGTGGGGTCAATTATCTGTTGGTGGTGGGGCCGAACCTGGACGGCATCAACGGCAGTGTCTACGCGATCCTGTTGGGCCTGAAGCTCGGCGTTTTTAGCTTGATGCTGGGGCTGGCGGCACTCAATCGTTTCCATCTGGTTCCGTTTCTGCAACGGTCCCTGGCGGCGGGCGACACTGCCGCTGCGGGCCGCGTGCTGCGGCGCAGCATGGCCCTGGAGTTCGGCGCGGTGGTATTGATCCTGGGGCTGGTGGCTTGGCTGGGAACCTTGGCGCCGGGCTAGGGTTGCACGCTTTTCAGGCACTTGAGCGCCTGGAAGTCACTGCGGACCTTGTCGATTTTTTGCGAGAGTTTCAGCCGTTGCTGCACTGTGCTTTCAGCCGTCAGATCCACGAGCAGGCTACGGGCAGCTGTTTCAGTCTGGGCGTAGGCGACGCGATACTCTGGAGTCCATAGGCTTTCGCGGTTCACCAGCAATTGCTCGATTTTCTGCGGGAAATCGGCGCCGTCACGGTGTTGCACCGCTTCGATAAATTGCGCCTGCCAGCGGGCGCGGTTGCCGATCCACTGCTGGTTCTGTTCACCCAGGTCGATTGACCAGGTCATCACGCGGTTCTGCTGGCTGGCGCTGAGCGGGCCCATCCAGGTCTCCAGGCGCTTGTTCATGCGCTCGGCGCGTTCCTTGATCTGCTGGGGGAGGGGCGGCTTGAGGTATTCGTCCTGGCGTTTGCGCAGGTCTTTGGCCAGGGCTTGGTTCATGTCCTTGACCTGTTGGTCGTCCAGGCCTTGCAGCAATTGGATCGCTGACGGGGTGACCTGTTGCGCAATCTCGGCAATCGCCTGCTTGGCTTCGACGGTGCGGGTCTGTAGTGCGGCGTCGGTGACCTGGTGGTTGTCGACCATCTGTTGCAGGCGGTCGAGCCAATCCAGATAACCCGGCAATTGTGTGGTGCAGTGCCAGGCCAGGTGTTCCTTGAGTGTGTCGTTGAACCAGGTCTTTTGCCCGGGGGTCATGTCCAGGTAGTCACTGAGGGTCCAGGGGATGATGACATCGAGATTGCGGTAGGCCAGGCCCACGCGATTGCAGCCGGCGAGCACCAGGCTCAGGGCCAGCAATACCAGCAGAAGTTTGAGCCGTTGCAGCATGGGCGGGTCCTTGCGCGGGAGGGGGTTAGTGCATGTGAACCCGCGGCAGGCACCACAGTTCAGCCCATCAATAAAACGACCGCGCGGCCTTCAAGGTCAACAGGCCATCGCATTGCGAATTGTGTCCGGAGTAGGCCGAGCAATCGCTGCCGGTGAGGCTGGAGCCGCTGTAGATCAGGTCTAGGTCAATGCCTTTCCAGGCGCGGGAAAACTGCACCGACCAGTCGCTGAAACTGCTGATGGCGCCGCCTTCCACCGACGCTGGCGTACCCAGTTGATGGGTGGTGTACTTCATGCTGACACCAATGCCGAAAGGCTGGGTGCCGCTGAGGTCGGCAAACAGCGTGCTGTCCTGGCGGTCGGGGTCGTTGCTGAAGGATGCACCGAAGCGGTTGCCCAACAGGTTCAGGCCACCGTAGAACTCCTGGCTGTTCCTGAGGCTGAGTGTGGGGTAGCTGTAGTGGATCAGCCCTACTTCGTAGCCGAGGGTCTGGTCGAAAGGATGTTTGAAGCCCATGTAGGAATCGACCTCGAGGTTGCTGGTCGATGACAGGCCCATGTTCGGGGAAAACTGGCCGATGTACAGACCGCTGTCGTGACTGAGGTCCAGGCCGCCATGGAATGAATCACTGCCGGGCGATGTCGGCTTGACCAGGCCCTGGGCCATGCTGCGGCTGGGGGTGGTGCCCAATTTAAGGTCGAAGTCGCCCAATTCGCGCTGGAAGATCTGCGCTTGGGCAAGCGGGCTGGCGGCCAAGGCACTGACCAGGAAGATATAGGGTTTGAGCATGCTTCACTCCATGAAAAGCGAGGAGCAGTGACGGAAAAATCGCGCAGATGCCCGTGCTAGACGTGTGCAAGCATACCGGCGAATGCCAGGCGATGAGTCCCGTTCGTCGATTAACGTATTAGAGGATCAGGCAGGCGGGTATTTCGGGCTCTAGTCCTAGCGCCTTGAAGGCAAGACGCTTAGGGACCAGGTGCGTTGCGCGGGGGTTACTTCTTGCCCAGGCTGATTTGCTTGGACGGGCCGAAAGTCTGGCCGCTCACGCCCTTGGCAATCTGCTGGATTTCGCCACCGGATTTGAGGAACGCAGCAATCTGGCTGTTGATCGATTCGCTGGTTTCAACGGCGGGAGCTGGCTTTGCTTTGCTGTTGGATGCTTTTACGCGCATGGCGGCCACTAACCTGTAGAAAATTAACTTGGCCAGGCATCGTACAGGAAATACTTGACAATTGCTTGGTAAATATCCCCTTGGAATTATAAGTGGGCTGGAAAATCAGCTGGTTTTAACTTTGCAATAAGCGCCTAACTGACTGTTTTAACTCGTAACGCTGGGGGTGAAATGGCCGTTGTGCCGTGGAGCAATCGAGCTGTTTGATCTGACGAGCGGGGCGCTGCCAGTAGAACGCCATGCCAGCCGCGATTTTTCAGGCGCGCGCGCGTGCTGCACGCAACTCGGGTAGAATGCCGCCCACGCAATGAGGGTATTGGAAATGGCTTTAGTCGGGCGCTACAACAGCTTGCAAGTGGTTAAACACACTAACTTTGGTTTGTACTTGGATGGTGCGCAAGATGGCGAAATCCTCTTGCCTAATCGTTACATCCCCAAAGATATTCCCAGTGAAGATGAAGACTGGCTTAACGTTTTCATCTATCTGGACAGCGATGACAAACTTATCGCCACCACCGAAAAACCGAAAGTTCAAGTCGGCGAATTTGCCAGTTTGAAAGTCGTCGAAGTCAACAGTATTGGTGTGTTCCTTGATTGGGGCTTGCCCAAGGACCTGTTGCTGCCGTATTCGGAAGAAAAGCGCCAGTTGAGCGCCGGTGAATATTGCGTGGTGCACGTCTACCTCGATAAGCACACCAAGCGCATCACGGCGACTGCACGCCTGGACCGTTACCTGGACAAGACGCCGGCCAACTACCAGGTGGGCCAGGAGGTCGATCTGCTGGTGGCCGAAGCCACCGACATGGGTTTCAAGGCGATTATCAACAACAAGCACTGGGGCTTGATTCACAAGAACGAAGTGTTCAAGTTCCTGCGCCCGGGCAAGGAAGAGAAGGGCTTTATCAAGGAGATCCGCGCCGATGGCAATATCAGCCTGAGCCTGCAGCCGGTTGGCCAGGAAGCGGCCTCCAGCCTGAACTCGAAGATCCTCGCCAAGTTGCGTGAAAACAACGGCAGCCTGCCGGTCAGCGACAAGAGCGACCCGGCGGTGATCAGCAACTTGTTTGGCGTGAGCAAGGGCAACTTCAAGAAAGCCATTGGTGCACTCTACAAGCAGGGCCAGATTGTGATTCACGCGGATCGCATTGAACTAAGCTGAGTTCGCTTGGCTCTCTGGTAGGAGCGAGCGTGCTCGCGAAAAAGGTACATCCGACGCAGCGATGCGCTTGGAATACATTCGCGAGCACGCTCGCTCCTACAGAGGTTGTATCAATGTCCAAGACGTCTGTCTTCGCCTACCTCGGCACCTTGTTCGCCTTTCTGGTGCTCGACGGCCTCTGGCTCGGCGTCCTTATGGGCCCGACCTACAAATCCCTGCTGGGCCCACTGATGCTTGATCAGCCTCGCCTGTTGCCCGCCGTGCTGTTCTATCTCCTGTACGCCATCGGTTGCGTGGTCTTGGTGGTCCTTCCCAGCGCAAGCTGGCAACGCGCGGCGCGCCTGGGTGCTTTGCTCGGCCTGGTGGCCTATGGCACCTATGACCTGAGCAATTGGGCCACGCTGCAAGGCTGGTCGGCCGGCTTGGCGGTGATGGACATGGCGTGGGGCACTCTTCTGACCGCGGCGTGCTGCACGGTCGGGCACTTGTGTGCACATCGAGTGCACCGGTGATTGTGTACAGGATTTATGTGCACCGTTGCTGAGCGTCTTACCAGCCTCTAGCCAAGCATAAATACCTTTGCAACCCGCGCTGCAGGGGGATTGTGTGCTATTGGCACGCATTCTGCTGACTCTATCGTATACAAACCATGCCGCCTCCCGTATGCATCCCGTTACGGCAGCGCAGGCCGGTATTTCGAGGAGCCCAGCGATGACCGAACAATTGCCCAAAGGCTACAGCCCCCGCCTGTATAACCAGGACCTGGGCCCGCAGCCGCAGAAGTGGACCTGGTACAACATCTTCGCGTTCTGGATGAGCGACGTGCACAGCGTCGGTGGCTATGTATTCGCCGCCAGCCTGTTCGCCCTCGGGTTAGCCAGTTGGCAGGTGTTAATCGCCTTGCTCGCGGGTATTTGCATCGTGCAATTGATTGCCAACCTGGTGGCCAAGCCCAGTCAGCAAGCAGCGGTGCCTTATCCGGTCATCTGCCGGCTGGCGTTTGGCGTGTTTGGTGCGAATATTCCTGCGGTGATTCGCGGCCTGATCGCCGTGGCGTGGTATGGCATTCAGACTTATCTGGCGTCCAGTGCCCTGATCATTGTGGTGCTGCGCTTTTTCCCGCAGATGGCCGTGTATGCAGAGCCGCACTTCGCAGGCCTGTCCTACCTTGGCTGGTTGGGTTTTCTGAGCCTGTGGGTGCTGCAGGCGGCCGTGTTCTGGGCCGGCATGGAATCCATCCGCCGTTTTATCGACTGGGCCGGGCCGGTGGTCTACGCGGTGATGTTCGTCCTGGCGGGTTGGATTGTGTGGAAGGCGGGTTGGGCGAATATCAGCTTTACCCTGTCGGAGAAATCCCTGTCGGGCTGGCAGGCGTTTGGCCAGGTCATTGTGGCGACGGCGCTGGTGGTCTCGTATTTCTCCGGGCCGACCCTGAATTTCGGCGACTTCAGCCGCTACTGCCGCAGTATGCGTGATGTGCGGCGCGGTAATTTCTGGGGGTTGCCGGTGAATTTCCTGGCGTTCTCCCTGGTCACCGTGGTGATCGTCTCGGGCACCTTGCCGGTGTTTGGCGAAATGCTGCATGACCCGATCGCCACCGTGTCGCGAATCGACAACAGCATGGCCGTGTTGCTGGGGGCCTTTGCCTTTGTGACGGCGACCATTGGCATCAACATCGTTGCCAACTTCGTGTCCCCGGCCTTTGACTTTGCCAACGTCGCGCCAAGCAAGATCAGCTGGCGTGCCGGCGGGATGATCGCGGCGGTGGCGTCGATCTTCATTACGCCGTGGAACTTGTTCAATAACCCGCTGATGATCCACTACACCCTCGACATCCTCGCGGCATTCATCGGGCCGCTGTTCGGGATTCTGCTGGTGGACTTCTACCTGATCAAAAAGCAGAAGATCGATGTGGATGCGCTGTTCGATGACAGCCCCAGCGGGCGCTATTACTTCGACGGCGGTGTGAATTGGACAGCGGTCAAGGCCCTGTTGCCCGCGACGCTGGTGGGTGTCGCGATCACTTTTACCCCAGCCTTGCAGGGCATGGCCAACTTCGCCTGGTTTACCGGCTGCTTCCTGGGTGGGCTGTTTTTCCTGGTGCTGGCGCGGCGTGAGCAGGTTCGTGCGCCGGCACCGTTGGTCGCGGGCTGACCAACACCCCTCCCGCCACTAACAGGCCTGCACCGGCGATCAGCAACGCGGGTTGCAGGCCACCGCTCAGGTGGCTGCTCACCGACGCCAGCAACGGCCCACTCAATTGGCCGATGGCAAAGCTGGCGGTCAGCAGCCCGGTGTTGCGCTGATAGCCGTGGGGCGCAACGTCCCGCAGGCGCGCCATCACCAACTGCATGCAGGCCAGGAAGGGTCCGCCGCACAGCAACACCCCCAGCGCCAGACCCCAACCGTTACCCAGCAGGCAGGCAAATACGCCGGCCGCTTGCAGCCACAACGTGCTCATCAGCCAGCGGCGGGTGGTGTCCGGGTCCTTGCGCCGCAGGCTTGCGACCACCACGCCAATCGCCGCCGCCAAACCAAAGCAGGGCCAGAACAGATCGGCCTGCCAGGCGCCCTTGAATTGCGCGCTGGCCATCTGTGACAGGAACGTCGCCGGAATGATGTAGCCCAGGCCGAACAACACATAGATCCAGCACAGGTGGGTAATGCTGCCGTTGCTGGCTGTGTCGGCGTGGCTTGCAACAGGCGCAGTGACGGCGGACGGCTGGGGCAAGCATGGCAAGATTGCCAGCAGCATCACCAGCGCCACGACGCCATAGACCAGCCACAACGTTGCAGAGCTTTGGCCCAACAGGTTGGAGCCCAACGCCAGCAATCCGGTCAACAGAATCCCCAGCCCTGGCGCGGCGAACACCAGCGCCCCCAGGCGTGCACGTCCAGCGGCAATCGCCAGTGGCTGGCTCAGGCTGGTGATCATCACCAATACCCAGGCACTTGCAACGCCGGTACCGAAGCGCAACAGCAGGTGCGGCCAGAACCCATGGGCCCAGTACGAGGCCAGGGTCAGCAGCGCGCACAACCACAGCCCGCCATACAGGCGACCACGCACATGGTGATGGCTGCGGGCGAAGATCGAGTCCACCGCTCCCACGAAGTAACCCAGGTAATTGGCGGCGGCGATCAGCCCGGCGCCGGTCAGGTCGATCTGGCCTTCGCTGAGCAGATGGGGCATTTGCGGGGTGAGGGCGAAGCGGCCAATGCCCATGGCCATCATCAGGGCGATAAAGCTGGCGAGTAAGCGGATCAGCGCAGACATGGGCAGGCGTCCTGGACGAAAGCGAATGCCTGTAGGCTAAAGCGGATTGACTTTCTGTAAAAATGAATAATAGTGAGTAACTTGTTCAGTTTTGGAGAAAGGTGTGGAGTTCAGTCAATTGCGCATTTTCCAGGCCGTGGCGGAAGAGGGCTCCATCACCCGCGCTGCCGAGCGCCTGCACCGTGTGCCATCGAACCTGTCGACCCGGCTCAGGCAGATGGAAGAACAGCTCGGCGTCGAGCTGTTTGTGCGCGAACGCCAGCGTTTGCAGCTTTCTCCGGCGGGCAAAGTGTTGCTGGACTACAGCACCCGTCTGCTGGCGCTGCACGATGAAGCCCATGGCGCCGTGCAAGGCGGGCAACCGGCCGGCGACTTTGTACTGGGCAGCATGTACAGCACGGCGGCGGTGCACTTGCCGAAGCTGTTGGCGCGTTATCACAAGGCGTACCCGATGGTGAACTTGCAGGTGCAATCGGCGCCCAGCGGTGAATTGCTCGAAGGGTTGATTACCGGTCGCCTGGATGCTGCTTTTGTGGACGGGCCCATCACCATCGCCTCGTTGGACGGTTTAGCCCTGTGCGAAGAACGCCTGGTGCTGATATGCGAAGCCGATCACCCGCCGGTGCGCGGCCCCCAGGACGTTGCTGGCCGTTCGGTGTTCACTTTCCGACGCAGCTGCGCCTATCGCACGCGCCTGGAAACCTGGTTTTCCCACGAGCACGTCGCCATGGGCCGGGCGATTGAGATCGAGTCTTACCAGGGCATGCTCGCCTGCGTCATCGCCGGTTCCGGTGTGGCCTTGATGTCTGAATCCATGCTCGACAGCCTGCCGGGCAAGGACGGTGTGTCCGTTCATCCGTTGACAGGGCATTTTGCCACTGCGACCACCTGGCTGATGTGGCGAAAGGGTATGCTCGGCGCTAACCTCAATGCATGGATCGACCTGCAGCAAGAGGGCAAGGCCGAGTCCCTGCCAGGCACGCGCGCGATTGCTTGAGCGATCCGTCAGGATTGGGATCGATTCGGTAATAGTTCGTTGTGGTTTCGTTCAAGCAATACGTAGGACTTAGGGCTACTATCAATGTAGGAAAGGGCGACAGAATTTGCGCCTACCCGCATTACCCTCAAAGGGGGCAACCATGAAAGAGAAAATCCAAAATTGGCTCCACGACCTCGGCGTTGCACTGGGCTTGATCGAGCCACCGCTGCAACCGGTGCCGATTCGTACTGATGATGAGCAGCGTCGGCCGCGTCGTCGGTAAGACTTGGGAAGCGCTCACACGAAGCACGTTACGAGCTGTGTGAGCGTTGCGGAGTAAAGGTCTGTAGAGGTGTTATTTAGAGCGGGTGATTTTTGTCTTCCCGAAGCTGCGATCATCCTCATTAACCGGGCTGTTTGGGGCGTACTCTCCAACGACGGAAAACTCGCCGGTGTAATTGGGATCGACTTGAAAGTAAATTTCATGAGCGTAGTTGCGGCTTATAGACAGAGGAAAAGCGAGGCTTCCTGTTGCGTTATTGAATAGGAGCCTACATAGGCCGGAGTAGACCTCCACATTTTTTCCGTTCAGATGCACCCTGTCACCGGTTTGCAAGTTGGCGGGTACTGTAGGTCCGGGTGGATGTGAAGCTTTTGGATTTTTCATTTCAACACCTCGTTCCGTAAAGGTAACTATAAGCCCAGCTGTTTCCAGCTTGACATTGCAGTGTCAAGCTAATGCTGCGTTCAGCCTCATATCTACTGTCAGAAATACCAGTCCAGACCAACGGAAACTCCAAAATCCACGCAAAAAAAACGGGTGCGACATCCGACGTCGCACCCGCTGAAGAAACCGCTCTAAACCCGTTATTTCTTACAACGCCCGAGCCACCTCCGCCTCCGGCTGGCGCGACAGCAAGCTCACCAGCACAAAGCTCACCAACGCCACCGCCAGGCTGTAGTAGATCGGCGTGTTCGCATCCAGCCCATCCTTGAACATGAACACCAGCGCCGTCACGAAGCCCAGGGTCATGGACGTGATTGCCCCCGATGTGGTTGCCCGCTTCCAGAAGATCGCGCCGATCAGCGGGATCAGCATGCCACCCACCAGCAGGTTGTAGGCCAGGGTCAGGGCGCTGATCACGTCATTTACCACCAGTGCGATACCCAGCACGACGATACCGGTCAACATTGTGAACAGGCGGTTGATTGCCAGGCTCGATTGTTTACCACCGCGTAAACGTGGCAGCAGGTCTTCGGTCAATACGGTGGCCGCCGCCAGCAAGCCCGCGCTGGCGGTGGACATCATCGCCGCCAGTGCCGCCGCAATCACCAGCCCGCGAATCCCATCCGGCAGCGACGCTTTGACGATCGCCGCAAACGCGTTATTGACGTTATCCAGATCCGGGATCAGCACGTGCGCCGCCATGCCGATCAAGGCACACGCCAGGCCATAGAGGATGCAGTAGAAACCAGCGAAAGTGCCTGCGTACTGGGCGACCTTTTCGTCCCGGGCGGTGAACACCCGCTGCCAGATGTCCTGGCCAATCAGGATGCCGAAGAAGTAGATCATGAAGTAGGTGATGATCGTGTCCCAGCCGATCGCGGTGAAGCTGAAGCTCGATGCTGGCAGCTTGGCCACCAGCTCATCCCAGCCGCCCACGCGGTACAGGCAGATCGGCAGCAGGATAAACATCAGGCCGACGGTCTTGATCACGAACTGCACGATGTCGGTGAGGGTCAGCGACCACATGCCGCCGATGGTCGAATACACCACTACCACGCCACCGCCCAACACCACCGAGATCCAGAACGGCAGGCCAAACAGCACTTGCAGCACCGTGCCGATGGCCAGGATCGAGGTCACGCCGATCATCAGCGCGTAGGCCAGCATGATCACCGCACTCGCCTGGCGAGCCATGGGGTTGTAGCGTTTTTCCAGGACCTGGGTCACGGTGAAGATCTTCAGCTTCAACAGCGGCTTGGCCAAAAACAGGTTCAGCGCGATGATCCCCATGCCCAATGCGGCACACAGCCAGAAGCCAGAGATGCCGTGCACATAGCCCAGGCGCACGGTACCGACGGTGGACGCGCCGCCCAGTACCGTGGCGGCCATGGTGCCCATGTACAGCGATGGCCGCAGGTTACGCCCGGCCACCAGGTAGTCTTCGTGAGTCTTGGCGCGGCGCATGCCGTAGTAGCCGAGCACAAGCATGCCGGCGGCGTAGATGAGTACGACGAATAAATCCAAAGCCATGACGGCGAGTCTCCGATTATCTTTTTTATTGGGGTCAGGCGGTCTGTTGCTGCGCTGATTGCGCGCGCGCGTCAGTGCGCTGGCTGCGAGGGTCCGTTGGCCCATAGACGGCAGCCGGTTCCGGGAACAGGCGAAGCAAGGTCAGGTACACCACCGAGGCCAGCCCCAGCGTCACCGGCAGGCTGATATCGATACCCTCGGCCAAGTTGCCCAGCGGCCCGACAAACTGCCCAGGCAAGTTGACGAAGCACAGGCCCACCAGCGCACTCGGGATCCAGGCCCCCAGCCCGCGCCAGTTCCAGCCATGGCTGAACCAGTAGCGGCCACCGGTTTCGCCGCGGGTGAACACCTGCAGGTCATCCGGGCAGTAGAAGCCTCGGCGTACGATCAGGCCGATGATCATCATCACCATCCACGGCGTGGTGCAGGTGATGATCAGCACGGCGAAGGTCGACACGCTTTGCACCAGGTTGGCGGCGAAACGTCCGATAAAGATGAAGGCAATCGACATCACCCCGATCAGCAGCGTGGCCTTGACCCGCGACAAAACGCGCGGAAACACGCTGGACATGTCCAGCCCGGTGCCATACAGCGACGTGGTGCCGGTGGACATGCCGCCGATCACTGCAATCAGGCACACCGGCAGGAAGAACCAGCTAGGTGCCACCGCCAGCAAGCCGCCGACATAGTTGTTGGCCGCGATGTAGTCCGGCGCCTTGATCGCCACGATGGTGGCGGTAGCCAGGCCGAACAGGAACGGAATCAAGGTGGCGACCTGCGCCAGGACCACGGCCAGCATGATCCGGCCCTTCGGGGTTTCCCGCGGGATATAGCGCGACCAGTCACCCAGGAACGCCCCGAAGGAGATCGGGTTGCTCATGGCCACCAGCGCGGCGCCGATAAAGGCCGCCCAGAAACCGCTCTGGCCCATCGCGACGGTGCCGGCGAAGTGGCTGTCGAAGGTTGGCGCGAACGCGAAGATGCCCAGCAGGAACAGCAGGCTCGCCGCCCACACGGCAATGCGGTTGACCCACAGCATGAAGCGAAAGCCGTAGATGCACACCGTCAGCACGAGAATCGCGAATACGCCGTAGGCCAGGCCCAGGGTCAGGTCGGTTTCCGGCAGGCCGATCAGGCGTTTCGCACCGCCGACCAGGGCATCGCCGGAACTCCACACCGACAGTGAGAAGAACGCAATCGCGGTCAGCAATGACAAAAACGAACCGACAATTCGCCCATGCACGCCAAAGTGCGCGCCGGAAGACACGGCGTTATTGGTGCCATTGATCGGCCCGAACAGGCCCATGGGCGCCAAAATCACGGCCCCCACCAGCACGCCCAGCACAATCGCCCAGACCCCAGCCTGGAACGACAAGCCGAACAACACCGGAAAGGAACCCAGCACGGCGGTGGCAAAGGTATTGGCACCGCCGAAGATCAGGCGAAACAGATCCTTGGGCCCCGCGGTACGTTCGTGGTCCGGGATCTGTTCGACCCCGTTGGTTTCTATTTTGCGAATACTGTTGTCGTTGTTTTTATTATTCATGATCAGCTCCGATCACATTGGCTAAGGGGGCGGCAGCCCTTCCGGCATAGCGGACAAATGTTCGTGACAGGCCAGCCATAGGCCTTCTTGTTGTTCTGCGCGCAGCCCTTGCCGTTTGAAGACAATGGTCTCGCGTTCCTGGCTAAAAAATTGCTCCCCGTTCATGCGCAGCTCTGTGGCCACGTCATGCATGAAAATCGCCACGTCGCCTTGCAGGCAGACAAAGGCGTTGCTCGAGGTGCAGGACAGCACTTCGAATCCCTCGTCCCGCCGCCAACTGTCCCACAACGCCTGGTAGGCATCGCGACTGAGCAGCGGCTGGGGGAGGGTGTAGAACACGAAGCTGGCATCGGCGCTGAACGCGCCGAAGTAAGCCTCGCGATCATTGCGCGCGAAGGCTGACACCAAGTCGGCCGCAGCTTTCAACACTTCATGGGCGCTCATCAGCGATGGGCCACGCCGGGCAGTACGCAGAGCATTTCGTACAGCAGGTTGGCGCCCAGCAGCGAGGTGTTGCCGGTGGTGTCGTAGGGCGGCGAAACCTCGACCAGATCGCAACCAATCAGGTCGAGGCCCTGGCAACCACGGATGATCTCGATTGCCTGGATCGTGGTCAGCCCACCAATTTCTGGGGTGCCGGTGCCAGGTGCCCAGGCTGGGTCGATACCGTCGATGTCGAAACTCAGGTACACCGGGCCGCCACCGACTTTTTCGCGTACTTCGGCCATCAACGGTGCGAGGGAGTGGTGCCAGCATTCTTCGGCCTGGACCACCCGGAAGCCCTGCTTGCGGCTCCAGTTGAAGTCTTCGGCGGTGTAGCCCTGGGCACGCAGGCCGATCTGCACCACACGGTCACAATCGAGCAGGCCTTCTTCCACCGCGCGGCGGAAGGTGGTGCCGTGGGCGATTTTCTCGCCGAACATGTGGTCATTGACGTCAGCGTGGGCATCGATGTGCACCAGCCCGACCTTGCCGTGTTTCTTGTGGATCGCCCGCAGGATCGGCAGGGTGATGGTGTGGTCGCCACCCAGGGTCATGGGGATCACGTTGTGTTCGAGGATTTCGTCGTAGGCTTCTTCGATGATGCGCACGGCGTCGAGCAGGTTGAAGGTGTTGATCGCCACGTCGCCGATGTCGGCCACCGACAACGAATCGAACGGTGCGGCGCCGGTGGCCATGTTGTAAGGACGGATCATCACCGATTCGGCGCGGATTTCACGCGGCCCGAAGCGGGTGCCGGCGCGCAACGACGTGCCGATGTCCAGCGGTACGCCGATAAACGCGGCGTCCAGGCCCTTGGC
Organism: Pseudomonas fluorescens; assembly: GCF_001708445.1. Taxonomy (NCBI): domain Bacteria; kingdom Pseudomonadati; phylum Pseudomonadota; class Gammaproteobacteria; order Pseudomonadales; family Pseudomonadaceae; genus Pseudomonas; species Pseudomonas fluorescens. Next base: position 4,953,113 of record NZ_CP015637.1, read on the forward strand.
CGACTGTAGGTGGGGTAGTCGCATCATGGTGGCGATGCCGGCGAAGCGCGGCATTTCGTTGCCGCCCAGTGGTTGGTGGAAAATCTTGTCCACAGGATTGCCTCAGCGTTGTTTTGTTTATTAGGGGTCGATTCTGCGAAAAGCCAGGGGAGGGAAGAATCGCCAGGGGCAAATACTTAGTTCAGATTTTTCTAAACTAATGGCTGAGGTAGACTCTGACGATTCTTGTAGGCGCGAGATTGCTCCTACAGTTACCGCGTTTTTGGAGGCCCGATGGCCAACGCCTTGCCCGACCTGAAACTCCTGCGCATCTTCGTCAGCGTCGTGCGCCACCAGGGGTTCGCCAATGCCCAGCACGAACTCAACCTGTCCACCTCGGCCATCAGCACCTATATGAGCCAGTTGGAGTCGGCGTTGGGCCTGGTGCTGTGTCATCGCGGCCGGGGCGGGTTCAGCCTGACCAGCAAGGGCGAGTTGTTCCACCAGGAAACCCTGCGCCTGCTCGGCGAACTGGAAGGCTTCGAGCAATACGCCGCCGCATTGAAGGGTGAGTTGCGCGGTACCCTCAAGCTCGGCGTGCTCGACTCTACCGTCAGCGACAAGGCCCTGCCGTTCGCCGAAGTCATCGGCGCCTATAGCCTGGAACACCCGGCGGTGCATTTGCATTTGTCGGTGATGAGCCCGTACGAACTGCAACTGGGCGTGCAGGACAATCGCCTCGACCTGGCCATCGGTGCCTTCTCCAATCGCATGAGCGGGCTGGTCTACATGCCGCTGTACCGCGAGCAACACTGGCTGTATTGCAGCACTCGCCACCCACTGTTCAACGAGCGGCGTATCCCCGAACAAGTGATTACCCAGCAACGCATGGTCGGGCGCGGCTACTGGAGCCAGGCGGAACTGGCGCGCCATGGTTTCAAGCACAGCGCCGCCACGGTGGAAAGTATGGAGGCACAGTTGATCCTGGTGCTGTCCGGCGCCTATATCGGCTACCTGCCCGAGCACTACGCCCAGGCCTGGGCTGACAAGGGTGACCTGCGCGTATTGCTGCCGGCGACCTTCGGCTACCAGGCGCCGTTCTCGATGATCATGCGCCGTGGCCGCAGTCGCGAACCGCTGATCCAGACCTTCCGCGATTTACTCAAAGCCCAGCTCAACCAGGCCTGAAGAACCATGTCCCGACCCCAATGTTCCCGCTGTCACAGGCCCGCTGCCCATTGCCTGTGCGCGCTGATCCCCCGCCTCGACAGCCGTACCCGTGTGTTGCTGTTGCAGCATCCGAGCGAGGTCAACCATGCGCTCAATACCGCGCGGCTGGCGGCGTTGGGTTTGAACAATGTGCAACTGGTGGTGGGGGAGGTCTTTGATGATCTGCCGACGCTATTGAGCCCGCCCGGCTATCAGGCGCGGCTGTTGTTCCCCGCCGACGACGCCCAGCCGCTGCAAGCCTATGCGCCCGACGATCAGCCGCTGTTGCTGGTGGTGCCCGATGGCACCTGGCGCAAGGCGCGCAAACTGCTGCACCTCAACCCTTTATTGGCGGCGTTGCCCCGGGTGGCCCTGGCCGAGGGTGGCGTGTCGCGTTATCGGCTGCGCAAGGCGCCGGGGCCGGGGGCATTGTCGACGGTCGAAGCGATCGTGCAGGCGTTGCAGGTGCTGGAGGCGCCGGTTTCGTTTGAGCCGTTGCTCAAGCCGTTTGATGCATTGATCGAAGGGCAGATTGCGGCGATGGGAGAGGAGGTCTTTCAGAAAAATCATGGTGACGGGCATTTGGGCTAGGCGGGTTATCGAGGTGCGGCTATCGGGGGCAAGCCCCCTCCCACAGTTGACGGAGTTCCTGCATGAGAATGCGGTCCAGTGTGGGAGGGGGCTTGCCCCCGATAGCGTCCACCCAGCCGCCACCTCCCTCGCTTATTCCTATAAGCCATAAGCACCACACTTTGCGTGATATGGCGCGCCTGGCTTTCCCGGTATGATGTTCGCCCCCGCAGTCTGGATTGCGAATACGCCATGACCTTGCAGTACCCTACAATCGCCGATTGCGTCGGCAATACGCCCCTGGTCCGCTTGCAACGCATGGCGGGTGAAACCAGCAATACCCTGTTGCTCAAGCTCGAAGGGAACAACCCGGCTGGTTCGGTCAAGGACCGCCCGGCGTTGTCGATGATCACTCGCGCCGAGCTGCGCGGGCAGATCAAGCCGGGCGATACCCTGATCGAAGCCACCTCGGGTAACACCGGGATTGCCCTGGCCATGGCCGCGGCGATCAAGGGCTACAAAATGGTGCTGATCATGCCCGACAACGGCAGCGCCGAGCGCAAGGCGGCGATGACCGCCTATGGCGCCGAACTGGTGCTGGTCACCCAGGAAGAAGGCATGGAAGGTGCCCGCGACCTTGCCGAGCGCATGGCCGCCGAAGGCCGTGGCCAGGTACTGGACCAGTTCGCCAACGGTGATAACCCCGAAGCGCACTACACCACCACCGGCCCGGAAATCTGGCGCCAGACCCAAGGCACGATTACCCATTTCGTCAGCTCCATGGGCACTACCGGCACCATCATGGGCAACTCGCGCTACCTCAAGGAGCAGAATCCTGCGATCCAGATCATCGGCCTGCAACCGATGGAAGGCGCGGCGATCCCCGGTATCCGGCGCTGGCCCGAGGAGTATCTGCCGAAGATCTACAACGCCTCGCGGGTGGATCGCATCATCGACATGGCCCAGCGTGAAGCCGAAGACACCACCCGTCGCCTGGCCCGTGAAGAAGGTATCTTCTGCGGCGTGTCGTCCGGTGGGGCCGTGGCTGGCATGCTGCGCCTGTCCAAGGAAGTGGAAAACGCGGTGATCGTCGCGATCATCTGTGACCGAGGCGACCGTTACTTGTCGACCGGCATTTTCGACGAACCCAACTGATGGCCAAGCACGAGAGAGGCCTGCGCTTCCAACCGACGGGCGGCAGCCGGGCCCCGCAGATTCCTGTAGGCAAGAAGCAGCGCCTGACCATCGAGCGCCTGGCCAATGATGGCCGTGGCATCGTGTTCTTTGAGGGGCGCACCTGGTTCGTCAACGGCGCGTTGGCCGGCGAAGAGGTGGAAGCGCGGGTGCTGGGCGCCCACGGTAAGGTGGTCGAGGCGCGTACCGAGCGGGTGTTCAAGGCCAGCGAATTACGCCGCCCGGCACCGTGCGCGCACTTTGGCCGCTGCGGCGGTTGCAGCGTGCAGCACTTGCCCCATGACGAACAACTCGCCCTGAAACAGCGCATGCTCGCCGAGCAACTGTCCCGTGTGGCCGGTGTCGAACCGCAAGAATGGGCCGCGCCGTTGAGCGGGCCGGAGTTTGGCTATCGGCGTCGCGCCCGAGTGGCCGTGCGTTGGGATGCCAAGGCCAGGAAACTGGAAGTCGGTTTCCGCGCCGTGGCCAGCCAGGACATTGTCGCCATCGACGATTGCCCGGTGCTGGTACAGGCCTTGCAACCGATCATGCAGCGTCTGCCGAACATGCTGCGTCGCTTGAGCAAGCCTCAGGCATTGGGGCATGTGGAGGTGTTCAGCGGGTCGTCCAGCGCCGTGTTGCTGCGGCATATGGCGCCGTTGTCGGATGCGGACCTGCTGATCCTGAAAGAATTTTGTAACTTCCATGAAGCCCAGTTGTGGCTGCATGGCGAAGGCCAGCCGGAGCCTGTCGAGCCTGATCAGTCGCTGGGTTTTCGATTGGACGCATGGGACTTGGAGTTGGCGTACCGACCAGGGGATTTTGTCCAGGTCAACGCCGGGGTCAACGAGGCGATGGTTGCCCAGGCCCTGAACTGGCTGGCACCACAACCCGATGAGCGGGTGCTGGACCTGTTTTGCGGCCTGGGCAACTTCGCCCTGCCGCTGGCGAAACAGGTGCGCGAAGTGGTGGCGGTGGAAGGCGTGCAGGCCATGGTGGACCGGGCTGCACGGAACGCCATCAGCAACAATTTGCATAATGTGCAGTTTTTTCAGGCCGATTTGTCCCAGCCTTTGAATGACGTGGAATGGGCCAAACAGGGCTTTTCTGCGGTACTCTTGGACCCACCCCGCGATGGTGCCCTGGAGGTTGTGCGCAAGCTCGCCACCCTGGGGGCCAAGCGCCTGGTGTATGTGTCCTGTAACCCGGCGACGCTGGCGCGGGACACGGTTGAGCTGGTCAAGCAAGGCTACCGGCTAAAACGTGCCGGGATCCTCGACATGTTTCCGCAGACAGCGCATGTCGAGGCCATGGCGTTATTTGAAGCGGGCTAGGATGCCCGTTTAATCCGACTGGCCTGCGATCTCCAAGGCCTATGACCTGCCACGGAGTTCGCAGTAAAAAGGTCGGCGATGATTCTGGCGCATCGAAGGTGCGTCGTAGGGAAGGTAAGCAAGATGGTACAGGTGAGAGCACACCAGCCGATCAACACCGACGGCAGTATCAATCTCGAGGCATGGCTGGATCATGCCGTCAGTGTCGACCCGGCACTGGACCGTGAAGCCTTGAAAGCAGCCTGCGAGTTCGCTCGTGAGTCTGAACAGCAAGACAATGCGGCCAAGAACCTGTGGGCGGAGGGCACTTCCAGCTTTCGTACCGGGTTGGAAATCGCTGAGATCCTCGCCGATCTCAAGCTGGACCAGGATTCGCTGATCGCCGCCGTGCTCTATCGCGGCGTGCGTGAAGGGCACATCCCGTTGGCTACCGTTGGCCAGCGCTTTGGTTCGGTGGTGGCCAAGCTGATCGACGGCGTGCTGCGCATGGCCGCCATCAGTGCCAGCCTCAGCCCGCGCCAATCGATGGTGCTGGGCACCCAGGGCCAGGTGGAAAACCTGCGCAAGATGCTGGTGGCGATGGTCGACGACGTGCGTGTCGCGCTGATCAAGCTGGCCGAACGTACCTGCGCGATCCGTGCGGTGAAGACCGCTGATGACGAGAAGCGCAACCGCGTCGCCCGCGAAGTCTTCGACATCTACGCGCCCCTGGCCCACCGCCTGGGTATCGGCCATATCAAGTGGGAGCTGGAGGATTTGTCCTTTCGCTACCTTGAGCCCGACCAATACAAACAAATTGCTACCCTGCTGCATGAGCGGCGGCTCGACCGTGAGCGCTTCATCACCGACGTAATGGGCCAATTGCGGGCCGAGTTGCAGGCCACGGGTGTGGATGCCGACATCAGTGGCCGCGCCAAGCATATCTATTCGATCTGGCGCAAAATGCAGCGCAAGGGCCTGGCCTTCAGCCAGATCTACGATGTGCGTGCGGTGCGCGTGCTGGTGCCGGAAATGCGCGATTGCTACACCGCGCTGGGTATCGTCCACACCCTGTGGCGGCACATCCCCAAGGAATTCGACGACTACATCGCCAACCCCAAGGAAAACGGTTATCGCTCGCTGCATACGGCGGTGATTGGCCCCGAGGGCAAGGTGCTGGAAGTGCAGATCCGCACCCACGCCATGCACGAAGAGGCAGAGCTGGGTGTATGCGCGCATTGGCGCTACAAGGGCACCGACGTCAAGGCCGGGTCCAACCAGTACGAGGAGAAAATCTCCTGGCTGCGCCAAGTGCTGGAGTGGCACGAAGAACTCGGCGATATCGGCGGCCTGGCCGAACAGCTGCGCGTGGATATCGAGCCGGACCGGGTCTATATCTTCACCCCCGACGGCCACGCCATTGACTTGCCCAAAGGCGCCACGCCGCTGGACTTTGCCTACCGCGTACACACCGAAATCGGCCACAACTGCCGTGGCGCCAAGATCAATGGGCGCATCGTACCGCTCAACTACAGCCTGCAGACCGGTGAACAGGTCGAGATCATCACCAGCAAGCACGGTACGCCGAGCCGCGACTGGCTGAACCCGAACCTGGGCTACATCACCACGTCGCGGGCGCGGGCGAAGATCGTCCACTGGTTCAAATTGCAGGCGCGCGACCAGAACGTCGCCGCCGGCAAGACCCTGCTCGAACGCGAATTGGCGCGCCTCGGCCTGCCCCAGGTGGACTTCGACAAGCTGGCCGAGAAGGCCAACATGAAGGTCGCCGAAGACATGTTCGCCGCCCTCGGGGCTGGCGACCTGCGCCTGGCGCAACTGGTCAACCTGGCCCAGCAGTTGGTGGAGCCGGAGCGTGGCAACGAGCAACTGGAGCTCATCCCGCGCAAGGCCACCGGCTACAAGCCTGGCAAACGTGGCGATATCCAGATCCAGGGCGTGGGCAACCTGCTGACGCAAATTGCCGGTTGCTGCCAGCCTCTGCCGGGCGACGCCATCGTCGGCTACATCACCCAGGGCCGTGGCGTGAGCATTCACCGCCAGGACTGCGCTTCGGTGCTGCAACTGGGCGGGCGCGAGCCGGAGCGGATTATCCAGGTCAGTTGGGGCCCGGTGCCGGTGCTCACCTACCCGGTGGACATCATCATCCGCGCCTACGACCGTTCCGGTTTGCTGCGTGACGTCTCGCAAGTGCTGCTCAACGAGCGGATCAACGTGCTGGCGGTCAACACCCGCTCGAATAAAGAGGACAACACGGCGTTGATGTCCCTGACCATCGAGATCCCGGGGCTGGACGCGTTGGGGCGGTTGCTGGGGCGGATTTCCCAGTTGCCGAACATCATTGAGACGCGGCGCAACCGTACCCCATGAACGTCTGGATGAACACAGTCTGAAATGTGGGAGGGGGCTTGCCCCCGAAAGCGGAGTGTCAGGTACCAGATTCTTGGTTGACCCACCGCAATCGGGGGCAAGCCCCCTCCCACATTTGATCGGCGGTGTTCATACCTGATCGGAAATAGAATGATGTATTCACTTGAAGACCTGCTGCACCTGATGAGCCGCCTGCGAGACCCGCAATACGGGTGCCCGTGGGATATCAAGCAAACCTACGCCACCATTGTCCCGCACACCCTGGAAGAGGCCTACGAAGTGGCCGACGCCATCGAGCGCGGCGATTTCGATCATCTGCAAGGTGAGTTGGGCGACCTGTTGTTCCAGGTGGTGTATTACAGCCAACTGGCGCGGGAAGAGGGGCGCTTCGAATTTGCCGGGGTGATCGACAGCATCACGCGCAAGCTGATTCGCCGTCATCCCCATGTGTTCCCGACCGGCGATCTGTATGCGCCACTGGATATTCCTCAGCTGAGCGAAGAACAGGTAAAGGAACGTTGGGAGCAGATCAAGGCCGAGGAGCGTGCGGAAAAATCCGACGCGCCAGAGCAACTGTCCTTGCTCGACGATGTGCCGACGGCCTTGCCGTCCTTGTCCCGTGCCGCCAAATTGCAGAAGCGCGCCAGCCAGGTCGGTTTCGACTGGCCGGCGGCCTTGCCGGTGGTGGATAACGTGCGCGAAGAGTTGGACGAAGTGCTCGAAGCCATGGCCGATAACGATCCGGCGGCCATCGCCGATGAAGTCGGTGACCTGCTGTTTGCGGCGGTCAACCTGGCTCGTCACCTCAAGGTCGACCCGGAAACCGCCTTGCGCGGCGCCAATGCCAAATTCGAGCGACGTTTCCGATTTATCGAACAGGCATTGCGCGATACGCGCCAATCCATGGAAGATTGCACCCTCGAAGAGTTGGACGCCCTGTGGGGCGAAGCCAAACGCCAGGAAAAGAACGTGTCCAGCTGCGGTTGAGCAGTTGCCTAAGTGAGTAAGCACCATGAGCCTTTCCCTTCGCGACCAGTTGCTTAAAGCAGGTCTGGTCAACCAAAAGCAGGCCAAGCAGGTCGGCAAAGAGAAACAGAAACAGCAGCGCCTGGTCCACAAGGGGCAGGCCGAGGCCGATGACACCCAGGCGCGCCTGGCCCAGGAAGCGATGGCCGAGAAGGTCAAGCGTGACCAGGAGTTGAACCGTCAGCAACAGGAAAAAGCCGAGGCCAAGGCCCGTACGACCCAGGTCAAGCAACTGATCGAGACCTCGCGCCTGCCCAAGCTGACCACCGAGGACTACTACAACTTCGTGGATGACAAGAAGGTCAAGCGCCTGTCGGTCAATACGTTGATGCGCAACAAGCTGAGCAACGGTTCCCTGGCGATCGTGCATCACGGTGGCGGCTATGAGGTGATCCCGCGCGAAGCGGCGCTGAAGATCCAGGAGCGCGCACCGGAGCGTATCGTGCAGCTCAATATCCTCACCGAAAGCCAGGTGCCGGACGAGGACGATCCGTATGCGGCCTATCAGATTCCTGATGATCTGATGTGGTAAGGCTGTAAAACAACAAACCCCGCTCAAAAGGCGGGGTTTGTGTTTTAGCGCGCAGCGTCAGGTGGTTACCAATCCACGGCGTAACTCATGCTGAAGGTGCGACCCTCGGCATTCGGGTAAGGCGCGCGGGCGTTGGCCTGGGCGAACATGTTCTGGTAGTTGCGGTTGCTGAGGTTGTACACCGCACCTTCCAGGCGACCCACCGGCAGTCTCACGGAACCCAGCAGGTCGACCAGCGTGTAGCCTTGGATATCGCGGCCGTTGTTGTCTTTGAACGCCGCGTCGTAGTCGGCCAGGCGCATGCCTTGCAAGCGCACGCTGTAGTCGCCGCGGTCATAGCCAACAAAGGCCGTCGTCTTGGCGGGGGCAATACGTGTCGCCGGCAAGTCGATCCATTGTCCGTTCTGGCGGGTTTCGCCTTTGGCGTAAGCGTAAGTCCCACCCACCGACCATTGATCGGTGACGTTGTACGTCAGGCTGGTTTCGATGCCGCGCACGCGCTCTTTCTGGTTCACCAGGCGCAACACACGATCATTGGCATCGTAGAACTGAGTGACATCCGAGGTGTTTTCATACGCGGTGACGTTCGCCAGCCACTTGTCCCAATTCCCACGCCAGCCCAGCTCGTAGCTGTCGACCTTCAGGGCCTGAGCATTCAGTTTTTGAATGTCGTAAGTGCTGCTGACGTCGCGCAGGAAGCGCTGGATGTCCGGCAGGGAAAAGCCCTGGCTGAAGTTGACGAATACATCCTGGTTTTCGCTCAGGTGGTACACCGCCCCGAGGTTGTAGAGGGTGTCATCGTATTTGAGGGTGCCCCCTGGCAGGGTCGCGCGATTACCGGTCTGGACGATTTCGCCGTACGCAATGCTGTCGGCAATGTCGCTTTCGATCCACTCGCGACGTACACCGCCACGCAGGGTCCAGTCGTCGATGTCGTAGGACAGTTGGCCAAAAATAGCTTTGGTGGTGGTCTGGATGTCCGGCCCCAGTTCGAACGTGGTACCGGTCTTGGTGTAGGTGAGGCCGTTGACCCGGTACTGGTCGCCACGCTGACGTGAGGTTTCATGATCATAATCGGCACCCCACACCAGGTTGCCGGTCGCTGTGCCAATGTCCGGCATTGGCGTGTCGATGGCCGCTCGCAGGCCGTAAACATCTTGCACGCTGTTGTTGTCGGACACGCCCGCGCGGCCCCTGGACAGGTCGGGGAAGAACAGCGCGTCGGCACGCCGCCAATAACTTTCGACCTGCAGGCTTTGGCCGTAGAAATCCTGATCGGCGTAATTGAGGTTTACTGCCTGGTTGTGGGTGAACGGTTGATCGTCCAGGTCCAGGCCTTTTACCGCGACTGCGGTGTTGGTGACGCGTGGATTCTTGGTGTAACGCGTGTCTTGTTCGTCCTTGTAGTCTTGCAGGGACAGCGTGATTTTCTTGTCGTCATCCAGCTCGTAGCCGAAGCGACCTTGCAGGTCGTAGGTGTCGGTGTCCATGTTGCTGCCCTGGGACGTGTCCTGGGGAATGCGCTTGCCGTTACCGTCGAACTGGTCGTTGCGTTGCACAGCGTTGGCCGAGAGATACCAATCCACCGGGCCACTGCGGCCCGTGGCGCTTTGGAACGCTTCGTAGGAGAAACCTTTATGGCTGAAGTTGTTGCCGGTGGTCATGCCGATCTTGCTGCTCAACGCCAGCTCTTCACCTTTGTTGCGCTTGGTGATGATGTTGATGATGCCGCCTGACGCGCCCGCACCGTAGACACTGCTGGCACCGGAAATGACTTCGATACGCTCGATGCTTTCCGGCGCGACGCTGTTGAGCTGGCGGAAGTTGTCACGTGTGGCGTTCTGGGATACCCCGTCGATCAGGATCAGGGTATTGCGCCCACGAAGCGTCTGGCCGAAGTTGCTCATGCCGCCGCTGGAGGGGGCGATGCCTGGTACCAGTTGCCCGAGGATGTCTGCAACCCGGCGACCGGCACCCGCTTGCTGGCGGATCTGCTCTTCGCTGATCACCTGCACCGAGCCTGGAATCGCCGCGATGCTGGTTTCACTGCGGGTGGCCGACACGACCGTGGCCTGCAGTTGCAGGTTGGTGGGTGCGGCTTGCGTACCTTCACTCTCATCGGCCCAGGCGGGCACGCTTATCGACCCTAGAAGTGGCAGCAGAACTGCCAGTTGCGATTTGTTCATGACCTTGCCTTTCAGTTGTTAGAAGTATTGACAGAAAAACCGGATGTCTCGGGTGTTCGGGTGAACGAACGAATCGCGCGGATGCCCAGGGCGGCCAAGGCGTACGTGAGTGCTACCAGCCAGAAGCTGTGCGCCAGGCCCACGATGCCCATGCCGATACCGCCGATCAGCGCGCCACACAGCGCACCGGCTTTGGCGGCGCTGTTGCCCAGGCCCAGGGCAAAGCCCTGCTGGCTGGGCGCAACGGTGTTGGCGATCAATGTGTAGGCGACTGGCAGCAATGCACCCTGCCAAACGCCCCACAGGAGCCGGCTGGCGAGGAATCCCAGCCATTCGCTGGCCAGTGCCGTAAACGCCAGCGTCAAGGCACAGGACCACGTGACCCACTCGATGATGCGCAGCGTGTGCGCCGGTTGATGGCGGTCGAACAGGCGCCCCCATAACGGTGCGGACAGCGCCAGGGTCAGTGCGCTGGCGGCATAGCTGGCACCGATCAGCCACGCAGGAGCGTGTAGCACGTCGGCGACGTACAAGGCGTAAAACGGCTGGGGCATCATCTTGGCCGCCTGGATCAACACGATGATTCCCAGCATCGCACCGAGCCAGCCTTTGGGCAGCGCGGTCGGCGTTGCGCTGCGTGTTGGTCGTGATCGTGGTGCGTCGGTGGGCAAGAACAGGCTGATCACCGCGCACAACACGCACACCGCCGTGGCGCTGTAGCACAGCAGTGCAAAGCCCGAGACATCCATCAACCAGCCGCCCAACACCGGTCCGGCCAGCGAGCCCACGGCAGTCGCCGATTGCAGTCGAGCCAGAATGTGCCCGCGCCCGCCGTCGACGCAGCAGGCCAGTGCATAGGCTTGCGCCGCGGCGATAAAACCGGCCAGTGCCCCTTGCGCGACCCTGATTGCCACGAGCAGCCAAGGATCGAAGGTCACGGCGGCCAGGCCCTGGCACACCGCCAACGCCAGCAACGCCCGGATGATCATTGGCTTGTGCCCGGTGCGGTCACCCAGTCGCCCCCACATGGGGGTCAGGATCATCGCCGCCATCATCGGCCCTGCGTACACCAGCGAGGACAGCAGGCCAGTGTATTGGGCATTGGCGACGCCGAGCAGCTTCTGGATTTGCAGCGGCCAGAAAGGTCCACTCATTTCCATGGCGCCCATCGACACCAACTGAATCACTACCAGCAGCCGCAGTGCGGTGTTGTTAGCCGGCATTGGCGGCGGTGCTCAGCGGGTTCGGCAAACGCCCGACGATATCGGCATGGCTCTCCAGCAGACGCATGCGCATGAACGACTTGGCTGGCCAGTCCTGCTCCAGCAACGCTTTGCGCTCGGTCTCCCAGCGCTGTGGTTCGACCTCGTTGCGCAAGTCGTCGAAGCACTGGCTGACCTGTGTCGACAGTTCGTTCCAGAGCAGCACTTCGGGCACGTCGAAGTGGCGTGCGCTGAGCAACACGAGTTCGCCCAGGTGGCACATGAATACGGTGTGCAGCAGTTTGTCGCGCACGAACCCGGCATCGTCGTACAGGGTCATTTTGGGATCGTGCAGTTCGATGTCCAGGCCATGGGCGTGCAAGGCCTTGCGGTCGATCCGGATATCACCGAAATCACGCAAGAGCAGGCGGCTCAACTGCCCGTCAGCCGCCATGACCATGAAGGAGTTCTGCTGATGAGCTTCGAAGGCCACGCCATAACGTAAATACATGCCCAGCAGTGCCGGTACGGCAATCGCGGCGTAGTCCCGAAAGAACGCGAGCAGGGCACCTGTGTCGTCCTTGCCTTGGCTCAGTCGCACCCATTGGCGCAGCAGCGGCTGCCCGTGCTGGTCGATCGCGAACAGGCTGCCGACCGGCACGGCCATTTCACCCGGTTGGAGCAGGCTCTGGGGGGCGTCACGGTACAGTACGGCCAGGTGGCGGGAGTGTTCATCATTGGCCGGTTGCGGCTTGAAATGCACGCCGATCCGCTCGGGGACGATGCTGAGGATCTGCGGGATCGAAGGCTCGCGCTCGAGGATCGTCTGCAGCAGGTGGCTGATCCGCGGGCCCATGCGCGCCGAACGTGGCGAAACAGTGCGCTGCACACTGGTCAGGCGCAGTGAAACCGGGAGTTTCACCATCGGTGCATCACACCGGCCTTCAGGCAGCACGGTCCTGAACGACATGGTCGGGTGGGCGGTGAACGCAACGATATCGGTCAGCACCAACAACCGGTCTCCAATTTCGTTGGCGAACAATTGCGGTAACTCTTGGCGGGCCTGCCAAGGGTGAGCCGGCAACGGCAGATAATCGCCAGCCTCAAGGCCTTGAGCGGTCAACTGCGCCGTCAGCTGCCGGGCGGCCTGGGGGAAATGATGTTGCCACCATTGCCAGTAATCCGCGGTGCCCGCCAGCCTTTCCACATGGGCGAATTGGCGATGCAGGGCGCACAGGAATACCGGAAAACGGGCTTCGAATTCCGGTGAGAAATCGATGACCTGGTGGGTATTCAAACCCAGTTTGGTCTTGTAATTGGGGTGCCAGGGATGGCCCAGCGTGCCCCATTGCTCAAGCGTGGAGGTCGGATTGGTCACACTGGGGTCATGCTTGAGGTGGCTCAAAAGGTTGCTTTGGTGCATCGGGTCCATTGCCGCATGGAGCTTGAGTGTCCATTGCTCATGAAAGGCGAGGCACAGCGTATCGTTGACAAAGCTGTCGTCGATTTCGGTGTTGAGGCGGCCCAGGACGTCCGGGTCGGCAGGTGATTCGAGACTGCTGTTGAGCAGCGTCAGTAGCTGCGACGGGAACTGAATATTCAGGTCAGGATGATCATCACGCAGCAGGGTGACCCGGCCACGCACGTCCCAGCTGGCCATGCGGCCGGGGAGCAGGTGATCGAAACGCAGGCGGCTCTGGTCAGGCAGCGCGAGCCAGCAGTGTCCGTGTTCGTCATAGGTGCGGGTGCTGGGGGCCAGCAGGCCTTCACGAAACAGTGCTTGGATCAAACGTTGAAAGCTACGCTCGGCGGCGGGGGCCAGGGCGTTGATCAGAGCGTCGAGGGTGATGTTGTTAGCCTGAAATTGCGGGGTAGCAAGTGCTTCGCTCCAACGTTCAAGCAACAATTGTTCTGGGGTACGGCTGTGTCCGCGCATCAAGTGGAGTTCCCTGTCCGTGAGCCTGAGTGAAAAGCGGCTGAATGTTATCGAGAACTATTACCAATTGTCTATTTATTGTTACCTTTTTGCTGAAAGGTTTATTCAGAGGCTCGGGGGGAGAGGTGGGGCGCGAACGATTCGGGTGGTCAAAAGCACGGCAAGGGGCGTCGAGGCCTGTGTAAAGGGCTGCTTCAACGTTGTGATAGGGGTGTGCGGGAGGTGGGCTGGGGCGGCGTGAAATATGTATTTTTCAATACAGTTGTCGAGGCTGAGGCAAAGACGGTCACGATTAAAAACGGCAAACCCCGCTCAATGGCGGGGTCTGTCGTGTGTAGACGGCCTGGCTGCGTGGGCCGGCGCCTACTTGATTTCAGTGTTTCAGGAGCTCTGGGCCTGGCGTTTCATTTCAAGCGATTCGAGCTCGTTTTTATAGTTATGAGCGTCGCTCTCGTTGTGAAACATGCCGACCAGCAGGTCTTGTTGGTGGACATCCCAGATGTGAATCCCATGGCCCAGCGCTTCGTGGGACATATGTTCGTCGTCGCGTTCAGTCACTTTTACAGTCATCTGCTTGCTCCAATCTCTGGTTGATCTGCGGCAAGTCGTCGCAGGCCTTTGTTATATGTTTTGTTAGCTTGCTAAGTAAACTGATTTTCCCTGCAACAATTAATTGCAGGAAACGCAACAATCCCGCAGGCCCCGTAAACCGCGACATTGCGTCGCAGGGCGCTGGGTTTTATGACAAAAGTTTCATGTCTGGGTCAGGCTTTGACTGCTTTATTGACCCAGCCGCCCGCCATCGGGTGTAGCCCCCTCCCACATTTGGAATGCGTTCCCAGTGGGGGAGGGCGCTTGCCCCCGATGGCGATAGCGGCCCGGCGTGAAAAGCCAGGCGAAAAAAAGCCCCGCATCAGCGAGGCTCCTTTATTGAACATCAGCTCATCAGCTGCCTTTGACAGACTTGCCGTCAACGGTGCCATCTTGCAGCATGATGTTGTATTCCTTGCCGTCGGTTTCCACCTGGCGCAGGGCGACCAGAAGGCCGCCCCAGTCCTTGGCGAACCACATCTGGGTGATGCGCTTGCTTTGGGTCGGGTCACGCACTCGCTCGACCTTGATCGCGTCGATGGAGCCGGCTTTGGTCTGGACTTTTTCCGGGCCGATCACGCGGAAGTCGTAGGTGTCGACATCGGTGCCTTCAACCACGTTGTAGCTCATGCTTTTCTTGCCGGCAGCGACATCCCGCTGCAGGGCCAACTGGTAGGTCGACTTATCAAGCATGCCGCTTTGCAGGGGCACGTTGACCGGGTCCTTGTTTTCAAAACCGGTGACTTTCTTGGTCGTCTGGTCGAAGTCCAGGTTGATCTTCTTCGCCCTGCCCAAGCCACCCCGTTCGAAGGTGTAGCTCTTGGGTTGCAGGGTGTCCTTGTCAAACAGGATCACGCTGGTCTCGGTCAGGCTGGCGATCATCATGGACGCCTTGAAGTTCAAGGTCCAGGAGCCGTCGCCGTTCTTGGTCAGGCTGCGTTCGGCCGAACCACTCATGGGCAACTGTTTCCAGTCGGCGGTGTAGCTGGCGGAGAACGGGTGTAGGTCTGCCGCTTGCACGGCGGGCAAGGCGAACAGCGCAAAAGCGAAGAGCAAGGCGCGACGCATAAAATCTCCTAGGTTCGAATCAAGTGGCCGCTGGCCGCAAGTAACTGGCCGTCCAATAATGCACCCTGGTCACCAAGAATCAACCGCCCCTCGGCAAACCAGCGAACAGCCAGCGGGTAAATCCTGTGTTCCTGGGTATGAACCCGTTGCGCAAGCGTCTGCGCCGAGTCGTCAGACTCTACCGGAACCACTGCCTGTACGACCAGAGGCCCGCCATCGAGTTCCTCGGTGACAAAGTGCACGCTGCAGCCATGCTCGCTGTCGCCGGCGTCGAGGGCGCGTTGGTGGGTGTGCATACCTTTGTACTTGGGCAGCAGGGAAGGGTGGATATTCAGCAGGCGCCCCGCGTAGTGCCGCACGAAGTCAGCGCTGAGGATGCGCATGAAGCCGGCAAGGACCACGAGTTCAGGGTTGAAGGTATCGATCAGTTCGATCAAGGCGCTGTCGAAGGCCTCGCGACCTTCGAAAGCCTTGTGATCCAGGGTGCGGGTTTCAATGCCCGCGTCCCTGGCGCGTTGCAGGCCGTAGGCGTCGCTGCGGTTGGAGATCACCGCAGCGATGCGCACTGGGCTATCGCCGGTACGCGTGCTGTCGATCAGGGCCTGCAAGTTACTGCCGGTGCCGGAAAGCAGCACCACGACATCACAGGTCTGGGACATCAGTGAGCCTTGAGGTTCTTCAGTTCAACCTGCGCAGCGCCTTCAGGGGCGGTGGCGATCTGGCCGATGACCCAAGGCTGCTCGCCCGCTTCACGCAGAACGTTCAGCGCGGTTTCAACGTGCTCTTGCGCCACGCAGATCACCATGCCGACGCCGCAGTTCAGTACGCGGTGCATTTCGGTTTCATTGACGTTGCCTTTCTCTTGCAGCCAGTCGAAGACTGCCGGACGCTGCCAGCTGGCCACGTCGACAATCGCCTGGGCGCCTTTAGGCAGTACGCGCGGGATGTTGTCCAGCAGGCCGCCACCGGTGATGTGGGCCATGGCCTTGACCGCGCCGGTGTCCTTGATCAGCTTGAGCAGTGGCTTGACGTAGATGCGTGTCGGAGCCATCAGCAGGTCGGTCAGCGGTTTGCCGTCGAGCTGGGTGTTCTCGATGTCGGCGCCGGACACTTCGATGATCTTGCGGATCAGCGAGTAGCCGTTGGAGTGCGGGCCGGACGATGGCAGGGCGAGCAGGGCGTCGCCGGCAGCCACTTTGGAGCCGTCGATGATCTCGGCCTTCTCTACCACGCCAACGCAGAAGCCGGCCAGGTCGTAGTCTTCGCCTTCGTACATGCCCGGCATTTCAGCGGTTTCGCCGCCGACCAGGGAGCAACCCGACAGTTCGCAGCCGGCGCCGATACCGGTCACCACTTGTGCAGCGGTGTCTACGTTCAGCTTGCCAGTGGCATAGTAGTCGAGGAAGAACAGCGGCTCGGCGCCGCACACCACCAGGTCGTTGACGCACATGGCGACCAGGTCGATGCCGATGGTGTCGTGCTTGTTCAGGTTCAGTGCCAGGCGCAGCTTGGTGCCCACGCCGTCAGTGCCGGAGACCAGCACGGGCTGCTTGTAGCCGGCCGGGATCTCGCAGAGGGCGCCAAAACCGCCCAGGCCGCCCATGACTTCGGGGCGCGCAGTGCGCTTGGCGACGCTCTTGATGCGTTCGACCAATGCTTCACCGGCGTCGATGTCTACACCGGCGTCCTTGTAGCTCAGGGAGGGTTGCTTGCTCATGATCCAGGCCTTTAGGGGGGATTCAGGGGTAACGACCGAGCTGGCGAAGGCTTTCATGAAGAGGCCCAGCCGTTGACGGTCTGCGAAGGCGCGCGATTTTATCAGGCTTGAGGGGCAGCGGCCATCCTCGGGCCGACGGGCAGGGCCACATAGATAAAAAAAGCGGGTTAAAAAAATGCTAACCGCGCCTGCCCAGGCACGTATTAAGGTATAGCCTTTAACTCGCTATCGTTATGACAGTACGAAAACTTACCGAGACTCCGTGAATGTTTTACCGGTCGCTGTGGTCACAGCCTTGGGAAACCGGGTTCGCGCGGTCTGTTCCAGCCGCTAAATTTGTCGTTCGGGAATCTTCCATGCGTCTGTGTAAATTCTTTTTTGTAGGCTGCCTGTCATTGGCCAGCCTGGCGAGTCATGCCGAAACCCTCAATGGCCTGTATCAAGTACTTGAGCCGGTCAGTAGTCAGTCCCCGCAAGAGCGTGACCAGGCGACCCAGCGCGCCGTGCAGACCTTGGTCATCCGCCTCACCGGTGATGCCAAGGCCGCCGACGGCCCGAGCCTGGCGGCGGTGCGCAAGGACCCGCAGCAAATCATCAGCCAGTATGGCTACGACGCCGGCCCACCGGAAAGCCTGCAAGTGGATTTCGACCCGGTCAGCACTGATCGCGCCTTGCGTGAAGCCGGCCTGCCGATCTGGGGCAGCAACCGGCCATCGATCCTCGGCTGGTGGTTGAACGACTCCACCGACGGCAGCAGCCTGGTGGGCGATGGTCAGGCCGTCGCCCAAGCGCTACGCCGTGCGGCCCAACATCGTGGCTTGCCATTGCGCCTGCCGCTGGGCGATCTGGATGAGCAGGTCGTCGCCACTGCGCCGAATCTCGAAAGTGCCGATGCCACGCCCTTGCGCGCGGCCTCCGAACGCTATGGCGCCGACGCTTTGCTGGCGGTGCATGCGCGTCAGGACGGCAACCAGTGGCAAGCCAAATGGCGCCTGTGGCTGGGCGACAAGAGCGAGCAGGGCACCGCGCAAGGGGCCGATACCGCCGCCGTCGCCGATGCCGTGATGCTGGCCGTGAGCCAAAAACTGGCTCCACGCTTTGCGGTCAAGCCGGGTGTCAGCACAGAACAATTGTTGGAAGTGCAGGGAATGAACCTGGAGCGGTATGCCGCCCTGGGGCATCTGCTGGAGCCGTTCGGCGGCCAGCCGCAGCTCGTTGACGGCAATCGTATTGTGTATCGCGTCAACGGCAGCGCCGATCAATTGCGTACCCAGTTGAGCCTGGCCAAGTTGCAGGAGATTCCTGCTGGAGAGTCGCCGGTTCAGCAGCCCGTGGCAGATGGTACCCGGCCGGCTGTGGCAGCCCAGCCTCAGGCGCAACTGCGTTTTCGTTGGTAAATGTTCTTCCTGCTCTATATAGAAGCAGGAAGCAAATGACAGATGGAGTGGTTTATGGCGGATGCGCGTCGTTGGGTGTGGCTTGGCGGGATCGTCCTGCTGTGCGTTTTTGTGTTCCTGCTGCATTCGATCCTGACGCCTTTCCTGGTGGCGTTATTGCTCGCTTACCTGTTCGATCCGGTGGTGGATCGCCTGGAGAAAGCCGGGCTGTCACGCACCTTGGGCGTGGTAGCGGTGTTTGCGCTGTTTACGTTGATCATTACCGCGCTGGTGTTGGTGCTGGTGCCGATGCTGGCCAAGCAACTGTTTCGCCTTTATGAGTTGGCGCCGCAGATGCTCGACTGGCTGCAGCACACGGCGATGCCGTGGGCCCAGGCCAAGCTCGGCCTGGCGGATGGCTTCTGGAAGTTCGACAAGGTCAAGGCGGCGATCAGCGAGCATATGGGCCAGACCACCGATATCGTCGGTGTCGTGCTCAGCCAGGCGACGGCTTCCAGCTTGGCGCTGATCGGCTGGCTGACCAACCTGGTGTTGATCCCGGTGGTGGCGTTCTACCTGTTGCGGGACTGGGACATCATGATGGCCAAGATCCGCAGCCTGCTGCCGCGCGACCGCGAGGAGCGCATTGTGTCCCTGGCCGGGGAGTGCCACGAGGTGCTTGGCGCGTTCGTGCGTGGCCAGTTACTGGTGATGCTGGCCCTGGGGGTTATCTACGCCGCCGGATTGATGGCGATCGGCCTGGAGCTGGGCCTGTTGATCGGCTTGATCGCCGGGCTCGCCGCGATCGTGCCCTACATGGGCTTCGTGATTGGTATCGGCGCGGCGCTGGTGGCCGGGTTGTTCCAGTTTGGCGGCGATTTGTACCCGATGCTGGGGATTGTCGCGGTATTCATGGTCGGCCAGGCCCTGGAAGGCATGGTGCTCACGCCGCTGCTGGTGGGGGACCGTATCGGCCTGCACCCGGTGGCGGTGATCTTTGCGATCCTGGCGGGCGGTGAGTTGTTCGGTTTTACCGGCATCCTGCTGGCGTTGCCGGTGGCGGCGGTGATCATGGTCCTGGTGCGCCATCTGCATGATCTGTACAAGGATTCGGATGTGTATACGGGTGTCGAAGACCCCGAGTTGTAATTGCAGTGTCACAAACCCGGTCGATGGCCGGGTTTGTTGTTTCTGGCGCCTGCGTGTCAAATATTCCGCTTGAATCCAGCAAGTTAACGCAAACCTTTGATTTTGCTTGTGGTCTGTTGCATTGTGCGCCCGGCGTCACGGGTATAAACTTTGCAAACTTTACACAGAGGCCACTAACGGTTCGATTGGAGCCGTTCAGTCAGCATGAAACCGATTCAGCTGCCCCTAGGTGTGCGTCTGCGTGATGACGCCACCTTTATCAATTACTACCCAGGCGCCAATGCCGCTGCACTCGGCTATGTCGAGCGGCTCTGCGAAGCCGACGCCGGGTGGACTGAAAGCCTGATCTATCTGTGGGGCAAGCATGGCGTGGGGCGGACCCACCTGTTGCAAGCCGCATGCCTGCGCTTCGAGCAAATGGGCGAGCCGGCGGTTTACCTGCCCTTGGCCGAGTTGATGGACCGCGGTATCACGATATTCGACAACCTTGAGCAGTATGAGCTGGTGTGCCTGGATGACCTGCAGGCGGTTGCCGGCAAAGCTGATTGGGAAGAGGCGCTGTTTCATCTGTTCAACCGCCTGCGCGACAGCGGCCGCCGCCTGCTGATTGCCGCGTCCACCTCGCCCCGTGAGCTACCGGTCAAGCTGGCCGACCTGAAATCGCGCCTGACCCTGGCACTGATCTTCCAGATGCGCCCCCTGTCCGACGAAGACAAGTTGCGAGCCCTGCAATTGCGCGCGTCCCGTCGCGGCCTGCACCTGACCGATGAGGTGGGGCACTTTATCCTCACCCGTGGCACGCGCAGCATGAGCGCATTGTTCGATCTGCTCGAACAGCTCGACCAGGCCTCTTTGCAGGCCCAGCGCAAGCTGACCATTCCCTTCCTGAAAGAAACCCTCGGCTGGTAGTCAGCCCTTGTTTTTTCGGGGCTTTCGGCAAATTCCAGGCGCCAGAAAACCTGCGTTTTGGCCGGTTTGGCCACGCAAAAGGCACGTATAGGGTATTAAGGGCTTAGATGTCATGGCGCAAACAGTAAGTCACATAGAGCGCGATTGAATTTGCAAATCGATGTGATAGAGGGCATAGTCTCGACTTCTTTACACATCAGCCACGGTCGTGCCCATGCTAAATCGCTTCGCACCCCTCGTGCCTCTCGCACTCGTTACCCTGTTGTTTGGTTGCGCCTCCCACCCTCAACAAGTGGCTGAGCAGCACAAAACCCAACAGCAATCCCAGGCAAAATTTGTTGCTGCACAGTCTTCTACCGTTTACGAAGAAGAAGTGGCAACCGAGAAGGAATTGGCCGACTTTGCCGGCAACAAGCCTTATCAGCTGCCCGTGCTGGCCGACAGCATCCTCGAACGCGGCATGTCCCTGATCGGTACCCGTTACCGTTTCGGCGGTACCTCTGAAGCCGGTTTCGACTGCAGCGGTTTCATCGGCTACCTGTTTCGTGAAGAAGCTGGCATGAACCTGCCACGCTCCACTCGCGAAATGATCAACGTGAAAGCACCGTTGGTCGCGCGCAACAACCTCAAGCCCGGTGATCTGCTTTTCTTCAGTACGGCAGGTCGTGGTCGTGTCAGTCACGCCGGTATCTACCTGGGCGATAACCAGTTTATCCACTCCAGCAGCCGTCGCAGTGGCGGTGTTCGAGTCGACAACCTGGGTGACAGCTACTGGAGCAAAACCTTTATCGAAGCCAAGCGCGCACTCGCCATGGCCCCGACAACGGTTACCGCTAGCAAGTAAAGTTAAAGTGATACTTGAAGTTTGACGTGTAAGCGCTAGAATCCCTGGATATTGTTGTAATCCGTTCGCGCAAGCTTTGCTTGCGCGTTCTGGTTTTCAGCGTTCGGCAGCGAAAGCCGCATCCAGACCAGGATTGTTCTGCACATGTCGACCTCGGCCCGCCTGATTCTTATTGTTTGCGCCGCGCTCCTCAGCGCCTGCGCAAGCCGCACACCGCCACCCGCTCACGTAGCGGCCAAGCCTAAGCCGGTGTTCAACTATTCCAGCCAAAGTTTCTCGCCTGCTGCTGAAGATGTGCTCTTCCGCGCGCTGGGCCTGGTCGGCACGCCTTACCGATGGGGCGGCAATACGCCGGATTCGGGTTTTGATTGCAGTGGCTTGATCGGCTTCGTCTACCGCGATGCCGCTGGCATCTCCCTGCCGCGCACCACTCGCGAATTGATCGTGATGCGCGCCCAGGATGTCAGCGAAGAAAACCTGCAGACCGGTGACTTGCTGTTCTTCGCCACCGGTGGTGGATCACAGGTCAGTCATGCCGGGATCTATGTAGGCGAAGGGCGCTTTGTGCATGCGCCACAAACGGGCGGTACGGTGAAGCTGGACACCTTGTCCAAAGCCTATTGGCAGAACGCCTACCTGAGTGCCAAGCGCGTGTTGCCGGCTGAGCACTTGGCCCGCAATCCCTAAGCCAGAAACCGAACCCAATGTGGGAGGCAGCAAGCTCCCTCCCATATTTTTTGTGGTGGTCTTGAGAAAAGTTACTTAACTGCAGACACCCGCCACACCTTATTCCCCACATCATCCGCCACCAGCAGGTCCCCCTGCTGATCGATCACCACACCCACCGGCCGGCCCATAGCGTTCTCATCCTTGTCGAGGAACCCGGTCAGCACGTCCACTGGCTGCCCCTTGGGTTTGCCACCTTCGAACGGCACAAAGATCACCTTGTAGCCACTGTGCGGCTTGCGGTTCCATGACCCGTGCTGGCCGATAAAGGCGCCGTTGACGAACGGTGCAGGTAATTTGCTGCCTTCGGCGAAGGTCAGCCCCAGCGAAGCGGTATGCGGGCCGACGGCGTAGTCTGGCGCGATCGCCTTGGCGACCAGGGCCGGGTCCTGTGGTGTGACACGCACATCCACATGTTGCCCGTAGTAGCTGAATGGCCAGCCATAAAACGCGCCATCCTTGACCGAGGTGATGTAGTCCGGCACCAGGTCGCTGCCGATCTCATCGCGCTCGTTGACCGCGGTCCACAGCTTGCCGCTCTGCGGTTCCCAGGCCATGCCGTTGGGGTTGCGCAGGCCCGAAGCGAAAATCCGGTGCTGGCCACTGGCGCGATCGACTTCCCAGATCGCCGCCCGACCTTGTTCCGCTTCCAGGCCGTTCTCGCCGACGTTGCTGTTGGAACCGACGCTCACATACAACTTGCTGCCGTCCTTGCTGGCTACCACGTTTTTCGTCCAGTGGTGGTTGATGCTGCCGCCCGGCAGGTCGACCACCGTGGTGCCGGCCTGCGTGATTGCGGTTTCGCCCGGTTGATAGGGAAAGCGCAGCAGCTTGTCTGAGTCGGCCACGTAGAGGTCGTTGCCCACCAGGGTCATGCCGAACGGCGAGTTGAGATTCTCCAGGAAGACCGTGCGGGTCTCGGCGACGCCATCGTGATCGGCATCGCGCAGCAAGGTGATGCGGTTCGGGCTGGGCACGCCGGCACCGGCGCGGCCCATGACCTTTTCCATTACCCAGCCGCGAATGCCCTTGGCGTCATCCGGCTTGGGCGGCGCATTGGTTTCGGCCACCAACACATCGCCATTGGGTAGCACATACAGCCAGCGAGGGTGATCCAGGCCTTCGGCGAACGCTGTCACTTGGGTGCCCGCGGCGGCGGTTGGCTTCATGCCATCAGGCCAGCCAATGGCTGGGGCGATATTCACGGTGGGGATCAGGGGCTTGTTGGGCTCTGGCAGTTGGGGCGAAGGGCCGGTGCCATCCGATACCTTCAAGGTCGAGCTTTCTCCGCAGGCAGCGAGGGTGCCTGCGACCATGATCAGTAGGGCGAGTCTTGTTTTATGCATGGTTTTCTCCTGAATGCCTGTAAGGGTAGAGGAGTGCTGCGGCACGATGGTTCAAGTGCAAGGCCAGCTTTAATTGACGCTCCCCCCCCAACCCACTAACCTTCGCGACTTGTTTCAGGTGCTCTGTGACCCAAGGGTCGACTGAGTGAAACAGGGAAGCCGGTGAGTGAGCGCACTTGTACACAGTGTTGCCGCAATTCCGGCGCTGCCCCCGCAACGGTAAATGAGTCAAGACGGTGCTATTGGCCACTGTATCGCGCTGCGATATGGGAAGGCGCAGCGTCGGCCTGCTTTCTATAAAGCGAGCCACTCATGAGTCCGGAGACCGGCCTGGATCATCCAACAGCATCACGGTGGGCGATGCTTGGCTGTCTGTTTTTGTTTTTTCCTGCCCGCCGTTTTTGTCCAGCCCCAACGGAGAGCTGCCATGACCGATTCCCCCGACCGCGACGAACGCCACCTGGCGCGCATGCTGCGCAAAAAAGCCGTGATTGACGAGCGCATTGCCAATTCCCCGAACGAATGCGGTTTGCTGCTGGTGCTGACCGGCAACGGCAAAGGCAAAAGCAGCTCTGCGTTCGGCATGCTCGCGCGCGCCATGGGCCACGGCATGCAGTGCGGCGTGGTGCAGTTCATCAAAGGCCGTAACAGCACCGGCGAAGAATTGTTCTTCCGGCGCTTCCCCGAACAAGTGCGCTTTCACGTCATGGGCGAAGGCTTCACCTGGGAAACCCAGGACCGCCAGCGCGACATCGCCGCCGCCGAGGCCGCCTGGGCCGTGTCTCGCGAACTGCTGCAAGACCCGAGCATCGGCCTGGTGGTGCTGGATGAGCTGAACATCGCCCTCAAGCATGGCTACCTCGACCTGGACCAGGTACTGAGCGACCTGCAAGCCCGTCCGCCGATGCAGCACGTGGTGGTTACCGGCCGTGGCGCCAAGCCGGAGTTGATCGAGATGGGTGACACCGTCACCGAAATGGGCATGCTCAAGCACGCGTTCCAGGCCGGTATCAAGGCACAGAAGGGCGTCGAACTTTGAATCAGCCCCGTCATTGTCCGGCCGTACTGATCGCCGCACCGGCGTCCGGCCAGGGCAAAACCACGGTCACCGCTGCGCTGGCCCGTTTGCACCGCAACCTGGGGCGCAAGGTACGCGTGTTCAAATGCGGCCCGGACTTCCTCGACCCGATGATCCACGAACGCGCCAGCGGTGCGCCGGTGTATCAGTTGGATATGTGGATGGTTGGCGAGCAGGAAAGTCGTCGCTTGCTGTGGGAAGCGGCAGGGGAGGCCGACCTGATCCTGATCGAAGGCGTCATGGGCCTGTTTGACGGTACGCCGTCCAGCGCCGACCTGGCGCGGCACTTCGGTGTGCCGGTGCTGGCGGTGATCGACGGCACCGCCATGGCCCAGACCTTCGGTGCCCTGGCCCTGGGCCTGGCGCGTTATCAGCCGGACTTGCCGTTTGCCGGTGTGTTGGCCAACCGTGTCGGCACCCTGCGCCATGCGCAACTGCTCGAAGGGAGCCTCACCGAAGGCCTGCGCTGGTACGGCGCGTTGTCCCGTGAAACCGGGATTGAGTTGCCCAGCCGCCATCTTGGCCTGGTGCAAGCCAGCGAACTGAATGATCTCGACGTACGCCTGGACGCCGCTGCCCAGGCCCTGGGCAACAGTTGTGAAGTTGCCTTGCCGCCGCCGGTGACCTTCGCCGCGCCTGAAGTGATCGAAGCCGAACCGCTGCTCGCCGGTGTGCGCATCGCCGTTGCCCGTGACGAAGCCTTTGCCTTCACCTATGGCGCCAGCCTGGATCTATTGCGGGCGATGGGGGCCGAGTTGCGCTTTTTCTCACCGATTCATGATCGCCAAGTGCCCGAGGCCGACAGCCTCTATCTGCCAGGCGGGTACCCGGAGCTGCATCACCAGGCGCTGGCGGAAAACACCTCGATGCTCGATGCCATCCGTGCCCATCATGCTGCCGGTAAACCCTTGCTTGCCGAGTGTGGCGGCATGCTCTACCTGCTGGACTCGCTCACCGATCTCGACGGCACCCGTGCCGAGCTGGTCGGCCTGTTGCAGGGGGATGCGGTGATGCAAAAGAAACTGGCGGCCCTGGCCCTGCAAAGCGTCGAGTTGCCGGAAGGCGTATTGCGCGGGCACACCTACCACCATTCCCTGACCAGCACCGACTGGCAACCGATCGCCCGTGGCTTGAGCCCCAACGGCGGGCGGGGTGCCGAGGCGGTGTATCGGCAAGGGCGGATGACCGCTTCCTACGTGCACTTCTACTTCCCCTCCAATCCCCGTGCGGTTGCCGCGCTGTTTGCGCCCGACCTTGAGTCAGCCCAGTCCCATGAGTGACAACGCTTTCCCCCCGGCCGAGCGCGACGCCGTTTACCGCGCCATCGCCGAACGCCGCGACATGCGCCATTTCACCGGCGGCACGGTGGCCCCGCACTTGCTGCATCGCCTGCTCCAGGCCGCGCACCAGGCGCCCAGCGTCGGCCTGATGCAGCCCTGGCGCTTTATCCGCATCAGCGACCGCCAGCTACGAGGGCAGATCCAGCAACTGGTGGAGGAAGAACGTATACGCACCGCCGAAGCCTTGGGCGAGCGCTCCGATGAATTCATGAAGCTCAAGGTCGAAGGCATCCATGACTGCGCCGAAGTGCTGGTGGCGGCGCTGATGGACGATCGCGAGCGGCATATCTTCGGGCGACGTACCTTGCCGGAAATGGACATGGCCTCCCTGGCCTGCGCGATTCAGAATCTGTGGCTGGCCGCGCGCGTCGAGGGCTTGGGCATGGGCTGGGTCTCGCTGTTCGAACCCCGGGCCCTGGCCGACCTGCTGGGTTTGCCGCCTGGCGCGAAACCCCTGGCGGTGCTGTGCCTGGGGCCGGTCGACGCCTTCTACCCGGCCCCGATGCTGCAGCTCGAAGGCTGGACCGAACCGCGTCCGCTGAGTGACATGTTGTATGAGAATGTGTGGGGAGCAAGTCAATGAGTGTGGCCTTGCTGTGTGTCGCCGCGGTGGCGCTGGATGCGCTGCTGGGTGAACCCAGGCGCTGGCATCCGCTGGTGGCGTTTGGCAATTTCGCCGGACGCATCGAGCAACGTTTCAATAGCGGTGGCCGTGGCTGGCGCAGCCACGGTGTGACCGCGTGGGTGATTGCGGTGGTGCCGTTGACGCTGTTGGCCACCGCGTTGTCGTGGGCACCCTATATCGGTTGGGTGTTGGAGGTGCTCGCACTGTACTGCGCCCTCGGCATGCGCAGCCTTGGCGAGCATGTGATTCCGGTGGCCCAGGCCCTGCGCAGCGATGACCTGGATGAGGCCCGCAAGCGCGTGAGCTACCTGGTCAGCCGCCAGACCAGCGAACTGGACCGTACTGAAGTCGCCCGTGCCGCCACCGAGTCGGTGCTGGAGAATGGCAGCGACGCAATATTTGCTGCGCTGTTCTGGTTCGTGGTGGCCGGCGTGCCGGGTGTGGTGCTCTACCGTCTGAGCAACACCCTCGACGCGATGTGGGGCTATCGCAACGAACGCTTCGAACGCTTCGGCTGGGCCGCGGCGAAGATCGACGATGTACTCAACTATGTGCCTGCGCGCCTGGTGGCCTTGACCTACGCGTTGCTGGGCAAGACTCGACTGGCGCTCAAATGCTGGCGCACCCAGGGGCCGACCTGGGACAGCCCGAATGCCGGGCCGGTGATGGCCGCTGGCGCAGGCGCCTTGGGCGTCGAGTTGGGCGGTGCGGCGATTTATCATGGTGAGGTGCACCAGCGCCCTCAGTTGGGAGAAGGTCCACCGGCCGATGCCGACGCCATCGACCGTGGCTGGCAACTGGTGCAACGCGGCGTATGGTTGTGGTTGCTGATCCTATGTGCAGGGGCGCAATTCTATGCTTGAACACGGCGGCCGCCTGCGCAAGGCGGCGATTCAATACGGCATTGCCGAAGCCGATTGGCTCGACCTGTCCAGTGGCCTGGCGCCATGGCCGTGGCCGATCCCCGAGATCCCACAGCGGGCCTGGGCACGCTTGCCGGAAACCGACGACGGCCTGGAGCAGGCCGCCAGCGAATATTATGGGGTGGCGCACGTATTGCCGGTGGCGGGTTCCCAGGCGGCAATCCAGCTGCTGCCGCGCCTGCGGCGTGCCGGCAAGGTCGGCGTGCTGTCGCCGTGTTATGCCGAGCACGCCGAGGCCTGGCGCCGCGCGGGTTACGTGGTGCGCGAAGTGCAGGAACAAGAGGTCGATTTCTTTCTCGACAGCCTTGATGTGCTGGTGGTGGTCAACCCTAACAACCCCACGGGCCTGAGCCTGGCGCCGCAACGCCTGCTCGACTGGCATACACGGCTGGCCCAGCGTGGCGGTTGGCTGGTGGTGGACGAAGCCTTTATGGACGTGACCCCGCAGTTGAGCCTGGCGGGCCAGGCCCATCAGGTCGGCCTGATCGTGCTGCGCTCGTTCGGTAAATTCTTCGGCCTGGCCGGCGTTCGACTGGGTTTTGTGCTGGCCGAACGCAAGTTGCTCAAGCTATTGGCCGAACAGGTCGGACCTTGGGCCGTCAGCGGTCCGACGCGAGTACTGGGCCAGGCCTGCCTGCGCGACACCGCCGGGCAGGTTCAACAGCGCGCGCGTTGCATTGAAGCCGGCCAGCGCTTGTTCGCATTGTTGGAGCGGCATGGTTTTCAGCCCCAGGGCGGTTGCGCCCTGTTCCAGTGGTTGATCACCCCGCACGCCGAACGGCTGCACGAATTCATGGCCCAGCGCGGCATCCTGCTGCGTCTGTTCGTACACGACAGCAGCCTGCGCTTCGGCCTGCCAGACACGGAAGCAGACTGGCTGCGCCTGGATGAAGCGCTGACCGCCTATAAGGACGTTGCATGAGTACGCTGATGGTGCAGGGCACCACCTCCGATGCCGGCAAAAGTACCTTGGTGACCGCGCTATGCCGCTGGCTGGTGCGCCAGGGCGTGGCGGTCGTGCCGTTCAAGCCGCAGAACATGGCCCTCAACAGTGCCGTGACGGCCGAAGGCGGCGAGATCGGTCGCGCCCAGGCGGTGCAGGCCCAGGCGGCGAACCTGGCGCCCCACACCGACATGAACCCGGTGCTGCTCAAGCCCAACAGCGACACCGGCTCCCAGGTCATCATCCATGGGCGCGCGGTGACCAGCATGAACGCGGTGGCCTATCACGACTACAAAGCCATCGCGATGCAGGCAGTACTGGCTTCCCATGCACGGTTGAGCGCAGCCTACCCGGTGGTGATGGTGGAAGGCGCGGGCTCCCCGGCAGAGATCAACCTGCGCGCCAATGACATCGCCAACATGGGCTTTGCCGAGGCGGTGGATTGCCCGGTGCTGCTGATCGCCGACATTAATCGAGGTGGAGTGTTCGCCCACCTGGTCGGCACCCTCGAATTGCTGTCGCCCAGCGAACAGGCCAGGGTCCAGGGTTTTATCATCAACCGTTTCCGCGGCGACATCGCGTTGCTGCAACCAGGGCTGGACTGGCTGGAAGCACGCACCGGCAAACCGGTCGTGGGCGTCTTGCCCTATGTGATGGACCTGCACCTGGAGGCCGAGGACGGCATCGACCAGCGCCAGATCGACAAGGCGGCGCAGGTGCTCAGGGTGGTGGTGCCGGTGCTGCCGCGCATCAGCAACCACACCGATTTCGATCCGTTGCGCCTGCATCCCCAGGTGGATTTGCAGTTTGTCCGCCCAGGCCAGGCGATTCCGCCGGCCGACCTGATCATCCTGCCGGGCTCGAAAAGCGTTCGCAGCGACTTGGCCTACCTGCGCGCCAACGGCTGGGACGCCGCCGTGACACGGCACTTGCGCTATGGCGGGAAGGTGCTGGGGATATGCGGCGGTTTGCAAATGCTCGGCGAGCAGGTCCACGACCCACTGGGCCTGGAAGGGCCTCCCGGTTCCAGTGACGGCCTGGGGTTGCTGGCGTTCAGTACGACCCTGGAAGCAGAGAAACAACTGCGCAATGTGCGCGGGCGCCTGCTGCTGGAGGATGCCGAAGTCAGTGGCTATGAGATCCACGCAGGCGTGACGTCGGGCAGTGCGCTGGAGCGCGCCGCGGTACGCCTGGAGGATGGCCGCTGCGACGGTGCCCAGAGCGCGGACGGACAAATCCTCGGCACCTATCTGCATGGCGTGTTCGAGACGCCCGCCGCCTGCAGTGCCTTGTTGCGTTGGGCCGGTTTGCAGGCGGTACAGGCCGTGGATTACCACGCGTTGCGCGAGCGCGATATCGAGCGATTGGCGGACTTGGTGGAGCATCACCTGGATACCGGGTTATTGCGCCGTTTATGTGGAGTCGCGCCATGCGTCAACTGATTCTCGGCGGTGCGCGCTCCGGCAAAAGCCGCCTGGCTGAAAAACTCGCCAGCGACAGCGGCCTGCCTGTCCTCTATATCGCCACCAGCCAACCCTTGGACGGCGAAATGCACGACCGCGTCGCCCTGCATCGCCAGCGTCGCCCCGACACCTGGGGGCTGATCGAGGAACCACTCGAACTGGCCCGGGTGCTGCGCGAAAACGCCGCGCCCGGCCGCTGCCTGCTGGTCGATTGCCTCACGCTCTGGCTGACCAACCTGCTGATGCTCGACAACCCCGAGCGCCTGGTCTTGGAACGCGACCAACTGCTGGACACCCTGGCCTCGCTGCCAGGTGAAATCATTTTTGTCAGCAACGAGACCGGTTTGGGTGTCGTGCCGCTGGGCGAATTGACTCGCCGCTATGTGGATGAAGCCGGTTGGCTGCATCAAGCCTTGGCCGAGCGTTGTCAGCGTGTTGTCCTGACGGTGGCCGGCCTGCCCCTGACGTTGAAAGGTACTGCGTTATGACTGACACCTGGTGGCTTAATCCCTGTAAGGCGATTGACGCTCAAGCATACGAACAAGCACTGGCACGCCAGCAGCAATTGACCAAGCCGGCCGGTTCCCTGGGCCAGCTGGAAGCGCTGGCCGTGCAGTTGGCGGGCCTGCAAGGCCGAGTCAAGCCGTCGGTCGAACACCTGTGGATCGCCATCTTTGCCGGCGACCACGGCGTGGTGGCGGAGGGCGTGTCGGCCTATCCCCAGGCCGTTACCGGCCAGATGCTGCATAACTTTGTCAGCGGCGGCGCGGCGATCAGTGTGTTGGCGCGGCAGCTGGATGCGCAGTTGGAAGTGATCGACCTGGGTACCGTGACGACGTCGCTGGCATTGCCCGGCGTGCGTCACTTGAATATCGGGGCGGGCACCGCCAACTTCGTCAACGCCCCGGCGATGACTGAAGCGCAGGGGCGCCTGGCGCTGCAAGCCGGGTGGGATAGCGTCCAGCGCGCCGTGGAGCACGGTACCCAGCTGTTTATCGGCGGCGAGATGGGCATCGGCAACACCACCGCCGCCAGTGCGTTGGCCTGCGCCTTGCTCGATTGCCCGGTGAGTGACCTGACCGGTCCGGGGACGGGCTTGAATGCCCAAGGCGTGAGCCACAAAGTGGCGGTCATCGAGCGCGCTCTGGCCCGGCATGCCGGGCAGCGCGATGATGCATTGCACACCCTGTTCAACCTCGGTGGTTTTGAGATCGCGGCGCTGGTCGGGGCGTACCTGGCGTGTGCCCAGGCCGGCATCGTGGTGCTGGTAGACGGGTTTATCTGCAGCGTCGCCGCGCTGGTCGCCACGCGCATGAACCCGGCCTGCCGCGAGTGGCTGGTGTTTGGCCATCGTGGCGCCGAGCCCGGCCATCGCCATGTGTTGCAACGCCTCGAGGCGCAGCCGTTGCTGGACCTCGGCCTGCGCCTGGGCGAGGGCAGCGGTGCAGCGCTGGCGGTGCCGTTACTGCGCCTGGCCTGTGCGTTGCACGGGCAGATGGCGACATTCGCCGAAGCCGCTGTGGCAGACCGCCCGGCATGACCTTGCACCTGGACCTGCTGCGCCACGGCGAAACCGAATTGGGTGGCGGCCTGCGCGGCAGCCTCGATGATGCGCTCACCGATAAGGGGTGGGCGCAGATGCACGCCGCGGTGCTGGGTCAGGGGCCGTGGGACCGCGTGATCAGTTCGCCGCTGCAACGCTGTGCGCGTTTTGCCCAGCAATTGGGTGCGACGCTTAACCTGCCGGTGAGCCTGGAAAAAGATCTGCAGGAACTGCATTTCGGCGCCTGGGAAGGGCAGAGCGCGGCGGCGCTGATGAAGACCGATGCCGAAGGGCTGGGATTGTTTTGGGCCGACCCTTACCGCTTTACGCCGCCTGATGGCGAGCCCGTCAGTGACTTTTCTGCGCGGGTCCTGGGCGCCATCTCATGCTTGCATCAGGCGTATGCCGGCCAGCGCGTGCTGTTGATCAGTCATGGCGGTGTGATGCGTTTATTGTTGGCGCGCGCGCGTGGCCTGCCACGTGAGCAACTGTTGAACGTCGAGGTCGCGCACGGTGGCCTGTTCAGCCTGCAGGTCGGCGCCGACGGCGCGTTGAAGGAAGGTACCTGAAGATGCTGCCGTTCTGGATCGCCCTGCAGTTCCTCAGCAGCTTGCCGGTTCGCCTGCCGGGTATGCCGCAGCCGCAGGAATTGGGGCGATCGT
Organism: Pseudomonas fluorescens; assembly: GCF_001708445.1. NCBI lineage: Bacteria > Pseudomonadati > Pseudomonadota > Gammaproteobacteria > Pseudomonadales > Pseudomonadaceae > Pseudomonas > Pseudomonas fluorescens. The sequence goes on from NZ_CP015637.1 coordinate 4,984,930, forward strand.
TGCTGTTTTACCCGGTGGTTGGCTTGTTGTTCGGGTTGCTGCTATGGGCCCTGAATGTGGCATTGGCCGGGGCCCCGTTGTTGCTGCATGCCGCGCTGTTGCTGACCGCCTGGGTGCTGCTCAGTGGTGGTTTGCACTTGGATGGCCTGGCGGACAGCGCGGACGCCTGGCTCGGTGGTTTCGGCGATCGCGAGCGCACGTTGACGATCATGAAGGACCCCCGCAGCGGGCCGATTGCCGTGGTCACGCTGGGCTTGGTGTTGCTGCTTAAATTCGCTGCACTGGTGGCGCTGATCGAGCAGCACAATGGCGCGGCGCTGATCCTCGCACCGCTGATCGGGCGGGCGTCGATGCTGGCGCTGTTCCTGACCACGCGCTATGTGCGCGCCGGTGGCTTGGGCCAGGCGCTGTCGGATCATCTGCCCAGGGTGGTCGGCCAACAGGTGCTGATCCTCAGTGGCCTGGCCTGCATCCTGATCGGCGGCTTCAACGGCGGGATCGCCGTGCTGCTGGCGGCGCTCTGCTTCGTGGGCTTGCGCCACCTGATGGTCAAGCGCCTGGGCGGAACCACCGGCGACACCGCAGGTGCCCTGTTGGAGCTGCTGGAAGTGGTCGTCTTGGTTGGCCTGGCGCTGTAACACTTTCTTGCATTTCGTTAATCGCGGGTATATACACGCTCCATGCTTGCCTCCCAATGTTTATGCACCAACCTGCGACGCGCCGCCCGTGGCGTCAGCAGGCATTACGACGGCGCTCTCGACGGCTTCGGGATCAACGTTGCCCAGTATTCTTTGCTGTGTAACTTGCAGCGCCTGGATCAACCGAGTATTTCCAGCCTGGCCGAAGCCATGGGCCTGGATCGCAGCACGTTGGGGCGTAACCTGCGGGTACTGGAGGGCGAGGGCCTGGTACGGTTGATCGAAGGGGATGACCAGCGCAACCGCCTGGTGTTGTTGACCGAAGCGGGTGAAGCACGATTGGCCGCCGCCTTGCCGGCCTGGGAAGCGGCACAGCAAAAACTGATCGATCAATTGGGCGCGGAAAAACGCGAAACCCTGTTGGCCTTGCTGGATGAACTCGCCTGAACGCGGGTTTGTTCGACTATAAGCGGGTATATACCCGCGAGCGGAGAATAAGAAATGACCTCGATGTGGCGCACCAGTGGCTGGATTCTTGTGGGGAGTGCGCTGATCCTGGCGTTGTCCTTGGGCGTGCGGCATGGCTTCGGGCTTTTCCTGGCGCCGATGAGCGCCGAATTCGGCTGGGGTCGTGAGACCTTTGCCTTTGCCATCGCCTTGCAGAACCTGATCTGGGGCCTGGCGCAACCCTTTACCGGGGCCCTGGCCGACCGCTTTGGCGCGACCAAGGCTGTGTTCATCGGCGGGGTGCTGTACGCCGCGGGGCTGGTGTTGATGGGTATGTCCGATTCGGCATGGTCGCTGTCGCTGAGTGCGGGGTTATTGATCGGTATTGGTCTGTCCGGCACATCGTTCTCGGTGATTCTTGGGGTGGTGGGCCGCGCCGTTCCGCCGGAGAAACGCAGCATGGCCATGGGCATTGCCAGCGCCGCCGGGTCTTTCGGCCAGTTCGCCATGGTGCCGGGTACCCTGGGCTTGATCAGTTGGCTGGGCTGGTCAGTAGCCTTGCTGGCGTTGGGCTTGATGGTCGCGTTGATCCTGCCGCTGGTGGCCATGCTCAAGGACCGTCCACTGCCGACCCTGGCGGGCCAGCAAACCTTGCGGGAAGCGTTGAAGGAAGCCTGTTCCCATTCCGGATTCTGGCTGCTGGCGTTCGGTTTTTTCGTCTGTGGTTTCCAGGTGGTGTTTATTGGTGTGCATCTGCCGGCGTACCTGGTGGACCAGCACCTGCCCGCCACGGTCGGTACGACGGTACTGGCGTTGATCGGCCTGTTTAATATCTTTGGCACCTACACCGCCGGTTGGCTCGGTGGGCGCATGTCCAAGCCGCGCTTGTTGACGGGGCTGTACCTGTTACGCGCGGTGGTGATCATGCTGTTCCTGTGGGCGCCGGTGACGGAAATCACGGCCTACCTGTTCGGCATGGCCATGGGCTTTTTGTGGCTGTCGACCGTACCGCTGACCAATGGCACGGTGGCGACGTTGTTCGGTGTGCGAAATCTCTCCATGCTCGGCGGGATCGTGTTCCTGTTCCACCAGCTCGGTTCGTTCCTCGGTGGCTGGCTGGGCGGGGTGGTCTATGATCGAACCGGCAACTACGATTTGATCTGGCAGGTGGCGATTCTGTTGAGCCTGCTCGCCGCCGCCCTGAACTGGCCGGTACGCGAGCGGCCGGTGGCGCGCTTGCAGGCGCAGATGGAGGCGGCATGAGTGTAGCGTTACGTGGTCTGATCCTCGTCGCGGGGTTGATCCTGGTGCTGCTGGCCTGGTGGGGCTGGCAGCATGGCGGGCTGGCGTTGATGCAACTGGGTATGGCGATCTGTTAAGTTCGTGGTCTGAATATTTTTAAGGACACACGACATGCAGATGCGTTGGCTCGCTGTACCCGTCCTGATGGCCATTGGCAGTGCCGCCCTGGCCGCCAGTTGTCCGCCGCTGCTGGAAGGCCAGTTGCCCAAGCTGCGCGCCAAGGAATCCATCGACCTGTGCCAGCGCTTTGCCGGCAAGCCCCTGGTGATCGTCAACACCGCCAGCTTCTGCGGGTTCGCCCCGCAGTTCAAAGGCCTCGAAGCGTTGTACCAACGCTACAAGGGCCAAGGGTTGGAAGTGATTGGCGTGCCGTCCGATGACTTCAAGCAGGAAGCCAAGACCGGCGAAGAGACCGCCAAGGTCTGCTACGTGAATTACGGCGTGACCTTCACCATGACCGAGCCGCAGAAGGTCAAGGGGCCGGATGCGGTGCACCTGTTCAAGGTGCTGGCGCAACAGACCAACGCGCCGAAGTGGAATTTCTACAAGTATGTGGTGGATCGCCAGGGCAAGGTGATTGCCAGCTTTTCCAGCCTGACCAAGCCGGACAGTCCGGAGTTGATCAAGGCAGTGGAAGAGGCGCTGGCGTCGAAACCCTGAGCATTGCCCAGTAAAAAGCCCCGCCTCCTTTACAGGAGAGCGGGGCTTTTTAATGAGCGTTGGATCAGAACTTGTACGTCACACCCAGGCCGAAACCGTTGGCGCTGTTTTCGTACTTGGCGCTGTAGGAGCCCAGCTGGTTGGATTTATTCACTTTGACCGGCTCTTCCTTGAGGTAGGAGTAAGCCAGGTCAACGGTCATGTTATCCATCACCGCGTAACCCAGGCCAACACTGAAGATAGTCCGGTCGCCGGTTGGGATGCGTGGTGAACGGTCGGTGTTGTTGGTTGGCGACTGGTCGAAGGTCAGGCCGGTACGCAGTACCACCTGCTTGGTGACCTGGTACGAGGTGCCCACGGCGTAGGCCCAGGTGTCGTGCCAGTTCTGCGGTTCAGTGATCGTTCTGACGAGCGTAGGTGCAGCTATGCCACCGCTGGCCGCTGTCACACCTTCGTTGTTGATGGTGATGTCTTTCAAGCGACTCCAACGAGTCCAGGTCGTACCCGCATACAGCTTCCAGGCGTCATTGAGGTCTTGAGTGACCGACAGGTCCCAGGATTCCGGGGTATCCACTTTCAACGACGCATCGTAACGGTTGTTGGCCAGTACGACCGATGGCACTGTGGCAGCCTTGGTGACTTCGGTGTGGCCTTCGAGCTTGTACTTCACTTTCGAGTGATAGGTCAGGCCAACGCGCGTGGTATCAGTGGCTTGCACCAGGATACCGGCGTTAAAGCCCAGGGCGGTATCGTCGCCTTTGACTTTGACTCTGTTGTCGCCCGGGAAGCCCAGGCCGGCCAGGCTTGGCTGCGATTCCAGGGTGCCGTCGATGCGGTTGATGGTCGGACCAAAACCGATGGAAACTTTGTCGTTGAAGGCGTAGCTGACGGTCGGTTGGAAGGTGATAACCGACACTTCGCTCTTGTTGCCAAAGCCACGACCTTGGAAACCGCTTTCGTAGTCGGTCTTCAGCCCGAACGGTGCATACACCCCGAAGCCGATAGCCCATTGATCGTTAAGTTTGTTGGTGTAGAAACCGAATGGCACGGCAGTAAAAGGCACCATGTCGCCTTTGTTGGACCCGCTGGAGCGGCCGCCGGTATTTTTGATATCGGTCGAAGCATCGATCGCTGCAACACCACCGGTAATTTGCTGGCCTTCAAGGCGGGCCATACCTGCAGGGTTACCAAAGACAGTGCTTGCGTTTTCGGCAGAGGAGGAACGTCCTGCGAAACCTGTCCCCATTCCTGCGACGTCTTGTTCGTTAAGGGCAAAGCCACTTGCGAAGACGTGGGAAGAGGCCATGGCAACGGCGAGGCTAAGTGTGGTCTTGAGCATTACTTTTTTCATTATTAGAACTCCGTGGTGATCACCGCTGCGGAAAGTATCAATAAAATTAACATCGCGCTATAGGCTGTAATGCAGGAGATAGAGCCGTTTTGTAGGACAATCCGACCAAAATTCCGGTTTTTTGCCGAATCTTGCAAATTGCCCGGTCAGCAGGCCACGTGATTCATGGGTGAAACACAGGTTTGCCAGGCTTGGGCGAAATCGCGCAGCCTTCCTTGAGGGTGAAATATTTCTTTCCAGATACGTGCCATTCCCAGCACATCGCCGGGCGGTGGTAAGGCTGGGCGATGTTGTTCCACCAGCAGCCAGGCGATGGCGGTGGCGTAACGCAGGTTGACCGTCAATTCCAACTGGGGCGCACTGAGGAACGCATGTTGACTGGCCAGCCCGCGTACGAGGCTGGCGCGTTCGGGGTCCAGCGCCAGGTAGTCGTCCCAGAGCGCGCGGTGGCGGGTTTCGGTGATGCTGTACAGGCCATGGCCGCGTCGATCATGCAGGGCGGAACCCAATTCCGACTGGCTGGCGGCAATCCCCAGCAGGAGGGATTCAGCGCTCGGGTGAGGGTGGCCAAGATAAAATAACGTCGGCCTGATCACATAACGACACAATTCACTGGCGGCGATACCCATACAAGCCTCAATCCGTGAAAGTGGTCGACGATGCCTGGGAAGGGGGGGCTTGGCAGCAGTGAATCGGATCCCAGGCTCGTCGTAAGCGGATCATGCCGCTTGAGTTGAAGTGTAGTGTCATATTCGTGATGTAAAAGACTGTTTTTAAAACATCTTCTCTAATCAGTTATAACGGTTATATCTATTTGAGCTTAATCCGCGAGCGTCGGGTTCGAATTCCGGGCAATAAAAAACCCTGTGTTTTAGACAGGGTTTTTGTATTTCAGCGACTCGGGTCGATCAGGCAACCAGTGCCTGACGGGTACGCTCGATCACGGCCTGCAGCGGCTCTGCGCTGGAGTATTGATCGGGGTACAGGCGTTCGCTGTGACGAGCGATACCGTGTTCGTTGACCAGGGTGAAGCTGAAGCAGCCTTTGCGAGCGGCCATGATCAGGCAGTTCATTGGAGCAAAAGCGTTGGTAAGGGTGCGAATGGCATCCTGAGTATGGATAGTGGACATATTATTGGTGTTCCTACAAATGACACGGTTAAGAACCGTGCAACGTTAAAACGTTCCAGTGACGTTGATCACCATTGATCGAACGAAGAACCCGACTGGAACAAAGCAGCCAGTTTGAAGCGCTAATAAGTTAGGCGCGCTTGGGCTGGCAGGTAGGTACTTAGGAGGGCAGGCAACACAACAGGGGCAAAGGTTCTGGGCCCAGGGTGAAGATCCTGATCAATTTGCAGGCTGGTTCGGTCAGAGTATTGAGTCTTCGCGACACCCTTTGCTTGTTCAAAGGCCGTGTCGTCGCAAGGAATACCTGGAAACCATCGAGGTGGTCGATCCCGTGTTGTACAGGGGAGTTGTTCGACCAGAATTGACTTTCAGCTTGGTACTAACGCCGCGGATAGTAACGGATTGAAACAGGGAAAGGAAGTGTGCTAGCGAAAAAACTTTAATCAGCCGCCCAGCAGCCCGCGATATACCAGCACGGTAACCGCGGCGGCCAGCGAGCATCCCAGGCCATAGGTGGCCAGCGTCAGGCGCAGGGACTTGCCGGTTTCCACCACCTTCATCACATCGCGCATATCGTTGATCCGGCCTTCACCCAATTCGATGCACAGACTCACTGCCGTAAACGCCGCCGACAACAGGATCGCGATGGCAAACAGTGCGCCATCCGGGGAGGGCAGCGCTGCGTTGATCCCAAGCGACGTCGCGCAAATGGTCAGTAACAGTAAGGCGAACAACAGAATTCCTTTCATCGGTTCGTACACGGCTGCGCTTTAGGTGTGGGGAGTGTGGCGACCGCGGATGATTTTGAAAAGTCCCTTGGGTTGTCGCAGCGGTAACAGTTCTGGGCGAGATCGAATCAAAAAAACAGGCGATATAACCAATGGATGTGTACTTGTACACATTGGTTGCGTGATGTGTAACCTGGCTGTCAAGTGTCTTGCTGCGCCGCCATTTGCCTGGGATGAAAATTTAAGTCAATGAAAAATATCGCTTTTTTTTATTGGTGAAAAAATCGTCAGTTTGACTGCGGCCCCCGTTCCATGGGCCTTTGCGCGAGTTAAAGATGGGTTGTCCACTGAGTTATCCACAGCTTCTGTGGATTGTCCCGAGCGCTTGCTCTAGCACGGGCGTGCAGAGTTTTTTCAGCTTTACGTGTACGAAAAAAAGAGTAGAGTGGCGCGCCCTCCGGTTTGTCCCACAGTGCTTTATGAAGTTTCGCTCAGTATCACCTTCTGTTACCAGCACGCCCCCGACTGTTACCGCACCCAAGCGTTTTTCCTTGAAGGTCGCCTTGTGGCTGCTCGATAGCCCACGCCTGGGGCACAGCACTAACGTCAAGCATTTTGCCGGACGTCTGCTGAAACAACCTGCGCGAGATGGCGTGGTGGTTGCGCAAAGCCGTCTGGGCCAACTGATGTGTCGCGAATGCGGCAGCGCCCGTGACCGCCGTATCGGCCATGACCTCTTGCGCCTGGCTGCGCGTGCCGGTGACCGGCGCGCCCAACGCGAATTGGGTCAGCTCAAAGACTGAGCTGTCTTCCGGCCCTGCGCTTGGTTAACCTTCCTCTTTTCGGTAATGACAGGAATGGCTATGGCTTTTGACTGGACCAGTATTGCCCTGGGCCTCGCGGGGGCCGCAGTGCCGCTATTGGCCGTGTGCTGGCAGCTCCAGCGGCGGTTGGTCGCGCGCATGGCCGGTTGGGAATTGCTCGAAGAGCGCCTGGCCACCGCGCAACTGGCCCAGGAAGGCCTCGCGGCTCAACTGGATGCCAGCCGCGACGAGATCAGCGACCTGAGCCAAGCCAATGCCGCCAAGCAAGCTGACCTGGCTGCCGTGCGCCGCGAAGTCGAGTTGTTGCAGATCGATCGCGACAACGCCCGTGACGCCGCCCACGCCTGGAACCTCGACCGCAGCGCCAAGGAAACCGAACTGCGCCGTCTCGACGCTTTGTCGGCTGCCCTGCGCGCCGAACTGCGCGAGCAGCAGGACAGCCATCAGCAGCGCCTCGCTGATCTACAGGGTTCGCGAGATGAGCTGCGCGCGCAGTTCGCCGAACTGGCCGGCAAGATCTTCGACGAGCGCGAGCAGCGCTTTGCCGAAACCAGCCAGGAACGTCTGGGCCAGTTGCTCGATCCACTCAAGGAGCGCATCCAGTCCTTCGAAAAACGCGTCGAAGAAAGCTATCAGAACGAGGCCCGCGAACGCTTTTCCCTGGCCAAGGAGCTTGAGCGCCTGCAACAACTGAACCTGCGTCTGTCGGACGAAGCGACAAACCTGACCCGCGCCCTCAAGGGCCAGAAAACCCAGGGTAACTGGGGTGAGCTGATCCTTGAGCGCGTGCTGGAGCATGCCGGCCTGGAGAAGGGCCGCGAGTACCAGACCCAGGTCAGCCTCAAGGGCCCGGACGGCGAGCGCTTCCAGCCGGACGTGCTGATCATGTTGCCCGGCGATAAGCAGGTGGTGGTGGACTCCAAGGTCAGCCTGACGGCCTATCAACAATACGTGGCGGCGGATGACGAGGTGATTGGCCAGGCGGCGTTGAAGCAGCATGTGCTGTCCCTGCGCAATCACGTCAAGGGCTTGGCCGGCAAGGATTACAAACGCCTGGAAGGCTTGCACAGCCTGGATTTCGTCTTGCTGTTCGTGCCGATCGAAGCGGCGTTTTCAGCGGCATTGCAGGCCGAGCCGAACCTGTTCCAGGAGGCATTCGACCGCCATATTGTCATCGTCAGCCCCACCACCTTGCTCGCCACCCTGCGGGTGATCGACAGCCTGTGGAAGCAGGAGCGCCAGAGCCAGAACGCGCGGGAAATCGCCGAGCGTGCCGGCTGGCTTTACGACAAGTTCGTACTGTTCATCCAGGACCTGGACGAAGTGGGGAGTCGGTTGCAGCAGTTGGATAAGGCTTACAGTGCGGCGCGCAACAAGCTGACAGATGGGCGCGGCAATCTGGTCAGTCGCACCGAGCAGTTAAGATTGCTCGGTGCCCGCGCCAGCAAAAGCCTGCCGGCGGATTTGCTGGAGCGCGCGATGACCGACTCCGACGGCGTAGCGCACCTTCCCGAATAAACGTCATCCGAAATGTGGGAGGGGGCTTGCTCCCGATGGCGTGGGATCAGGCACGGAGGGTGTGACTGAGGCTCCGCTATCGGGAGCAAGCCCCCGCCACATTTTTAAAGCGGCAAATGCCGACTCAGCAACGCCCGCAACGCCGCCGGCTTCACCGGCTTGGCCAAGTAATCCAGCCCCGCTGCATGCACCTCGGCCACCATTTCCGGGCGGCCGTCGGCGCTGATGACCACACCGGGAATCGGTTCCGCCAACTGCGCCCGTAGCCAGCCCATCAGCTCGGTGCCGGTTTCGCCGTGGTCCAGGTGGTAATCCACCAACGCCAGTTGCGGGCGTACGCCCTCGGCCAGGAGCGCCGCGCATTGCGCCTGGTCGGTGGCGGTCCAGACCTCACAGCCCCAGCGGGTCAGCAGGCTGCGCATGCCGATCAGGATGCTTTCTTCGTTATCCACGCACAGCACTTGCGCGCCGCTCAATGGCAGGCCACTTTCCTGCGGCACCTTGACCTGCGGGCTGGTCTGGATGCGCGCCAGTGGCACGCGCACACTGAACACGCTGCCCTTGCCCGGCCATGAGCGCACGCTGAGGCGATGGCCCAGCACGCGGCACAGTCCGTCAGCGATCGCCAGGCCCAGGCCCAGGCCTTTTTCCGCGCGGGTCTGGTGGCTGTCCAGGCGCTTGAATTCTTCGAAGATCACCTGCTGTTTATCCAGCGGGATGCCAGGGCCGCGGTCCCAGACTTCCAGGCACAGTTCGCCCTGGCGTCGACGTACGCCCAGCAGCACCGGGCCGTCGGCATAACGGAAGGCATTGGTGAGGAAATTCTGCAGGATCCTGCGCAGCAACTTGATATCACTGTCGACCCGCAAGCGACTGCCGCGCAGGCGGAAGCGCAAGCCTTGTTCCTGCGCCAACGCCTTGAATTCGGCGCCCAGTGTGTCGAACAGCTCGTTGAGCACAAAGGGTTGGCGCTGCGGATTGATCTTGCCGTTTTCCAAGCGCGAAATATCCAACAGGTCGCTGATCAGGTCTTCGGCCGAACGCAGCGAACTGTCCAGGTGCTGCACCAGTTGCCGGGCTTCGTTCGACAGGCCGTCGTTCTGGTGGGAAAGGGCGGCTGAGAACAGGCGTGCGGCATTCAACGGTTGCATCAGGTCATGGCTGACAGCCGCCAGGAAGCGGGTCTTCGACTGGCTGGCGGACTCGGCCGCGCCCTTGGCATCGGTCAGTGCCACATTGAGTTGCGACAGCTCATGGGTGCGCTCGGTGACCCGCCGCTCCAGGCCCTCATTGGCCTCGGTCAATGCCTGCTCGGCTTCGCGGAACGCGGTGATGTCGGTGAAGCTCATGACAAAGCCGCCGCCCGGCATCGGGTTGCCGATCAACTCGATCACTCGCCCATTCGGGAACAGGCGCTCTGAGGTGTGCGCGCGGCCCTGGCGCATCCAGTGCAGGCGGCGGGCCACGTGGACCTCGGCTTCACCTGGCCCGCACAGGCCGCGTTCGGCGTTGTAGCGAATGATGTCGGCAATCGGTCGGCCGACGCTGATCAAGCCTTCGGGGTAGTTGAACAGTTCCAGGTAACGGCGGTTCCAGGCCACCAGCTTGAGTGACTGGTCTACCACGCTGATGCCTTGGGTGATGTTTTCGATCGCGCCTTGCAGCAAGGCCCGGTTGAACTGCAACACCTCGGAGGCTTCGTCGGCGATCCGCACGACGTCTTCCAGCTGCATTTCCCGGCCTTCAATGGCCGCTTTCACCACCGCACGTGTCGAAGACGCACCGAGTACACCGGCCAACAGACGCTCGGTGTGCGCGATCCAATCGTTGTCGGCATTCTGGTTGGGGTTGAAGCCCTTGCCTTGGCGATAGGCAAAGCGGATAAAACTCTGCTGGGCGCGTTCCTCGCCGACAAAGCGTGCCGCGAGGCTGAGCAGGTCGCTGATCTGTACCGACAGCATCGAGCGGGCGCTGGCGCGCTGGCTGGTTTCCTGGCCGATGAAGCGCCCGGCCTGCCAGTGCTCGGAGACGCGTGTACGCGACAGCATCGAAACCCAGACGAACAAGGTGAAATTACCCGCCAGGGAGAACACGGTGCCCAGGGTCAGCGACGTGACCGAGAAGCCCAGTGGGTGCGAATGCAGCCAGGTCAAGCCAGGGAATAGGCTGAAGGACCAGCCGAGACTTTTCGCTGTAACCGGTAGGACCAAGGTGTAGAACCACAGGAACGTACCGGCCGCCAAGCCGGCAAACACCCCCCGCCGGTTGGCCTGCTTCCAATATAGTGCGCCAAGCATGGCGGGTGCCAGTTGGGTCACGGCGGCGAAGGCGATCTGGCCGATGGTCGCCAGGCTCGCCGTGGAGCCGAGCAGGCGATAGCTGACGTAGGCCAGCAACAGAATGATCACAATGCTGACCCGACGTACCGACAGCATCCAGTGGCGGAACACTTCGAAAGGGCGCTCGGCACTGGAGCGGCGCAATAACCAGGGCAGCAGCATGTCGTTGGAGACCATGGTCGACAACGCGATGCTGGCGACAATCACCATGCCGGTGGCGGCCGATGCACCGCCGATAAAGGCGAGTACGGCAAGGGCCGGATGGGCTTCGGCCAAGGGCAGGCTGATCACATAAGAGTCGGGCAGCACCGAACCGGGCAGGAGCATTTTGCCGCCCAGGGCAATCGGCACGACAAACAGCGCGGCAAGGATCAGGTAGGCGGGGAATACCCATTTGGCCAGGCGTAGATCCTGAGGGTCGATGTTTTCCACCACGGTGACGTGAAACTGCCGCGGCAGGCAGATGATGGCCATCATGGCCACGCCGGTCTGCACCACCATCGAAGGCCAGTTGACGGTTTCTTTCCAGTATTCCTCCAGGCGGGGCGCGAGCATCGCCTGGCTGAACAGGTCGCCGAAACCGTCGTACAGGCCGTAGGTGACAAACGCGCCGACGGCGAGAAACGCGAACAGCTTGACCAACGACTCAAAGGCAATCGCCAGCACCATGCCGCGGTGGTGTTCGGTGGCGTCGAGGTTGCGGGTACCGAATACGATAGTGAACAGCGCGAGCACCAGTGACACGATCAACGCGGTGTCCTGGGCGCGGGTGCCGGTGGTGTCGGCGCCCGAACCGATCAGCAGGTTCACGCCCAGCACAATGCCTTTGAGCTGCAGGGCGATATAGGGCAGTACGCCCACCAGGCAGATCAGCGCGACCACCACGGCCAGCGATTGGGATTTGCCATAGCGAGCGGCGATAAAGTCGGCGATGGAGGTGATGTTTTCCTGCTTGCTGATCAGCACCATCTTTTGCAGGACCCACGGTGCAAACACAAGCAATAGCACCGGCCCCAGGTAGATCGGTAAAAATGCCCACAGTTGTTCGGCGGCCTGGCCTACGGCGCCGAAGAACGTCCAACTGGTGCAATACACGGCCAGCGACAGGCTATAGACCCACGCGCGCATACGCGGTGGCAGCGGCGCGTGGCGGCGGTCACCGTAAAAAGCGATGGCAAACATAATGGCCATATAGGCCAGGGCAACGGCGGCGATCAGCCCGCTGGACAGCGTCATGGTAACTCCGGACAGAAGAACACCCAGGCATTCCGGGCCCGGTTGGACAGTCTCGCATGATGCATGGGGTTAGTCAGTGTCGACCAAGGTCGTGTGGGATCTTATGTCGCATGCCCGCTGATATTGGCTGCTGGTACAAGGCGCGCACTTACCTCGGTGGCAGGGTTTTCTGGCGCAGGATGTAGATCGTCACCAGCACGGCGCTGGTCAGCATGAAGCCGCGAGCCCAGGGCAGGGGGACCAGGTAGCAGGAGAAACCGATGCTCAACCACATCAGGCCGATGGCGTAGACCTTGCCCTTGAGCGGGATGCCATTGCCGTCGAGATAGTCGCGAATCCAAGGGCCCAGGCGCGGGTGCTCCACCAGCCAGCGGTAGAAACGCGGGGAGCTGCGTGCGAAGCAGGCGGCGGCGAGCAGGAGAAAGGGCGTGGTCGGCAAGACCGGCAGGAAAATACCGATGACCCCCAGCGCTACGCTCAACCAGCCGATGGCCAGCAGCACGTAGCGCAGGAGCAACGAGCGGTTGCCCATGGGTGTCACGGGCAAACGACTCAGTGGTGGCGTGGCTTGAGGATCGCCGGTTTTTCGTCAGGGGCGTTGCACAGCAGGTACAGGGCGGTGAGCGCTTCCGGAATCTGTACGATCATGTCGTCCATCAGGTTGGCGTCGGCGGCGATGTCGGAGAACTCCGGCTGGTCGTCGAACAGGCCCGAACCGACCATGATGGGCAGCAGCATTTCGCTGACTTCTTCCTCGGCGGTTTCGAACCAGGCGGCTTCACGCAGGAATACGCCTTCCATGAAGCCGATGCACCAGCCGCGCAGGTCGGAGTCGTCCGGCTCTTCGCCCAGGTCGAGGTCACACGGCAGTTCGAACTCTTCATCGGAGGCCAGTTGGCGACCGATGTGGGCCTTCAGGGCCACCAGGGTGGCTTCGATTTCTTCACGCTGGGCGGCGTCGGCGTAGTGCGGCTCTTCGGCGAACAAGGCGTCGATCCACTCACGGTCCGGCACGATGTCGGAGGAGATCGACAAGGCGGTCAGGTAGCCGTGGGCGGCCACATAGTCCAGCGCCTCGTCATGCAGCTCATCGGCGTCGAGGAAGGCTTGCAGGCGGGTTAGTTGCTCAGCGAAGGACATTGAAGGACTACCTTGGGAATAAACGATGCTGAATTCTAGGCTTTCTTGAGCGCCCAGGCCAGCCGCACTGCATATTTGCCAGGTTTTAGAGACGGACGTCTATTCGTCAGTCGCGCCCTTTGCCGGATGACCCTCGGGTATACTGCCGCGTTTTGTGATGCCCCGCAGGCCAGGCACCAGGCCGAGAAAACTTCGTTTACGGATTATTTTCCGTGAAGCCGCGTTTTTTCGGCCAGCCTGTACTGAGGGTTTCGGCACTTTTTTGGAGTTTTACATGCTCGAGCAGGCTCAACGCGTCCTCAAGGACATCTTCGGCTACGACAGTTTTCGTGGCCGCCAGGGTGCGATCATTGAGCGCGTGGCCAGTGGCGGTGATGCCCTGGTCCTGATGCCTACCGGCGGCGGCAAGTCGTTGTGTTTCCAGGTGCCCGCCTTGCTGCGTAACGGCCTGGCCGTGGTGGTGTCGCCGTTGATTGCGTTGATGGACGACCAGGTGGCGACCCTGGAGGAACTCGGTGTGGCGGCCGCGTCATTGAACTCCACCCTCAGCGCCGAACAGCAGCGCGACCTGGCCGCGCGCATCAAGCGCGGCGAAGTGAAAATGCTCTACCTCGCCCCAGAGCGCCTGGTGCAGCCACGCATGCTGGCCTTCCTGCAAAGCCTGGAAATCGCCCTGTTCGCCATCGACGAAGCCCACTGCGTTTCGCAATGGGGGCACGATTTCCGTCGCGAATACCTGCAATTGGGCCAGTTGGCAGAGTTGTTCCCCGACGTCCCGCGCATCGCGCTGACCGCCACCGCCGACAAGCGCACCCGCGAAGAGATTGTCGAGCGCCTGCATTTACAGAATGCCGAGCGCTTCCTGTCGAGCTTCGACCGACCGAATATTTTCTACCGCATCGTGCCCAAGGAGCAGCCACGCAAGCAGTTGCTGGCGTTCCTGTCCGAGCGGCGCAGCGATGCGGGCATTGTCTATTGCCTGTCGCGCAAGAAAGTCGATGAAGTGGCCGCCTTCCTGTGCGAGCAGGGTTACCCGGCGCTGCCGTACCACGCCGGCCTGCCCAATGAAACGCGCTCCGCCCACCAGAAACGCTTCCTCAACGAGGAAGGCCTGATCATGGTGGCAACCATCGCCTTCGGCATGGGGATCGACAAGTCCAACGTGCGCTTCGTGGCGCATATGGACCTGCCCAAGTCCCTCGAGGCTTACTACCAGGAAACCGGGCGTGCCGGCCGTGACGGGCTGCCAGCGGATGCCTGGATGGTCTACGGCCTGCAAGACGTGGTGATGCTCAAGCAGATGCTGCAGAACTCCGAGGGTGACGAACGCCACAAGCGCCTGGAACAGCACAAGCTCGACGCCATGTTGTCGCTGTGCGAAGAGACGCGCTGCCGCCGCCAGACCCTGTTGGCGTACTTCGACGAAGACATGCCCGAGCCGTGCGGTCACTGTGACAATTGCGTCGACGGCGTACAGACCTGGGACGCCACCGAACCGGCACGCCAGGGGTTGTCAGCGATCTACCGTACTGGCCAGCGTTATGGCGTGGGCCATCTGGTGGACGTATTGCTGGGCAAAGACAACGAAAAAGTGCGCAGCTTCGGTCACGAAAAACTCTCGGTCTATGGCGTCGGCAAGGCACGGGCCGAAGGCGAGTGGCGTTCACTGTTCCGACAGATGGTCGCGCGCGGCCTGGTTGATATCGACATCGAGGGCTACGGCGGCCTGCGCCTGAACGACAGTTGCCGGCCGCTGCTCAAGGGCGAAGTGAGCCTGGAACTGCGTCGCGACCTCAAGCCGCAAACCACCGCCAAGAGCAGCACCAGCCAGGCCAGCCAACTGGTGCGTGGCGAAGAACGCGAGCAGTGGGAAGCCTTGCGCACCCTGCGGCGCAAACTGGCACAGGAACACAGCGTGCCGCCTTACGTCATCTTCCCCGACTCGACCCTGTTGGAGATGCTGCGCGAGCAACCCACCACCCTGGCCGAGATGGCCCGGGTCAGCGGCGTGGGTGCGCGCAAGCTGGAGCGTTATGGCCAAGCCTTCCTCGAAGTGCTCGGCGGCCAGGCCGAGGCGCCGAAGGAAGTCGCCGATATTCGCCATGAATTGATCAGCCTGGCACGCGCCGGCATGACCCCGATTCAGATCGCCGGCCAACTGCAATGTTCGGAGAAAAACGTCTACACCCTGTTGGCTGAATCCATCGGCAAGCAACAGCTGTCCCTGGAGCAGGCCCTTGATTTGCCGGAAGATTTGCTCGGCGAAATCCAAGACGCCTTCCTCGATGGAGAAGGCGAATTGCCAGCCGTTTCGGAGATTGCGCCGCTGTTTACCGGGCGTGTGCCTGAGGGTGTTTTGTACTGTGTTCGGGCGGCATTGCAGTCGGAATTCGAAATTTAGTGTGCCAATTACGACAATGTAACGAATCAGTACATAGCAGACCTTGCCTACTGACATGGCTCATGCTTAGCTGACTAATAATTAGCCATACTTTATTTTCAGTCTAACCCATGAGTTTTTTATGCCGTTAACCGATCAACACCGTTTTGGCATGCAGTTGGCGCAAATGTCCCGAGGTTGGCGCGCCGAGCTGGACCGCCGTCTGGCCGGGCTGGGCTTGTCCCAGGCGCGCTGGCTGGTGCTGTTGCACCTGGCTCGTTTCGAAGAAGCACCGACGCAACGCGAGTTGGCGCAAAGCGTCGGCGTGGAAGGCCCGACCCTGGCACGTTTGCTCGATAGCCTGGAAGGCCAGGGCCTGGTGCAGCGCCAGGCCGTGGTGGAAGACCGCCGTGCCAAGCGTATTCTGCTATGCGATAGCGCCCGCCCCTTGATCGAGCAGATCGAGACCATTGCCACTGCCTTGCGCCATGAACTGTTCGTGGGCGTGGATGAAGAAGATATGCGCGTGTGCATGCGCGTGCATGGGCATATCCTGGCGAATCTGGAAAAGTCCTGACACGGCTGGATCCAGGGCGTGTTGTGGCGAGTGAGTGTGTACCCTCGCCACAACACCAGTTAAGGCTTTTTTGTAGGAGCGAGCTTGCTCGCGAAGAACTCACAGGCGCCGCGTTGATTCAGGAAACACGCGTGATCGTTGACGTTTTTCGCGAGCAAGCTCGCTCCTACAAGAAGGCGATGTACGCTTAACTGAACGGCATTAGGGCAAGCCCCCTCCCACAGGGGGCCTGAGGTATTCGGTCTAGCGCTGCTTCATGCGGTCGATGATGACCGCCAGCAACAGGATCGAACCGCGGATCACATACTGGTAGAAGGTATCGATATTCTTCAGGTTCATCGCATTCTCGATGATCGCCAGGATCAACACCCCGGCAATCACGTGGCGAATCATGCCGATGCCACCACTCAACGACACCCCACCCAGCACACACGCCGAAATCACCGTCAGCTCGAAGCCCTGGCCGATCATCGGCTGGCCCGAGGTCATGCGCGAGGCGAGGATCACCCCAGCCAACGCGCCGATCAAGCCGTGAACGGCAAAGATGATGATCTTGGTGCGGTCGACGTTGACCCCGGCGAGCAACGCCGCTTCCTGGTTACCGCCAATGGCCATGGTGTTGCGCCCATAGGTGGTGTAGTTGAGCAGCCAGCCGAAGAACACAAAGCACAGCACGGTGATAATGATCGGCACCGGCACGCCCAGCAATTGGCCGTTGCCGAACACGAAGAAGCGCTCGTCCATCACCCCCACGGCCTTGCCGTTCGAGAAGATATAGGCCAGGCCGCGCACGATCTGCATGGTCGCCAAGGTCGCGATCAATGCATTGATGCGCAGCTTGGCGATCACGATGCCGTTGATCAGCCCCACCACCAGGCCCATGGCCAACGCCGCGGACACGCCGAGCACCACGCTGTCGGTGTCGCGGATCACGATCCCCGCCACCACGCCGGCGCAAGCGATCACCGAGCCCACCGATAAGTCGAAGTGCCCCGAGGCCAGGCAAAACAGCATGGTGCACGCCGCAATACCCACGGTGGAAATCGCCAGGCCCAGACCGCGCATATTCAGCGGCGAAAGGAAGTTGTCGATGAACAGTGCGCTGAGCACAAAGATGCTCAGGGCTGCCAACAGCATGACCCAATCATCGAGAAACTTGCGCTGGTTGAAACCCGGCCAGAAGCCCTTTGCAGTTTTTACCTGAGACATACCCAAACCCTCTTATTCTTCAAGCCCGCGAACGCGGGAGAGCCAGTTGCAGCAGCCGTGCTTCATCCGCTTGATCGCGGGTCAATTCGCCAGTGAGGGCGCCTTCGCTCATCACCAGGATGCGGTCGGAGATGCCCATTACTTCCATCAGGTCGCTGGACACCACGATCACCGCAATACCGCTGGCCGCCAGGTTATGGATGATCTGGTAGATCTCCGACTTGGCGCCGATATCGATGCCGCGCGTCGGTTCGTCCAGCAGCAGGACCTTCATCGGCATCGACAGCCAGCGACCCAGAATGGCCTTTTGCTGATTGCCGCCCGAGAGGAACATGATTTTCTGCTCGGCGTTCGGCGTCTTGACCTTCATCGCCTTGATCTGGTGGTCGGCGTTGCCGGTTTCCCACTCGTCACGCAACAACCAGCCGAACGATGCGTGGGCACCACGGGCGCTGATGTTGATGTTCTCCGCGACGCTGGACAGCGGAATAATGCCTTCCTTCTTACGGTCTTCAGGGCACAGCAACACGCCGCCGGCGATTGCATCGCGCGGTGAACGCAGTTGCAGCGGTTCACCGCACAATTGCAACTGCCCGGCGCTGCTGCGTTCCAGCCCGCTGAGCAGGCGCAACAGCTCGGTCCGCCCGGCGCCGACCAGCCCGAACAGGCCGAGGATCTCGCCCTTGTGCGCCGCGAAACTCACCGGTTCGCGCAGGCCAGGGCCGAGCAGGCCGTCGACCTTCAGCGCCACATCACCGCGCTCACGCGGGCGATAGTCGTAGATGTCCTGGATATCGCGACCGACCATGCACGTCACCAGTTGGTCGTGGGTCAGCGCACTCATGTCGTCGAAGGTGCGCACGTAGCGGCCGTCCTTGAACACCGTCACCGCGTTGCAGATGCGGAATACCTCTTCCATGCGGTGGGACACATAGAGCACCACTTTGCCCTCGTCCCTCAGGCGTCCGATGATGGTCATCAAGCGGTCGATTTCCCGGGCGGACAAGCTGCTGGTGGGCTCGTCGAACGCAATCACATGGGCGCCGCGGGACAGGGCCTTGGCGATCTCCACCAGTTGGCGCTGGCCCAGGGACAGGCGCCCGAGCTTCTCCTCGGGGTCGATTTCATCGGCCAGGCCCTTGAGGCAGGCCAGGGCCTGCTTGCGCAGCAGGCTACGATTGACCACGCCGAAGCGCGACGGCAAATGCCCGAGGAACAGGTTTTCCGCGACAGTCATTTCCGGTACCAGGTGCAGTTCCTGGTGAATCACCGCGACGCCGCTGGCGATGCTGTCGGCGGCGCATTTGAAATCCATGGCCTGCTCGCCGATATGCACCGTGCCGCTGCTGGGAATATAGGCCCCCCCGAGGATTTTAAGCAGGGTCGACTTACCGGCACCGTTCTCCCCCATCAGCGCATGCACCTGGTGCGGACGCGCTTCAAAGCTGATCTGCGCCAGCGCCTTGACCCCGGGAAATTCCTTGCCGATGCCGTCGAACCGCAGAGCCGCCCCGTTCATTTCCACAACCCTATTTTGCTCAGTTCAGCCTTGAAGTTGGCGCGGGTGATCAGCGTCACGTTATCCAGGGCGGTAAACTTGGCCGGCTCAGTCCCTTTGGTTACCCACTCGAACATCGCCGTGGCCGTTTTATAGCCGGAGGCATCCGGGCTCAACAGCATCGAGCCGTAGAAACCGGTGTCGGATTTTTTCAGTTCTTCGATGGCGTCGGTGCCGTTGATGCCCACGCCGATCACGTTCGCCGCCTTGAAGCCGGCGCTTTCGGTGGCGCGCACGCCACCGAGCACGGTGCTGTCGTTCATACCGCCGATGATCAGGTTTTTCGCGCCACGGGGCAGTTTGACCAAGGCGGAGTTGGTGGAATCCATGCTACCGGGGACGTCGAGGGTTTTCTGTGCGCTGAACAGGATATGGTCGGCCGGCAACCCGGCGGCCTTGAGGCCCTCCACCGAGCCGTCGGTGCGTTTCTTGCCGGTTTCCAACTCGTCAAAGGTGTTGATGACCGCGTAAGTGTCCTTCCAGTCCCAGTTGCGCTGCTTGGCTTGCGCAGCCATGGCTTCGCCCTGTTTCTGGCCGATCTTGTAGGCGTCCAGGCCGACGTAGGGCACGTCTTCCATGGGCTTGCCCTTGGCGTCGACAAAGCGGTCGTCCACCGCCAGCACTTTCAGGTTATTGAGCTTGGCCTTGGCCATGATTGCCGGGCCCAGGGACACATCCGGCGGGCAGATGACAAAGCCCTTGGCGCCATTGGCGGCCAGGGTGTCGATGGCCGAGAGGGTTTTCTCACCGTCCGGCACGGCGATCTTGATCACGGTAAAGCCCTGGTCCTTGCCGGCCTTTTCGGCAAAGGCCCATTCGGTCTGGAACCAGGGTTCCTCCGCCTGTTTGACCAGGAAGCCGATCTTCACTTCTTCGGCACAGGCCAATGCGCTGAAGCCGCTTAACGCAATAGCGGCGGCGAGAACGCGTATTCCTTTTTTCATGAATGGCACCTCTTGTTGTTATTGGGGCGGCGACGTCTAGTCGTGGTACATCACGGAGCGCCCACCATCGATCATCAGGCAGGTGGCGTTGATAAAAGGCGCCTCGTCAGTGGCCAGGAACAGCGCGCTCATGGCCACCTCGATGGGCTGGCCGATACGCTTGGGCGGGTGCAGGTCGAACGCGCGCTGGCGCTCGGCATGCGGGTCGGGGAAGCCGTTCCAGTAGTCGACGTTGAGCTGGGTCTCGATATAGCCCGGCGCGATGGCATTCACGCGGATGCCCTTGGGCGCGTACTCGATACCGAGGGCGCGGGTCAGGCCGAGCAGGCCGTGCTTGGCGACGGGATAGGGAAAGCAGCCGGGAATGATGTGGCTGGAATGGGTGGAAGCGATGTTGATGATGTTGCCGATGCCCTGCTCGATCATGTGCGGCAACACTGCACGGCAGCCGTACCACGCGCCGTCGAGGTCGATGGCAAAGCAGCGACGCCAGTCTTCGTCGGTCATTTCCAGAGGGTCGCGGAACACATTGACCCCGGCACAATTGACCAGCACATCCACGCGGCCAAAGCGCTCGATGGCCACATTGACCAACGCCTGCCATTGCTCCTTGGACGTGATGTCGACGGGCTGTGCATGGATTTCGGCGCCGCGTTCACGCCAATGGGCAGCGACAGCCTCGACCTTTGCGCCCTGGATATCCGCGATCACCAGGCGCGCCTGCTGGGCCTGGAAACAGGCAACGATCGCCTCGCCAATGCCTTGGGCGGCGCCAGTGACGATCACCACCTTGTTTTTCAGCCGATCGCCGTAAGTCGGCTCGGGTACGGCGGGGAGTGACAACGGTTGTGCCTGCATCGCTTCACCTGTTTTATTTTTGGTAGTGAGTGCTGATGCCGCCGACTATAAACCCGAAAGCCGAAATATCTCAATATATAAATTTGCATCCCACATAGTGAGCATAGATATAAAAAAACCGGCCTTGCTCGCCGGTTTACGAGGGGTATCAGCCCTGGGCGAAATCCCTCAGGGCATCACCTTCCATCCGATAGCGCACCCACTCCTCCTGCGGCTGGGCCCCGATGGACTTATAGAAGGCAATCGCCGGCTCGTTCCAATCCAGCACGCTCCACTCAAAGCGCCCGCACCCGTTGTCGCAGGCGATCTTCGCCAGGTGGCGCAGCAACTTCTTGCCCGCCCCGCCGCCGCGCTGCTCCGGGTTGATGTAGAGGTCTTCGAGGTACAGGCAATTGCTGCCCAACCAGGTGGAATAGCTGAAAAAGAACACCGCGAATCCGATTGGCAAGCCGTCCCGCGAGCAGATCAGGCCATGGGCAGTAGCGCCCTCGCTGAACAGGCTGCGCTCGATATCCACCACACTGGCAATCACTTCATGCCGGGCCTTTTCATACTCGGCAAGCTCGGTGATAAACGTCAGGATCTGTGCAGCATCGCTGGGCACGGCGGGGCGAATCTCAATGGTCATGGGCGAACCTTGGGCAAATTCAAAGGCCACATACTAAGACGGTTTCATGACCGATTGCAGTGCAATTTCAATCGCGACTACCCTGTTGGCCCACCGCCTGATGAGAAGCCCCATGCCCTTCGCGCCCCTGCCCGACCTCGCCGCCACCTTACTGCCCCATGCCCTCGGGCCTTCGGAAGATGGCGCCCACGATCTGTCGCACCTGCAGCGCGTATGGCACAACGCACGCTTGATCCAGGCGCAGGAAGGCGGTGATCTGGAGGTGTTGCTGGCGGCGGTATTGCTGCACGACTGCGTGGCCGTCGAGAAAAACTCACCGTTGCGCTCGAAAGCCTCGCAGTTGGCCGCCGACAAGGCGGCGCAGACGTTGCAGTTGCTCGGCTGGCCTGCCTCCAGGGTCGACGCCGTGACCCACGCCATCGCCACCCATAGTTTTTCCGCTGGCTTGGAGCCTCGGACCCTGGAGGCCAAGATCACGCAGGACGCCGATCGCCTCGACTCCCTGGGCATGATCGGCGTAGCCCGCACGTTCTACACCGCCGGGCGCATGGGCAGCGGTTTGTATGACCCGGCCGACCCCACGGCACGCCACCGCGAGTACGACGACAAACGTTTTTGCCTGGATCATTTCCAGACCAAATTATTGTCGTTGGCCGACGGATTTCAAACGCCGACCGGCCAGCGTCTGGCACAGGCCCGCCACCATCGGCTCAAGGGATTCATGGAGACGTTTATCGAGGAGATCGGCGCACTGTAAACCGGCCTTACTCCGTTGCCGGCTAACGCAAGCACCACCAACCACAGAACAATCCGCCTGGGCGTGCGTGGTAAAAATCGGCCATAACTCCAACGACCCCAAGGCTTGCCCATGCACTCCACCTCACCGGTGGGCGGAAAATTGTTCGCCCTGTTTTGCCTTGCCAGCTTCCTATTGTCGCTGTCCTACGGTTCAACCTTTTTGCTGTCGTTGCTGATTCATTCGCGCGGTGGGAACGAGCACGACGCGGGCAGTGTGATTTCCACGGCGATGCTCAGCACGTTCGTGGCGGTGGTGCTCTCCGGGCACTTGGCCGATGCGTGGGGAGCGGCACGGGCCATCGCGGGGATGGGCGTGTTGCTGGTACTTGCCTGCCTGGGTTTTGCCCTGACGCCAGGGTTTGGCCAGGGCTTGATGCTGTTCGGGCTGGCCCTCGGATTGGGCTGGGGCGTCTTCTATACGCTGGGCCCGATCATCGTGACCTTGCTGGTAGAACCCAGCCAACGCGCCAAGTACTTTGCGCTGCTGTCGGGCAGCATGTTGAGTGGCATCGGCTCCGGCCCCTTGCTCGGACGCGCCACCGCGGCACTGGACCTGCCCCTGACGACCGCGTTCTATATTGCCGGGTTGGCCAGCCTCGCCGGGGTTCTTGTTTTCTGGCGATTGGGCGCCGCGCTCAAGCATCGGGAAAATGCCCCGGCTTCGCGGATTTCCCTGGCCGCCAGCCGCCGGGTGCTGTCTTCCAAGGCGGCGTTCGCGATCCTCATGGTCGGCCTGGGTGGCTGCGTGTTTGGCGGGCTCTCATCGTTCCAGACCAGCTATGCCGCCGCGCACGGGTTGGACTACTCGCTGTTCTTCGCGGGGTTCCTGAGTGCAGCGATCACCAGCCGCCTGTTGATCGCCGGCTTCGTGGTCAAGCTGGATGCCTATCGGGCTGCCTGTGTGTTATCCGGGATCATGCTCGGTTCGATCGCGCTGTTCGCCTTTGGCGTGAGCGGCAACCTCAGCTATCTGCTGGCGGCGGCCACGCTGGGAGTGGGGTACGGCCTGACGTATTCCGTCATCAACGGGCTGGTCGCCCACGAAGCGCCGCCCGGTACAACGTCCCAGGCATTGCTGCTGTTCAGCCTGGCCTACTTTGTCGGCGTGTTTGGCTTTCCCTGGCTGGCGGGCAAGATCATCGTCGAATTCGGGCTGTCGACACTGATGCTGGGCGTACTGATCATCGCCGCGCTGAACTGGCTGATCACCGTTGCACGCTTGATCGAGCGCCGTCTCTCGGCACATAAAATCTTACAGGTGAGCTGATACCGTTCGTCGCCACCGAGGCACGAACCCACAAACTGGGCGGACCAATCAAGGGTAAGGACATCAATCATATGGAGACACCCTCATGAAGAATTCCACGTTTGCCGCCCTCGCCCTCACCGGCCTGCTGTCCGCCGCTTCGCTGAGTGTATTGGCCGCCACCTCGTCCACCGGCAAGACCGATCCTGTGGGCAGCCCGCCCAGCCCTGCCACCCAGGAATCCCAGGACTCGATGGGCACCGGCCTCGACACCAACGGGGGTGCAATCATCGACAACGGCGCCGATCCGCGCACCAAAGGCAACGACACCCAGCGCCAGGCCCCGGCCGCCGTCGGTAACGGCAAAATGGGCCCATCGGTCAATCAGCCGACGATCAACAAAGGCGACGACTCCAACATCCCAGGCGCCCCGAAACAGCCTGCGCCTTGATGCATCGGTAGCAAGACCAACACCCGATCATTTCCCAGTGAAGAGGTATGCATGAACGTCGATAAAAACCTTGAACAAGAAGTCCTCACCCGCCTGCTGCACGCCCACCCGAACGGGTTGGGCAAGGAGGTGCTGGATAATTACCGCGGTGAAAAAGTGGTCGCCAGTGTCTTGGCGCTCCTGCAAGACCGCGGCTTTATCAAGGATGGGCATGTGACCACCGATGCTGCCGGTGACTATGCGTTGAACCTGCCGATCAAGCTGACCGCGTCGGGCGTGGAAGAAGCGCGAAAGCTGGAAAGCCAAACCCGGCAGTAATGGCTTTTATCTGGCCTGGCCCTGACCCAAGGGCCAAACTGTGGCGAGCGGGCTTGCCCCGCGTTGGGCTGCGCAGCAGCCCCAGCAAATCCACCGCGATCCTACCCGCGGGATCTCGGTCGATTGGGTTCGGGGCCGCTTCGCGACCCAACGCGGGGCAAGCCCGCTCGCCACAACAAGCTCGTTCGCCACAACAAGCCCGCTCACTACAACAAGCTCGTTCGCCACAAAAATCCGGGCGTTCAAGGGAAAGACTAATTCTTAAAAATCAATAAGTTACTTGATCATTGATCAGAGGGTGCTTGCCCATCTTTGAGTGCATGGTCATTCAGCGAGTAGCGCGTCAACCTCGGCAGTGCCTGGAGACGTCGCAGGTCCCCAGCGGGTAACCGCCAGTGCCGCCGCCGCGTTCGCGCGGCGTGCCGCCACTGCGGGCGCCAGGCCCATGGCCAGACCGGCCATGAACACGCCCGCGTGCGCATCCCCAGCGCCATTGCTGTCCACCGCCCGCACCTTGAAGCCCGGCACGTGCTCAACCTCACCCGCGCGCCCGACCCAGCAGCCATTCGGCCCGTCACGCACGACCAGCAACGTTTCGGCGGGCAGGTGCTGACTGAGCGCGGGCAACGCGGCGGTGATATCCGCCGCACCGGTAAACGCGAGCGCTTCGGGGCCATTGCTGGTCCAGATATCGATACGCGGCAACAATGCGCTCATCAAGGCCGAGCCCGGCGCCTTGACCAGAGGGCCCGGGTCGAACACCACCACGATTGCGCGTGGCAGTGCCAGCAGCCAGTCGATCAGCGGCTGTGCCTTGCCCTCAAGGAGCAGGCTGTAGCCACTGACATACACATAGTCGTCCGCCTGCGGCGTTACGGCGGCCAAGTCCTCGGCACTCAACTCGCCCTCAGCGCCGATATGGGAGATGAAGGTGCGTTCGGTGGTGGCTTCCGTGAGAGACACGCACAACCCGGTGTCTTTGCCACCGCTGGCCGCCAAGGCCATTTCAATACCTTCGGCCTGCATGGCGGCACGGGCCAGGTCGCCGAAGCGGCCGTTGCCATGACGCCCCAGGTACACCACCGGCAAGCCATTGCGTCGCGCCGCCGCCATCACATTGAACCCGCCGCCAGCCTCGAAGCTGGCCGAGTGCGCGAGCACGTCGCCACCGGTGGCCGGCAGTTTTTCCAGGGACATGACCAGGTCGACGATGACCTGGCCAGTGTGCAGCAATCTAGACATTGGGGCTCTCAACTAAAGCCGGACGACGGTCAGCCGCGCCGCCGAGTACCGCGTAAATGCCGCCGGCAACCAGGAAGGTGACGATCCAGCCCAGGCCGTTGTGGCCCAGCCAGGAGTCGGACAATGGCCCGGCGAACCAGATGTTTTGCGCAGTGGTACCGATCGTGGTGAAGCTGAAACCCAGCACGATCGCCACGGCCCAGGCGCCGAACGCCCGCCATTCCACGCCACCGCGATACCAGTAGGCGCTGCTTGGGCTCACGTCCAGCAAATCCTTGGGGCTGTAGTAGTGGCGATGGATCAGGTCGACCACAAAGATCCCGACCCAGGCGGTGATCGGCACCGCCAGCAACGAGATAAAGGTGATGAACGGACCGTAGAAGCTGTCGGCGATCAGCATGAAGTAAATGGAGCCGGCGAAGATCGCCACGATGTCGACGATCACCGCATGCACGCGCTTGACCTTCAGACCGAGGGTCAAGGTGGTGAGGCCGGCCGAATACACCGACAAGTTATTCGACAGCAGCAACCCGCCAAACGCGGTGATCAGGTACGGCACGGCCATCCAGGTCGGCAGCATGTCGCGGATCGCGATGATCGGGTCGGTGGCCGAGGCCAGGTCATGGTTGCCCACCGACAGCAGGCCGCCGAGGGTGATCAGCAGCACCAGCGGAATGCCGGCACCAAACGCTGCGGACGCCACCAGGCGCACGGCCTTGACGCTGCGGTGCTGGTAGCGCGACATATCGGCACCGGCGTTGGCCCAGCCGATACCGGTACCGGCAGCCATGGTGCCGATGCCGATCATCATCGCGCTCATCGGTGCCGGGGTAGCGTTGAACACCGCGCTCCAGTCGATGGTGGCGCAGAGGAAACCGCCGACCAGGATGTTCAAGGCACCGAATACATAGGTGGCCCACTTCTGGATCACCAGCAAGGTAGCGTGGCCCAGGCCGGAAACCGACAGGGTCAGCAACACGAAAATGGCGATGAAGATCAGGGTCAGCAGCGGCGCACTTTTCGCCTCCACCGGCGAGCCGAACAGGATCGAACACAACGAGAGCAGCACGAAGGCGGCGGTGGTGGTGTTGACCGTTTCCCAGCCCAGGCGTGACATCAGCGAGACCAGGGTCGGGCCGATATTGCCGCGTACGCCGAAGATCGCGCGGGACAGGGTCAGGCTGGGCGCACGCCCACGGCGGCCAGCGATGGAAATAATGCCCACCACCGCGAAGGAACCGGCTGCGCCAAGGATCGCAACGATGATCGCCTGCCAGATAGCCAGCCCACGAAACGCCACCAGGGTCGCGCCCAGCGGCAAGCCGAGAATGCTGATATTGGCGGCGAACCACACCCAGAACAGTTGCAGCGGATGACCGTTGCACTCGCCTTCAGGGACCGGTTCGATGCCGCGTGTTTCCAATTGCCCAGCGCTTTGGCTGGAAGAGATGCTGCTCATGAGGGGTGCTCCTGGTGCCTGTATTGTTGTGGTTGTGGCAGATGCTTAAGGTCGATCGACTCTCGGTCTTCCTGACTCGATGAGCTCACAGTGGGAGCGCGCTTTCTGTCAAAGCATCGGGGCGGATACACCGCTGACGCGAGCAGGCCCGCTCCCACCTGTTTGTTTGCGGCGCTTACCGAATGGTCAGCAGCCCCTGCACCAGCGCCTGTAGATCCAGGCCATTGACCCGCTTGACCTGTTCGATCATCGCTTCAGGCCAGCACTGCATGCCCAGGCACGCCCCCAACATGGCCCCGAGCATCGCGGCGATGGTGTCGGTATCGCCCCCCAGGCTGGCGGCCAGGCACAGGGCTTCAAATGCGTTCATTTCGCCCGACGCCACTTGCTGCGCGAGGGCGAACGACACCACCACCGACTCCTGGGACGCGACGGAGGTGCCGATCAATTCATAGAGCAGGTCGGCGAACAGCGCCTTGTCGCCACTGCCGACGCTCAAGGTCCGCGCCCAACTGATGCGCGTGGAAATACGCCCGCCCGCAATCCAGTGGCCATGGCTTTCGGCTTGCTGGGCGAGCTGGGTGCCGATGTTCAACGCTTCGCCCAGGTCCACACCGTTGATGCCCGCCGATACCACGGCGGCCACCGCCGCCGCACTGGAGATGCCCAGGGTGGTGTTGTGGGTAACCTGGCACGCCTGGATCACCGCCTGGAGAAACTGCGCCGGGTCGCGCACATCGGCGGCGATGCCCACCGGCGTGATGCGCATCGCCGCGCCATTGGTGGTGCCGTAGCGTCCGGCTTCTTCCGGGGTGTGCCCGGCGAGGATCATGTCGATGGCGCGCTTGGTCGAAGGCCCGAGCAAATCCTGGGAGCCCTTGGCACGCATCACCGCTTCCCAGTCGATCAGGCGCTGGGCGAGCACAGTGGAGTCGATCTTGCCGTGGCCTTCCACCAGCAACTCGCCGACCAGAATCGCCTGTTCGGTGTCATCGGTGATGGAGCCAGCGGGCATGTTCGGCGCGATGGGCTGGTTGGCGTCAGCATCTTCCAGGGCAGTGATCGCACCGAAGCGCGCCTTGACCTGTTCACGGCTCAAGGATTGGGTGGGCATGCCCAAGGCATCGCCCAGGGCCAGGCCATAGAAAGCGCCAAGAGCGCGAAGCATCGGGGTCATTTCGACGTTCCAAACTGCAGGTGCAGGCGAAAGTGCAGAGGGTCGAGCAAGCTTTCGACGTGCTCCATGAAGCGCTCGCGACGGTCGTAGGTGGTACGCGACGCCTTGAGAAATACCGTGCCTGCCGGGCGACCGAGCAATTCGGCGTCTTCCTCGCTCAGCGGCTCGGCGCCGATCCACTGGTCGCCCTCGGCGCCGACATAACCGTAGGCGGCCAGGGTGATGGTCAGGGAGTTGTCGATCAGGCCCACACGGGGCAGGCTTTCCAGGCCACCGGTCGCCGGCATCAACGAGCGTTCCAGGGACACGGCGGTGCCGTCGGTGGTGCGCCGACGGCGGTCGAGGGCAATAAATTGATCGTTGCCGAAACGGCTGAGCAGGTCCGCGCGGGTCACGGCTTCGAAGCGCAGGATATCGGTGGTCACCAGCGCGCCCGTGTCGGCCAGGGCCTGGGCCCAACCGCTGCGCTGGTCAAGCACCATGCCGTCAAAGGTGACGATGGAACCCACGCCACTCTGGGTGGCAATGTAATTACGGCGCTTGAGCTCGGCCAGGGCCTCGCGCAAGGTGCCACGACTGACCGCAAACTCTTCGGCCAACTGGTGCTCGCCCGGTAGCAGGAAACCGTCGGCCATCACCCCACCCTCGATACGGCGGATGAGCTCGTCGACGACGCGTTTTTTCTTATCAAATCGAACATGTCTAATCATGTACAAATTGATAACCGAAAGCGCCCGATCACAGCAAGCGAATTATTTCAAAGGGATGAAAAAACCGCCCTCAGGGCTCCCGCCCGATACGGAAAAACTCCCCGCCACTCCACACACCGAGCCAGTTCTGACCGTTGATCGGACGGCTCACGGCCAGCTCCACCAATTGGTAGAACACATTGCGGTGAATCAGCGCTTCGAGGTTGGTGCGCACACGCAGATAGGGGGACGGTTCCTGGGTGTCGGGGTCGATCACTACCCGCAGCGGGTGTTCGAGGCCAGCCTCGATTTGATCATCGACGTTGGTGGTAAAGCGCAACACCTGGCTTTCGCCCTGCCCTTCGACATCCAGGGTTACCGCGACAAAGGGCGCATCATCGACGCTGATGCCCACCTTTTCTACAGGGGTGACCAAGAAGTAATCGTCGCCATCACGGCGAAGAATGTTGGAGAACAACTTGACCATCGGCTTACGCCCGATGGGCGTGCCCTGGTAGAACCAGGTGCCATCACGGGCGATACGCATGTCGATATGGCCGCAGAAGTCCGGGTTCCACAGATGCACCGGCGCCGGCCCCTTGCCCTTGGGCAGTTGGGCCAACAGGTCAT
This sequence comes from Pseudomonas fluorescens, assembly GCF_001708445.1. NCBI lineage: Bacteria > Pseudomonadati > Pseudomonadota > Gammaproteobacteria > Pseudomonadales > Pseudomonadaceae > Pseudomonas > Pseudomonas fluorescens. The sequence continues at coordinate 5,014,407 of NZ_CP015637.1, forward strand.
TGGCCTTGGCGGAATCGGTCATGGTGTTATCCCTCTTTTACGTGCTGGCCTTACTGGTCCCCCATGCCCAGCAGGCCTCGGGCGTACTGCGCCAGGGGCCGGGCAATCAGATCTTCGGGCTTGTTGTCGTGGAACGTCAGTAAACCGCCACGATTGCGAATACGTGCAGTATCAATCAAATACTGGGTGCTGGTCTCGATCAACATGATCTGGATCACGCCGCTGTCCAGACCGAGGCGGTCGAGGGCCTGCTGGTCGGTCCACTCATCGGCGTTGCCGATACGGTCATCCGCCGCGGCAAAACGGCAGTACAGCAAGTAATGGGCACCGGCCGCACGGGCTTCGGCCATGGCCTGCTCAAGCCCTTCGGGCTGACGGGCGCGGCGCACCATGGGGAAGTATTCGACGAAGCCGTTGAAGGCTTCCTCGGCTACCACGTTCGGACGCGGATAGGCACTGCCCGGTGGCACGAAAGCGCCTTGGGCGATAAACACAAAGGAGTCCGGCTGGATGCGAACCGAGGCGGTACGGCGAGTATCGCTATGGTCGAGCAACCCGGCATCGCTCATCTGATAGCGGGTGCCTTCGGCCATATCGCTGACGGTCATGCAACCACTCAACGTCAACGACGCCAGCAACAAAACCAGACTACGCATCCTAATCCTCCAGAAGCCGGTGACGGAAAACCGGCGAATGGGCTCAAGATGCAGGTTCTGCGCCAGCTTGAGGGCAGCTCAAATCAAATGTGGGTGATGTGTCATCTTCGGGATAGCGTTAGCCGCCGATGATCTTCATGACCGTCGCGCCGCCGGAGAACGCGACTTCCTGTTTATCGCCCAGCGCCTTGACCAACAGGCCCTGCAAGGCCGGCAGCGCCTGGTGACGCGGCTTGTCCAGCAAGTCGCCGACGTAGTGCCGGTTGCTCGACGACAGGCAGCCATGCAACCAACCGGTCGACGACAGCCGCAACCGCGAGCAGGTGCGGCAGAACGGCACGCTTTCGTTGGCGATCACGCCAAAAAAGCCTTTGCCCGGCACTTCGTAGCGAACGGCCGTGGCATCTACCGGTGCGTTGGCTTGCAGGTATTCATAGTGTTCGCCGATCAGGCCAAGCAGTTGCTGCAAGCTGACGAATTGCTGCAGAAACGCATTGGAGTCCTTGGCCAGGTGGCCCATGCGCATCAACTCGATAAAGCGCAACTCATAGCCACGCTCCAGGCAATAGTCGAGCAGGGGCATCACCTGGTCGAGGTTCTGCCCGCGCAACGGCACCATATTGACCTTGATCTTGATCCCGGCCGCGCGGGCCTGGTCCATGCCATCGAGCACGGTGGCCAGGTCACCGCCACGGGCGATGCTGCGGAAGGCGTCGGCGTCCAGGGTGTCGAGGGAAACGTTGATACGCCGGATACCGGCGTCCACCAGCAGCGGCAGTTTGCGCGCAAGTAACTGGCCATTGGTGGTCAGGCTGATATCACTGAGGCCCATCCCGCCCACGGCGCCCATGAAGGCTTCGAGTTTGGGGCTGACCAGCGGCTCGCCGCCGGTGATACGCAGGCGCTCGATACCCGCCGCTTCAATCAGATAGGCCACGCCACGGGCCATGGCCTCGGCCGAGAGTTCGTCCTGGGCAGCCACCAGCCGCTTGCCGTTTGGCACGCAGTAGGTACACGCGTAATTGCAGGCTGAGGTCAGGCTGATCCGCAAATTGCGAAAACGCCTGCCTTGACGATCAACGATCATGGATCACTCCGGCAGAGGATGATTCGGGGCGCGCTAAAAACTGACTGATAAATCAGCTTTTAGCAAGATCCTTGCCTGAGTATATTCCTGGGTTACTGCACCTGGCAGCAAATCATTACGTGGCAGGCGTTTCAGCGGGGGCGTGTGGCTGCTCGGTGCTGTGCTTGCGCTTGTTGCCCATGCGCACACCGATGTCCATCAGGAACTGGAAGAAACCTTCCTGATCTTCCAGCACATTGCTCCAGAACGGCGAGTGGTACAGCGCCACGGCGCCATGCACCAAGGCCCAGGCGGCACAGTAGTGGAAGTACGGCGGCACATCTTCGAGCTTGCCTTCACTGATGCGACCCTTGATCAGCAGGGTCAGGCGTTCGAAGTTCGAGGCGCGGATCTTGTGCAGTTCCTCGACCATTTCCGGCACCTGGTGGCCCTTGACCACTTTTTCTTCCAGGCGGTCGAACAGGCGATAGCGCTGCGGGTCACGCATGCGGAATTCGAAATAGGCCCGGGACAGGGCCTCCTTGTCCTTGTCGACATCGGCCGAGTGCAGCAACTCGTTCAAGTCGCGCTCGTAGTCGAGCATCAGGCGCAGGTAGATTTCGGCCTTGGATTTGAAATGCTTGTAGATCGTGCCTTTGCCGATACCCACGGCATCCGCAATCATCTCGACGGTGACGCTGTCTTCACCTTGTTCGAGGAACAACTTGAGTGCAGTGTCGAGAATTTCCTGCTCACGGCGGCGAAACTCACGGACCTTACGGGGTTCTTTGTGCATGAGGAAGAGGTCTGCAGAGGTCGGTATTAGGGAGGGTTGCGCAGGGCCACGGATACGTGGCGATACGATTTACCCGATGCGAGGGATTATCCCGACTGAACGGTCGTTGGGCAACGTCTATGTGAACCCGTTGCGCACTTTACTTTCAGTCCGCCAACGATTTCATGCTTATCAGTCAGAAATAATACGCAACAACTACAGCTGGGCACCGGCTCAATGAGAACTCAAGCGAAGCGCACGTATTCCAAATCTGTTTAAGAAACGACCAGCCGCGACTGGACTGAATCGGATACTGATCAATACTTCAACTGTCGGCGCGACATCTCCCCCAAGTGAAGCGTCGACCTGGGTACCAACGGACCGCGTGCCCTTGTTTTACTCCTAATGGTCTTAGCCCGGATTCGCCCCCCCAGAACCCGGGTTTTTTTTGCCTGCGATTTGTCCGGCCCCGTTACCCGGCCACATGGGCCTGCGGGAACAGGCGCTTGAAGTTCGCAGTGGTCTGTTCGGCAAAGCGCTCATATGACTCACCGCGCAGCATCGCCAGGTAATCCGCCACATCCCGCACATACTCCGGCAGGTTTGGCTTGCCGCGATGGGGTATGGGCGCCAGGTACGGCGAGTCGGTTTCCACCAGCAGACGGTCGACCGGTACTTGGCGCGCCACATCCCGCAAGGCATCGGCATTGCGGAAGGTCACGATGCCCGACAGGGAGATATAGAACCCCAGGTCCAGGGCAGCCTTGGCCATGTCCCAGTCTTCGGTGAAACAATGCAGCACGCCTGCCTGGGGGAGCGCGGCTTCGCGCAGCAGGGCCAGGGTATCGGCGCGAGCACCGCGGGTGTGGACAATCACTGGTTTGCCGGTCTGCCGGGCGGCTTGCAGGTGCAGGCGAAACGATGCCTGCTGCAACTCGGCGGCTTCGGGTTCGTAGTGGTAATCCAGGCCGGTCTCGCCAATGGCGACCACGCGCGGGTGGTTCAGCTCCCCCAACAGCCAGTCGAGGGCCGGGGCCTCACCGGGCTTGAGGTCCAACGGGTGGACACCCACCGAGCAATCCACATCGGCATAGCGATCGGCGAGGGCTTTGACGTCAGCGGCGTTGTCGGCACTGACGCCGATGCACAGGAAGTGCCCTACCCCGCGCTGGCGGGCGGCTTCGAGGGCGGCATCAAGGGAACCGCCATGCTGGGCAAGGTCAAGGCGATCAAGGTGGCAATGGGAATCTACGAGCATAGGAAATTACGACTTAAGTCACGGAAAGGGCCTGGCCAACGATACACCCGTCGGCCACGGAAATTAACGGCGGCCGAGCAAGCCGACCCACTGCACCAGCAGCGCTTCGAGCAACAGCACGCGGTTGAGGTTGGCCTTGCCGAGCACCTTCTGGCGCTGGGCGAGGATCCAGTCCTGGATATTGAGCACCTTGTCCTGGGCACTTTTCTGCGCTAGGTACTGCACCACCTTGCGCATGTCCGGCAGGCCCAGGCCCTGTTCATCCTGGGTCAACTGGTAGCGCAGGATCAGGCTCGACCAGTCGCAGAACCAGTCGAACAGCAGCAGCAAGGGGATGTCTTTCCAGGCCGCTTCGGCCAACTGAGTAGCGGACAGCTCCTGCTTGAGCAGTTTTTTCACGCCATCCACCACCAGCGCCCGTTGCTCGCGCACGCCCTGGGCGTGCAGCTTCACCGCTGCCAGGGGTGAACCGGCGGCCAGGGTCAGTAACTCGACCCGTTCGTCTTCGGCGCACTCCGGCAGCGCCTGTGCCAGCCACTGCAAGCTCATGGCCTCGCTCGGCAACGGGCACGCCTGCTGCACGCACCGGCTGCGAATGGTCGGCAACAAGCGGCTGGACTGGTGACTGACCAGCAACAGCACCGTATCGCCGGAAGGTTCTTCCAGGCTTTTGAGCAAAGCGTTGGCGGCATTGATGTTCATTGCTTCCACCGGCTCGATCAACACCACCTTGCGCCCGCCCATCTGTGCGGTTTGCACCACGAAACCGACAAGGTCGCGGACCTGGTCGACCTTGATCGCCTTGTCGGCTTCCTCGGGCTCCAGCAGATAGTTGTCCGGGTGGCTACCGGCCTTGAGCAACAGGCAGGATTTGCACTCGCCGCAGGCTTCCAGGTTGACCGGACGCTGGCACAACAGGCTGGCCATCAGGCGTTCGGCGAGGGCGCGCTTGCCGATCCCCGCCGGCCCGTGCAGCAAATAGGCGTGGGCGTGCTGGGCACGGCCGGCCAACTGCTGCCAGAGGCTATCCTGCCAGGGGTAGGCTTCAGCCACGGGCACGCTCCAGCAGTGTCGGCAACAAAGCGTCAATGGCCTGTTGCACCCGGGCCAGCGGCTGCGCGGCGTCCAGCAGGTAATAACGCGCCGGTTCAGCCTTGGCGCGCGCAAGGAATGCGCTGCGCACCGCCTCGAAAAACGCCTGGCCTTCCAGCTCGAAGCGATCGAGGCGACCACGGGCACTGGCACGCGCCAGGCCGACTTCTACCGGGAGGTCGAACACCAGGGTCAGGTCAGGGCGCAAATCGCCCTGCACAAAGGTTTCCAGGGTGGCAATGCGCTCCAGCGACAAGCCCCGGCCACCGCCCTGGTAGGCATAGGTGGAATCGGTGAAGCGATCACAAATCACCACCGCACCACGGGCCAGGGCCGGGCGAATCACCTCGGCCAGGTGCTGGGCACGTGCGGCAAACACCAGCAACAGCTCGGTGTCCGGGTTCATCTGTTCGTCACCTGGGGTCAGCAGCACCTCGCGGATACGCTCGGCCAGCGGCGTGCCGCCCGGTTCACGGGTCAACACCACTTCGATACCCTCGGCGCGCAAGCACTCGGCCAGGTAATCGCGGTTGGTGCTTTTGCCGGCGCCTTCCGGGCCTTCCAGGGTAATAAACAAGCCAGTCACAGGCAGTCCTTAGTCAGAGTCATTGCGGGCTTTGCGGCGCGACGGTGTCCGGTGCAGGCTCCGCCGGCGCTTGAGCTGGAGTATCGGCGGGGGGCGTCGGGTCTTCCGGCGGTTTTACCACCGGCGCCGGGCTGGAGCGATAATCGGCGCGACGCTTGAGCTGGAACTCACGCACGGCGGCATTATGCGCATCCAGGTTATCGGAGAAAATATGGCTGCCATCGCCACGGGCGACGAAATACAGGCTGCTGCCCGGCACCGGGTTCAGCGCAGCATGAATCGCCTCGCGGCCGACCATGGCGATCGGCGTCGGCGGCAGACCGGCCACCATGTAGGTGTTGTAGGGGTTGGCTTCCTTGAGGTGGGCGCGGGTCAACTTGCCGTTGTAGCGCTCCCCCAGGCCGTAGATCACCGTCGGGTCGGTCTGCAGGAGCATGCCGATCTTCATGCGGCGCACGAACACCCCGGCGATCTGCCCACGTTCTTCCGGCACACCGGTCTCTTTCTCCACCAGGGAGGCCATGATCAGCGCTTGGTAAGGGTCGGTGTATGGCACATCAGCGGCGCGCTTGCTCCATTCCTGGGCGAGTACATCGTCCAGGCGGTTGTAGGCTTTTTTCAGGAATTCAACATCGGTCATGCCGCGCACGAAACGGTAGGTATCAGGAAAGAACCGACCTTCAGGGAACACGCCGGGATGGCCAAGCTTGTCCATCACCTCGCTGTCACTCAGGCCCGAGAGGGTCTGTACGATCTTTTCATGCTTGGCCAGGGCCGAACGAACCTGGCGAAAATTCCAGCCTTCCACCAGGGTCAGGCTGTATTGCACCACTTCGCCACGTTGCCACAGGCCAATCAGGCCCTGGGCGGTCATCCCAGGCGTCATGCGATATTCGCCGCTGTGCAGCGGCTGTCCATCGAGGTTGAAACGCCAGTACAGGCGCAGCCAGAAGGCACCTTCGAGCACACCCTCGGCCTCCAGGCGATTGAAGGTACCCGTGGGGGTGGCCCCTGCCGGCACATCAAGCAACTGCTCCTGCGTCAGGTTCAGCGGCTGCTTCAGGGAGGAATCGAGTTTCCAGGCGGAAAACCCCAACAGCAACGCCGCCGAGAACACACCGATCAGCAGCAGTACAACCAGTTTTCGTATCAACTCAAATATCCAATAGTGCGCGAACAATGCCCTGCAGTTTACGGGTGAGCGGGCCAACCGACCAGCTCATCGCAGCACAGTCGCGCACCGGCCAAATGCCATAAACGCTGTTGCACACAAAGACTTCATCAGCCTGTTGCAACTGCTCAAGGCTGATATCAGCCACGGCCACCGGGATGCCCAGCGCTTGTGCCTGGGCCAGGACCTCGGCGCGCATGACACCGGCAACCCCGCAACGCGCCAGATCGGCGGTTAGTAACAAGCCGTTGCAAACCAGGAACAAGTTGCTGAACACGCCCTCGATGACGCGTCCGGACCTATCCAGCATCAAGCCCTCGGCATGCTCGGCGTCTTGCCATTCGGCGCGGGCAAGCACTTGCTCCAGGCGGTTGAGGTGCTTGAGACCCGCCAATAGCGGTTGTTCGGACAAGCGGGTGGCACACGGAAACAGGCGGATACCGTCGGTTCCATAGGCCGGGGGATAAGTGGCGGGCGGACTGCCCAGCAAGATCCGACGCACGGGAGCGCCGGGGTTGATGCCATAACCGCGCAGGCTGTCGCCGCGGGTGAGCATCAACTTGAGAACACCGTCGCCGAGGGCGGCGGCATAAGCCAGCACTTCGCTGCGGATCAGCGCCGGATCCGCAACCAGTTCCAACCGCCTGCAGCCCTCGTCGAGGCGGTGCAGGTGGCGGTCGAGCAGCACGGGCTGCCCGGCCTTGACGGCAATCGTCTCAAACAAGCCGTCGCCATAAGCCAGGCCACGATCCTTCAGGGGCACGCTGTCCGCTGGCTGACCGTCGACCCAGCTGTGCATCACTCGGCGAACCGGCGGAACACCAGGGAACCGTTGGTGCCACCGAAACCGAACGAGTTGGAGATCACCACGTCGATCGGCATCGGCTGTGCTTCGTGAGGCACGAAGTTCAGGTCGCAACCTTCGTCCGGCTCATCGAGGTTGATGGTCGGCGGAGCGACCTGATCCTTGATGGCCATCACACTGAAGATCGCCTCGACCGCGCCCGCCGCACCCAACAGATGGCCGGTCATGGACTTGGTAGAGCTGACCGCCAGCTTGTAGGCATGGTCGCCGAACACCGACCTGATGGCTTCGGCTTCCGCCAGGTCGCCAGTCGGGGTCGAGGTGCCGTGGGCGTTGATGTACTGCACCTGGTCCGGGTTGACCTTCGCATCGCGCAGGGCGTTGGTAATGCAACGCGCAGCGCCAGCACCATCGGCCGGTGGCGAGGTCATGTGGTAGGCGTCGCCGCTCATGCCGAAACCGATCAGCTCGGCGTAGATGGTGGCACCCCGCGCCTTGGCGTGTTCCAGTTCTTCGAGCACCAGGGCACCGGCACCGTCGGACAGCACGAAACCGTCACGGCCCTTGTCCCATGGACGGCTGGCACGGGTCGGTTCGTCATTGCGCGTCGACAGCGCACGGGATGCGCCGAAGCCGCCCATGCCCAGGCCACAGGCGGCCATTTCGGCGCCACCGGCGATCATCACATCCGCCTCGTCATAGGCGATATTGCGCGCCGCCATGCCGATGCAGTGAGTGCCCGTGGTGCACGCCGTGGCAATGGCGTAGTTAGGTCCCTGGGCACCCAAGTGGATGGACAGGAAACCGGAAATCATATTGATGATCGAGCCCGGAACGAAGAACGGTGAAATTCGACGGGGGCCGGAATCATGCAGCGTGCGACTGGTTTCTTCGATATTGGTCAGACCGCCAATACCCGATCCCATGGCGACGCCGATACGCTCACGGTTGGCGTCGGTCACTTCCAGGCCGGCGTTACGCACTGCCTGAAAACCGGCTGCCAGGCCGTATTGAATGAACAGGTCGAGTTTGCGGGACTCTTTGACCGAGAGATATTCCTCGACATTGAAACCCTTTACCGAGCCGCCAAAACGGGTGGAATAGGCAGAAAGGTCCGTGTGTTCGATCAGACCAATACCACTGCGGCCAGCCAGAATGCCCTGCCAACTGCTCGGCACATCCGTACCCAGTGGCGACAACATACCCATACCGGTGACTACGACGCGTCTACGCGACACAGCACTCTCCTTTTTCTTGATGACGACACTTTGCTTCAGAGCCACTTTTCATCAGAGCTAAAGAAAAAACCGCACGCCGTTACAGCAGTGCGGTTTTTCCCTGACAGCAAGCGACGACTACAAACTATTACGCCTGGTGGCTAGTAACGTAGTCGATAGCAGCTTGAACAGTAGTGATTTTTTCAGCTTCTTCGTCCGGGATTTCGGTCTCGAATTCCTCTTCCAGAGCCATCACCAGCTCAACGGTGTCAAGGGAATCGGCACCCAGGTCTTCTACGAAGGAAGCAGTGTTGATCACTTCTTCTTCTTTGACGCCCAGTTGCTCGGCAACGATTTTCTTGACGCGCTCTTCGATGGTGCTCATACCTTGTTTAACTCCTAATGGACAAATTCAGGCAGCTGGCCAGTGGGTAAGTGTATAGAAAGCCATTTCAGCTTTTCAACTGAAAGCTTCACCCTGTACCCCGTAGGCCACCTGCCTATAAATTAAGTTGCAGCTTTATAACGGATTTTAGACAGCTCGTATGACATTTTTTTGAAGCGATCCGTCACAATTTAACTCATGTACATCCCGCCGTTCACCGGGATTGTAGCCCCAGTCACGTATGCCGCACCGTCGGATGCCAGGAAAGTGACCACATTCGCGATCTCTTGAGCCTGGCCCAGACGGCCCAGCGGAATCTGCGTCAGCAAGGCTTCACGCTGTGCTTCCGGCAGTTCGCGGGTCATATCGGTATCGATGAACCCTGGGGCCACCGAGTTGACCGTAATCGACCGCGAGCCGACTTCACGCGCCAATGCACGGCTGAAACCTTCCAGACCGGCCTTGGCGGCTGCGTAGTTTACTTGGCCTGCGTTGCCCATGGCACCCACTACAGAGCCAATATTGATAATTCGGCCCCAGCGCGCCTTGGTCATGCCGCGCAAAACGCCCTTGGACAGGCGAAACAGACTGTTCAAGTTGGTGTCGACCACGTCGTACCACTCGTCGTCTTTCATGCGCATCATCAGGTTATCGCGGGTGATACCGGCGTTATTCACCAGAATTGCCGGCGCACCGAACTGTGCGGTGATCTCGGCCAGTACCGCAGCCACGGACTCATCGCTGGTCACATTCAGCTCAAGGCCAGTGCCTTGGACACCGCTTTCCTTCAAGGTCGCGGCGATACGCTCGGCGCCCGAAGCGGAAGTGGCGGTGCCAATGACAACGGCGCCCTGACGGCCCAGTTCCAGGGCGATGGCCTGGCCAATGCCACGGCTGGCGCCGGTAACCAGTGCAACTTTACCTTGCAGACTCATGCAGGCTTCTCCTAAGTTCGGGGATCAGGGGTCAGGCCAGTGCCGCGAGAGCGGCAGCGAAGGCATCCGGGGTATTGAGGTTGGCGGTCGACACACCGTCGGCGCAACGCTTGTTCAGGCCAGCCAGGACCTTGCCCGGGCCGCATTCAACCAGCTCGGTGGCGCCATTGGCGGCCAGGGTCTGTACCGACTCAACCCAGCGTACCGGCTTGTAGAGCTGCTCCAACAGGTCGCGCTTGAGGGTCTCGAGATCAGGCGCAACCGCCGCGCTGACGTTCTGCACCAGCGGAATCTGCGGCGCCTGCCAGTTGATGGCGGCGATGGACTCGGCAAACCGCTCGGCTGCCGGACGCATCAACTCGCAATGGGACGGCACGCTCACCGGCAACGGCAGCGCACGCTTGGCGCCACGGGCCTTGCAGCCTTCGATGGCACGCTCGACCGCCGCCTTGGCACCGGCGATCACCACCTGGCCAGGGGAGTTGAAGTTCACTGCGCTGACCACTTCGCCCTGAGCGGCTTCGGCGCAGGCCTCGATCACGACCGCATCGTCCAGGCCGAGGATAGCGGCCATGCCGCCCTGCCCGGCCGGAACGGCTTCCTGCATCAGTTGGCCACGACGCTCGACCAGCTTGACCGCCTCGCCCAGGGTCAGGCTGCCCGCCGCCACCAGGGCGCTGTATTCGCCCAGGCTGTGACCGGCCACGAATGCCGGGCGTGCGCCGCCTTCAGCCAGCCACAGGCGCCACAGGGCAATCGAAGCGGTCAGGATCGCCGGTTGGGTTTTATCGGTTTGATTGAGTTGCTCTTCCGGCCCCTGCTGGGTCAACGCCCACAGGTCGTAACCCAGGGCATCGGAAGCTTCCTTGAAGGTTTCCAGGATCAGCGGATATTGCGCGCCCAGCTCGGCAAACATGCCGAGGGACTGCGAACCCTGCCCTGGAAAGACGAATGCGAGGGATGTAGACATGTAACAAGCCCCTAAATGATCAGGTCGTCGGAAATGGTCGCTCCCGATCTTAAAATGAATGGTGGGAGCGCACGAAACTGACAGATTGGATGGTCAATTGAACTGGTCGGTCACATTTAAGCATTCCCGAGCCGATTCGCCTAAGGCAACAGATCCTCTAGACGGCCGTGCAAACGTTGAGGCAGGTTTTCCTGGATCTCGATAAGCGCACGCGCAATAGCGCTTTGGAAGCCCTGCACCCCCGCCGAGCCGTGGCTTTTGACCACAATGCCCTGCAAGCCAAGAAAACTTGCGCCGTTATGCCGCGCTGGCGCCAGGTCAGCCTGCAGGCGGCGCATCAACGGCAGCGCCAGGGCGCCCACCATGCGTGACGCCAGGCTCTGCTTGAACAACGCTTCGATGCGCATCGCGATCATGGTGGCCAGGCCTTCGCTGGACTTGAGCAGGATATTGCCGACAAAACCGTCGCACACCACCACATCCGCTTCGCCACGGTACAAACCGTCGCCTTCGACAAAGCCGATGTAGTTCAAGCCCCGCGCGCCCTGCAACAGGGTAGCGGCGAGCTTCACCTGCTGATTGCCCTTGATGTCCTCGGTACCGATGTTCAACAAGGCCACTCGCGGCCGGACCACACCCAGCGCTTCGGCGGCCACCGAGCCCATCACGGCGAACTGAAACAGGTGCTCGGCACTGCAATCGACATTCGCACCCAGGTCCAGCAGTTGGCAATAGCCTTTCTGCGTCGGAATCGCCGCCACCATCGCCGGCCGGTCAATCCCCGGCAGGGTCTTGAGCACATGCCGCGACAATGCCATCAATGCACCGGTATTGCCGGCGCTGACGCAGGCTTGCACCTTGCCGTCGTGCAACAACTCAAGGGCTACCCGCATCGAAGAATCGGGCTTGCCACGCAGGGCCGCCGCCGGCTTGTCATCCATGCTGATGGTTTCGCTGGCTGGCGTAATCGTCAGGCGCGCGCGATCCACCGCCGGATGGCTGGCAATCAGTTCTTCAAGGAGGGAGGGTTGACCGACAAGGGTCAGGTGCAGCGAGGGTGTGGCAGCCAGGCTGGCAATGCAGGCCTGAACAATGCTGCGGGGACCGAAGTCCCCGCCCATTGCGTCAATCGCGATGACTTGAGCAGACAAGTGATTACTCGTCAGCGCCCTTGTCGATCACTTTACGGCCACGGTATACGCCTTCTGGCGATACGTGGTGACGCAGGTGAACTTCACCGGTGGTCTTTTCTACGGACAGGGTGCTAGCCTCGAGAGCGTCGTGCGAACGACGCATGTCACGGGCAGAGCGGGATTTTTTGTTCTGCTGAACAGCCATAATTGATTAACTCCTAAACGTTTGGGTCACGCTTTAACTGCGCCAATACACTGAACGGGTTGGACCGCGTTACCTCGTCCTCGCTCGGTTCGGGCTCGTCATCGAGGCCCGCCGGCTGCTGGCATTCTTCCGGATGATGAGCAGGCACAATGGGCAAGGCGAGCAGAAGCTCCTCCTCGATCAGTGCATGCAGATCCAAAGGATCTTCGCCCAGTTCCAGCACGTCATAACCTTTCGGCAACGACTGGGTATTCGCACCCTCCTTCACCACAGCATAACTGCACTCGCTGTGGATCGGCAGGGTGACCAGCTCAAGACAACGCTGGCAAACCATTTTGACCTCGGTGTCGATAAAGCTGTGGATTACCACAGATTTACGTTCATCTCGTTCAAAAACGAATTTGGCCTGCACCGTACCGACAGTGTCGGAAAGCGGGTCGCAGAGTCTCTCCAAATCGGCCAGCAGCAACTCACCTTGAAGGGAAGTGCCACGATCAGCCAATTTGCGCGGGTCAACGTGAGGTGGAATCGGGTCATTCAACATAGGCGCAGCATTATAGGGATGCCCCCAGCCATGTCAAAGGAAATTCAGCCCTGTGCGTCGGCCGGTCGCCCCGCTAGAATCGGCGGCTGCCTTGAGGAGACGTCCATGCTGCCTTTATTACTCGCTTCCAGCTCGGTTTATCGCCGGGAATTGCTGAGCCGCCTGCACCTGCCGTTCACCTGCAGCTCGCCGGATATCGACGAAAGCCACGCTGCAAATGAGTCGGCCACGGATCTGGTCAAACGCCTGGCCGAACAGAAAGCCCGTGCCCTCGCCGCCAGCCATCCTGGACATTTGATCATCGGCTCCGACCAGGTCGCCGCGCTGGAAGGCCGCATCATCGGCAAGCCTCACACATTCGAAAACGCGCGCGAGCAATTATTGGCTGCCAGTGGCAAACGTGTCAGCTTCCTCACCGGCCTGGCCCTGCTTAACAGCGAGACGGGGCACTGCCAGGTGGACTGCATACCCTTTACCGTGCACATGCGCGAGCTGGATGCAGCGCGCATCGAGCGCTACCTGCGGATCGAGCAGCCGTATGACTGCGCGGGCAGCTTCAAGGCTGAAGGGCTGGGCGTGAGCCTGTTCCAGAGCACCGAAGGGCCGGACGCGACCAGTCTTGTCGGCTTACCCCTGATTCGGCTGGTGGATATGCTACTCAGCGAAGGCGTGCAAATCCCTTAAGAACGCTGCAAAACCCAATGCGGGACGGGCGACGCGACGATTCGACTTGCTCCCGACAGCGGTAATTCAGTCAGCTTATCTGTAGCTGACCCACCGCTATCGGGGGGCAAGCCCCCTCCCACCTCTATCGAAATCTCAGCGCAGCGCCGGGCCCTGGAAGCCCATGTAAAGCGCCAGCTTCTCAGCCACGCTGGCACCGAGCTTCTTGGAGAAACGATCAAACGGCGATTCTTCAACGGTGAAATCCACCAGGTCCTTCTCGCCAATCACATCCCGCGCCACCGAACTGGCACTGCCCAAGCCATCGATCAGACCCAGTGGCAATGCTTGCTCGCCCGACCACACCAGACCGGAGAACAACTCCGGATGCTCTTTATCCTTCAGACGATCCCCACGCCCCTGCTTGACGCTGGCGATGAACTGGCGATGAGTGGTGTCGAGCACGCCTTGCCAGAACTGGGTTTCATCCGCCTTTTGCGGCTGGAACGGGTCAAGGAACGCCTTATGCTCGCCCGAGGTGTAGGTCCGACGCTCCACCCCCAGCTTCTCCATGGTGCCGACAAAGCCATAACCGGCCGCCGTCACACCAATGGAGCCGACCAGGCTGGCCTTGTCGGCATAAATCTGGTCAGCGGCGCTTGCAATGTAATAGGCACCCGAAGCGCCGAGATCGGAAATGACCGCATACAGCTTGATCTCCGGATGCAGCCCGCGCAGGCGACGAATCTCGTCATACACATAGCCCGACTGCACCGGACTGCCACCGGGGCTGTTGATGCGCAGGATCACGCCCTTGACCTTGGGGTCTTCAAAGGCCGCGCGCAGGCTGCTGACAATATTGTCGGCGCTGGCGGACTCCTTGTCGGCGATCACCCCACGCACCTCGATCAGGGCCGTGTAGTGGCTGCCACGGGTGGCGCTTTTTTCCATGTCCATCAGCGGGCTGAACAGCGCCAGCATGCCCAGCAGGTAAACAAAGGTCAGCAGCTTGAAGAAAATCCCCCAACGCCGCGAACGACGCTGTTCCTGCACGCTGGCCAGGAGAGTCTTCTCCAACAGCTTCCAGCTTTTGTCATCGGCCTTGTCGTCACTGGCCTTTTCCGGTGCTTTCCACTCATCACTCATGCCAACTACCCCAGCAAAGACTTATTGGGCCCGGCCGAGCCAGGCCTGCAATTCAGAAAAATGATCGATCGTCAGCCTGGGCTCATATGGCTGCAACGCCTCGGCAGCCTGGGCGCCATAACTGACCGCCACACTGTCCATGCCAGCGTTGCGCGCCATCATCAGGTCGAAGGAAGCGTCGCCCACCATCAGCGCCTGGCGCGGCGACACGCCGCAATGGGCCAGGATCTGCTCAAGCATCAGGGGATGGGGCTTGCTGGCGGTTTCGTCAGCGGCGCGGGTGATGTCGAAATAATCTTCCCAACCATACGCCTCGAGCACCCGGTCCAACCCGCGACGGGACTTACCGGTGGCGACGGCCAGGTGATAGCCCTCGGCGCGAAAAGCGTCCAGGGACTGCACCACCCCATCAAACAGCGGCGACGGCTCGGCCTCCAGGGCCATGTAGTGATCGACGTAGTGCCCACGGAAAGCGACCAACTCAGCGTCAGCGATGTGCGGGTACAAGGTACGAATCGCCTCCGGCAGGCCGAGGCCGATAATGCCCTTGACCGCGAGATCAGTGCACGGCTCGAAGCCCGAGCGGTTGGAGGCAATGTGAATGGATTCGACGATCCGGCCAATGGAGTTGGCCAGGGTGCCGTCCCAATCGAAAATCAGCAGCTTGTAATCAAGGTGCGACACTCAAACGCTCCACGGTCTTGGCCCACATGTCATCGACCGGCGCCTGCAGTTTCAATTCACCGCCATCGGGCAGCGGCACGGTGAGCATATAGGCGTGCAGGAACAGGCGCTTGCCGCCCAGCTCCCGGATTTCCTTGGAGAAATCCTCGTCGCCATATTTGGTATCGCCCGCAATGCAGTGGCCCGCATGCAGGGTGTGCACGCGAATCTGGTGGGTACGACCGGTGACGGGCTTGGCTTCGACCAGAGTGGCGAAGTCACCGAAGCGGCGCAGCACCTTGAACAGGGTCAGGGCCTCTTTGCCCTCCTCGTCCACTTCGACCATGCGCTCGCCGGAGCGCAGGTTGCTCTTCTGCAACGGCGCGCGGACGCTCTTGATCGAACTGGCCCAGTTGCCACGCACCAGCGCCATGTAGCGCTTGTCCACGCCATCGCCACGCAGGGCTGTGTGCAGATGGCGCAACATGCTGCGCTTCTTGGCGATCATGAGCAGGCCGGAGGTGTCACGGTCCAGGCGGTGGACCAGCTCCAGCTCCTTGGCATCCGGACGCAGCTGACGAAAGGCTTCGATCACGCCGAAGTTCAGGCCGCTGCCCCCGTGAACCGCAATGCCGCACGGCTTGTTGATCACGATCAGCTTGCTGTCTTCGAAGACAATCGAGGCCTCGAGGCGCTGCAACAGGCCCTGGGCCAATGGCACGGGCTCGTCACGCTCAGGCACGCGCACCGGCGGCACACGAACGATATCGCCCGCCTGCAGCTTGTACTCGGGCTTGATACGGCCCTTGTTCACACGCACTTCGCCTTTACGCAAGATGCGGTAAATCAAGGTCTTGGGCACGCCTTTGAGCCTGGCCAGGAGAAAATTGTCGATGCGTTGGCCGGCATATTCCGGCGAGACCTCAAGCAGCTGGACGCTGGGGGTCTGGGGGGCGGTAGTCGTCATGGCGGCGATGATAACAATTTTTTATGGAATTGAAGCACTTAATCATTGCTGCTATAGTCGCGAACGCCGCCAAAAGCGGCCTGGACAGAGGACTAGCGGCAAACTGCCGGCCCTGACCATCGCAATTCATCAGGACGCGAGGCCGTCCTACGGGGCTTTCACCACCTTGGAAGGCCCGAGATTGTAACAAGCGCAGGTGACATGAGGCCTGAAGCGAGTGCAGAAAGCAGAGTGAATACTCGTCTTCTGCGCCGATATTTACGGCCAGTTCACAAAGTGCAGTCAGTCTTGGGACACACCATGGCGAATGCTTCGGAAACAACGCCTGTTAAGAGCTGAGTGAGAGCGCAGTCGCCCACACCTAGTCTTGTTTAGCCATGAGCGTGGACTCCCCATTGGAGAACACGGTAAATGCCAACCCGCTGCGGATTCTGCGCGCGGCAGCACCCGAATTATCAGGGATACGTGTAGGGTGGAGATGCACAACCGTCGGACCGTGTAGCACTAGGCTTATATATAGACGCTTCATCTCGTCCACAGTCGCCGGTTGATTCCTCCTCCTGACCTTAGCTTTTGTTGAAGTGGTGCCTTTGTCACCACCGCTAACAAGCAGGACGCGTCCGTCGCGATACCAGCCCAATTGGCCGGTTATTGCTGGACACTGGAGTGGCCAACCACTCTTGACGCACCTGACACCGACCGTGAGAAGTCGTGTGTGCCGAACGCCGTTTCCGGCAGCCCGGAAACCGACGGTACAACATGAAAAGAATGCTGATTAACGCAACTCAACCCGAAGAGTTGCGTGTTGCACTGGTAGATGGCCAACGCCTCTACGACCTGGACATCGAATCCGGTGCACGCGAGCAAAAGAAGGCCAACATCTATAAAGGCCGTATTACTCGCATCGAACCGAGCCTTGAGGCTGCCTTTGTCGATTTCGGCTCCGAGCGCCACGGCTTCCTGCCCCTCAAAGAAATTTCCCGCGAATACTTCAAGAAATCCCCTGAAGGCCGCGTGAACATCAAGGACGTCCTGAGCGAAGGCCAGGAAGTCATCGTCCAGGTCGAAAAAGAAGAACGTGGCAACAAGGGCGCCGCCCTGACCACCTTCATCAGCCTGGCCGGCCGCTATCTGGTACTGATGCCGAACAACCCACGTGCCGGCGGCATTTCCCGTCGCATCGAAGGCGAAGAGCGTAACGAACTGCGCGAAGCGCTGAACGGCCTGGTTGCACCGGCCGACATGGGCCTGATCGTTCGCACTGCCGGCCTGGGCCGCAGCAGCGAGGAAATGCAGTGGGACCTCGACTACCTGCTGCAACTGTGGACCGCTATCAAAGAAGCGTCCCTGGATCGTTCCGCGCCGTTCCTGATCTACCAGGAAAGCAACGTCATCATCCGCGCTATCCGCGACTACCTGCGCCAGGACATCGGCGAAGTGCTGATCGACAGCGTTGAAGCCCAGGATGAAGCCCTGACTTTCATCCGCCAGGTGATGCCGCAGTACGCCAGCAAGATCAAGCTGTACGAAGACAGCGTTCCGCTGTTCAACCGTTTCCAGATCGAAAGCCAGATCGAGACCGCCTTCCAGCGCGTGGTCGAACTGCCTTCCGGTGGCTCTATCGTGATCGACCCGACCGAAGCCCTGGTGTCCATCGACATCAACTCGGCGCGCGCCACGAAAGGTAGCGACATCGAAGAAACCGCCCTGCAGACCAACCTGGAAGCGGCTGAAGAAATCGCCCGCCAACTGCGCCTGCGTGATATCGGCGGCCTGATCGTGATCGACTTCATCGACATGACCCCAGCCAAGAACCAGCGCGCCGTGGAAGAGAAAGTCCGCGAATGCCTGGAAGCTGACCGTGCCCGCGTGCAAGTCGGCCGCATCTCGCGCTTCGGCCTGCTGGAAATGTCCCGTCAGCGCCTGCGTCCATCCCTGGGCGAGAGCAGCGGCATCGTCTGCCCGCGTTGCAACGGCACCGGCATCATCCGTGACGTTGAATCGCTGTCCCTGGCGATCCTGCGCCTGATCGAAGAAGAAGCGCTGAAAGACCGCACCGCCGAAGTCCGCGCGCAAGTGCCGATCCCGGTGGCCGCGTTCCTGCTCAACGAAAAACGCAACTCGATCACCAAGATCGAACTGCGCACCCGTGCCCGTATCGTGATCCTGCCGAACGATCACCTCGAGACGCCGCACTTCGAAGTGCAGCGCCTGCGTGATGACAGCCCGGAAGCCCACAGCGGCCAGTCCAGCTACGAAATCGCGGCTGCCGCAGCCGAAGTAGAAGAAGTGCAGCCCGCCGCCGCGACCCGCACCCTGGTTCGCCAGGAAGCCGCCGTGAAGACCGCGCCAGCCCGTGCCAATGCACCGGTTCCGGTTGAAGCCGCCGCACCGGTTGCCGCGCCAGCCGCCCTGCCTGAACCAAGCCTGTTCAAGGGCCTGGTGAAGTCGCTGGTCAGCCTGTTCGCCACCAAGGAAGAGCCTGCTGCACCGGTAGTGGTTGAAAAACCAGCCACCGAACGCCCGGCTCGCAACGAAGAGCGTCGCAACGGTCGCCAGCAAAGCCGCAACCGCAATGGTCGTCGTGACGAAGAGCGCAAGCCGCGCGAAGAACGTGCCCCGCGTGAAGAGCGCGCACCACGTGAAGAGCGTGCGCCTCGCGAAGCCCGTGAAGACACTCCGGCCGTAGCCCGTGAAGAACGTGCACCGCGCGAAGAGCGCGCACCGCGTACCCCACGTGCTCCGCGTGAAGATCGCAAGCCACGTGGCGAACGTGAAGAACGTGTGCGCGAACTGCGCGAGCCACTGGACGCTGCGCCAGCCGTTGCCGGTGCTGCTGTTGCAGTTACTGCCTCGACTGAAGAACGCCCGGCTCGCCAACCGCGTGAAGAACGTGCGCCACGTGAAGAACGTCAACCACGTGCTCCGCGTGAAGAACGTCAACCTCGTGCCGAGCAAGCCCCTGCCGCCAGCGAAGAAGAAGTGCTGACCGGCGAAGAGCAACTGCAGGAAGACGGCCAGGACAACGCCGAAGGCGATCGTCCACGCCGCCGCTCCCGTGGCCAGCGTCGTCGCAGCAACCGTCGCGAGCGTCAACGTGATGCCAACGGCAATGTGATCGAAGGCTCGGAAGAGACCGGCGAGAACGCAGAAGCCGCCACCAGCGAACCCACTGGCACCGAACTGGCTGCCGGCCTGGCCGTAACCGCTGCTGTTGCCAGCTCGGTCATCAGCGCACCTGCTGAAGCCCAGGCTCACGAACAGGCTGAACGCGCCACTGCCGCCGTCGAAGAAACGCATGCGGCAGAAGCGCCTGTCGCTGAAACCCCAGTCGTTGAAGCACCGGTTGTCGAAGCCACCACCCCGATCGAAGCCCCCGTGGTTCCGGAAGTGGAGGTTGCACCGGTTCGTGAAGCCCAGCCGGAAGCCGAAGTTACCACTACCGAGCCTGAAGCGGTTGCTGAGCCTCAGCCAGTGGTTGAAGCCCCGGTTGTCGAAGCAACGGCCCCGGCTGTGCGTGAAGTTCGCGAAGAACAGACCGCGTTCCAGTGGACTGCCGAGCCTGCCGCTCCAGTTGAAGTGCCAGCCCCTGCCCCTGTGGTAGAAGAAGCGCCGGCCCCGGTCGCCGAAGTGGTTGAAGCCGCCCCGGTTGTGGTTGCCGAGCCTGCGCCAGTGGTTGAGACGCCAGTGGTTGCCGAAGTCGCCGCGCCGGTGGTTGAAGCTGCCCCAGTGGTCAGCGCACTGACCGAAAACGGCCGTGCGCCGAACGACCCACGTGAAGTGCGTCGTCGCCGCAAGGAAGCTGAAGCCGCCGCTGCTGCCGCAGCCGCTGCCGCACCGGCTGTAGCCGAAGTGGTCGAGGCGCCAGCCCCGGTCGCTGAAACTGTGGTGGAGCACACTGCCCCTATCGTCGACGAGAACCCAGGTTCTGCTGACGAAGTGGTAGAGCATCACCCAAAGGCCTTGGAAGAAGAACACGAGCCTAAACCCTTCGTCTGATTCCATAAGCCAATAAAAAGCCCCGCCTGATCACTCAGGCGGGGCTTTTTTTTATGCGATCGGGTTGTGTCCAGCGAGCCGGCTGCCAGAAGGTCAGGCAGGCACGAAACGTAATGACGGTGGCACATCTACATCCCATAGCACGCCGGGGTCGTCCACGGGCACTTCCCGTACGCTGGCATGCGCAAACAGCGGTCGAGCCCCCCGGTCCCCCGTCAGCGCCATCAACGCTGGCCCGAGCGAACGCCCGAACATGACCGGATGCCCATACTGTCCAGCATGCACCGGCACACTGATACCCTCCGCGTGCGCCACCACCTGCTCAATACTGCTCGGCAGGATAAACGGCATATCCCCCAGCACCACCAACCAACCGTCGCTTGAACGGCTGGCCGCCACCGCCGCAGCAAGGCTGTCGCCCATGCCCGCCGAGCGCAGCAGCACCACTTCGCAGCCGTAGCGCTGTGCCAAACGGATGACTTCAAGCCGATCCGGCGAGGTCACCACACAGCGTTTTGCAACGCTATCAGGCACATTCACCAACACCTGCTCGAATACCGGCCGCGTCACGCCGTCCCGGCCAACGCACTGCGCCAGCAACTTGTCCTGATCAGCGCCGGCCGCAGCGCGAAAACGACTGCCCTGCCCCGCCGCCAGCACAATGGCAGTCACCATCACTCAACCACCGTCGACAGCGGCTTTTTTTGCACGGCCTCCACGCCGTTCTTGATCGCGACAATCTCTGCCATCAATGACAACGCGATCTCCGCCGGCGTGTGGCTGCCGATATGCAAACCGATCGGCCCGTGCAGACGCGCAATCGCATCGGCCGACAAACCAAGTGCCGCCAGGTTCTCACGGCGTTTCTGGCTATTGACCCGCGACCCCAGCGCGCCGATATAAAACGCACTGGAGTTCAGCGCCGTCAGCAGCGCCATGTCATCCAGGCGCGGGTCATGGGTCAGGCAGACGATGGCCGTGCGTTCGTCGGTCTGGATGTTCAGCACCGCTTCATCGGGCATACCTGGCACAAAGCGGCCGTGCTGTTCTTCCCAGCCATACACAAATTCATCCCGCGGGTCACAGATCAGCACTTCGAAATCCAGCAACCGCGCCATTTCCGCCACATAACGCGACAGTTGCCCGGCACCGATCAACAGCAGGCGCCAGCGCGGGCCGTAGATGGCGCGCAAACGCTCGCCATCAAAGCTCACCACGTCGGTCTTGTTCGCAGCACTCAGGCTCACAGCCCCCGTGGCCAGCTCCAGTTCGCGGGCGACAATTTCATGGGCCTCGCAGCGCGCCAGCAATTGGGCAACCCACTCCCACTCAATGACCCGCTCCTCGGTCAGGCGCAGGGTGCCGCCACATGGCAAGCCAAAGCGCGCTGCCTCATCCCGGGTCACGCCGTAAGTCACCAGTTGCACCGGCGGCCCGTCTTCGGCCAACCGCCCATCCTGCAAGCGCGCAATCAGGTCATCTTCGATGCACCCGCCAGATACCGAGCCAATCACCACGCCATCGCCGCGCAAAGCCAGCATGGCCCCCGGCGGGCGCGGCGCGCTGCCCCAGGTCTGGACCACGCTATACAACACCACCCGTTGCCCGGCGCGACGCCATTCGAGCACGCTACGCAGGACGTTCAGATCCACACTGTCCATCAGGCCTTCACCTCCTGCCAGCCTTGCAGTTGGTAACGCACCGGCAGTTCGCGGATACGCTTACCCGTCGCGGCAAAGATCGCATTGCACAGCGCCGGCGCAATCGGCGGCACGCCGGGCTCACCGACCCCGCCTAATGGCACCTCGCCCTTTGGCGTGACCAGGTGCACGGCAACTTGCCTGGGCGCCAGGGACATGCGCGCCACTTCATACATATGGAAATTGTCCTGCTGGACCTTGCCATCCTTGAAGCTGATTTCACCCAGCACGGCATTCCCCAGGCCCATCACACAGGCGCCTTCGAACTGCGAGCGGATGCGCTCCGGGTTGATCTGCGGGCCACAGTCCACGGCAATATCGGCCTTGTGCACGATCAGGGTGCCATCACCCTGGACCTCTACCTCGATCACCGCGGCCACATAGGTGACGAAGCTGTAGTGCACCGCCAGCCCCAGACCTCGGCCCTTGGGCAAGGTGCGCCCCCAGCCCGCCGCCTTGGCTGCGGTTTCCAGCACACCACGCAGGCGGGCAGTGTCGATCGGGTAGCGCTCCGGGGATTCGCCGTAGTTCCACTCGTCACTCAGGGTTTTCGGATCGATCTGACGGTCTGGGCCAAGCAACTTGAGTTGGTATTGCAACGGGTCCTGGCCGGCCTTGTGCGCGAGTTCATCGACAAAGCATTGAATCGCAAAACCATGGGGGATGTTCGACACCGAACGGTACCAGCCAACCCGGGTATGGGCCGCCGCCTCTGGGTTTTCCAGGCGTACGTTGGGGATCGCGTAGGCCATGTTGGTAAAGCCCATGCCCAGCTCGAACGCCGCCTCATGGTTCATGCCCGGCGCAAACAGCGCGGTGATACTCGGGGCCACGGTGCGATGCAGCCAAGCGGACGGCAGGCCATCCTTGTTCAGGCCAGCCTTGAGGTATTCAACGGACACGGTGTGGAAATAAGCGTTATGGATGTCATCTTCACGGGTCCATTGCACACGCACGGCCTTGCCGGGGAATGCCTTGGCCAGGATGGCCGCCTCGACGACGAAGTCCGGCTTGGACTTGCGGCCAAAGCCACCGCCAAGCAATGTGACATTGACGGTGACGTTATCGAATGGCAGCCCCAGGCGCTCGGCGATTCGTTCACGGGTCACCTGGGGCGCCTGGCTGGGCGCCCAGGCTTCGCACTGGCCGTTGTCGAAACGAGCGATGGCGACCATCGGCTCCATCGGCGATTGGGCCAGATGGGGCAGGTAATAAGCGGCCTCCAGGGTACTGTCCGACTCGCCAAGGGCCTGGTCGAGATTGCCAGTATTGCGCACCACTTTGCCCGGCTTCTGCGCGGCGGCTTCCAGCGTCTTACGGTAGTCGACGGAGTTGTAGCCGGCGTTGACGCCATCGTCCCAGACAATGGTCAACGCTTCACGGCCCTTGATCGCCGCCCAGGTGTTGCTGGCGATAACGGCGATCCCACCAAGGGGCTGGAACTCCGAGGGCAGGGGCCGGCTTTCGATTTCCAGGACCTTGACCACGCCCGGCACCTTCAACGCCGCACTGGCATCGAAGGACTTGACCTTGCCGCCGTACACCTTCGGCCGTGCAACGGTGGCGTAGAGCATGCCGTCGAAATGCACGTCAGCGCCGTAGACCGCACGGCCATTGACGATATCGGCACCATCGATGGCCTTGACGCCCTCCTTGCCGATGTAGCGAAATTCCGACGGTTGCTTGAGGCGCAGGCTGTCTCGCGCCGGCACCGCCAATGCACCGGCAGCGGTGGCCAGCTCGCCATAACCCAATTCGCGAGCGCTCGGCTGGTGAATGACTTTGTGCAGTTGTGCCCGGCACTCGCCCACCGGAACGTTCCACTGTTCGGCAGCGGCCTGCTCCAACATGGCCCGGACGCTGGCGCCACAACGGCGCATCGGCTCATACCAATGGCGCATGCTGCGCGAGCCATCGGTGTCTTGGTTGCCGTAACGCACCTCATCACCGGGCGCCTGCTGGACCTTCACATGGGCCCAATCGGCGTCCAGCTCATCGGCAACCACCAGGCTCAGGCTGGTGCGCACGCCCTGGCCCATTTCCGAACGGTTGCAGATCACGGTCACCGTGCCGTCGGTGGCAATACTGACGTAGACCTTGGGATCGTCGATCAGCCCATGGGGCATGGCGTCGCCGCCGTACTTCTTCACCGCGTCGGCGGCGAAGGCATCGGGCAGGCCCCAACTGGCCGCCACCACCAACGCACCGGTAGCGCCGACCCCTTTGAGGAAGCCGCGACGACTGAGGTTATTGAGGACGAAATCAGCCGGCAATGCGCTCATGCCTTGGCCTCCTGCAGGTGGGTGGCCGCCTGGCGGATCGCGGTCTTGATGCGGTTGTAGGTGCCGCAACGGCAGATATTGCCGACCATCGCTTCTTCAATTTGCGCATCGCTGGGGTTGGGATTGGTTTTCAGCAATGCCGTGGCCGACATGATCTGGCCGCCCTGGCAGTAACCGCACTGGGCCACGGCCGTGTCGAGCCAGGCTTGCTGGACCACCTGGCCGATGGGGTCGGTGTGCAGGTTGTCGATGGTGCTGATGGCCTGGCCCTTGACCGCGCCGATCGGGGTAATACAACTGCGGGCCGGCGCGCCGTCGATATGAATGGTGCACGCGCCACACAGGCCCATGCCGCAGCCGAACTTGGTGCCGTTATAGCCGGCAACGTCGCGGATAGCCCACAACAGCGGCATATCCTCGGTGACGTCCAATGAATGGTCTTGACCGTTGAGTTTGAGGGTAATCATGGGCACGCCCGCATAGTGACTGGGTTATGGGGTCGAGCAATCTGCCCACTTGAAGAAAGCGGAGTCGGTTGACGCAGATGGCTCAGGCTAATCGGGCTCTCTTGTGAAGATAAATCCTCACCGGGCCTTTGATAAACGAGGTTTATGAACGGATAAAAAAACATCCTTAGGGTGCTAAGTTAACTCACCATTAACAAAAAAGCCCGGCTGAGCATTGATGAGCACCACGCCTTGGGCCTGATCGCCAGGCACAAAAAAACCCATCCGAAGATGGGTTTTTCATACCGCGTGTCCGCTTACTTGATAACGGGAGCAGGGCCTTCAGCCACGCCCAGGTCGTCTTCTTCACGGGTGTCGGAGATACCGCGACCACCGGAAGCCAGTTCGACTTGCAGCTTGTCTTCGTCCAACTCCTTGACCCACTTGGCCACGACCAGGGTGGCAACGGCGTTACCGACCAGGTTGGTCAGGGCACGGGCTTCGGACATGAAGCGGTCGATACCCAGGATCAGCGCCAGGCCGGCAACCGGCAAGTGGCCCACGGCAGACAGGGTCGCTGCCAGTACGATGAAGCCGCTACCGGTCACGCCCGCAGCGCCTTTGGAGGACAGCAGCAGCACCAGCAACAGGGTGATCTGGTGGGTGATGTCCATGTGGGTGTCAGTCGCCTGGGCGATGAACACGGCAGCCATGGTCAGGTAGATCGAAGTGCCGTCGAGGTTGAACGAGTAACCGGTCGGGATCACCAGGCCAACCACGGATTTCTTCGCGCCCAGGCGTTCCATCTTGATCAGCATGCGTGGCAGTGCGGACTCGGAGGACGAAGTACCCAGGACAATCAGCAGTTCTTCACGGATGTAGCGGATCAGTTTCAGCACGCTGAAACCGTGGGCGCGGCAGATGGCGCCAAGCACCACGACCACGAACAGGACGCAGGTGATATAGAAGCAGATCATCAGCTGGCCCAGTTGCACCAGCGAACCCACGCCGTAAGCACCGATGGTGAACGCCATGGCGCCCAGGGCGCCGATTGGCGCGAGCTTCATGATCATGTTGATGATGTTGAACATCACGTGGGCGAAGCGATCGATGAAGTCCAGCACCGGCTTGCCATAGGCACCCAGGCGATGCAGGGCGAAACCGAAGATCACCGAGAACATCAGCACTTGCAGGATGTCACCGGTCGCGAACGCGCCGACGATGGTGTTCGGGATCACGTTAAGCAGGAAGCCAACGATGCTCTGGTCTGCACCGGCAGTCACGTAGGCAGCGACTTTCGAAGCGTCCAGGGTGGCCACGTCGATGTGCATGCCGGCGCCCGGTTGCACAACGTTCACGACGACCAGGCCGATCAGCAGGGCGATGGTGGAAACGATTTCGAAGTACAGCAGCGCATAGCCGCCGGTCTTGCCCACCGATTTCATGTTTTGCATGCCAGCGATACCGCTGACAACGGTGCAGAAGATGATCGGGGCGATGACCATTTTGATCAGCTTGATAAAGCCGTCACCCAGTGGCTTGAGGGCCACACCGGTCTGCGGGTAGAAGTGACCGAGCAAAATACCGATAACGATTGCAACGATCACCTGGAAATACAGGGATTTGTACAGTGGCTGACGAGTCGTCATTGCAAAGTTCCTCAATCGTCCCGTGTGGCAAATATCCGCCATTGCCCACGGCACTTGAATTGCGAACCCTCCTGCACTGGAGGGATTTGTTGTTTGCGAGGCCTGTAGGACCAAGCCTGCGCTGTCATCCTTATCGCAAACGCCGTGCCACTTTGCTGAAAATCCCCACAGGCCTTTAGACATCAGGGCCCGAGGGATTCCAGCGTAATCGGGGGCTGGGCCGGAGGTGGCGGATTTCCGCCCACCCGTCCAATCCCGTCCTACAATTTGGCGGATATCCGCCTTGTTGCTCCGTCAGGGGGTGGCTACCATCCGCCACTCCATGGACGAGGCCCCTTCATGCGTGAACGTACCATCGCCAGTCACTACGCCCGAGCCGCCCTCCGCGGTGCGCGTCGGGCCGGTTACGACTACACGGGCCTGTTGCTGCAGGTGGGCATTACCCCGGAACTGCTGAATGAACCTCGCGCCCGCATCGCGCCTGAGCAATTTACCCGGCTGTTGCAAATGCTCTGGCGCGAGCTGGATGACGAATACCTGGGGTTCGCCGAAGGCCCAAGCAAGCGCGGCACCTTCGCCATGATGTGCCATGCCCTGATCCACTGCCGCACCCTGGAGAAGGCTCTGGAACGCGGCTTATTATTTTATAGCCTATTCCCACAAGGTCCGCGTTGGCGGCTGACGCGTGATGGCGAAATGGCGCATTTGAGCCTGGATGATTCCCAGCTCTGGGACCCGGACCACTTCCTCAGCGAATGCCTGTTGGTCATCTGGCATCGCCTGGGCAGTTGGTTGATCGGCCAGCGTATCCGCCTGCACCAGGCCACGTTCAGCTACCCAATGCCGGACCATGCCAGCGAGTACGACCTGCTGTTTCCCTGCCCCCAGGTATTTGGCGCGCCAACCAGCAGCCTGGTATTCCCCGCACGCTATTTGAGCCTGCCGCTGTTGCAGGACGAACGCACGCTCAAGCTTTTCCTCGAGCGCTCCCCGGCTGATTTGCTGTCGCGGCCCGATGAAGGCGACAGTTTGAGCAGCCAGATCCGACGCCTGCTCAGCCGCGACCGCACACCCTGGCCGGATCTGGAGGCTATCGCCCAGCACCTGCATATCAGCCCGCAGACCTTGCGTCGACACCTGCGCGAAGAAGGCTGCAGCTTCCAGGCGCTCAAGGATGAGTTACGTCGGGATATCGCCATCTACCACCTGGGACGCGCGGACTTGTCATTGCAGGAGATCGCCGAGCAGCTGGGTTTTTCCGAGCCGTCGGCGTTTCATCGGGCGTTCAAGAAGTGGACGGGATTGACACCTGGAGCCTATCGGGCCCAGGAAAATTAGAAGATTGTTTGTTGTGGCAAGCCCCAATTCCAGTCAGTTAAGGAGGAACACTGCAACGGTGGCGAGCGGGCTTGCCCTAATGCCGTTCAGTTAAGGCTTTTTTGTAGGAGCGAGGGGGACGCCTAGTTCTTGCTCGCGAAAAACTCACAGGCGCCGCGTTCATTCAGGAAACACGCGTTATCGTTGACGTTTTTCGCGAGCAAGCTCGCTCCTACAGAAGGCGATGTACGCTTAACTGTTGACGTTTTTCGCGAGCAAGCTCGCTCCTACAGAAGGCGATGTACGCTTAACTGAACGGCATTAGGGCAAGCCCGCCTGCCACAAAGGATGCCTTAACCACGGCTAGCCGATCACACGGCCGGAAAGTGAATCCTGAAGGCCGCCCCACCCAGTGTTGAATCCCCCAGGGTCAGGCGCGCGCCGTAGCTTTCGATGATGTCCTTGACCACCGCCAAGCCGATGCCCTGCCCCGGATGCTGACGGTCCAGGCGCTCGCCCCGTTGCAGAATCCGCGCACGCTGGTCCGGCGGTACGCCGGGGCCGTCATCTTCGATACACAACTCGGTGCCCTCCAGACTTTCCACCAAACTGATGCGCACCTCGCTCAGGCACAGGCGGTAGGCGTTTTCCAGCAGGTTGCCGAGTAATTCGAGCAACGCGCCCTTTTCAATCGGCACATCGCACTCTGGGGGTAAGTCGAAGGCCACCGTGACCCGCTTGTCGCGGTACACCTTGCCCAGGGTGTCGCACAAGCTTTGCACCACCGGTTCCAGACGCACCTGATGGCGCACCAGGCCGCTTTTGCGCAGGCTGGCGCGCTGCAATTGGTAGCTGATCTGCTGGCTCATGCGCTCGATCTGCGATTGCAGGACCCTGGCCTGGTCGCGGTCCTCAGGGCGCTGGGCCATGTCTTCGCTCACGCCCTGCAACACTGCCAACGGGGTTTTCAGGCTGTGGGCCAGGTCGTCAAGGGAGTCGCGGTAGCGGGTGCGTTGTTCTCGTTCGCTGTGCAGCAGGCGGTTGAGGGAGCCCGTCAGGCGCAGCAGTTCGCGGGGGTGTTGTTCACTGAGGCTTTCGCGGGTACCGCCCTCGATCTGGTCCAGCTCCTGGCTCAGGCGCCGCAGGGCTTGCAGGCCCCAGGTCAAGCCCAGCCACAACAAGGTCAACAGCACCAGCAAGGCCGCGCCGAAGCCCAGGTAGAGGTTTTCGCGCAGGCCTTCGAGGGTCAGTTGGTATTCGCGCACCGGTTGCAGGGCGACGATACTGAACGCCGCGCTCTTGCCCCCCAGCAGCTTGACCTCCACGTCATAGACGAAGAACTCCTGGCCATTGGCTTCGCGAATCCGCGCAAATTCATTGCCGCGCCCGTCGTAGCGCGGCTTGTAGTTGATGTTTTCTTCACGGGTCGCGCGCGAGCGCCACACCAGGTGGCCTTCGCGGTCGTAGATATAGCCGAGCAGCCGGCTATCGGTCAGGTTGAAGCGTTCGTCCGGCAACTGCGCGGGCATCAGCAGGCGGTTGTTTTCGACCCGCGCCGCCGAAATCAAGGTGGTCACGTCCGAGGCCAGGCGCTGCTCGATGGAATCCTGCAGCGCCAGGCTGAAGGCGCCCTGCATGGCCGGCAACAACCCCAGCATAAACAGCACGGCCAAGGTCGCGGCCGCCAGCATCAAGCGCACACGTAGCGAGCGAATCAACGGCAACGCTCATTGAACAGGTAACCCAAGCCGCGCACGGTGTCGATCGGCTTGAACCCTGCCGTGCCTTCCAGCTTGCGGCGCAGGCGGCCAACCAGCACTTCGATGACGTTCGGGTCGCGCTCGTCGTCATCGGGGTAGAGCTGCTCCATCAAGCGGTCCTTGGCGACCACTTGTTGATGGTGACGCATCAGGTATTCAAGGATCCGATATTCATAGGCGGTCAGCGCCAACGGCTGCTCATCCAGGGACGCCTGCTTGCGATTGAGGTCCAGCAGCAACGGCCCGGCGACAATGGTCGACTGGGTAAAACCGCTGGAGCGGCGCAACAAGGCGTTCATGCGCGCCTCCAGCTCTTCGAACTGGAAAGGCTTGACCACATAGTCGTCGGCACCAGCCGCCAACCCCTCGACCTTGTCCTGCCAGTTGCCACGGGCGGTCAGGATCAGGATCGGGAAGGTCTTGGCCTGGCTGCGCAGTTGGCGGATCAAATCCAGGCCACCCATGCCAGGCAAGCCGAGGTCGATAATGGCCAGGTCATGGTTGAATTGCCCGGTCTGGTACAAGGCTTCTTCGGCATTGGCCACGGCCTCGACCACATGGCCGCTGTCGGTCAGGCGGGTAAACAGGTGATGACGCAGCAGCGCCTCATCTTCCACCACCAGCAATTTCATAAGGCTCTCCAAGGCAATTCAACTGTCCGACAGGGGGATATCATAGCGGCCCTGCAGGTCTTGCGGGCGCAGTTTAGTGCCATTGTACTCACCAGTCAGGCGACCATAGCCGACGCGATAAGCCGCCTGCGGGGTGGCAAGCCCCAGCGACCAGCCCCAAGGGGCGGCCTGAGTGCCTGCATCTTCGAAGCTGACACGATGAATCAGGTTGCTGGATTTCTTGGTTCGCTCGCTACCGAATGCTGCAAAGGCGCTATCGGAGGCCTGGACCCCGGCAGTGGCACTGAGCATGGTCAACGCCAACATCAGCTTCTTGATCGCAGTCATGGTGCTACCTCATACGCGTTTGGGCTGTGGGATCCAGACTACGCAGGCGCCCCTGAACTCCCCCTGAACAGGCTCTGAACCTCACCTGAACCACTGTGGGCTATCCACTGGCGCACCAACTCGGCAAAATACCGCACATGACGCCCCTACCCGCTTGCTGCACCCCACTCGACGCCCATTGGCCGCTGCCCGATCCTTTGCCGGGCACGGTGTTTCTCAGCACGCGCTTCGACCCTGCCTTGTTGGCGCCGGGTGATTTCCAGCGCAGCGCGGTCCCCCCGCCGGCAAGCATCCAGCGCTCAGTGGCCAAGCGCCAGGCGGAGTTTCTCGCCGGCCGACTGTGCGCTCGCGCCGCGCTGCAACACCTTGACCAGCTGGATTGCGTCCCGGCCATCGGCGAAGACCGTGCGCCGGTCTGGCCAGGGCATATCAGTGGCTCCATCACCCACAGCACCGGGCATGCGGCGGCGATTGTCGGCCACAAGGCGCAATGGCGCGGGCTGGGCATGGACCTGGAAAATATGCTGAGCCTGGAACGGGCAGAGCGCCTGGCCGGGGAAATCCTCACCGTTGATGAGTTGCAGCGCATGGCCGTGCTGCCCCGCGAGCAACATGCGCAGCTGGTCACCTTGACGTTTTCGGCCAAGGAGAGCCTGTTCAAGGCGCTTTACCCGATCGTGCAGAAGCGCTTCTACTTTGAGCATGCCGAGGTGCTGGAGTGGTCGGAGGCCGGGGCTGTACGGTTGCGCCTGTTGACGGACCTGTCCAGTGAATGGTGCCGCGGCAAGGACCTTACCGCGCAGTTCGTTGTGAATGAGGGGCAGTTGTTGAGCCTGGTTGCCATCGGCGCTTGATAGACCGCCATCGGGAGCAAGCTCCCTCCCACAGGGGAGCGCATTCCAAATGTGGGAGGGTCGATGCGACGATTCCACGGGCTCCCGATGGCGGGGTCAGGGTTTATCCTGATCCCTGGGCCAACTCAAGCTGAAACACGCCCCACCCAGGTTGTTGCTCTTGCTGATCAACGCCCGGCCGCCGTGCCAGTAGATAATCCGCCGGACAATCGACAACCCCAGGCCATGCCCGCCCGATGCACGGGTGCGGCTGTCGTCCAAGCGCAGGAAGGGCGTGAAGATGCGCTCCCAGGCGCTTTCCGGCACGCCGGGGCCATCGTCTTCCACATCGATGCGGCAGCGCACCTGGCCGACCTGATAACTGATCAACACCCGCCCCTGAGCATGCCGCATGGCGTTGCTCACCAGGTTTTGCAACGCACGGTGCAAGTAGCGCGGCTCGGCATCGACCCAGGCGTCATCCCAATGTGCCGATGACAGGCAAATACCCCGAGCCACATTGACCTGCGGACGCAGTGGCGACAATTCGCCGATCACCTGATCGAGCAGCGCATCGAGGTCGACCCGCTGGAAATTCAGCTCCGGCGCGCCCTGCTCCAGGCGGGCGTAGGTGAGCATTTCGTCCACCAGGCCATCGAGGTCCTGGATATCGCTGTCCATGCCTTCCATATATTTGCGCCGGGCTTCGGGGCTGGCGGCTTCGCCAATCATCTCCAGGCCGAAGCGCAGGCGCGCCACTGGCGTGCGCAATTCGTGGGACACGGCGCGCACCAGTTCGCGCTGGATCGCCAGCAACTGCTGCAGGTGCTCGGCCATGCCATTGAACGCCGCAGCCAGGCGCCCGACCGAATCGGCACCGCGGGCGGGCACACGCACTTCCAGGTTGCCCTTGGCGATGCGCGTGGCCGCGGCTTCCAGGCCCTTGAGTCGTCGTTCGAGCTGGCGCACCAATAAATAGACGATCAGGCCGATCAGGGTCAGGCCGATCAGGGCGATCAAGATCAACCACTGCGCCGGGTACGGGTTCATTTGATACAACGGGCCGATTTCGAGCACCCAGGGCGTACCGACCATGCCGGCAAACACCCGGATCGAATCGCCCCCTTTGCCCAGCGCCATTACCGTATCGCCTTCCGCGACCCGGCGACGCTGGTCATCGTCCATATCGGCCTGGTCGAGGTTCATCAGGTGCATCTCAAAGCCAAAGCCCTTGGCTTCCTTTATAGCGGCCAAGCGTTGTGGCTGTTCGGCCACCGGGAAACGCACCAGTTCGTCGGCCAGCAGGTAAATCGTCGCGCGCGCCAATTGCTCGCTGATCTGTTGCACTTCGCCGGTCAGTACGAGTGACTCTTGCTCACTGACCAGGCGCAGCACCCGCGCCGCATGCGGGCCGGTCTGCTCCACCAGTACCTGGCCGCGTTGCAGGCGGTTGCGTTGGCTCAAGTCCAGTTGCGCCTCGCTGAGGGTGCGCAGTTCCAGGGGGATGCCTAACAACCGCTCCCACACCGCCAGGGCGCGCTGGCGCTCGATCGGGCTCATGGGTTGCAGGTTGTCGCCCATCAAGGCAAAGGTGCCGTGGGCCAGGCGTTCGCGGTACTGGCCGCTGCGCACTTCATTGAGCAGGTGCAAGGCCAACACGCCCAGCAGCGCCACCAGGATCAGCGCCGCGCACATGCCGCCATAGATACGCAGGAAGATCGAATTCACAGCGGCATATCGGCGGCGGCTTCAGGAACGAACAGGTAGCCCTTGCTGCGGATGGTCTTGATCAGGCGCGGGTGGATCGGGTCGTCGCCGATTTTCGGGCGAATGCGTGAAATGCGTACATCGATGGAACGGTCCTGGCCGTCATAGCCGATGCCGCGCAGGGCGATGAAGATCTCTTCGCGAGACAGGATACGCCCGGCGTTCGCCACCAGCAGCCAGAGCAAGTCGAACTCGGCGCTGGTCAGCTCGATGCCGCCGTCGTGCAACCAGGCTTCGCGCAGGGCGTTGTCCACCACCAGCGGGCCGAATTGCAGGCGACGCTGGTTTTCCACCACAGCCGGTTCGGCCGGTTCGCTGCGCCGCAGCAGGGCCTGGATGCGCGCGAGCAACAGGCGCGGACGCACGGGTTTACAGACATAGTCGTCGGCGCCCATGTCCAGGCCCATGACCTGGTCCATGTCGTCGGTGCGCGCGGTCAGCATGAGGATCACCCCGTCGTAGCGCTCGCGCACCTTGCGACAAATGCTCAGGCCGTCTTCGCCGGGCAACATCAGGTCGAGGATCACCAGGTCGGGTTGCTCGGCGATGATCCGTGCCGCGGCCTGGGCGCCGTCGCTTTCCACCGACACCCGCAAGCCGTTGCTCTCCAGATAATCGCGGGTCAACTCGGCGAGTCGTTCGTCATCCTCGACGATCAGTATTTGCCAGGCTTCGTGCTCCACGGGTAATCCTCGTTGTTATTAAGGGATTGATTGGCCTGTTCGATCAAAGGTGGGAGCAAGCCCCCTCCCACATGTTGATCTTCGCCAGCCACACCTTATTTGTAATGTTGTGAGGGCATAACAATGATCGATTGTAGCCATGCCCCAACCCTCAAACACAAGCCGGGAAATGCGTTCGGTGATCGAG
Source organism: Pseudomonas fluorescens (assembly GCF_001708445.1). Classification (NCBI taxonomy): domain Bacteria; kingdom Pseudomonadati; phylum Pseudomonadota; class Gammaproteobacteria; order Pseudomonadales; family Pseudomonadaceae; genus Pseudomonas; species Pseudomonas fluorescens. The sequence goes on from NZ_CP015637.1 coordinate 5,048,226, forward strand.
TTTTTTTGTGATAGGGTTCGCGCCCTCAAAAATCCAATCGCACGTTTTTACCTTGGAATATTCAGTGACAAACGGCGTAATCCAGCAGTACTGCGGCCTACACGGGTGTTCCAAGTTTCATACACATTTTACTCACAGCGTTATCCACAGGTCTTGCGTTGCTAAGCCTCCAAAAACGCATTATCTTGTACCTCGGCGCCAAAAAAACCCTACATGTAGGGTTTTAAGCGAAAAGACCCAACACAAATCAGACGAGAAACTCAAGCCCTTTCTTGCTCCTGTTTGGTCTGACCCCTGGATTATTTGAAAGCCCAAACCGCTCAAGCGGATGGCAACCGTTTTCAAGCTCCAACAGCGCAAAACGGTACGGGTGTTGCAGTGCTTGAACCTGGCAACTGTCACCCACTAGGAATACGGCGAAGGGCCTTTGAGCCCCGAACCGAAGACTTCGGCATGGAAGCGGCGCAAACAGCTCCCTTCCTCCTGTCCCGAAGTTGTTATGCCAGGCCCAGGCCTGCTGTAAGTGCTTCAGGACGGAACGGTGGGCACCGTGATGGTGCCCAAATAAATATAGAAATGTGGAGACAACCCCCCATGCAAACCGACACAACTCGCGAGAACCCGCAGGGCTCCGTGCCGCAGGCCGCTGATTCGAATATGGATCTGTCCGCCACTGCACCTGGCCAACTGCGCGTGATCAAGCGTAACGGCACTGTCGTTCCTTACACCGATGACAAAATCACCGTCGCCATCACCAAAGCGTTTCTTGCAGTTGAAGGCGGCACCGCTGCTGCCTCGTCGCGCATCCATGACACCGTTGCCCGCCTGACCGAACAAGTCACCGCGACCTTCAAGCGTCGCATGCCGTCGGGCGGCACCATCCACATCGAAGAAATCCAGGACCAGGTCGAACTGGCCCTGATGCGTGCCGGCGAGCAGAAAGTGGCCCGCGACTATGTGATCTACCGTGACTCACGCGCCAAGGAACGTGCCGTGCGCGCCCCTGCCGCCGATGCCGCCGTACAGGCGCACCCGTCGATCCGCATCACCCTGGCCGACGGTACCTTTGCACCGCTGGACCTGGGCCGCCTGAACACCATCGTCACCGAAGCCTGCGAAGGCCTGGAAGAAGTCGACGGTGACCTGATCCAGCGCGAAACCCTGAAGAACCTGTACGACGGCGTGGCCCTGACCGACGTCAACACCGCCCTGGTGATGACCGCCCGTACCCTGGTTGAACGCGAGCCGAACTACTCGTTCGTGACCGCGCGCCTGCTGATGGACACCCTGCGTGCGGAAGGCCTGGGCTTCCTCGGCGTGGCCGAGAGCGCCACCCACCACGAGATGGCCGACCTGTACGCCAAGGCCCTGCCGGCCTACATCGCCAAGGGTATCGAATACGAATTGCTGAACCCGGTCCTGGCCACCTTCGACCTGGAAAAACTCGGCAAGGCGATCAACCACGAACGCGACCAGCAGTTTACCTACCTGGGCCTGCAGACCCTGTACGACCGTTACTTCATCCACAAGGACGGTATCCGCTTCGAATTGCCGCAAGTGTTCTTCATGCGCGTGGCCATGGGCCTGGCGATCGAAGAAAAGCATAAAGAAGACCGTGCGATCGAGTTCTACAACCTGCTGTCGTCCTTCGACTACATGTCGTCGACCCCGACCCTGTTCAACGCCGGCACCCTGCGTCCACAGCTGTCGAGCTGCTACCTGACCACCGTGCCGGATGACCTGTCGGGCATCTACCATGCGATCCACGACAACGCCATGCTGTCCAAATTCGCTGGCGGCCTGGGCAACGACTGGACGCCAGTGCGTGCACTGGGTTCGTACATCAAGGGCACCAACGGCAAGTCCCAGGGCGTTGTACCGTTCCTGAAAGTGGTGAACGACACCGCCGTCGCCGTGAACCAGGGTGGCAAGCGCAAAGGCGCTGTGTGTGCCTACCTGGAAACCTGGCACATGGACATTGAAGAGTTCATCGAGCTGCGCAAGAACACGGGCGATGACCGTCGTCGTACCCACGACATGAACACCGCCAACTGGATCCCTGACCTGTTCATGAAGCGTGTCTTCGATGACGGCAAATGGACCCTGTTCTCGCCCTCCGAAGTGCCGGACCTGCACGACCTGACCGGCAAGGCCTTCGAAGAACGCTACGAGTACTACGAAGCCCTCACCGAGTACCCAGGCAAGGTCAAGCTGTTCAAGACCATCCAGGCCAAGGACCTGTGGCGCAAAATGCTGTCCATGCTGTTCGAAACCGGCCACCCATGGCTGACCTTCAAGGACCCATGCAACCTGCGCAGCCCGCAGCAGCACGTGGGCGTGGTCCACAGCTCGAACCTGTGCACCGAGATCACCTTGAACACCAACAAGGACGAGATCGCCGTTTGCAACCTGGGCTCGATCAACCTGCCGAACCACATCGTCAACGGCAAGCTGGACACCGCCAAGCTGGAGCGCACCGTCAACACCGCCGTACGCATGCTCGATAACGTTATCGACATCAACTACTACTCGGTGCCACAGGCGCAGAACTCCAACTTCAAGCACCGTCCAGTCGGCCTGGGCATCATGGGCTTCCAGGACGCGCTGTACCTGCAGCACATTCCTTACGGTTCGGATGCAGCGGTCGAGTTCGCCGACAAGTCCATGGAAGCGGTCAGCTACTACGCGATCCAGGCTTCCTGCGACCTGGCCGACGAGCGCGGCGCCTACGAGACGTTCCAGGGTTCGCTGTGGTCCAAGGGCATCCTGCCGCTGGATTCGCAACAGATCCTGATCGAGCAACGCGGCCAGAAGTACATCGACGTTGACCTGAACGAATCCCTGGACTGGGCGCCGGTACGTGCCCGTGTGCAGAAAGGTATTCGTAACTCCAACATCATGGCCATCGCACCGACCGCGACCATCGCCAACATTACTGGCGTATCGCAGTCGATCGAACCGACCTACCAGAACCTGTATGTGAAATCGAACCTGTCGGGCGAATTCACCGTGATCAACCCGTACCTGGTTCGCGACCTGAAAGCCCGTGGCCTGTGGGACTCGGTGATGATCAACGACCTGAAGTACTACGACGGTTCCGTGCAGCAGATCGAACGCATCCCGCAAGAACTCAAAGAGCTCTACGCGACCGCTTTCGAAGTGGACACCAAGTGGATCGTTGACGCCGCCAGCCGTCGTCAGAAGTGGATCGACCAGGCTCAGTCGCTGAACCTGTACATCGCCGGCGCATCGGGCAAGAAGCTGGACGTGACCTACCGCATGGCGTGGTACCGTGGCCTGAAAACCACTTACTACCTCCGTGCCCTGGCCGCGACCAGCACCGAGAAGTCGACCATCAACACCGGCAAGCTGAACGCGGTTTCCAGCGGCGGCAACCACGGTGATGACTCGGTGCTCGCAGCGCCAGCCGGCCCGGCCCCCGTGCCAAAGGCCTGCGCGATCGACGAGCCGGATTGCGAAGCCTGCCAATAAGCTGAGCCGCTCCTGGGCTTGAACGCCCCGGATTGAAAAAGCCCGATAGACCCCGACTGCATAGGGTTTATCGGGCTTTTTGGTTTCCTCATGTCCCCCCCCCCCGCTGGGCACCTCCAGACGAACGCCACATACCCGCCCTGCACTTGACTGGTGAGCCCACCGGCCCCTGACCTGATCAGTGGCGAGGCGGATATGGTGCACGCCTCATACGCGTTTTACGCATCGTTACTTGCGTCACGGCATGTTTTCCTGCGCCCACAAAAAAGCCCCTCTTGCGAGGGGCTTCTTGTGGAGCATGACCGCATCAGGTCATCTGGATGATGGTCTGCATGATGGTGCTCTGGGTGGAGATGGTCTTGGCGTTCGCCTGATAGTTGCTCTGGGCCTTGATCAGGTCCACCAGCTCGTTGGTCAGGTTGACGTTGGAGTTCTCCAGGGAGTTGGCCACGATCGAACCCAGCGTACCGGATTGCGGTGCGTCGTAACCCGGCTGGCCCGAGGCGAACGTCTCTCTCCAGGCGGTGCCGCCGGATGGCTGCAGGCCCTGCTCGTTGTTGAAGCTGGCCAGAGAGATCTGGCCGATGGCCTTGCTCTGCTGGTTACTGAAGGTGGCGAACAGCACACCGCTGCCGTCGATCTTCAAGCCGGTGATCTGGCCAGTGGCATAACCGTCGGTGACCGGCGGGTTACGGTAGCTGGCCGAGTTGTACTGGGTGATGTTGGCCATGTTGACGGCAATACCGCCAGCGTTGGCCGCTGCACCGTTAGGCGTCCAGACACCATTGACCAGGCCGCCCGGCTTCCAGTTGGAAATAGTCAGGGTGGTATTGGACACGGTGGCTGGCGGGGTGACGATCCCGGTGAGCTTGCCGGCGGTGTCAAACGACAACGTCGAGGCTACGGGCGCCGTGGAACCGGTGCCGCTGATCGGGGTGCCGTCAGGGTTACGCCCGTCAATCAGGGTGTAGGAGTTCCAGGTGTTGGAACCGGTTTTCACCAGGTACTGCACCATAGGATGCGCATTGCCCTGCGTATCGTAGAGCGTGGTGGAGTATTGAGTGTTGAAGCTGTCCGTCTTGGTCGGATCAAAGGGGTGCAACGTCTGATCGATCGGCAGCTCGGACGAGTTCAGGTTACTGGTGGAGTCCACCTTGCTCGAAGCCTTCGGCGGCAGGTTCGACAGGTTCAATTGCAGGTCGGTCAGGCCGCCCTTGATGATCTTGCCGTCAGCATCCGCCGCATAACCCTGCAGGCGCGAGGTACCGGTGTTGTTGGTGATGTAGCCGTCCTTGTCCGCACGGAAGGCGCCGCTGCGGGTGTACTCCAGCGAGCCGTCGGTACCCTTCTGCACGAAGAAGCCGCCGCCCTGGATCGCCATGTCCAGGATGCCGCCACTGTTGTTGACGTCGCCCTGGGTGAACTGCTGGGACACTGCCGCCAGGTTCACACCGTTGCCGATGCTGTTCTGGCCGGTACCCAGTTTGGAGGCCGCGTAGATATCCGCGAATTCCGCACGGGACGATTTGAAGCCAGTGGTCGCGACGTTGGCGATGTTGTTGCCGGTCACGTCCAGTTGTTTGTTGGCCGCATAGAGGCCGCTAAGGCCGATGTTAAAAGACATGTTTCTCTCCCTCTGCCGTATTTAGCCGGCTCTATGTACCGATAGTCTGAATTTGCGACAGCTTGATGCTGCCCATGCCGCCCGCCAGGTTCAGCAGCATTTCGCCGCCGGTCTGGCTCAGGGTCACGCTCGTTACCGTTGCCGGCAGCGACGTGGCCAGGGCAACCGCATCGCCCGCGTCGTTCTTGGTGGTGGCATTGAAGGTGTAGGTGCCGGCTGGGGCGACCGCGCCGTTGTCGTCCTTGCCATCCCAGATAAAGCTCTGGTTGCCGGCAGCCTGGGCGCCCATATCGAGGGTGCGCACCACGTTGCCGTCCTTGTCGGCGATCTTGACGGAGACGTTGCCCACCGCCGAAGTCACCGCCACCGAACCGGTCATGCTCTTGCTCGTGTCCACGGTGGACTTGTCGGTCTGGATGACCACCGAACGCCCTACCAGCGACGACGCTTGCAGTGCTTGCGACGAGCTGAAGTTGCTGGAGATCGCGTTGACCGAGTCGTTCAGGGTGTTGATGCCTTCCAGGCTGCTGAACTGAGCCAACTGCGCCACGAACGCACCATTGTCCTGGGGCGACAGCGGGTTCTGGTTTTTCAGCTGGGTCACCAGCAACTGCAGGAACGCGTCCTTGCCCAGCGACTGGCTGCCTGTCGCCGCCTTGGTAGCGCTGTTAAGACTGCTGTTGTCCGTTGCGGTCTTGACCTTGGAATTGAAAAGGTCCTGGACTGCCGAGTTGTTTGACGTATCAACGATGGCCATTATTTGGCGCCCCTTATCACTGACCCAGGGTCAGGACCTTCTGCATCATGGTTTTGGCGGTGTTCATCATTTCCGCGTTGGTCTGGAACGAGCGGCTGGCGGAAATCATGTCGGCCATCTCCTCGACCACGTTGACGTTGGGGTAGTAGACATAACCCTTTTCGTTCGCGGCGGGATGGTTAGGCTCGTAACGTGCTTCGAGGTTGCTCTGGTCTTCGACCACGCCGAGCACCTGCACACCCTGGCCGGCGGCGTCCTGGTTCTGGAACAGCGAATCGCTGCCGCCGCTCTGGCCGCCCTGGAACATGGTGGCAAATACCGGGTGGCGGGCGCGGTAGGTCTGGTCAATGCTCGAAGACACGGTCTCGGCGTTGGCGATGTTACTGGCGACGGTGTTGAGGCGCGTGGTTTGAGCGCTCATGCCACTACCGGCAATATTGAAAACACTGGACAGGGACATGGCTTACTCTCCACGCAGGGCTGACATCAGCCCTTTGAATTTGCTGTTGAGCAGGGTAAAGCTGGCCTGGAAGTTCACCGAGTTTTCGGCATAGGCCGATTGCTCCAGCTGGGCGTCGACGGTGTTCTGGTCGATGGATGGCTGCATCGGCGTGCGATACAGCAGCGACTCGTCACCACTGCTCAGGCCTTGCGCTTCAATATGACGGCTGTTGGTCATGTTCAAGGCGAAGGTGCCGTTCTTGGTCTTGTCCTGCTGTGCTGCGAGCACGGCGGAGAAGTCCAGGTCCCGAGCCTTGTAGTTCGGGGTATCGGCGTTGGCAATGTTGTTGGCCAGGACTTCGGCGCGCTGGGCGCGGAAGCCCAGGGCTTGTTCATGGATACCGAGCGCTTTATCGAAGCTGATGCTCATGGCGGAAACCTTTAGGCTGACCTGCTGTGCGTTAACAGGGTTATAGCAAGGTGCATGCCAATCTTGTGAAAGCCCGGATATCAAGGGGTTGCGGGGAGCTTGCCGACGGCAATGCCAGAAAAGCGGCAACCGTTTTCCGCGTGACGCCAGTAAAGCGGCAATGGGGAGTTGCCGCTTTCTTCAACTTTGCCGCAAAAAAAATGTAGGAGGGGGCTTGCCCCCGATAGCGGTGTATCAGTGATAGATACATCAACTGAACCACTGCTATCGGGGGCGAGCCCCCTCCCACATTCTTTATTACTTGGCCTGGTAGATGATCCCCGGGCTGCACTGCACCATCTGGAAATGATCGGGCAGGCCGTTCAACGCTTCGGATGCACCGAGGAACAGGTAACCGCCGCGCTTGAGGGTGCCGTGGATGCGCAGCAAGATGTCTTTCTTCACTTCGGCAGAGAAGTAGATCAGCACGTTGCGGCAGAACACTATGTCGAACTTGCCCAGGCTGGCGTAGCTGTCGAGCAGGTTGAACGAGCGAAACTCCACTCGGTTCTTGATCGGCGCCTTGACCGCCCAGCGCCCCGCCCCTTTCGGGTCGAAGTAACGTTGCAGGCGCTCCTGGGACAGGCCACGCCCCAGGGCCAGGCTGTCGTACTCGCCGGTCTTGCAGTTGGTGAGCATGGTGCCGGATAAATCCGTCGCCACAATTTGCGCACCGGCCTTCAGCTGGCCCATGTTGGTCCGCTCGAATTCATCGATGGTCATCGAGATCGAGTACGGTTCCTGCCCCGAAGAACAGGCTGCCGACCAGATGCGCAAGCGCTGGCCCGGGCTGGCCTTGATAGCCTCCGGCAACACTTTGCTCTTGAGCACCTCGAAGGGGTATGTATCGCGAAACCACAGGGTTTCGTTGGTGGTCATGGCATCGACCACCATTTCCTTGAGCCCACTGCGCGGCTGGCCCTGGATCCGCTGGACCAACTCACCCAGGGACTTGATGCCCTGCTGTTCCATCAGCTTGTTGAGACGGCTGGATACCAGGTATTGCTTGTTTTCACCAAGCAATATGCCACAGGCTTTTTCCAGGAAGACCCGGAACTGTTCGAAATCCAAATTACCCGTAGACAAAGATACCGCCTCTTAAATCGTGTGACCGCCAGGGAAAAAGCCCCTAGCCGTGATCTGCTGCCTTGATCCGGTCGACTACCCGGGATGCCAGGTCATCAGGGCGGAATTTGGCCAGAAAGTCGTCGGCACCGACCTTCTTGACCATCGCCTGATTGAATACGCCCGACAACGAAGTATGCAGGATGATATGCAATTTTTGCATGCGTGGATCGTTACGTATCTCAGCCGTGAGGGTGTAGCCGTCCATTTCCGGCATCTCGATGTCGGAGATCATCATCAAGAATTCTTCTTCCGGCTTCTTGCCTTCATCGACCAGCTTGCGCAGGTAATCCAACGCCTGGCGACCATCATTGAGCGCCACCACGTCCACGCCGACGGTTTGCAGGCAACGGGTCACCTGCTTACGCGCCACCGAAGAATCGTCCACCGTCAGTACGCGCAAGGAAATCGCCTTGTGCGCGGTATCGGCGTCCACCACACCGACCGAAATCGATTCAGAGGTGGGCGCCACTTCGGCGAGGATTTTCTCCACGTCGATAATTTCTACAAGCTGGTTGTCCACCCGCGTCACTGCCGTGAGGTAGTGATCGCGACCGGTGCCCTTGGGTGGCGGATGAATTTCTTCCCAGTTCATGTTGACGATGCGTTCCACCGAGCGCACCAGGAAACCCTGGGTCTTGGTGTTGTATTCGGTAATGATCACAAACGGGTTCTCGCGATCCTGCAGACCGGACGACCCTGTCGCCAAGGCCAGGTCAAGAATCGGGATGGTCGCGCCACGGATGTTGGCCACGCCACACACCACCGGACTGGACTTGGGCATGATCGTCAGCTTGGGGCACTGCAGCACTTCCCGCACTTTGAACACATTGATGCCGTATAGCTGCTTGCCGTCCAGACGAAACAGCAACAACTCCAGGCGATTCTGCCCTACCAGCTGTGTGCGCTGGTTTACTGAATCCATTACACCTGCCATGCCCAGACTCCTACGCTAAAACCTTCGGGGGTACGACGCGTACCCAATACTAAACGGCACGAGCTTTGCTATTTATTGGCTATGGACATTAAAACGACAGTTTCCCGACGCCTTCGCCTCCCACGCAGCCGCAGATTGCTCTGCGTCTCGATGGCGTTGCTTGCCTTGAGCCTGGGAACCACGGCCCGCGCAGATAACGTCACCTTGCCTGATCTACTTATCGGCGTCACTCAAGGCTTTCTTGAGTTCACTGTAGAAGATTATCTGGCGACCACCCAGACACCTGGGCGCTATGAAATCCAGGTCAACCAGCTAGACCCGCGCTTGCGCATGCCAATGTGCGACAAGGAATTGACAGCGTCCCTGGAAAGCCCCGCACAGCCTATCGGCCGTGTGACGGTGAAGGTTCGCTGCGAGGGCGCCTCGCCCTGGACCGTGTTTGTGCCAGCGCAGGTCAAGTTGTTCCGCGATGTCGTGGTGGTGGTAAGACCGTTGAAACGCACTGGCATCATCGGTTTCGAGGACGTGGCCTTGCGTGAACGCGACATCAGTTTGATCAACCAGGGCTATCTGACGTCGGTCGATCAGGCCATCGGGCAGAAACTTACCCGACCAATGGTCACCGATCAGGTCATTACCCTGGTCCATCTGGAGCAGGCCGAGGTGGTTCGCAAGGGTGACCAGGTGGTAATTTCCGCGAGCAGCGGCGGTTTGAATGTGAAAATGCCGGGTGAAGCGCTGTCCAACGGAGGCATGAGTGAGCAGATACGCGTCAAGAACCTCAACTCCAATCGTGTCATCAAGGCACGGGTAACAGCCCCCGGACAAGTCGAGGTTGCTTTATAGATCACTGGAATAGGACGCCAGCTTTTCCTACACTGTGTGCCAGATGTTGCGCGTGCAGGTTTATTGTCAATCGAGCCTAAAGTTTGTCCGGGTATGGCCGAAAACATGGCAAGCGTCCAAATACCCAGAGGTTTTTAATTATCATGGTCATCGATTTCAGTCGTTTGAATAACTCCCCGGCATTGCCAGGCACTACGCGCACCAGCGGCACCAAGGACAGCGTAGAAGCCAAGGCCCAGCCTCTGCCTGCCAAGACAGAACAGGCCAGCGCCAGCCAAAGCGGGGAATCCGTACACCTGAGCAATGAGGCTCAACAGTTGCAGAAGGTCACTGACTCGCTGCGCGACCAACCTGTGGTCAATAAAGCCCGCGTGGCCGAATTGAAACAGGCTATCGCCGATGGCAGCTATAAAGTCGACAGCAACCGTGTAGCCAGCAAGCTGCTTAACTTCGAAGCCGAGCGCTAGGCAAAGGCCTGCGCAGGGCTTTTGGACGCTTAAAACCAAGGCCAGCCATGCACCACGACGAAACCTTGCTTCAACTGATCATTGATGATCTGGCGCCGACGCAACAATTGCTCGAGCTGCTGAAAGAAGAGACCCTGGCCCTCTACGGCCGGGATATGCCGCTGCTGGAAGATATCCTGGCGCGCAAACAGTCGCTGATTGTCCTGCTGGAACAGCATGGCAAGAAGCGCAGCCAGATTCTCACCAGCCTGGGCCTGCCCGCCGATCACGACGGCCTCGCCCAACTGGCCAGCCACTCCTCGGTCGGCGATCAACTGCTGGCCCAAAGCAAAGAACTCAACCAATTGCTCAGCCAGTGCCAGGAAGTCAACCTGCTCAACGGCCAGTCGATCCAGCTTCAGCAAGCTACGACCGCCAACCAGCTGCGTATACTCCACGGCGGTGAGCCACCGGCGCTGTACAACGCCCAAGGCTCTACCTCACGCTTGGTCAAACCAAGCACCCGCAGCCAAGCCTGACGCCCGTTTTCGGCACAGCCTATCCAAGGCCCGCCACATACTGGCAAAATGCCGGTTCTTGCGTGTAGTCGTATTTTGTCTGGAGATGGAAGAACCGTGTTCAACGCCCTTAATGCGGAAGATGCTCCGCAGCCACCCAAGGTGCTCACCACGCCTCTGGAAATCGCCGGCACCTTGCGAATGCTGCAAGAAAGCCATGATCCGCTGATCATCACCTTCCACGAACGCAGCCAGCGCTTCCAGAGCTACCTGGTCGATGTCGATCGGGACAGCAAGACCCTGGCCCTGGACGAAATGATCCCGCGTGACGGCGAACGCCACCTTGAGAATGGCGAACCCTTCCGCATCGAAGGCTTTCACGACGGCGTGCGCGTCGCCTGGGAAAGCAATGGCACCCTGACCATCAGCGAAAAAGATGGCCATCGCATCTACACCGGCGCCATGCCGGGCGAGGTGGTCTACCACCAGCGCCGCAATGCCTTCCGCGCGGCACTGAAGCTGGCCCAACTGGTCAATATCGAGCTGGGCGGCGAGAAACTCAAGGCCCCGGTCAGCGGCAAGCTGCTGGATATTTCCGCCACCGGCTGCAAATTGCGCTTCGAAGGCGATATCTCCGAACGCCTGCAGTTGGGCCAGGTCTACGATCGCTTTATCGCTGCCCTGCCGTTCGGCAGCATGACCACCTCCGTCGAGCTGCGTTACCTGCATTTCGAAGAGAAGATCAACACCACCTTCGCAGGCGTGCGCTTCCACAACATGAGCGGCCTGGTACAGCGCCAGGTCGAACGATTTGTGTATCAACTGCAACGCGAAGCGCGACGCTTCGACAAGGACGACGACTTCTAAGTGTTAAGATCGCGACAAAAAAACGGGCAGACCCCTTTCAGGATCTGCCCGTTTTTGCTTTCAGGGGCGTGCCCTGCTCAGGTCATGGGGGTGCTCATCCGGACCTATAGGTTCTGGCGGTCCTTCGAAAGGCGGCTCATCTGTCGGTGGTACCGAGTCGACTTCAGGCTCAGGCTCAGGCTCAGCAGCAGCTGTCTGCATCTGCTCTTGCACCACTTGCTCATCGACCCGCGGGTCAAGTGCAGCCACCAGCGGCGAACTGGACATGCTGTCAGGCATGGCCACGTGCTGCAGGGGCGCATCATCGACCTGATGCAGGTTGGTCACGGCTTTAGGACGGATACGCCACACCAGGATCAACGCACACAGGCTGAAAAACGCGTACAGCATCTGACTGCCAAATAGTTTCATCACCACGCCAGCCAGCAACGGCCCGATACTGGCGCCGACCCCGTAGGTCACCAGCAACATGGCTGTCAGCGATACCCGCCGATCACCTTCAACGTGATCGTTGGAAAACGCCACCGCCAGCGGGTACAGACAGAACTGCACCAACGAACACAGGAACCCGGCCACGAACAGCACCTCCAACGGCACCTTGCTCAGGATGGCCAACGGTAATGCCGCAACCGCCAGGCACAGGGCGAAGCAGCGAATCAACAACGCACGATCATAGCGATCCGACAGCCAGCCCAACGGCCACTGCACCACCAAACCGGCAAAAATGCAGCTACCCATGAACAGACCCACCTGCTCGGTGGTCAGCCCCTGCTGGGACGCATACAGCGGCGCCAAGCCGTAGAACGAGCCAACGATCAGCCCCGCCCCCAGCACCGTACTCAACGACTGCGGTACCCGCTTGATAAAGAAGCGCGGCTCCATCGGCGCCGGATGCAGCGGCGCCGGGTGAATACGCCGGGTCATGGCCACGGGTACCAGGCACAGGGCAAAGCACAGCGCCACCAGCATCAATAGCTCAAGGCCGAGCTGGGGATGCATCACCAGGATCAGTTGGCCCAACACCAGGCCCAGGTAGGACGCGATCATATAGCCACTGAACACCACGCCACGCTGCCTGGCGTCCGCCTGCTCGTTCAGCCAGCTTTCGATAACCATGTACTGGCACATCATCCCCAAGCCCACGATGACCCGCAGCACGATCCAGGCCGGCAGCCAGTCGATCAGGCCATGGCCCAGCACGGCTGCACCGACAATGCCCGCACAGGTGGCGTAGGCACGAATATGCCCCACCCGGCCAATCAGGCGATGCCCGATCTTGCCGCCCAGCACCAGGCCGAAATAGTTGGCTGCCATCAAGGCACCCACCCATAGGCTGTCGACATGGTCAGCCGCCAGGCGCAACGCGAGGTAAGTACTGAGCAGGCCGGAGCCGATCAGCATCATCAAGGAGGCGAAATAAAGGGCTCGAAAAGATTTCCAGATCTGGCGCATCGGCGTTCCGAGCGGCTCCTTGCAGTGAGGGTCAGGGCTACCGGCATGATAGTCCTGGGTTGTTGGGTCCGGACAGGCGCTACGCGCTGTTTCCGAGGATTATTTTGTTTAAATTGATTGGCAACAGCTCTGACGTTGCCGGGGGGCGTGCGAGGTACACCGTTAGCAAAAATACACGACGCACCTGCTGTGAACCTCGATCAGCGGCAAGGTTCGACCTGAGTTTGAAAAGACTCTACGCGCACAAAAAAGCCCCGCCAGCGTTCACTGTGCGGGGCTTTGAATCTGGTGTCCCAGGGCCGGTTCGAACGGCCAACCTTCCCCTTAGGAGGGGGATGCTCTATCCAATTGAGCTACTGGGACAAATGACAGCCGTCGCAGCGATGGGCGCTGCGACGGACGGCGTGCATGTTAACGGCCAAGGTCGGATTTGTCATGTCGTCCGTGGGCTTTTTGAGTGTAGGCGCATGCCTGCCAGAAAGAGCAGGGTTTCGCCTCGTAAAACCAGGGTTGCCGAAGCCATCGTGCAAAATGCACTACCCCAAAATGCCAGCATTGCAATTTGCAACCCTCAGCCCCCTAAAAATAGCCTCAAACCATTGATTTAATTGAAATAATAGTTTGGCACGGCATCTGCAATACTTCTTCGACAAAATCCAATTTGGCCCAGTCACCGACGGAGAACATGACCATGAACAGTGCCCTTCTGTTAGCCCTCAATACCGTGGCCCTGGCCGTATTGGTGATGTTCCACTTCCAGCAGTCGCCGACTACCGACGACGACGCCAAGGTGAGCCAGGCCATTCCACACCACCTGCAGCAACGCCCGCAATTGGCAGTGATGACGGCCAACCCGCAATCACCGGCTCGCCTGGCCCAGAGCACACAGGCAGCACCTGCATCCGAACACTGGGTATTCTGAGGAAGCCTTCATGTCCAAATCTGCCTGGCTGTTTCTGTGCCTGACCCTGGTAAGCGGGCTGCTTGGCCTGGAAACCTCCTCCCAAGACGGCCAAACCATCGCCTTCATCGCCAGCGCCATGTTCGCCGGATGCCTGGTTCTGACCCTGATTGTGGGCCGCCGGATCAAATTCGATCCCGTGCTGCGCTGAAGCATCGCTCGCCTGCGTTTCGCCCTACCTTATGTCGCCTCACCTAGTAAATCGGCAAATTGCCACTAGTCTTAAGATTAGGGGCAAAAGGCCACATTGCTATAGGATGTGCGCCCTCAAACCCTGTTGCGGCCTAGGCCTGCGGGAAGATCGCCGAATCTGATCTTCTGCAGGAAAGTTTTCCAACCAGTCCGCAAAAATGCAAATCAGTGCTGGCATAAAGCCTTTAGTCAGTTCAATATTTGTCACAGAATTGACGCCAAGGAACTGGCAAATCTGAGGCATGATGCGGCCTCTTTGCAATTCAGGTTGAACTTTGGTCGTGAGCCTTGTCTTAACACTCATCTTGCGGCCAATTCCAAAAACCGCTCCCCTGAACTAACCGGTTAAATATATGCGCCCATTGAAACAGGCAATTTATTCCAGCCGTACGGCTGACAAGTTCGTCGTACGTCTGCCAGACGGAATGCGGGAACGCATTGCCGAGGTGGCTCGCAATCATCACCGCAGCATGAACTCCGAAATCATCGCGCGCCTGGAACAGAGCCTTATTCAGGAAGGTGCGTTGGGTGAAGAGTTGAGCATGCGCCTGGACAGCCCAGAGCTGTCACTGCACGAACGCGAACTGCTGCAGCGTTTCCGTCAGCTCTCCCACCGCCAGCAAAATGCTCTCGTCTCACTTATTGCACACGATGTCGAGGCGGCCGCAGAAGCCGACTGATCTACCCCTGAAAGCCGAAGCCAGCCTTGTGCTGGCTTTTTTTTGCCTTGAATTTGGGAAGGGGATTATTGCTGGAGCAAACTGGCTTGCGCTGGAAGGGGAACAAGCCCCCTCACTACAACAAGCCAGCCAGGAAGGCGATCAAAGCAGGAAGATGGTTGCCAACCCCAGGAAGATGAAGAAACCACCACTGTCAGTCATGGCGGTAATCATCACGCTGGCGCCCATGGCAGGATCGCGCCCAAGGCGTGCCAGGGTCATGGGGATCAACACGCCCATGAGGGCAGCCAACAGCAGATTGAGGGTCATGGCGGCAGTCATCACCACCCCCAGGGACCAACTGCCATACAGCATGTAAGCCACAATACCAATCACCCCGCCCCACACCACGCCGTTGATCAGCGCTACCGCCAGCTCCTTGCGCATCAGGCGTGAGGTATTGCCGGTGTTCACCTGGTCCAGCGCCATGGCGCGCACGATCATGGTGATGGTCTGGTTGCCGGAGTTGCCGCCAATACCCGCTACGATCGGCATCAGTGCCGCCAAGGCCACCAATTTCTCGATAGAGCCTTCGAACAACCCGATCACCCTTGAAGCAATAAAAGCGGTAATCAGGTTGACGGCCAGCCAGGCCCAGCGGTTACGCAATGAACGCCAGACCGACGCAAAAATATCTTCCTCTTCACGCAGACCCGCCATGTTGAGGACTTCGGTTTCACTTTCCTCACGAATCAGGTCGACCATTTCATCGATGGTCAGACGACCGATCAGCTTGCCGTTCTTGTCGACCACCGGGGCAGAGATCAAGTCGTAGCGCTCGAACGCCTGGGCTGCATCGTAGGCATCTTCGTCCGGATGGAAACTCACCGGGTCGCTGGCCATGACATCGGCCACTTTCTTCTCTGGGTCGTTGACCAGCAGGCGCTTGATCGGCAGCACCCCCTTGAGAATGCCTTCGTAGTCGACCACGAAGAGCTTGTCGGTGTGGCCTGGCAGTTCTTTCAAGCGACGCAGATAACGCAATACCACTTCCAGGCTGACGTCTTCGCGGATGGTGACCATCTCGAAGTCCATCAGGGCGCCAACCTGATCCTCGTCATAGGACAACGCAGAGCGCACTCGCTCGCGTTGCTGGCCGTCGAGGGCCTCCATCAGCTCATGGACAACGTCACGGGGCAGCTCAGGCGCCAGGTCAGCCAGTTCGTCGGCGTCCATCTCCCTGGCTGCGGCCAGGAGCTCGTGATCGTCCATGTCGGCGATCAGGGTTTCGCGCACCGAATCGGATACTTCGAGGAGGATGTCGCCGTCGCGATCAGCCTTGACCAGTTGCCAGAGGGTCAGTCGATCGTCCAGCGGCAAGGCTTCAAGGATATAGGCGACGTCGGCAGAGTGCAGGTCATCGAGCTTGCGCTGCAATTCGACGAGGTTTTGCCGGTGAACCAGGTTTTCGACGCGGTCGTGATTCGGACCTTCCTGGCGGTGCGTGAGGTCTTCGACCACGCGCTGGCGCTGCAGCAGCTCGATGACTTGAGCCAGGCGATCCTGCAGGCTTTCTTGTGTTTTCTTTACTTCTACTTCGGTCATAGGCGAACTCCACTCCCAGCAGCGGGGCACGCCGGAAGGATCAATCAGTCAATTCATGATTGGTAAAACGGGATACTGAGTAACTACTGGGTAAGTCCATGGAGGTATTCCATAAGCCCCGGCGGGGCTGACGGGCGCAATGATACACCGCCCGGCCATTTTTAACGTCAAAAAACTGGAAAGAACAAGCGCTTGCGAGTCAAAGCTCAGCATTAGCCGCATCTATGAACTGCGACGACGCAGCCCGGGAGGAAAACACATGGGGCTGGAGAAAAAGAACACATTCCACATAAACCCCAGACGGCAAAAAGCCCGCACTAGGCGGGCTTTTTGTTTGTATGGTGCACTCGACAGGATTCGAACCTGTGACCGCTCGGTTCGTAGCCGAGTACTCTATCCAGCTGAGCTACGAGTGCAGATTGTGTTTTTAGACCAGATCACAACTGGTTGAAGCCGAACCACCTGCATTACTGCAACTGACTCTTAAATGGTGCACTCGACAGGATTCGAACCTGTGACCGCTCGGTTCGTAGCCGAGTACTCTATCCAGCTGAGCTACGAGTGCATTTGCTGCCGCGCATTATAGGCCGTTCAATCTCTATGTAAAGCGATTTTTTCGAGTAATTTCAACAACTTACCGATAAATCCAGATTGCAACGTACTAAGCAAATAATGGCGGAGAACGGGGGATTCGAACCCCCGACACCCTTTTGAGGTGTACTCCCTTAGCAGGGGAGCGCCTTCGGCCACTCGGCCAGCTCTCCGCAACACGGGGCGTATATTAACCACGTTCATCCCCGTTTGCAAACATAAAAAACGATAAAAATTAAAGGCTTGGTTCTTCGTCCTTCTCTTTCTTGATCCGCAGGTAGATTTCCTCGCGGTGGACCGCTACCTCTTTCGGAGCGTTAACCCCGATACGCACTTGATTGCCTTTGACGCCGAGCACGGTCACGGTGATTTCGCCATCACCAATAATCAGGCTTTCTGCGCAACGACGAGTCAGAATCAACATACCTTTCTCCTCACGCATTTCAGTTCAGGAACAACAGTCTGCAAAAAAAAGGCATTCGACCTACAACCAAAAGGCCGTAGCCCTACCTGCCTAAGTATTGTCGAGCACAGGTAAAAGAACATGGGCCCGACAAAAAAATGAAAGGCGCGGTAAACCGCGCCTTCCTGGCATTGCATCACTCGCCCTGTCGGGCCGGAGCGTCCAGCTCAAAAGCGGTATGCAGTGCGCGTACAGCCAGTTCCAGGTACTTCTCTTCAATCACCACCGAGACTTTGATTTCCGAGGTGGAGATCATCTGGATGTTGATGCTTTCCTTGGCCAGGGCCTCGAACATACGGCTGGCAACGCCGGCATGGGAACGCATGCCCACACCTACGATCGACACCTTGGCGATCTTGGTATCGCCGACCACTTCACGCGCGCCGATCTCGCTCGCGGTGTTCTGCAGGATACGTTCGGCCGCATCGTACTCGTTGCGGTGTACGGTGAAGGTGAAATCGGTGGTGTTATCGTGCGAAACGTTCTGCACGATCATATCGACTTCAATGTTCGCGCCGCTGATAGGCCCGAGGATCTTGAAAGCCACGCCCGGGGTGTCTGGCACGCCACGGATCGTCAGCTTGGCTTCATCGCGATTGAAGGCGATGCCGGAAATGATCGGCTGTTCCATGGATTCCTCTTCATCAATAGTAATAAGGGTGCCCGGACCCTCTTTGAAGCTGTGCAATACGCGCAGCGGAACGTTGTACTTGCCGGCGAATTCCACCGCGCGGATCTGCAACACCTTGGAACCGAGGCTGGCCATTTCCAGCATCTCTTCGAAGGTGATCTTGTCCAGGCGCTGGGCCACGGACACCACGCGCGGATCGGTGGTGTAGACGCCATCCACATCGGTGTAGATCTGGCATTCGTCAGCCTTCAGGGCTGCGGCCAGCGCTACGCCGGTGGTATCGGAACCGCCACGCCCGAGGGTGGTGATGTTGCCCTGCTCGTCAACGCCCTGGAAACCGGCGACAACCACGACACGCCCTTCCTTCAGATCAGTACGGATCTTCTGATCGTCGATCTGCAGGATACGCGCCTTGGTGTGCGCGCTGTCGGTGAGGATGCGCACCTGGCTACCAGTGTAGGACACCGCCGGCACGCCACGCTTGTTCAGCGCCATGGCCAGCAACGCAATGGTGACCTGCTCGCCGGTGGACACGATCACATCCAGCTCACGCGGCAGTGGTTGTTGATCGCCACTGATTGCCTTGGCCAGATCGATCAGGCGATTGGTCTCGCCGCTCATGGCGGACAGCACCACCACCAGGTCATCGCCGGCATCGCGGAATTTCTTAACCTTGTCGGCAACCTGCTCGATTCTTTCGACAGAACCGACCGAGGTACCTCCAAATTTCTGTACGATCAAAGCCATTTCTAAGCCGCCTCAGCCCGTAAAGGGGCGCCCAATAAACCAATCTTCCAGCAACCGAGCGAGCCCATGACTAGACCATGGGCCCGTTACCAGCGCCTTAAATACCTGCCTCGACAAACGGCACGGTCAGGGCCAGGGCCGCGTCCAGGGCACCAGCGTCTACACCACCGCCTTGCGCCATGTCCGGACGACCACCGCCCTTCCCGCCCACTGCCGCAGCGGCTTGCTTCATCAAATCACCGGCCTTGAGTTGACCGGTCAGGTCCTTGGTTACACCGGCAACCAGAACGACCTTATCCTCATGGACACTGCCGAGCAGGATCACTGCGCGGCCGAGCTTGTTCTTCAACTGATCGACCAAGGCCAACAACGCCTTGCCATCCTGACCGTCCAGGCGCGCTGCCAGGACTTTCACACCCTTGACGTCCAGGGCGGAAGCAGACAAATCGTCACCTGCCGCGCTGGCAGCCTTGGCTTGCAACTGCTCCAGCTGTTTCTCCAGCACGCGGTTGCGCTCGAGCACGGCCGACAGCTTGTCGATCAGATTGTCGCGGCTGCCCTTGACGAGCGTAGCCGCTTCCTTGAGTTGTTCTTCAGCCGCATTGAGATAGGCCAGGGCCGCAGCACCGGTCACCGCTTCGATACGACGTACGCCCGATGCCACACCGCCTTCGCTGATGATTTTCAGCAGGCCGATGTCGCCCGTACGGTTGGCGTGGATACCGCCACACAGTTCCACCGAGAAGCTGCCGCCCATGCTCAGTACACGTACGTTGTCGCCATACTTCTCGCCGAACAGCGCCATGGCCCCCTTGGCCTTGGCGGTCTCGATATCGGTTTCTTCGGTTTCCACCGGGGTGTTCTTGCGCACTTCGGCGTTGACGATGTCTTCCAGGGCCTTGATTTGCTCCGGCTTGATCGCTTCGAAGTGGCTGAAGTCGAAGCGCAGGCGCTGGCTGTCGACCAACGAGCCCTTCTGTTGGACGTGCTCGCCCAATACCTGGCGCAGTGCAGCATGCAGCAAGTGAGTGGCCGAGTGGTTCAGCGACGTGGCGTGACGCACATCGGCGTCTA
This sequence comes from Pseudomonas fluorescens, assembly GCF_001708445.1. Taxonomy (NCBI): domain Bacteria; kingdom Pseudomonadati; phylum Pseudomonadota; class Gammaproteobacteria; order Pseudomonadales; family Pseudomonadaceae; genus Pseudomonas; species Pseudomonas fluorescens. Next base: position 5,068,123 of record NZ_CP015637.1, read on the forward strand.
CCTGGGCGTCCACTGGCGAACCGACGATCAGGCTGCCCGACGCCAATACACCATGGTGCAGGAAGGCGCCGCCGGTCTTGGTGGTATCGCGCACATCAAAACGACCGGAGGACGCCTTGAGGAAACCGCAGTCGCCAATCTGGCCACCGGACTCGGCGTAGAACGGCGTCCGGTCCAGGACCACCACGCCGTCGTCACCTTCGTTCAAGACGTCGACCGACTGGCCGTCCTTGTACAGCGCAACGACCTTGGCCGCACCGCTGGTGGCCTTGTAGCCGGTAAATTCGGTGGCCACGTCAACCTTGACCAGGCTGTTGTAGTCCATGCCGAACGAGCTGGCGGAACGCGCGCGCACACGCTGGGCCTCCATCTCGCGCTCGAAGCCTGCCTCGTCCAGGGTCAGGTTACGCTCACGGGCGATGTCGCCGGTCAGGTCCATCGGGAAGCCGTAGGTGTCATAGAGCTTGAACACCACGTCGCCCGGCACCACGCTGCCTTGCAGGCCGGCGAGGTCTTGCTCGAGGATTTTCAGGCCCTGCTCCAGGGTCTTGGCGAACTGCTCTTCTTCAGCCTTGAGCACGCGCTCGATGTGCGCCTGGTTCTGCTTGAGTTCCGGGAATGCATCGCCCATCTCGGCAACCAGGGCCGCGACGATCTGGTAGAAGAAGCTACCGCTGGCGCCCAACTTGTTGCCGTGACGGCAAGCGCGACGAATGATACGGCGCAGCACGTAGCCACGGCCTTCGTTGGACGGCAGCACGCCGTCGGCAATCAGGAAGCCGCAGGAACGGATGTGGTCAGCCACCACTTTCAACGACGCCTGGTCTTCATTGGCGCAACCAATGGCCTTCGCAGCCGCGGCCAGCAGGCTCTGGAACAGGTCGATTTCGTAGTTGGAATGAACGTGCTGCATCACCGCACTGATCCGCTCCAGGCCCATGCCGGTATCTACCGACGGCGCTGGCAACGGATGCAACACACCATCGGCGGTGCGGTTGAACTGCATGAACACGTTGTTCCAGATTTCGATGTAACGGTCACCGTCTTCTTCCGGCGAACCCGGTGGGCCACCCCAGATATCGGCGCCGTGATCGTAGAAAATCTCGGTGCAAGGACCGCACGGGCCGGTATCGCCCATGGTCCAGAAGTTGTCGGAGGCGTACGGCGCGCCTTTGTTGTCGCCGATACGCACCATGCGCTCAGGCGGCACCCCGACTTGCTTGGTCCAGATGTCGTAAGCCTCGTCATCGCTGGCGTAGACGGTGACCCAGAGCTTTTCCTTCGGCAGTTTCAGTACGCCGGTCAGGAAGGTCCAGGCGAAGTTGATCGCATCCTGCTTGAAATAATCGCCAAAGCTGAAGTTGCCGAGCATTTCGAAAAAAGTGTGGTGACGGGCGGTGTAGCCGACGTTTTCCAGGTCGTTGTGCTTACCACCGGCGCGCACGCACTTCTGGCTGCTGACGGCACGGGTGTAGGCGCGTTTTTCCTGGCCCAGGAAGCAGTCCTTGAACTGGTTCATCCCCGCGTTGGTGAACAGCAGGGTGGGGTCGTTGCCTGGGATCAAGGAGCTGGAGGCGACACGGGTGTGACCTTGCTCTTCGAAGAAGCGAAGGAAGGCTTCACGGATTTCTGCGCTTTTCATTAGGTTCTTCCACGGAGTCTGCGGCCAAAGGCCAGTGCGCAACATCATCAGACGGAGCGACGGCAAAGGGCCGCATTATATCGGCCCTTTGCCGGTGGTACAGCGTGTTTATGTGATAGAAACAGTCAATTAGACGGTCTGCACGCTCATTTGCGCGAAAACTCGACGAATGTTTGCACGACCTGCTCGATTTGCGCCCGGCTGACATCCAGATGCGTGACCATGCGCAGACGCGGCGCGGCGCTCAATTTGACCCTGCGTTCAGCGGCAAAGGCTTTCAAGGCTTCGGCCTGCTCACCGATCTGTACGTAGACCATATTGGTCTGCACCGGCTCCACGGTATAACCGGCCTTGCGCAACTCCTCCCCCAGCCATTGCGCATTGGCGTGATCGTCGGCCAGGCGCTGCACCTGGTGGTCCAGCGCATATAGCCCCGCCGCCGCCAGGGAGCCGGCCTGGCGCATGCCACCGCCGACCATCTTGCGCAGGCGCCGCGCCTTGGCGATCAGCGCCGTGGAACCACACAACACCGAGCCAATCGGCGCGCCGAGGCCCTTGGACAGGCACACCGACACCGAATCGAAGTGCCGCGTGATCTCCCGCGCATCCACCTCCAGCTTGACCGCTGCGTTGTAGAGGCGCGCGCCGTCCAGGTGCAGGGCCAGGCCATGTTCACGGGTAAAGGCCCGGGCTTTCGCCAGGTATTCCAGTGGCAGCACCTTGCCCTGCATCGTGTTTTCCAGGGCCAGCAGGCGGGTGCGGGCGAAATGGAAATCGTCGGGCTTGATCGCGGCCAGCACCTGGTCCAGGTCCAGGGAGCCGTCCGCCTGGACTTCCAGCGGTTGCGGCTGGATCGAACCCAGCACCGCCGCGCCGCCGCCTTCGTATTTATAGGTGTGGGCCTGCTGGCCGACGATGTATTCCTCGCCGCGCTCACAGTGCGCCATCAACGCCAGCAGGTTGCTCATGGTGCCGGTCGGGACGAACAACGCCGCAGGGAACCCCAGGCGCTTGGCCAGTTCGGCCTCCAGGCGGTTGACGCTGGGGTCTTCACCGTAGACATCATCGCCACTGACGGCGCTGGCCATCGCGTCGAGCATGCCGGGGGTGGGTTGGGTCACGGTGTCGCTGCGCAGGTCAATCACGGTCATGAAACAGGCCTCTGGCGGATTGGATAAGTCCCTTTGTGAGTGATTACTGCGGGCAAAACCACGGAATATCAAGCCCCACTCGCATTCAATCGAATACCAACCAAACAAACCGATATAGGTTATCGATACAGCGATCGTGCAGTTTTTGAAAAACCATGTTAAAAACTCTCCGCCGCCAGGGTTCTGGTGGCAACGTTCTCAGGGCGGGGTGCAATTCCCCACCGGCGGTAATTGCGCGCAATGTGCATAGCCCGCGAGCGCTTGGCGCCTCGAACTGCTCACGCAGGACGGCGACAAGGTCAGCAGACCCGGTGTGATCCCGGGGCCGACGGTCATAGTCCGGATGAAGAGAGAACGGGATTGGCACCTAAGGGCCGCACGCTGACCGCATGCCTGCATGACTCAGCGGTTCGTACCCTTAAATCCCATTCGATTCATAACGCCCTGTTTTTTTCTTAAACAGGAGTCAGAACATGCAACCCACCGCAATCGACAGCAAAAGCAAAAACCACCACGGCGAGCGCGTCGCGTTTATCCAGGCCTGCTGGCACAAGGATATTGTCGACCAGTCCCGTAAAGGCTTCCTCGCCGAAATGATCGCCCTGGGCTACCAGGAATCGGACATCGACTTCTTCGAAGTCGGCGGCGCCTTTGAAATGCCCCTGCACGCCAAACTGCTGGCCAAGACCGGCCGTTACGCCGGTATCGTCGCCGCCGCGCTGGTGGTGGATGGCGGCATCTACCGTCACGAATTCGTCGCCCAGTCGGTGGTCAGTGGCCTGATGCAGGTACAGCTGGAAACCGAAGTGCCAGTGTTCTCGGTGTCCCTGACCCCGCATCACTTCCATGCCGGCAGTGAGCACCACACGTTCTTCTACGAGCACTTCGTACACAAAGGCCAGGAAGCTGCGCGCACTTGCGCCGACACCCTGCACAAGGTGCGTGCGATCCGTCGCAGTGAGCCGCGGGCCCTAGCGGTCTAAGCAACACTGCAAAACAAAATGTGGGAGGGGCGGTGCGACGATTCGACTTGCCCCCTCCCACATTTGGATCCGGATACGCCTTGAGACCTATGCCAGGCCCACGTCCGTGGTCGGCACGATCAATATCCCTGCCCGCAAGCCATTCTTCACCTTCGGGTTGGGGAAGATGATGCGTGCACCCTCCTCCTCGATCACCCAGCGGGTCTTGGCGACGTCTTCGGCCAGCAGATAACCCTTTTCCAGTTCCGAAAAGTTTTCCACGTCCGCCGGCAGGTGCAGCAGGAACGCATCGCTGTGCTTGATGACTTCCCGCGACACGGCGAACAGTTTCAAGCCGTCCAGGCTGTCAGTCTCAGGCTCGCTGCCTTCGATGATCTGCGTGAGGCGCAGCTCCAGGCGGGAAACATTGACGCCCTGGTTCTGCCCGAACGGCCGCGCCTTGCCCAGCTCCAGGGTGAAGGCTTCGGCACCGAGTTGTTCGTAGGTAAAGGCAGTGAAGGTGATCGAGGTCTTGTTCTGCAACAGCACCGCCTGCATGCCGGCAGCGCTCAAGCGGGCCAGTTCGCGCCGCGAGTGCTGGCGCCCGTCCTTCCATGGGTAAAGGGCGAACTGCTCGATCTTCGAGCCGCGAATCGCAGTGTGCAGGTCATAATGCAGGCGCGAACGGCCAGGCACGCTGAAAAAGCTGCGGGCCAGTTGCTCCAGCTCGGCGGCACGCATGGCCTCGGGGCCGATGTTTTGTTCATGACGGCCGTTGAACAGCCGGTTGACGTCCAGTTCGAGGTAACGTTCACCGCGGCGCATGGCCTCGGGGTTGCCGAACAGGAACAGAATACGGGTGCGGGGCTTGATCTGCCCACGGGCAATGCCATGCAACAGGCGGTCGAGCAATTCGATCGGCGCGGTTTCGTTGCCATGGATACCGGACGACAGCAGCAGGTCGCCGCCGTTGTCGCGGGCTTGCGGCGGGCGTACTTCGAGTGCGCCCTCGCTGAGCCAGCGCATCTGCACGCCGTCGACAGTCAGTTGAATTTTTTGCGCCGGTTCGCGACCGGCGAGGGTCAGTTCAAGCAGTTTGCCGAGGGCGAGCATACGCAGCTTCCTTAGTGGTTGCAGCCTGGGCCGTGGACGTGATCGTCATCATCACCTTCAACGTCGGCCGGTTCCATTTCCAGTTGCAGGCTCATCAGGTTGGTAGCCAGTGGGCGCATCAGCAGGTTGGCGTATTCGGAGTCGCCTTCTTCCACATCCACACCGATCAGCAGCTGGCCACGGCCGTCGTGCTGGATCCAGATTTCCTTACCCTGCCAGACCACGGCGACGCGGGTGCAGGAGGTTTCCAGCTGGGTGCCGTCGGTGTCTTCAAGGATCAGTTGCAGGGTGTCGGTGCTCATAAATAACTCTCAGCCGTACGGCGTTAATTGATCTGGAAAGGATAAACCGAGCCCAGTTTAAGGATTTGCGTCAGTTCATCCAGTGCCGTCCGGCACTCAAGCAGCAATTGCGGGTCAGCCAGGTCGGTTTCGCGCAGGCTGTCGCGGTAGTGCTTGTCGACCCATTGGGTCAGTGTGTCGTACAACGGCGCGGTCATGATAACCCCTGGGTTCACCGCTGCCAGCTCGGTTTCGTTCAACGCCACGCGCAAACGCAGGCACGCCGGCCCACCGCCATTCTGCATGCTTTGCTTGAGGTCGAAGACCTTGACTTCGCGAATCAACCCACCGGACGCCGTCAGGCCTTGCAAGTAGTGCCATACGCGCTCGTTGGCGCGGCATTCTTCGGGCACGATCAGCAACATCGAGCCATCGGCGCGGCTCAGCAGTTGGCTGTTGAACAGGTAGGAACGCACGGCGTCCTCGACACTGACCTGGGCGCGCGGCACGCAGATGGACTGGAAATTGCCGCCCAACCGGCCCAACTTGCCCTGCAACTCGGCAAGCATCTGTTCGGTATTGAGGAACGCATCCTCGTGGTAGAACAGCACTTCGCCGTTGCCCACCGCGATCACATCGTTGTGGAACACGCCGGCATCGATCACGGCCGGGTTCTGCTGGGCGTAGACCACGCCTTCATCTTTCAAACCGTGCAGCCGCGCAACGGCTTGCGACGCTTCCAGGGTTTGACGCGCCGGGTATTTCTGCGGGGCGGGGTAACGGCTGTCGAACGCGCTGCGGCCGTACACGAAAAACTCCACACCGGCCTGGCCATAGTCGCGGCAAAAACGCGTGTGGTTGGCTGCGCCTTCGTCACCGAACTGCGCCACCGCCGGCAGGGCCGCGTGGTGGGCAAAGTGTTTCTGGTCAGCAAACATCGCCCCCAGCACGCGGCTGGTCGTGGGGTGTTCGATGCTGCGGTGGTATTTGCAATTGAGGTTGGCGGCGGTGAAATGCACGCGGCCATCCGCGGTGTCGGCGCTCGGGCTGACGGTGGCGGCATTGGCCACCCACATGCTCGATGCCGAACAACTGGCCACCAGCAGCGGCATGGCGTGCTTGGCCGCCTGCTCGATCACTTGGGCGTCGCTGCCGCTGAAGCCGAGGTTGCGCAAGGCGGCCACGTCCGGGCGTTCCTGAGGCGCGAGCACCCCTTGCACGAAGCCCATGTCCATCAGCGCTTTCATCTTCTGCAAGCCCTGCAACGCGGCTTCCTTGGGGTTGGAAGACTGCTGGCTGTTGCTCTGGGACGCGACGTTGCCGTAGGACAAACCGCCGTAGTTATGGGTCGGCCCCACTAGACCGTCAAAATTGACTTCATAGGATTTCATCGGCGAGGCTCCACGAACATCTGTTTTTATAGGCATCAAATTACTTGAATACGCCACTGAACCCTGTGGGAGGGGGCTTGCCCCCGATAGCGGTGGATCAGTCACCTGATTCATCAACTGACACACCGCCATCGGGGGCAAGCCCCCTCCCACATTCAGGCCAGTGTTATGCCTGGGGTCAATGTGGCAGGCACCACCAGGCTCGGGGTCTCCAGCGACGCCACCGGGTACGCGCAATAATCCGCCGCATAATAGGCACTGGCGCGATGGTTGCCCGACGCCCCTACCCCACCAAATGGCGCGGTACTGGCGGCGCCGGTCAGCTGTTTGTTCCAGTTGACGATCCCGGCACGGCTTTCCAGCCAGAATTGCTGGTAACGCGCTTCGGAATCGGACAACAAGCCAGCGGCCAGGCCGTACTGGGTGTTGTTGGCTTCGGCAATCGCCGCGGCGAAATCAGCGTAGCGGATCACCTGCAACAGTGGGCCGAACAGCTCTTCATCTTCGCGCTCGGTCACCCCGGTGACGTCGATGATGCCCGGCGTCAACAAGGCGGCCTGCTCCTGGGGCTGGGTCATTTCCAGCAGGGCCACGGCACCATTGGCCAACATCAGTTCCTGGGCTTGCATCAAGGCTTTGGCCGCCGCCAGGGAAATCACCGAACCCATGAACGGCGCGGGTTGCTGGTCGAAGGCACCGACGCTGATCGATGCGCTGACCGCCACCAGGCGCGCCAGCAACGCATCGCCCCAGGCGCCTTCGGGCACCAGCAGGCGACGGGCACAGGTGCAGCGCTGGCCGGCGGAGATAAACGCCGACTGGATAATGGTGTAGACCGCTGCGTCCACATCGGCCACTTCATCCACCACCAGCGGGTTATTGCCGCCCATTTCCAGGGCCAGGATCTTGTCCGGACGCCCGGAGAACTGCTGGTGCAGATGGTTGCCGGTGCGGCTGGAGCCGGTGAAGAACAACCCATCGATGCCTGGGTTGGCCGCCAACGCAATGCCAGTTTCCCGCGCGCCTTGCAGCAGGTTGAGTACGCCCGCCGGCAAACCGGCGTCGATCCAGCATTGCACGGTCAGCTCGGCGACTTTGGGGGTCAGCTCGCTCGGTTTGAACAATACGGTGTTACCCGCCAGCAGGGCTGGGACGATATGCCCGTTGGGCAAGTGACCCGGGAAGTTGTAAGGGCCGAACACCGCGACCACGCCGTGGGGCTTGTGGCGCAATACGGCGGTGGCGTCGCCCAGCGGGCCGCTCTTCTCGCCGGTACGCTCGCGGTAGCTTTGTACCGAGATGGCGATCTTGTTGGCCATGCTGGTGACTTCGGTGGCCGACTCCCACAGCGGCTTGCCGGTTTCTTCGCCGATGCAGCGGGCGATTTCATCGGCGCGGCTTTTCAGGGTATTGGCGAAGGCTTCCAGCACGCTGATGCGCTCCTCCAGCGGGCGCCGGGCCCAGCCCGGAAACGCCTGGCGCGCCGCCTGCACGGCGGACTCAACCTGTTCGACGCTGGCGCCATTGCCGGCCCACAGCACTTGCTGGGTCACCGGGTTGCGCGATTCGAACAGCTCACCCTGGCCTGCCAGCCAGCTACCTGCGATATACAGCGAATTCATTATTTCGACTCCCGAGCAGCAGACAACGGTACGGCACGCACTTGATCACCCACTACCAGTTGCAGGCGCTTGGCGGTCAACGGATCCACCACCAAGGTGCCTGCCGCCAGGCGCGCCGGTGCGGCGGTGATGCGGCAGTCTTCGCGCTTGCGGTTATGGATCAGGAACGGCGTGGCGTCGTCACCTGGCGTGCCAATGGCCAACACCAGGGACTGGCTGTCGCGCACCGCACGAATCTTGCTGGTTTCACACTCCACGGCCGGGCCGGCGTCGAAGATGTCGACATAGCCCTGGTAGCTGAAGCCTTCGCTCTTGAGCATGCTCAGGGCCGGCTCGGTGTCCGGGTGGACCTTGCCGATCACGTTGCGCGCGTCTTCGGAAAGGAAGCAGCTGTACAGCGGGAACTTGGGCATCAGCTCGGCGATAAAAGCCTTGTTGCCCACGCCAGTGAGGTAGTCGGCCTGGCTGAATTCCATCTTGAAGAAATGCCGGCCCAGGCTTTCCCAGAACGGCGAACGCCCGGCGTCGTTGGACACCCCGCGCATCTCGGCAATGATCTTGTTGCCAAACAGCTGCGGGAATTCAGCGATAAACAGCAGGCGCGCCTTGGCCAGCATGCGGCCATTGAGGCCAGTGCGGTAATCGGCATGCAGGAACAACGAGCACAGTTCGGAATTGCCGGTGAGGTCGTTGGCCAGGAACAGCGTCGGGATCTCACGGTAGATATTCAGTTCCTGGGAGGCGCTGACGGTCAGGCCCACACGGAAGTTGTACCAGGGCTCACGCAGGCCGACGGCGCCAGCGATGGCGGAAATCCCCACTACGCGGCCTTCGTCGTTTTCCAGCACGAACAGGTAGTCGGCATCGCCGCGCCCGGCTTCGCCACGAAAGGTTTTTTCCGCCCAGCCGACCCGGTGGGTCAGGCGCTCTTCGTTGGCCGGCAAGGTGGTCAGGCCGGTGCCGGTGCTGCGCGCCAGATCAATCAGGGCCGGTAAATCGCTGCTGCGTACGGGACGAACGATCATGCTATCTCCTCAAACGGGCCGCTTTGCAGCCACCCGCGAAACTCTATTTATACCGCTACCAGGCGCACACTCGCGCCGTCGCCGACACCCAGGGCTTCGGCCGCGGCCAAGTCCAGGGTCACCGGTTTGCCGGGGGCGTAATCCAGTTCCAGCATCACCGCGCGGTAGTCCTGCAACTGGCCGTTGCTCACCAGGTACTGGCGGCCGACGCCCTTGACCATTTCACCGATCTTCACCGGCACCACACGGCTCTGGGCGATCGAGCGAATCCCCGAGACCCGTGCGTGCAACGTCGGGCCACCGTCGAAGATGTCGATGTAATGGTCGGTCTCGAAGCCTTCGCGCATCAGGATGTCGAAGGTGATCTGCGCCCGCGGGTGCACCTGGCCCATGGCTTCCTGGGCTTCGTCCGGCAGCAGCGGTACATAGATCGGGTAATGCGGCATCAGCTCGGCGAGGAAGGTGCGGCTTTTCAGCCCGCACAGGCGCTCGGCGGCGGCATAGTTGAGGTCGAAGAAATTGCGCCCGATCGCATCCCAGAACGGCGAGTCACCGTTCTCATCGCTGTAGCCGACAATCTCGGTCACCACCGAGTCGGCAAAGCGCTCGGGGTGGCTGGCAACGAACAACAGGCGGCCACGGGAATTGAGTTCCGACCACGGCGAACCGACCAGCTCGGGCACCACGTAGAAGCTGGTGAGCAGGCTGTTGCCGGTGAGGTCGTGACACTGGGAAAGCACGTGGATCTTGTTGTGAATCTTCAGCTCACGGGAGGCGTGCACGAAGGTTTCGTTGCGAAAGCTGTAGAACGGCTCCGAGTAGCCGGCCGAAGCGACGATGGCCGAGCAGCCCGCCAGCTTGCCGGTCTCGGTGTCTTCCAACACAAAGAAATAGCTCTCTTCACCGTTGAAACTGACCTCGGCCGCGAAAGACGCTTCGCTGGCCGCGATCTTGTCACTCAGGCGTTCGACATCATCCGGCAAGGAAGTGACACCAATCGGGCTGTCCGCAGCCAGACGCTGTACCTCGCCCAGATCAGCCATTTGCGCGGGGCGCATCACCAGCATGGTGTCACTCCTTAACTCGAAAACTCATAGGGAAAAAATACCGGACAGGTCAGGAACACCACCTATCCTCTTGTGGGGCAAATTTCAATGTGGGAGGGGGCTTGCCCCCGATAGCCGTCTTCCAGTTGTTGCATCAGTGACTGATACACCGCTATCGGGGGCAAGCCCCCTCCCACATTTTTGACCCGGTCCAGCCAGCAAAATGTGTCGCTATCAGGCTTGGGTCAGGGTTTTTACCGCACGTTCGAAGCGATCCAGGCCCTCGTTGATGTCCGCCTCGTCCACCACCAGGCTCGGCGCGAAACGCACCACGTCGGGGCCGGCTTGCAGGATCATCAGGTTTTCTTTCTCGGCCGCGTTGAACACGTCCTTGGCCTTGCCTTTCCAGGCGTCGCTCAACACGCAACCCAGCAGCAGGCCGAGGCCGCGCACTTCGGTGAAGATGCCGTACTGCTTGCCGATCTGTTCCAGGCGCGCCTTGAACAGGTCGTGCTTGGCGTTGACGCCAGCCAGCACTTCAGGCGTGTTGATCACATCGATCACCGCCCCCGCCACCGCACACGCCAGCGGGTTGCCGCCGTAGGTGGTGCCGTGGGTGCCGACCACCAGGTGCTTGGCCAAGGCTTCCGTGGTGAGCATCGCGGCAATCGGGAAACCGCCGCCCAGGCTCTTGGCACTGGTGAGAATGTCCGGCACCACACCGTAATGCTGGTAGGCGAACAGGTGGCCGCTGCGGCCCATGCCGGTCTGCACTTCGTCGAACACCAGCAGCGCGTCGTGGGCGTCGCACAGTTCGCGGGCGCCTTGCAGGTAGGCCAGCTCGGCCGGCAGCACGCCGCCCTCGCCTTGCACCGGCTCCAGCACCACGGCGCAGGTCTTGTCCGACACGGCGGCTTTCAGCGCGGCCAGGTCATTGAACGGCACATGGGTGATGCCGGTGATCTTCGGCCCGAAGCCGTCGGAATACTTCGACTGGCCACCGACGTTCACGGTGAACAGGGTACGGCCGTGGAAGCTGTTCAGCGCGGCGATGATCTCGTACTTCTCGCTGCCGAAACGGTCGAACGCGACACGACGGGCCAGCTTGAACGCGGCCTCGTTGGCTTCGGCGCCGGAGTTGCAGAAGAACACGCGCTCGGCAAAGGTGGCGTCGATCAGCTTGTGCGCCAGGCGCAGGGCCGGCTCATTGGTGAACACGTTGGAGACGTGCCACAGCTTGTTGGCCTGTTCGGTCAAGGCACCGACCAGCGCCGGGTGGGCGTGGCCCAATACGTTGACCGCGATGCCGCCGGCAAAGTCGATCAGCTCGCGACCCGCCTGGTCCCACACGCGGGAACCTTTGCCACGCACGGGGATGAAGGCAGCAGGTGCATAGTTGGGCACCATCACCTGGTCGAAATCGGCACGTTGCACCGGGGCTTGCTCAACGGACATCGGAGTCTCCTGAAGAGGAACGCCTGCCTGGAACTGGCGGGCGATGCAGGGATTGTAAGGACAGTTTTCAGTGCGGCCTTGTCGCCAAGCGACAACTTCTTATAGCGCCAACCCGCGATTTTCGCGGGTTTACGCCAATGCGACAAATAGCATCGCAATGGCGCAGTTTAAACGCTGGCGCGTCACAACGGCAGATGGTCAAGCCGGATAGCTGCAACGTAACGGGCGGCCGGTTATCTATCTACCCCCGATGGGCCCACCGAAATTGGTCTGCTCTCACGCCTGTTCATCACACCAAGGCGTCCCCCCCATGACCCAACCGACCTCATCCCTCCAACTTCCGGACCTGGCGGTTTATCGCGACCCGCACATGGACATCCTCACGCAGGCCGTTCCCGACTGGCTGCCCAACCTCTCCCCAGCCAGACGCACCGCGCTGAGCAACGTCCAGCCGGACCTCCCCGCGTGGTACAAAACCGCCACCCCTGAAGCCCATGACACCCTCAAAACCCTGGTGAGCGCTGCCTGGAAGGCGAAGACCGCGGTCGATCAGGCCATGGGCAACCTGAAGTCGCCGCAAGACTTCGCCGCCCCATTGCTCCAAGCGCGCCTCAAGCAACGCTTTGGCGTTGAGCCAGATGTCAGCGCCACCTACTTGCGCCTGTACATTCCCCAAACCATCCCCTGGTTCCCCGTTCGCTCGGGGGCGGCAAGAACCTGGACCGTTTCACTGGTAGACGCCGCCCTGCACAACTTTGAAGCGGGCGAAGTATTCGAAGCGTCATCCGGTTTCATCACCCAGCCCACCCGTACCGGTCAATTCGACAGCCTGCCTTCTCTCGACGCGCACATCGCGGTCGATCAGTTCACTGCCCTGTGCCGGGAACTGGACATCGGCGCCCAGTACCAGCGCTACCTTGAACAATTCTTTGATTTCAAAAACCCGGTGGCCGCAACCCGCCTGCGATTGAAGCTCAAGCAAAGCCAGGTGGCGGACTTGAGCGTCGCGTTGCAGATGGCCCGGATGAAAGGCGATCTGCCTGACGATCAGTCCTTCATACGCTTGCAACGCCTGCTCAACACCGACGACAGCCACAGCACCTGCTACCCGCTGCTGTGCTACAGCCTGAGCATCATGTCGACCACGCTGACCGGCATCGTGCTGTTTGCCGAAAACATTGGCAGTCGTCACCCGGTAGGTGTGATCGCCTATATCCCGGACGACCCCTACGCACCGCTCAAACAGTACCCCACACTCGCCGACTTCATGAGCGCATTGGGCAACCACCTGCGCAACGCCGAGTACCAACAGTTCTTCAGCCGCTTCGTCAATCACGAAGAGCGCGGCCCCTTCTTCGCCGACCTCAACCGCCGGCTCTCCAAGGTCACCTGGCACCCGCACACTCACGGCGACCCGCTGCCGTCCTGGCGTGAGACCCCCATCGACCATCCACACCTGGCGTTCCGCGCCAGCGGCATCAGCGGGGACCTGTTCAGCCACCTGTTCCAGGCAACGCTCAGCAAGGTGTTCAACGATGCCCGCGCCATGGCCGTGTCCACGGCAAGCGTCGATCAGAAAGTACGCTGGGAGCGCTGGGCCATCGTGCAAAAAGTCGCGTCGGCGATCCTGCAAATCGCAGCGTTCATCGTCGCCCCATTTGTCCCTCCCGTGGGCCTGCTGATGCTCGGCTACAGCGCCTATCAAATGCTCGACGACGCCTTTGAATGGATCATCGACTGGGCGGTGGGCGACGTGACCGAGGCATTCGGGCACTTGTTATCGTTCGTGGAGCAAGGCGTGGAACTGGGCTTGTTCATCGCCGGCGCGCCCATGGCCGCCGGCGCCCTACGCGCCTTGCTGCCCTCCGAAGCGGTGAAGTTTTTCAACCGCCTCAAGCCCGTCATGCTGCCCAATGGCAAGGCTCGGCTCTGGAAACCGGACCTCGCGCCCTACGCCCACGATATCCAACTGCCCAGCCACGCTTACCCCGGCCCAGAAGGGCTGCATCCCCATAACGGTAAAGATATCCTGCTGCTGTCGGACAAACCCTTCGTGGTACTGACGGATCCGAAGACCCAACAGCCCTACCTGAAACATCCCACCCGAACCAACGCCTACCGCCCGCCCCTGCTGACCAATGGCAAAGGCGCCTGGCTGAGCGAGCTGGATACCCCCTTGAGTTGGGACAGCGCCACGCTCATGAAACGCCAGGGGCCGAAAACGGCCGGGCTCAACGATGAACAACTGGCCATGGCTCGTCATATCAGCGCCATCGACGACGGCGCCTTGCGCAAGATGTACGTCAACCAGCACCGACCGCCCCCGCTGCTGACCGATACCCTTGAACGCTTCCAGATCGACCGGGCGCTGCAGGACTTCATCGACCAAATGAACAGCGATGACCCAGCGATTTACAAACGGGCCGATGCGCAAACCCAACTGCACCTGCTTGCCAACCTGAGCCTTTGGCCAAAAGCCAAGACGTTGCGCTTCCTCGATACCCAGGGCAAAACGCTCTGGGAACTGCCCGGTGAAAAAAACGCCAGCGTGGTGCAAGTACATGAAGCCCAATTGAAAAACGGCGACCTGCTGAAAACCTTGCTGGAAGCGCTGGACGAACCACAACGCAAAACCTTGCTGGGGGAAGCGTTCGGTGATCCGCTCACCTCCATGTCCAATCGGGCGCTCAAACTCAGAAAAAAACTGGGCGCACTGGCCCAATCGCATCGCCGCGAGTTGTTCGAGACCCGCTACCTGCTGCTCGATAAACCGAGCAACCCGCGCCAGCAAACATTGATCGACAACACGCCAGGCCTGCCACTCAGCGCAGCCGACGCCCTGCTGGAGAGCGCCAGCAGCACAGAACTCAAGGACGTCGACCAAGGTACCGTCCCGGCGCGCTTGACCCAGCTGGCTCAAGCGCTGCGCGACGAGGCACAGGTCAACCATGCCTATGAGGGCCTGTATCTGGATTCGACGGACGACCTGGGCACCCATCGACTGGCCTTGCACTCCCTGGAGCGACTGCCTGGCTGGTCAAAAAAAATACGCCTCGAGATACACGACCAAACCGGCATCCTCATGGATGCCATCGGCCCACCGAAGGCACGGATCAAGCGCACCCTGGTACGTTCCCCCGAAGGGCGATACACCCCCCAAGACAGCCGCGGCCCACTGTCTGGCGAAACAGACCTGTACAACGCACTCCTCCAGGCCCTCCCGGATGCCAGGCGCGACGCCCTGGGCCTGCACATCGGCCAAGGCCCGGCACTCAAGCAGGCATTGCGCAAGCATGCCTTGGAACGCCAACCCTTGCGCAGGCTACTCGGCGCCCAGCCGGCCCACCCGCCCGCCGATAGCCGCACCCACCTGCGCTTGCTGGGCATGGATGCCTACCCACCAGCGCCTGCGGGGCCGGCCGCACAACCCGACCTGCGGGGCATGGCACGGGAACTGTTTCCCGCCCACACCGACGAACAAATCGCCGATCTGATCGAGGACCTCAACAGACGTCCGGGCGGGGCCATGCCGATCTTGACCGCGCTACGCCTGGAATACCTGCAACTCGATCTCGACCTGGCCGCCTGGGTAGCCGACACCCCCAGGTACTCCGCAGACGCTGAGGTGAATATCAGCCACCAGGCACACAACGATGCGCGGCAAAATCGCCGCCTTTTCCGACAGGCGCTGCTACGTGGCTGGCGCCGGGAAACCGAGGTTGACGCATACTTCGCCCCTCCTGCCCGTAACGGCCAGATGCTCAAACTTCCCTACCCCCTTTCCGGGGAGCTGCCGGCCTTGCGGGCAAACTTCGAACACATCTCCTACCTGGAACTCAAGGGCGATCAAACGGCCCTGAACGTCGATAGGTTTTTGCGCAGTTTCCCCAGGCTGCGTTACCTCAGCATCAGCAACGCTCAGTTGGGCGATCTACCGTTGGCCATCAACACCTCGCCCACCCTCAATACCTTGATTCTCAGCGAATGCAACATCACCCTGACGCCCGCGAGCCTGGCCAGGCTGACCGCCATGAACGCGCTTCGGACCCTGGACTTGTTCAATAATCCGCTGGAGCGGGTTCCCAGTGTCGAGAACATGGTTGACCTGCAGTTTCTGGACTTGTCCAGCACGGGCATATCCGCGATGCCTGCCGGCTTGCTCAGCCGACCGGCGCTGGAACTGGCGGTGCTCTCCAGCAACCAAATCACTCAAGTGCCACCCGCGCTCTTTGAGCTGCCGGCCGATACCACCAAAACGTTCGACCTCTCCGACAACCCCCTGTCGCGACAGACACTGGAGCAGGCCAAGACCTACTACCAACGCACGGGCATCTATTGGGGGATCGACGCTTCAGACGTGGATATCCGCCAAGTCAAATCGCTGTTCCCTGACTTCAGCGTGGATGAAGTCAACCGCTTTATCTTTGGCCTGCCCGGGAATCTGGAAATGGGCAAGATCGAATTGGCACGATTGGAAACTGAATACGCGGGCCTGTCCGACGGGCTCGACACATGGGTCAGGCAAACCACGCTGCCCGAGGAGCAAACCCGGCGACAAGCGTTCAAACAGACACTCCAAGCCTGCTGGCGTCGGGAGGGCGAATTGGATGAGCAGAGCCTGCAGGTCATCCCCACTTACACCCTGGAAAACTCGCAACCCTTCGAGGGAGAATTCCCCCCTCTCAACAGCACGTTCAACCATGTATCGTCGTTGCGCCTGCAAGGGTCGGGGGCGCCGTTTCCGTTGCAGTCGCCACTGTTTTTCAAAGGGTTTCCTTCGCTCAACCATCTGGCTATCGAGCACTACGGGCTCAGTGATATCCCCGATGCGGTGTTCGATCTCCCACAACTCTCGTCATTGCGCCTGCCCCACTGCCGCCTCACGCTGTCAGCCGAGAGCGCCGCATCACTCGCCACACTGGCCAACCTGGAGGAGCTGGACCTCAGTCATAACCCACTGGCTCGGTTCCCGGACTTTGCCCTGCCTCCCAGGCTTACCCGCCTCAACCTTCAAAAGACGGACCTGCCGCAAATTCCCTCAGGCCTGCTGACCTCCGTCGAACGCAAGCGCATCGACTTGAGCGACAACCTGATCACCCAGGTTCCCGAGGTAGCGTTCACCTTACCCGCAAACGTAACGGCGGCATTCGACCTCTCGCGCAACCCGCTGTCCAGGTCGACGCTGATGCAGATCAAACGCTATTGCCAGCGCACCGGCGAACATTTCCAGGCCGACGCGCCCACGCCAATGCGCGACAGGATCAAAGTGCTGTACCCCACCTTTGCCGAAGGTGAAGCCAATCGCTTTTTCTTTGAGCTGCCAGGCGGCCTGGACGAAGCCGCGCCAGCGCTTGAACGTCTTGAGGCCGAATATGAAAAACTGCGCGCCGATCTCCAGCAATGGGCGCTGGACACTCCCCAGCGACACCCGATTCTGGATGTGCCCCTGGATGAGCAAACACGAGCACAGGATCAACTCAATCGCATGGCCTTCAAGACATTACTTGAAGACGCCTGGCGCCGCGAAACCGAACTGGATGACAACAACGGCAGCCTTGAGGTCACCCACAGGCTGGGGTTCGACGCGCCGATCCTGGGCGAGCTGCCAGAACTGAGCGCACGCTTTGACCACATATCGTCCTTCGAGCTCGATGGAGAGGGCACGACGACCCGGGTCGATGGCCTCCTCAAGTGCTTTCCCAAACTCAAAAGCCTGACCCTCTGCAAACTCAGCCTGGGCACGATTCCACCCACGGTGTTTACACTGACCGGGTTGAATACCCTGAGCCTGACCGAGTGCGCTATCGGATTAACCCCCATCAGCGTCGATGCGCTGTCAGGGGTCACGAACCTGGTGTATCTGGACTTGAGCGAGAACATCCTGGGCATCCCCCCCGATGTCAGTCACCTGACCCAACTGGAGTCGCTGTACTTGCAAGACACCGAGATCAGCGAACTACCACGAGGACTGTCCGCCTTGCCCGAGCTGCGCACCCTGGACTTGAGCGACAACCTGATCGAAGTGCTGCCCGCCGACTTTCTGGAACTGGCCTCGCCACTCGACCATACATCCGATTTGAGCGGCAACCCCTGGTCGGCGCAAAGCCTCAGCTACCTCAGGCAGTATTACCTGCAAACCGGCAACGACTTGGCAGTTGCACAGGCCCGCCTGGACACGCAGGGCAACCCGCTGGTCAGGCCCGCTTCGCCGGATAGCATGGAGGAATGAAGCGCGCCTGATCAGCCGCGCTCGGACGGTACCGACGACAACTCGAAAGGGCTGCTGCTGCGCCGTTGGTTGCGGTCTTCGCGAGGGGTGGCGCCGAAGAAGTTGCGGTAGGCGCTGGAGAAATGCGGCCCCGAGGAGAAGCCGCAGGACAGGCCGATCTGGATGATCGACTTGCTGGTTTGCATCAACATCTGGCGGGCCTTGTTCAGGCGCAGTTCCAGGTAGTACTGGCTGGGGACGCGGTTGAGATATTGTTTGAAGATCCGCTCCAGTTGTCGTCGCGACACGCACACATGCTGGGCGATTTCATCAGTGGTCAACGGCTCTTCGATATTGGCTTCCATCAGCAACACCGCCTGGGTCAGCTTCGGATGGCTGGAACCCAGGCGGTTTTGCAACGGGATACGCTGGCGCTCGCCACCTTCGCGAATGCGCTCCACCACCAGTTCTTCGGAGACCGCACCGGCCAGCTCGGCGCCGTGGTCGCGGGCCAGTACCGCCAACAGCAAGTCAAGCACCGACATGCCACCGCAGGCGGTCAGGCGATCACGGTCCCAGTCGAACAGATGGCTGGTGGCGATGACCTTGGGGAAGCGCTCGGCGAAATCGTCCTGCCAGCGCCAGTGCACGGCGGCACGGTAGCCATCGAGCAGGCCCAGTTGCGCCAACGGGTAAACGCCGGCCGACAAGCCACCGATCACGCAACCGGCGCGAACGAGCTGCTTGAGCGCGGTGCTCAGTTGCGACGCGATCACGGTCGGCGGTTCGTCCGCCAGCAGGAACAGCTTCTGGAAGCCTTCGAGCTTGCCGGCCCACGGCTCGCCTGGCAATTGCCAGGCACCCTGGGTTGGCGGCTCGGCCAGCAGAAACGAGAGTTCGTAGACCACCTCCGGATGCACCCGTTGAGCAACGCGCAAAGCCTCCTCAGCCAGCGCAAGCGTGAGTGCTTTTGTGCTGGGCCAAATCAGGAAACCAATTTTGTGGGCGGTCATGGAGTGCTATCCGAAGCCTGTAACAGTAATAAAGACAAAGGCCAATGCTAGCCCGTAAACCAACACAAAGCTCAAAAACGATAAAGACCTGCTTTCCTGTAGGAGCGAGCTTGCTCGCGAAAAACCTGAGAACCCCACGGGGTATCAGGCTTCCCGCGTTACCGTTGACGATCTTCGCGAGCAAGCTCGCTCCTACAGGGGGGAGCAGCGGCCTTGATTATTTCAAGCTGCCGGACAAGAACTGCTGCAACCGCTCGGACTGCGGGTTGACCAGTACTTCCCGCGGGTTGCCGCGCTCTTCCACGATGCCTTTGTGCAAGAACACCAACTGGTTCGACACTTCACGGGCAAAGCCCATTTCGTGAGTGACCACCACCATGGTGCGGCCTTCCTGGGCCAGGTCCTGCATCACCTTGAGCACTTCGCCCACCAGTTCCGGGTCCAGCGCCGAGGTGGGTTCGTCGAACAGCATCACCTCCGGCTCCATCGCCAGGGCACGGGCAATCGCCACGCGCTGCTGCTCACCGCCAGACATATGGCCAGGGAACGCATCCTTACGATGGCCCACGCCCACCTTGGCCAGGTAATGCTCGGCCTTTTCGCGGGCGTCTTTTTTCGACATGCCCAGCACATGCACCGGGGCTTCCATCACATTTTCAAGCGCTGTCATGTGCGACCACAGGTTGAAATGCTGGAACACCATCGACAGGCGCGAACGCATGCGTTGCAGTTGCTTGGGGTCGGCGGCCTTCATGGCGCCGTCCTTGTTGGCCACCAGTTTCAGCTCTTCGTTATTGAGCAGGATCTTGCCGGCGTGGGGTTGCTCCAGCAGGTTGATGCAGCGCAAAAAGGTACTTTTGCCCGAACCACTGGAACCGATGATGCTGATCACATCACCGGCCGCGGCGGCCAGGGACACGCCTTTGAGCACTTCATGACTGCCATAGCGTTTATGCAGGTCTTGGACTTCAAGTTTGTACATGCGGTCGGTTCTCACAAAAACAGGTGGTCAGTCGTTGAGCAAGCGCCCGTGACGCAGCGCTTCGCGCCCCGCCACCTTGGCCAGCCAGAAACCCGCTTGGGCATAACGTAGCCGTTCAACGGCAAACAACACCCCCGAGGTGCCCGCGCAGATCGTGCTCACGCGGTCTTCCAGGGGATCAATCACTTCAAAAATCGGCTCGCCCTTCTCGATCCAGTCCCCGGCTTTACGCAGGTAACTGATCACCCCGGCGTGGGGCGCGAACAGCAATTCGGTGCCTTCGAAGGGCACGCCTTCGCACGGTTCGTGTTGCGGCGCCGGCCATTCGCCCTGGATCAGGCCTTGTTCGGCGAGAAACGCGAGGATGCCTTCGGCGTGGAAGATCGCCTCGTCACGCCCCGTGTCCGCCTGGCCGCCCAACTCCAGGGTGGTCGCCAGGCAGGCCAGCGGGATCTGCGCCTCGGGGAAGGCACGAGACAAGCGCAACCACGGCAACGAGCAGGCTTCATCAAACGAGCTGCCACCGGAATCTTCCGCGAGCAAACCGACTTTCACATTCAAGTGCGCCGACAACGAACGCCACTGCGGCCAGTGCTGGGGCAGCGCGTACATGTGCAGCGCGGCTTCGGCGTCGCAGTGCAGGTCGAGGACGATGTCGGCGGTGCAGGCGTGGCCGAGCAGGATGCGCTGCATGCCTTGCAACTGGCTGCTCGGATCAGGCAAGGCGTTGAGCGCATCGGTCATCGCCTGGCGAATCATGCGCACATTGGCGTGAGGATCATCCCCCAGCCTACCTGTGAGCAACTCCGCCACCGGCTCGCTCAACTCAACGAAATCGCGGTTGAAATTCTTGCCGCTGCCCACCTCGAAACGGCCCTGGTGGCTGCCTTGTAACAGTTGGCCCAAGCCCATCGGGTTGGCCACCGGCACCAGCTCGATCACGCCGTTCAAGGCACCTTGCCGTTCCAGTTCGGTGAGGCGTTTTTTCAGCTCCCAGGCCGCACGCATGCCGGGCAACTCATCGGCGTGCAGGCTGGCCTGGATATAGGCCTTGCGCTCGCCGCCGCCGAAACGGAATACGCTCAGTTGGCGCTCGCAACCCAGGTGACCCCAGGGCAACAGGTGATCGATGCGTTCCATATCAGTGCTTCCGTGGAGCCAGGTAGCTCAGCCAGCGGCGCTCGGCCAACTTGAACAGGCGCACCAGGATAAAGGTCAGGCACAGGTAGAACGCGCCAGCGGTGATATAGGCTTCGAACGGCAGGTAGTACTGCGCGTTCACCGTGCGTGCGGCACCGGTGATGTCGATCAGGGTGACGATGGATGCCAGGCTGGTGGTCTGCAGCATCATGATCACTTCGTTGCTGTACTGCGGCAGTGCGCGGCGCAGGGCCGATGGCAACAGGATGCGGCGGTACAGCTTGTAGCGCGACATGCCCATGGCCTTGGCCGCTTCAATCTCGCCATTCGGAGTGGCCTTGAGGCTACCGGCAATGATTTCGGCCGTGTAGGCACTGGTGTTGATTGCAAAGGCCAGGCACGCGCAGAAGGTGGCGCTGGACAGCAGCGGCCACAGGAAGCTCTCGCGTACGGCTTCGAATTGGGCCAGCCCGTAGTAGATCAAGAACAGCTGCACCAGCATCGGCGTGCCGCGGATCACGTAGGTGTAGAGCCAGGCAATGCCGTTGACAATCGGCTGCTTGGACACACGCATCAAGCCCAGGGGCAAGGCGGCGAGCAGGCCGAAGAACAGCGACAAAGCCAGCAATTTCAGGGTGGTCACCAGGCCGCCGAGGTACAGCGGCATGGCCTCCCAGATGACGTTGTAGTCGAAGATCATAGATCAGCCGCCCTTACGCCTACCGAGTAGCGCTTCTCAAGATGACGCAAGGCCAGCAACGACACGCTGGTGATCACCAGGTACATCGCCGCCACTGCGAGGAAGAAGGTAAAAGGCTCGCGGGTGGCATCTGCCGCCTGCTTGGCCTTGAACATCATGTCTTGCAGGCCCACCACCGAAATCAGCGCGGTGGCCTTGGTGAGTACCAGCCAGTTGTTGGTAAACCCGGGGATCGCCAGCCGGATCATCTGCGGCACCATCACCCGGAAAAACACCTGGAAGCTGCTCATGCCATACGCAAGGCCGGCTTCGGCCTGGCCCTTGGGGATGGCCATGAAGGCGCCACGGAAGGTTTCCGAGAGGTAGGCGCCAAAGATGAAACCCAGGGTGCCGATACCGGCGGCCAAGGGGTTCAAGTCGATATAGTCGTCATAGCCGAGCAACGGCGCGACGCGGTTAAGCAAGTCCTGGCCGCCGTAGAAAATCAGCAGGATCAGCACCAGGTCGGGGATCCCGCGGATCACCGTGGAGTACAAGTCACCCAGCCAGGCCAACCAGCGCACCGGCGACAGGCGTAACGCGACCCCGATCAGACCCAGAACAATGGCCAAGGCCATGGACGACAAGGCGAGCTGAAGCGTCAACCATGCGCCATCGAGGATGACGGCCCCGTAGCCTTTCAACATGATTCAGGTCCTCGAAAAGGGGGATGAAAAAATGGCGCAAACCGCAGGAATTCTGTTGCTTGCGCCATTTCGGACAGACAGCTGCGATGAATTACTTGGCGTCAGCGCCGTAAATATCGAAGTCGAAGTACTTGTCCTGGATTTGCTTGTACTTGCCATTGGCGCGGATCGCGGCAATAGCGGCGTTGATGCGCTCCAGGTTTTCCTTGTCACCCTTGCGTACGGCAATACCTACGCCGTCGCCGAAGTATTTGACGTCGGTGAAGGCTGGGCCCACGAACGCGTAGCCTTTGCCGGCGTCAGTCTTCAGGAAGCCGTCCTGCAGCAGGGTCGCGTCGGCCACGGTACCGTCGAGGCGACCGGCAGCCACGTCCAGGTAGATTTCGTTCTGGGTGCCGTAAGGAACGATGGTGGCGCCTTTAGGCTCCAGGACTTCCTTGGCGAAACGGTCATGGATCGAACCGCGCTGCACACCGATCTTCTTGCCTTTGAGTTCAACCAGGCTGTCGCTGACCGCAGTGCCTTCCTTCAACACCAGGCGCGCTGGGGTCAGGTAGTAGCGGTTGGTGAAGTCCACGGACTTCTTGCGGTCTTCGGTGATGGACATGGACGACAGGATCGCGTCGATCTTGCGCACTTTCAGCGCCGGGATCAGGCCGTCGAACTCCTGCTCGACCCAGGTGCACTTGACCTTCATCTCTTCGCACAGGGCGTTGCCGATGTCGTAGTCAAAACCGACGATGCTGCCATCCGGCGCCTTCGAGGCAAACGGAGGGTAAGCCGCTTCGATACCAATTTTCAGAGGCTTGCCTTCAGCGAAAGCCTGCATGGACAGCACGGACAGCGCCAGGGCGCCCAACAGCACGAGTTTCTTCATCTTGGGACTCCATCGGTATAGGGCAAAACAGCAGTATGAGCCATGGCCCACGATGCGACTGAGTGAAACCGAATAGCGGTGCTGCGTCCTACGCGGGCTACACCTGCGACGACGAGCGAGTGATCGGCATTCTAACGACAGGCCGGAAGCCGATATTTCCTCAATGCGACAACAATTTACAGAAGCACCGAGAAAGCGGTTCCAGCACATTGACAGCCTCTGAATTTTATGCAGAGGCAAAAGACATTAAACCTATTGATACTGCAAATTGCGGGCCTATTATTCGCAAACCCTTCTGGCACGGCAAGTCTGGCGTTTAATCTTATTTCTGGGGGTGTCTAAAACGCGGTTTTTCAGGGCATGAGCGTAGCCCTTTGCCTCATGTTCGAGCATAGGGTTACACATTTAGAGGTGACAGTAACATTCAGAAACGTCCTACCAGGGAAACCGATATTTATTTGACTGGTGGAGATCCAAATGTGGGAGGGGGCTTGCTCCCGATAGCGGTAGTCAGTCACTTATTTGTGAGCTGACCCGGCGCTATCGGGGGCAAGCCCCCTCCCACATGGGATCCTCAGTGGTTTTGAGAGACCACAAAAAAAGCCCCACTCGGCATGCACCGAATGGGGCTCTTTCCCACCTACCCCGCGTTACGCGGCGTTCATGGTCTTGTGCGTCTCGATCAAATGCGCCACCACACTCGGATCAGCCAAGGTGGAAATATCCCCCAGCCCGTCGTACTCGGCCGTGGCGATCTTGCGCAGGATACGCCGCATGATCTTGCCCGAGCGCGTCTTCGGCAAGCCCGGTGCCCACTGGATCACATCCGGCGAAGCGATCGGGCCGATTTCCTTGCGGACCCAGTTCTTCAGCTCCAGACGCAGCGCTTCGTTCGGCTCTTCGCCGTTTTTCAGCGTGACGTAGACATAGATACCCTGGCCCTTGATGTCGTGCGGCACACCCACCACCGCCGCTTCCGCGACTTTCGGGTGGGCAACCATGGCACTTTCGATCTCGGCGGTGCCCATGCGGTGGCCAGACACGTTCAACACGTCATCCACACGGCCGGTGATCCACCAGTAACCATCTTCATCGCGACGGGCACCGTCACCCGTGAAGTACATGCCACGGAAGGTCTTGAAGTACGTGTCGACGAAACGGTCATGGTCGCCGTACAGGGTACGGGCCTGGCCTGGCCACGAGTCGAGAATCACCAGGTTGCCTTCGGCAGGACCTTCGATGATGTTGCCCAGGTTGTCCACCAAGGCCGGTACCACGCCGAAGAACGGCCGTGCCGCCGAACCCGGCTTGAGCGCATGGGCGCCTGGCAGCGGGCTCATCAGGGTGGCGCCGGTTTCGGTCTGCCACCAGGTATCGACGATCGGGCAACGGGATTGACCCACGTTCTTGTAGTACCAGTCCCACGCTTCCGGGTTAATCGGCTCACCCACCGAACCGAGCAGGCGCAGGCTGCTGCCATCGGCGCCTTCGCAGGCGGCGGTGCCGGAGG
Organism: Pseudomonas fluorescens; assembly: GCF_001708445.1. Classification (NCBI taxonomy): domain Bacteria; kingdom Pseudomonadati; phylum Pseudomonadota; class Gammaproteobacteria; order Pseudomonadales; family Pseudomonadaceae; genus Pseudomonas; species Pseudomonas fluorescens. Next base: position 5,092,927 of record NZ_CP015637.1, read on the forward strand.
CCATCATTGCGCGGATCGCGGTCGGTGCGGTGTAGAGGATATTGACCTTGTGCTTGTCGACGATCTTCGCCACCCGGGTGATATCCGGGTAGTTCGGCACGCCTTCGAACAGCAGCGTGGTCGCGCCATTGGCCAGCGGGCCGTAGACGATATAGGTGTGGCCAGTGACCCAACCGACGTCGGCGGTGCACCAGAAGATTTCGCCTGGGCGGTAGTCGAACACGCGCTCGTGGGTCAGGGCCGCATACAACAGGTAGCCGCCGGTGGTGTGCTGCACGCCTTTAGGCTTGCCGGTGGAGCCGGAGGTATAAAGGATGAACAGCGCTTCTTCGGCCCCCATCTCTTTTGGCGCGCACACGGTGCCCGCAACTTTCATCAGGTCTTCGTACCAGATGTCGCGATGCTGGTTCCACTTGATGCTGCCATTGGTGCGCTTGCACACAATGACTTTCTGGATGCTGCTGGTTTCCGGGTTGGTCAGCGCGTCGTCGACGTTGGCCTTCAGCGGAATTTTCTTACCGGCGCGGATGCCTTCGTCAGCAGTGATCACCACTTTCGACTTACAGTCGATGATGCGACCGGCCAGGGCCTCCGGCGAGAAGCCACCAAACACCACCGAGTGGATCGCCCCGATGCGGGCACAGGCCAGCATGGCGACCACCGCTTCAGGGATCATTGGCATATAGATAGTCACCACGTCGCCGCGGTGCACATCCTGGCCACGCAGGGCGTTGGCGAACTTGCAGACTTCTTCATGCAGCTCGCGATAGGTGATGGTGCGGCTCTCGGCAGGGTCATCGCCCTCCCAGATGATCGCTGCCTGGTCGCCACGCTCGGCGAGGTGACGGTCCAGGCAGTTGTAGGAAACGTTCAGGGTGCCATCAGCGAACCACTTGATGTCGACATGGTGATCGTCAAAAGAGGTCTGCTTCACCGCGGTGAAAGGCTTGACCCAGTCAAGGCGCTTGGCTTGCTCACGCCAGAAACCATCGGGGTTGACCACCGACTGCTGGTACATGGCCTTGTAGGTCGCCTCGTCGGTCAGCGTGTTGGCGACTGTTTCGGGGCGAACGGGGTACAGGGAAGCCGCACTCATCTTTCTTACCTCGGTGACATAGTTGTTGTTGTATGGCCCAGTTGTAGCCGGGGTGGGCCTATAGAACCATTCGACGATGGTAGTAACAAGACCCTACAAATTGCCCTGCTATCCCTCTACGGGCCTCTGGCCCGCGGCCTGCGTGGCTTGGCTGCCTGATGAAAAAACCTTTACCACGGGATTGTTACAAAAACCGCCAATAGTGTTTATCAAAAGCACGGGTATATGAATATAACCTGCGGGCCTAAAATCAACTCCGCCAACAAGGCACTGTGATTAACAACGTAACAGCCCCCACGAAGGCACGTTAATCCGAACTTACCAACCCTAAGTTACACACGTGGCCTCACAAAGGCCCCGTGACCCCTTTCGCCCTGAAGAAGGTAAATAGAGAAATGAAAGCTTTATTAGTTATGGCCCTCAGCAGCTTGTGCGCCACCGCCGCCCTGGCCGATGAGGCCCCGACTGAGCTGGCCGGCCAGAAAGCCCCGATTGTCGAGGACTACACCTACAGCACCAAACTGGACGTGGCCAAAGTATTGTCCATGAGCACCATTCCAGAAGTTTGCGAAGTGGTACCGGTAAAAATGGAATATGAAGATTCCCAAGGTCAGCGCCACATTCTTAATTACAAGGTTATGGGCAATGGTTGCTCTAACGGATAAACACTTCGTTAGTTCAATTTGAACTTGATCTTGTTTGCCGCAAGAAATCGTTCTTGCGGCCAAGAACCGGCCTTTGACCCCCCGCAGACCAAATGTGGGAGGGGGCTTACCCCCGATAGCGTCAGCCGACGCACCTCTATTACGCTATTACCCCCTACGCCCCGCCCCCCCTGCATCCGCCCCGCAAAAAGCCACTCATCGCCCCTCAAAAAAAACCAACCCCAGCAAAGCCTTGCAAACACACGCTTTGGCCGAAAACCACGCCATTGCGGCCCTCCTCCGAGACCATCCGCCGCAACACAAAGTCGAATTTTTCCCTATAATGCGCGGGTAAATCGGGCCTGCAATATCCCTTTACACTGGGATGAAGAGCCAGACCTGAGCCTGCGCTGGAGCATGCACCTGTCGCTCCGCCTCTCAAGCCTCACGCAGAGCACCCGTGACCCTATTCCGTTTAATGCCTGCGCCAGCGGTTGCAACAAACGATTCCTTAAGATCCACCGCGGCCCGAGGGTCGTGTGAACACCCAACCATCCGGTTTCACACGGGCACCTTTGAGCCCTCACGCAGGAGACGACACGTCATGCTGAGCTGGGACGAATTCGACAAAGAAGAAGACGGCGAAGTAGCCACCAAAGGCGCCAACGCCGGCCACGCCACCGAAGCCAACATGGACCGCCTCGACGGTGCCGGCGCCGCTGCCGCCATCGAAGCCCGCGCCGTCACCGCCAGTGACTCGAAGCCAACATGGACCGCCTCGACGGTGCCGGCGCCGCTGCCGCCATCGAAGCCCGCGCCGTCACCGCCAGTGACTCCGCCGCCATCGTGCGCGCCAAGGCGGCCCTGGACAAACTCGACGTCGCCGAAGGCCTCGCCGAACTCGAAGGCGCTTCCGCCCGCGTCGCCGTTGACGAAAAACGCATGATCAACTGCCGCGCCGACCTCAACCAACTCGTGCCCTTCAAGTACGACTGGGCCTGGCAGAAGTACCTCGACGGCTGCGCCAACCACTGGATGCCGCAAGAGGTCAACATGACCGCCGACATCGCCCTGTGGAAAAACCCCGAAGGCCTGACCGACGACGAGCGCCGCATCGTCATGCGCAACCTCGGCTTCTTCTCCACTGCCGATTCGTTGGTCGCGAACAACCTGGTCCTGGCCGTGTACCGCCTGATCACCAACCCGGAGTGCCGCCAGTACATCCTGCGCCAGGCCTTCGAAGAAGCGATCCACACCCACGCTTACCAGTACTGCATCGAATCGTTGGCCATGGATGAAGGCGAGATCTTCAACATGTACCACGAGATCCCATCGGTGGCGAAAAAAGCCGCCTGGGGCCTGAAGTACACCCGTTCGATCTCCGATCCGAAGTTCGAAACCGGCACCGTCGACACCGACAAGGAACTGCTGCGCAACCTGGTCGCCTACTACTGCGTGCTGGAAGGCATCTTCTTCTACTGCGGCTTCACCCAGATCCTGTCCATGGGCCGCCGCAACAAAATGACCGGCGTCGCCGAGCAGTTCCAATACATCCTGCGCGACGAGTCGATGCACCTGAACTTCGGTATCGATGTGATCAACCAGATCAAAATCGAAAACCCACATTTGTGGGATGCCGAGATGAAGGAAGAAGCGACCCAGATGATCCTGCAAGGGACGCAGCTGGAGATCGAATATGCGCGCGATACCATGCCGCGCGGTGTGCTGGGTATGAACGCGGCGATGATGGAGGATTACCTCAAGTTCATCGCTAACCGTCGCCTGTCGCAGATTGGTTTGAAGGAAGAGTATCCAGGGACGACGAATCCGTTCCCGTGGATGAGCGAGATTATGGATTTGAAGAAAGAGAAGAACTTCTTTGAGACCCGGGTGATTGAGTATCAGACGGGTGGTGCGTTGAGCTGGGATTGATTCCTTAACACAGCAACACCAAGAAGCCCTGACTTGTTCGGGGCTTTTTTATGCGAGTTCACTGACGCGGAGCTTGCAGCTGCGGTCGAGCCCTAAAAGTCCGCGCCTGGGTACTGAAAGAAGCCAAGGGCATCTGCGAAGGCTGCGGCTCTAACGCGCCGTTCGAGGTCGACGGCTTGCCATTTCTTGAAGTACATCACGTCAAGCACCTCGCCCAGAAGGGTTCGGATCGCATCACCAATGCTGTAGCCTTGTGCCCCAATTGCCATCAGCGTTGTCACCGGTCGACTGACCGGGAGGCTTTCACCGAGGGGCTTTACGCCAAGGTCGGAAGATTGGCACGGGAGTAAACTCCTGCTGTCACACCTGATGCACACTCAAAAAAATACTAGATAGGACCGAGGCCAACCCGTGAACCCAGACATGCTCGAAGCCGGCCCCGCTGACGCCAAAGTACTTTCCGTCTTTGACTTCGACGGCACCCTGACCCACCACGACAGTTTCGTGCCCTTCCTCAAGTTTGCCTTTGGCCCTGGCGAGTTTTATGGCCGGATGGTCAAGCTGGCGGTGCCTGGGCTGCGTTTTTTGGTGCGGCAGATCAGCCGGGATGAGTTGAAGGCGCAGTTGATCCGCACCTTTATGACCGGGGTGGAGAAGGCGTGGGTGCAGCAGAAGGCCGAGGAGTATTGCCAACGCAATTGGGCGCGGTTGATGCGCCCGGCGGGGGTGTTGTCGGTGGAGCATGAGTTGGGCTCCGGGGCGGAGGTCACGTTGTGTTCAGCGTCGCCGGCGTTGGTGCTGCAGCCGTTTGCGAATCGGCTGGGGATCAAGTTGATCGGGACTGAGCTTGAGGTGGTCGACGGGGTGTTGACCGGCAAGCTCACCGGGAATAATTGCCGCTGTGAGAATAAGGTGCTGCGGCTCGAGGCGGTGTATGGGGACCTGGGGGAGTATCGGCTGCGGGCCTGGGGCGATACACGCGGGGATCGGGAGCTGCTGGCGGCGGCGCAGGATGCGCATTTTCGGCATTTTCATGCGAAGAAGAAAAAGCGGGCTCGGTTGCAGCGGTGATGCGGGTAATGGGGATCGGCTGGAACACCGAGTCGATGCCATCGGTGCCTCGCTAAAGCTCGAGACCTCCCACATTTGATTTCTGTGATCCGGTAGATCGGCGTTTGTCGTGAACGTTATGTCGTGGCTTTGAGGTCTACGCCCAGGGCGGTGGCAAAGGCTTTTACCAGCGGACTTCTTGGCGCGTTGTGGCGCAGGATCAGGTTGAAGACGGTGCTCAGGTGCACGTGTTCCGGGCACAGTGCGCGTAGGCGCCCTTCCCTTACCAATGGCGCGGCGTAGTGTTCCGGCAGGAAGCCGAGGAAACGACCGGTGAGGATCAGGATAGCGACGGCTTCGACTTGCGAGGCCGAGGCGGACTGGCTGTCGTAATTGACGAAGGTGGCCTTGTCGCGATGGATCGCATACCGATGGTTGACCACTTCATATTGGCGCAGCACCTCGGGCGTAATGTCGTTCGCGGTGAAGAGCGGATGTCCTACGGCACAGTAGGCGTGGGCCTTTTCTTCGTAGAGCGGGAAGTAGTCGAACTCTTCGCGGCGCTGGTACACGGGGACGATGCCGACAATCAAGCGCCCTTCCACCACACCGCGTTCAACTTCGTCCAATTGCGAGGCATGCAGGCGTAATCTTATTTTTGGTGATTGGCTATGTAAGTTGCCAAGCGCGGCAATCAGCGGTGAATTAACGTCGGAGACAGTGTTATCAATAACGCCCACACTAAGGTCGCCGATGAGTTCATTTTGCGCCGAACTAAGCTTGTCTCTGAAACTGTCTACCGAGGTAAATAACTCGATGGACGCTTGATACACCAACTTGCCTTCTTCGGTCAGCCCGAAGCCTTCTCGGCCCCGTGTGCACAGGCGCATGCCGATGCGGATTTCCAAGTCGGAGATCTGTTTGCTGATGGCCGCCAGGCCCACGTTCAGCTCGTTTTGCGCAGCGCTGAAGCCGCCAGCTTCGACCACGGCCATAAATACCCGCAGCAGTTTGAAATCCAAACCACTGAGTTGCAGGGGCGGTCTTGTGCCGGGTTTTGGCGGTAGGTTTCCAGAAGTGGAAAGTGGAGTTTCCATAATACGCGTTGACCTCAAGTGCCATATTCAACAGGCTTCAACCCAATCCTTGAACATAGCCAGGCGGCGATAATGAACATAAACATCCGCCCTTGGCAACCTTGAATACGGCGCGTCAGACGCCGGTTCAGTTTAGTTGAAAACCTTTTTTTACTGCCTCCGACTCTTCTAAAAACAAGCGTGAGGAATACCCATGTCCCAGCCCACCGACCGCCTTTGGGGCGCTCGTTTCAAGACCGGTCCGTCTGCTGCGTTGGCCGCATTGTCCCGTTGCCCTGAGCGCTATTTTCGCCTGACGCCCTACGACCTGGCCGGCTCCCGTGCCCATGCCCGTGAGTTGCAGCGCGCCGGTCTGCTGGATGAATCGGAGACCTTGCGCACCCTCGAGGCCCTGGACCGCATCGGTGAAGACTTCGCCGCCGGCCGCCTGCATCCCACCCTGGATGACGAGGACGTACACACCTTTATCGAACGCGTCTTGACCGAACGCCTGGGCGCATTGGGCGGCAAGCTGCGCGCGGGGCGTTCGCGTAATGATCAAACCGCCAACGATTTGCGCCTTTTCCTACGCGACCATGCGCGCACCATCACCACCGAGGTGTTGGGTCTGCAGCAGGCGTTGGTGGAACAGGCTGAGCAGCATGTCGAGAGCATCTGCCCCGGCTTTACCCATTTGCAGCAGGCGCAACCCATCGTGTTCGCCCATCACTTGCTGGCCCACGCGCAGTCGATGTTGCGCGATGTCCAGCGCCTGGTGGATTGGGATGCGCGTACGGCGTTGTCACCGTTGGGTGCGGCGGCGATGGCCGGCTCGGCGATTGCGCGACAGCCGGAACATTCAGCCAAGGAAATGGGCTACACCGGGCCGTGCGAAAACTCGATCGATGCCGTCGCCAGTCGCGACCATGTGGCGGAGTTCCTGTTTGTGGCGGGCATGCTCGGAGTGAATATTTCACGGCTGTCGGAGGAGTTTTGCCTGTGGTCGTCGCGCCAGTTTCGTTGGGTGGTATTGGACGATGCCTACGCCACCGGCAGTTCGATCATGCCGCAGAAAAAGAACCCGGACATTGCTGAATTGGCCCGGGGCAAGGCTGGGCGGTTGATTGGCAACCTGACCGGGCTGATGTCGACGCTCAAATCCTTGCCGCTGTCGTACAACCGCGATTTGAGCGAGGACAAACACAGCGTGTTGGACAGTGTGGACACCTTGTTGCTGGTACTGCCGGCGATGGCCGGGATGGTCGCGACCATGAAGGTCCAGGTGGAGGAGCTGCGGCGCCAGGCGCCGATGGGCTTTACCTTGGCGACGGAAGTGGCGGATTGGTTGGCCACCCGTGGCGTGCCGTTCAAGGAGGCCCATGAGATTACCGGCGCCTTGGTGCAGGCCTGCGAGAAGCATGAGATTGAGTTGTGGGAAGCCTCGCCGGCAATGCTGGCGGAGGTGGATGCGCGGTTGACGCCAGAGGTGCGCGATTGCCTGACCCTGGAAGCGGCGATTGCGGCACGCAGTGGATGGGGTGGGACGGCGCCAGAGCGGGTGCGGGAGCAGATTGGGCGGTTGAAAACGGCATTGGCTGCTCAGCAGCAATGGGCCGACACCTACACCGGTTTCAGAATTTGAACACCTTCACCTTGTAGGAGCGAGCTCGCTCGCGAAGAACCCAGGAACACCGCGGGGCATCAGGTTTCCCGCGTTATCGTTGACGATCTTCGCGAGCAAGCTGGCTCCTACAGTGGAAGGCTGTGTACAGCATTTGGAGTAGAACCATGAACCAAACCCCGGCCGAGCGCTTGGAAGCTGAGCGTAAGTTGTCCGAGAACCAGTTCGATATCACGCAGTACGAGCACGTGCCACGTCGCTATTACGGGCGGATGTTTTTTGCCACCTTGATCGTGATCGTGTTGGCCGCGCTGTTGCGCGCATTTGCCAATGGCCAAATCGAATGGTCCTACATCGGTCAGTTCCTCACGTCTGAGGCCATCATTTGGGGCCTGGTGAATACCATCGTCATGTCGATCCTGGCGATGGCGCTGGGCGTGGTGATCGGGGTCATCACGGCGATCATGCGCATGTCGGCCAACCCGATCCTGCGTTACGTGGCCATCACCTACACCTGGCTGTTCCGCGGTACACCGCTGATTTTGCAGTTGCTGCTGTGGTTCAACCTGGCGTTGATCTTCCCGGTGATCGCGATCCCCGGCCTGTTCAGCATCGACACCGTCGACCTGATGACGCCATTCGTGGCCGCCCTGCTCGGCTTGAGCATCAACCAGGGCGCCTACACCGCCGAGGTGGTGCGCGCCGGCCTGCTGTCGGTGGATACCGGCCAGTACGAAGCGGCCAAGTCCATCGGTATGCCGAGCCTGCAGGCGCTGCGCAGGATCATTCTGCCGCAGGCCATGCGGGTGATCATTCCACCGGTAGGCAACGAGTTCATCAGCATGGTGAAAATGACCAGCCTGGCCAGTGTGATCCAGTACTCGGAGCTGCTGCACAACGCGCAAAACATCTACTACGCCAACGCCCGGGTCATGGAGCTGCTGATCGTCGCCGGCATCTGGTACCTGGCGGTGGTGACTGTTCTTTCATTTGGTCAAAGCCGCCTCGAGCGTCGTTTTGCCCGCGGCGCCGGCAAGCGTTCGTAAGTCTGGGTTGAGGAGATTTGCCCCATGAGAAGCATCGTCAAGGCCGTCAACCTGAACAAGTATTACGACCAGTATCACGCGTTGCGCGACATCAATATCGAGGTCGAGCAAGGCGAAGTCATGTGCATCATCGGCCCGTCGGGCTCGGGTAAAAGCACCCTGCTGCGCTGCGTCAACCAGCTGGAAAAAATCGACAAGGGCGGCCTGTGGGTCGACGGCGAACTGGTGGGTTACCGCGTGGTCGGCAACAAGCTGCATGAGATGAATGAAGTGCAGATCGCGCGCCAACGCCTGGCCACCGGCATGGTGTTCCAGCGCTTCAATTTGTTCCCGCACATGACCGTGTTGCAGAACATCGTCGAAGGCCCGTGCCAGGTGCTCAAGCGCTCGCCCAAGGAAGCCACGGAGGACGCCCTGGAGTTGCTCGCCCGCGTTGGCCTGGCGGACAAGCGCAATGCCTACCCGGTGGAATTGTCCGGTGGGCAACAGCAGCGTGTGGCGATTGCCCGCGCGTTGGCGATGCGCCCCAAGTTGATGTTGTTTGACGAACCCACCTCAGCCCTCGACCCGGAGCTGGTAGGAGAAGTGCTGTCGGTGATGCGCGATTTGGCCACCACCGGCATGACCATGATCGTGGTCACCCATGAGTTGGGCTTCGCCCGCGAAGTGTCCAACCGCATGGTGTTTATGGATGCAGGCCAGATTGTGGAAGCCGGCAGCCCTGAAGAAATTCTAATAAGCCCACAAAACCCGCGTACCCAAAGCTTTATTTCTGCCGTTCGCACTTAACTAAAAAACTAACGAGAACGCCCCCATGAAAAAATTGTTCATCCCAACGTTGCTCGCAGGCCTGATGGCCTCCACCGGTGTATTGGCGGCATTGCCGGCGGCAATCAAGGACAAGGGTGAGATCAGCGCGGCCATCGTGCCGAACTACCCGCCGATGGATTTCAAGGACCCGGCCACCAATAAGCTCACCGGCTTCGACTTCGACCTGGGCAACGCCCTGGCCGAGCGCCTGGGTGTGAAGATCAAGTGGCAGGAAACCGGCTTCGAGCAAATGCTCAGCGGCTTGACCACCAAGCGCGTGGACATCGTGCTGTCGGGCATGAGCGACACCGCCGAGCGCCAGAAATCCGTGACCTTCATCGACTACTTCACCAGCGGCCCGCAGCTGTACACCCTGGCCAAGCGTGAAGAGATCAAGGAACTGACCGACCTGTGCGGTAAAAAAGTCGGCACCAGCCGCCGCACCACCTGGCCGTCGGAAATTGCCGCGTGGAGCAAGGAAAACTGCGAAGCCGCGGGTAAACCCGCCATCGTGGTGATCGGCACTGAAGGCTCGGCGGATGCGCGGGCGCAGTTGCAGCAGAACCGTCTGGACGCGGCGATGCAGGGCAGCGAGACGATTCCTTATTTGATGTCGTTGGACAAGGGCAAGTACAAGCCGGTGGGCCTGGCGATTTCCAAGCAGTTCACCGGGCTGGGGATCGAGAAGAGCAACACCGGGCTGGTCACGGCGATCAGTGAAACGTTGCAGGGCATGATCGATGACGGGACCTACGGCAAGATCCTGAAGAAGTGGGATCTGGAACAGGGTGCAGTCGAGAAGATCAGCATCAACGCCGGCCAGTAACCCGTCCCCACTGTAGGAGCGAGCTTGCTCGCGAAAAACCCGAGAGCACCGCGGGCAATCAGAAAGCCCGCGCTATCGTTGACGATCTTCGCGAGCAAGCTCGCTCCTACAGAATACCAAGGCACCTGACAAGGACATCCGCCCCACCGTGGCCACCTACTCCCTGGTAATCCGCCGCCTGATGATTTGCTCGGTGACCATCGTGGTCAGCCGCGCCATGACCAGCCCACTGCTGGCGCTGCTGCTGAGCACGCGCCTGGGCCTCAACCAGCAGGACATCGGCCTGCTGATGGGCATCGCGGTGTTTATCGCCACACTGCTGGGCCTGTATGGCGGCTATATCATCGACCGCCTGGAAAAGCGCAAGCTGCTGATCCTGGCCATGCTCTCCAGCGCCATCGGCTTTCTGTTACTGACGTTTGCCAGCAACCTCTACCTCACCACCCTGACCCTGGTCATCACCGAAGCAGCGTCAGCGCTGTTCCTGATCGGCTCCAAAGCCATCATCAGCGAGAACCTGCCGGTGGGCGATCGCGCCAAGGTGTTTTCCCTGCGCTATACCCTGACCAACGTCGGCTACGCCACCGGCCCGATGGTCGGCGTGGTGATTGCCGGCCACATGCAACTGGCGCCCTTCCTGATCGCCAGCGCGATTGCCTTTGGCAGCGTGTTCCTGATGATCGGTATCCCGCCGACGCAACGGGATGACAGCCACAGACCCTTGAGTTTTCTCAGTACCCTGCGCACCTTGCGCAGCGACCGCACGTTGATTCTGTTCACCAGCGGCAGCCTGCTGAGCACCATTGTCCACGGGCGCTATACGCTGTATCTGTCGCAGTTTCTGCTGGTGGCCTACAAGCCGGCCGAGGCGCTGAAGATTCTGTCGGCGGTGCTGGCGTGTAACGCCATGACCGTCATCGCGATGCAGTACCAGATCGGGCGGTTTCTCAAGCGTGAGCAATTGCGCTACTGGATCGTGCTGGGCACTTTGCTGTTCATGCTTGGGTTGATCGGCTTCAGCCTGGCCGACAGCTTGCTCACCTGGTGCCTGGCGATGTTTGTGTTCACCCTCGGCGAGATGATCATCTACCCGTCCGAGTTCCTGTTTATCGACACCATCGCCCCGGATGCCCTGCGCGGCAGTTACTACGGGGCACAGAACCTGGCCGCGTTTGGCGGGGCGATGAGCCCGGTGATTTGCGGGTATTTGCTGATCAACGCGGCGCCCACCAGCATGTTTTATGCCCTGGGCGCACTCACTGCCCTCGGCGGCACCCTGTGCTTCCTGAGCGGACGCCGCGTGGCGGCTAGCCCCCCTTCGGCCAGCCCGCACATTTGATCGCTGCCACGGCTGATATTTGCGTAATATCCGGTTATCCCTCTCACGGACCCGAGCCTCATGAAATTCGACACGGCCTACAGCGTGAGTCTCGACGACAAGCTATCGATCTACGACGTACGAGAGCTGAATTTCGACGAAACCGCCGCGTACGACTCCGACAAGGACCGTTTCCTCTGCCCCAACGACGCCTGCCGCGCAGCCTTTGAAACGGGCAACGTGCTGGGCACGTATAACGCCAAGAACGTCAACTACCAGCGCACCCCGCATTTCAAGAACACGCCCAGCACCGAGCATATCGACGGTTGCCGCTATGCCAGCAGCCACAAGCCGGCGGCAGGCGAAAGCGACGACGCGCGCGAGGACAACTTCCCATCGGAATTTGTCCTGACCCGGCGTACCTACGCGCGCATCACTCCGGTCGTCGACGCCGAGGGGCAAGCCCCGCAAGCACCCGCGCAAACACCTTCAGGCCGCCCCCCCGCAGCCGTCAGCGCCAGCGACAGCACCCCGGATAAAACCAGCGTGTTCGCCCACCCGGTGGAATGCTATGTGTCGAATATCGACCACAAGGATAAGCTCAAGGCGATGCCGCTGAAGATCGGCGAGCACAGCGCGACCTACTGGGCGTTTTTCAAGAAAATCGAGTACCTGCAGGACAACCACGGCCTGATCTACTGGGGCAAGATCAAAGCGATCAAGGACTACACCAGCAGTTTTCGCATCGACTTTGAAAAGAAGGTCTGGCTCGACAAGAAGCCCTATTCGGTCAACGTCTACCTGAGCAAGAAACTCATCGAGAACTACCGCAAGCGCAAGGCGTTCCTGGAGCAGATCAAGGCCGCGGCCAGCAGCGAACGGCCGCTGTATTGCTTCTTCTACGGGGTGACGCCGGCGCTCAAGCAAGTGCCGAGCAAGAAAAACCCGGAACAGACGTTCGGGGTATTCAGCGCCAATATCGAGAACCTGGACCACCTGATTATTCGGGAAGTGCCGATGCTGGAATAGCAGGTGGTTAAGAATCCAGTTGATGAGCGGTCGAAACAACTGTACAAAAACACAGTATAGTTTGCCTTCCCCGTCGAACCCTGGAGACAACCCATGTCCTCTCTGGCAATGAGCTCTTTCGTAGAACAGCAGATCGTCCTGCATCAATTCACCGCCAAGCACAGCGTCCAGGCCCGCGTGATGCTGGGTTGGAGCCGCGAAGACCTGTCCCGTCAGGCCGGCGTGTCGGTGGCGGCGATTCAACAATTCGAGAACAACGGCGACGTGGACGATGAAACCCGCCTGACCCTGGCGTTTCGCCTGGAGGCGGAGGGGCTGGTGTTTTTCCCTGGGTTTGCGCCGGGATGGGGGATGAGGGCGCGCAGGTTTGAAACCGCACCCGCCGCGCCGGCCTCTAAAGGCATTATGTCGCGGCTGATGGGCTCAACTGCGGCAGCAATCGAGCCACCAACGCCTCAACCGAATGGTGCGTAGAGTCCAGGCGGGTCAGCCATGGAGTCGCCCCAGTCACACAGCGATTTAGAGGCCGGCGGTTTGCTCTTGCAGCAGGCCGATACGCTCATCCCGTGGCCGGGCGACCGTGAACGCTGAATGCACCGGGCCTGCAATTGCAGCACCCAATGCATCCTGTATCACGCGGGGGTCAGGTTCAGTGGTTGGCGGTCATCTCAACCCCGCCATCGGTCATCGGCGGGGCGGGAGAGAAAGGCGTACCGGGGGTGAAAGCCGGCTCCCTGATCGCCTGCGACACCTGCTCATAGCCATGGGCAACGGACAGTAAGGTGGCCTCGCTGTTGCCCGAACCATAGAAATACAGCGCCGTAGGCATGCCTTCATCATCCATGCCGCTAGGGACTGAAATGCCTGGGTAGCCCGCGGCAGCAGTGAAGTAATAGTTATGGGACAGGAAATTCGACACGATGGCGTCGAGCTTGTGTGCCTTCAACGGGTTATCAATCGTTTGCTGGAAAATCGGAGTAATGGCCTCCCACAGGCTGTCGAGCTCCTCCTGCGGCACCTCCAGGGTGTTGATGAGTTCCAGAAGGTTCTGGTCCGGCTCGCCCGGCAGCCCGTTGCGTTTATTGAATGCGATCAGCTCCGATAGTGATTTGACCGGCAGGCCTTGCCTTCCCGCCAAATAGTCCTCGAGCTGTTTTTTAACGTCGGTAAACAACGCTTCGTTGTAGTCCCGGTAGTTGTCATCAGATATGCCTTCGTCCATTGGCCCCACTGGCACCAGGGTAGCGCCCTCGGACTTGAGCCGTTCAATCGCGTCCTCGAAGTGTTTTCTATCCGCGCGCTTCGCGGGGTCCTTGGCCTCCTCCGGCGTCAGCTCAGGCAATGGTGTGTAGCCAATACGCTTGCCTTTCAAGGCATCTGGCGTGAGCCCCTCGGTGTACACGGTGGTCTCAGTCATGGCGTTGAGTGCCTCTGCCGCATCACGCACATTACGTGTAAAAGTGCCCACCGAATCCAGGCGCGTACTGGTCATGACGCCCTCCGTGCTGACCAGGCCGGCAGTGGTTTTCATGCCGAAAACACCGTTATAGGCGGCCGGAGCAATAACCGAACCATTGGTCTCAAGCCCCAATGCCAGCGGAACATGCCCTTGGGCCACCGCCACCGCCGAGCCAGAACTCGACCCTGCCACCGGGCCACCAAGCCGATGAGGGTTGAGCGTCTGTCCACCTCGGGAGCTCCACCCATCTGCCGGCGCTTCGGAGCGGAAGTTGGACAATTCGCTCATGTTGGTTTTACCCACAATGACCATGCCTGCTTTCAGCAGCTGGTCCACGACCTTGGCATTTTTAGTCGCCGGCGCGCCCACCAGGGCTTTTGAGCCAGCACTCGTCTGCATATTGCCTTGGGTTTCAAACACATCTTTGAGTGCCACGGGCACGCCATGCAGATAACTGCGCACCTGGCCGTTGGCACGCTCCTGATCGAGCGCCTTCGCCTCATTCCTGGCGTTGCGGTTGATTTCTAAAAACGCGTTTCCCCCCTGGAGCCCCTGGTCAATATTGGCGATCTGCTTCAACGAATCCTTCACCAACGACTCTGAAGTGACCCCTGAGTGCTTGGCCATATCCGCTGACATTTCATGGGCGCTCTTGTATCCCTGCCCAGGCTGTGTAAATGCCCGGTAAAGGTCGGCAGCCCATCCCCCGGACGAAGAAGGTATGAACATAAATTCCCCTCGATTGGACGGAACGTGCGAGCTATCGATTGATAACCCGGTACCAGTCTAAAAAGGGCGGTGCTTTCCTCCCCCAGGGTAAATCTTGCAGTCTCGTCCGATTACTCCACCCAAGGTGTGGGCTGTAAGGTGGCGGGTTCCTGTAACAGCAGGCGGTAGCTCTGTGCCAACGCCCTCACGTGATCACGCATCCAGTGGGCGCTATAAAACCAAAGCCTGTTGCCTTCTTCCAGCGGCTCGAAAAGCCCCGGGTAGCCACTTCTGCACGCGGCATGAAACGCGGCACTTCGCCCCTCGGACACCAGGGCATCAAGGCGATTCTCCGTCACGTGTCGATCGATTTCGTTGTGCATGCTGAATTGAAGGCTGTCGTCCACCTGCTCCGCGTCCAGCGCCACCAGTTGCGCCCCCGCCTGGCGCAACTTATCCAAGGCACGAGTGAAGGAGGCGCTGTGTTCAGCGGGTTCGTATGCATCACCCCGTACATAGCGCCCGGCATACCCTATGCGCCACCCGGTCAATGCCGGTGCCGGGGTAAAAGCACTGTTGTTCAGTACCAGGGGGACTTCCACCATCACCGGCCCCGATGGGTCGACGCCACTTAACGCACTGAGCGATAACGCCGGGTCGCGTACGGTTTTCATCAGCGGGCCCGGCACGTCAAACCGGGGAGTGGGGACGCCGGTTCCCGCAGGCTCAGGTGTGTGAGCAGCGGCACCGAACGTGATACCGCCCGCGCTGCCGCTCGGTGCATCAGTGGGAGGAACGGAGGGCGGGCAGGTCGCGCCCGAGGGTAACGCTTGCCCCGTTGGGCATGGCACGCATGGGCGCCAGTACTTCCTACACTTGTCTTCCATCAGAACCTGCCCCGAGAAATGAAATTCCCAGGGATCATCGCACCGTCGTCCGGCGCTTGTCGCAACCTCGAAACACCCTGAAAATTCCTTTTTCCAAGTGCGCCGACGTTCAGCCCACGGCGTGTTCCTCAACCACTTGCGTCTCGACATCCAACCACCACGCATGACCGCGTTCAGGCATGCTCAAACTGAACGCCTGGCCCATCGGCGGCGTGGTAATCGACACATTGCGCTCCCATGCCAGCGCCATGATGCGGTCGAAGGGTTCGTGCCAGGCATGGAACGCCAGGTCGAAGGTGCCGTTGTGAATCGGCAACAACCAACGGCCCTTGAGGTCAATGTGCGCCTGCAAGGTTTGCTCGGGTTGCATGTGCACATGGGGCCAGTCGACGTTGTAAGCACCGGTTTCCATCAGGGTCAGGTCGAACGGGCCGTAATGTTCGCCGATTCGCTTGAAGCCGTCGAAATAGCCGGTGTCGCCACTGAAAAAGATCCGACGCGCGCCGTCGATCATCACCCAAGAGCACCACAGCGTCTGGTTACTATCAAACAGGCCCCGCCCGGAAAAATGCTGTGCAGGCGTGGCGACCAAATGAATGCCGCCGACCTCCGTGCCCTCCCACCAATCGAGCTGCCGCACTTTACGCGCGTCCACGCCCCATTTGACGAGGATATCGCCCACGCCCAGCGGCGCCAGGAAGGCAGCGGTCTTGTCGGCCAACTGGATGACAGCCTTACGGTCCAGGTGGTCGTAATGGTTGTGGGAAAGAATGACCGCTTCCAAATCAGGCAGTTCTTCAAGAGTGATAGGGGGCTGATGGAAACGCTTGGGACCAGCCCAACTGAAGGGTGACGCGCGCTCGGCGAACACCGGGTCGGTCAGCCAGAACTTGCCGCGCATTTTCAGCAGTACCGTGGAATGCCCCAGGCGAAATACGCTGTGGTCGGGGGCGGCGGACAGTTGCTCGCGGGTCAGCGGTTGCACCGGGATCTGCCCTACTGGCCGCGTGGTGCGCGGCTTGTGAAAGAGCATCTTCCAGAAAATACCCAAGGTTTTGGCAAAGCCGGCGTGCTGCACGGGAGCGCCGTTGCTGAAGCTTCCCGGAGCCTGTTCGGCAGGCTTGCGGGCGACGGGCGCGGGGTCGAGACGGGTTGAGATCGTGGCCATTCCAGAGTGACTCCTACAGACCGCTCATAAGTTACACTGCACAGTGTAGTTTCAAGATTGCAACAAAACCCGGAGCAAGTAAACTACCGAGTGTAATTTTCCCCCTAGAGCCGATCACTGCCCATGACTGCCCCCCAGCGCCTCACCGACCGCAAACGCGAAGCCATCGTGGCCGCCGCCATTGCCGAGTTTCGGGTCAACGGGTTCGAGGTCACCAGCATGGACAAGATCGCCGCCACCGCCGGAGTCTCCAAACGCACCGTATACAACCATTTCCCCAGCAAGGAAGAGTTGTTCGCCGAAATTCTCCACCAACTCTGGGCCAGCAGCGTCGCCCAGCTCGACGTCAGCTACGCCAGCGACCGTCCGTTGCGCGAACAATTGCGCGAGTTGCTCGAAGCCAAGATGAAGATGATGTCGGACGCCAATTTTCTCGACCTGGCCCGGGTTGCCATCGCCGCCACCATCCATTCACCGGAACGCGCCCAGGACATGGTCAACCGCCTGAGCAAACGCGAAGAAGGCTTTACCCAGTGGGTGCGCGCCGCCCAGCAAGACGGCCGACTCAGTTGCAGCGACCCGGCCTTCGCCGCCCACCAGATCCAGAGCCTGCTCAAGGCTTTCGCGTTCTGGCCACAGATCACGCTGGGCCAACCCACCCTTGATGCACCCAGCCAGGCCAGGGTAATCGAGTCGGCCATCGATCTTTTCCTGGCCGGTTACGAAATCACTGCACAGCGCTGAAGCACTGGCCCCCTGCTCACTGTTGCATAAGCGACATCCCTGGTCGTTTTTCGACGATTCCTGCACGGTCTCTCCACAAATGGCTTGGAAGGACACTGATTATTCCCACAGGAATAACTGACAATATTCACCGGACTTATCCGATCAACGGTTAATCGGGCAAACGTGCGTAGCCGTGTCAGTGAAAAACAGCTGAACCAGGAATTTATGGAAAACAGACGAGGCAAGGGGCTTTCATTTGCCAAGCGAATCTACAAGCCAAGGATCATCGGCCTGGGCATCGGTTGCATCAGCGTCATCGGCGCGCTGTATCCACTCACGATGCCGGGCTGGGTATGGGCGTTCCTGCTGTTCAATGGGTTTGCCTGGGCCCATGTGGCATATCAGCTGTCGACCCGCTCCCAATTCCCCTACCAGGCCGAACAGCGCAACCTGCTGTATGACTCCCTATCGGGCGGCTTCTGGGCCGCGGCCACACAGTTCACGCCACTGACAGCCGTGACCATCCTGTCGATGATGACCATGAACAACGTCGCGGCCGGAGGCCTACGCCTGTTCCTGCGCGGCCTGCTGGCACAAGTGGCGGGGGCGTGTGTGGCCTGGGCGCTGTTCGGCATCCGGTTCAACCCCGATGTCAGCCTGCTGCAGGTCTACACCTGCCTGCCGATGCTGACCCTCTATCCCATGGCCATCGGCATGGTCTGTTATCAACTGGCGATCAAACTGGCGGAACACAAACGTGCCCTCAGTGCCTTGAGCCGCACCGACAGCCTGACCGGCCTGCTCAACCACGGTTCATGGAAAGACCTGCTGCACCTCAAGTTCCATAAGTGCCAGCTGCAGCAAAGCCACGCCACCATCGCCCTGATCGATATCGATCACTTCAAGCAGATCAACGACACCCACGGGCATATCATCGGCGACGCCGTGTTGCGGCAATTGGGCCTGGAGCTGCGGCGCCACCTGCGCGAAAACGACCTGGCCGGCCGTTACGGTGGCGATGAGTTCTGTGTGATTCTTCCACAGATGTCGTTGAACGAAGCCGCGAAGGTCATGGAGCACATGCGCGAAACCTTCAGCCGTTATCAGAACCCGCTGATCCCCGAATTGCGCGTCAGCCTGAGCATCGGCCTGGCGGACTTCCAGCCGCTCTTCACCGATGCCGCCATGTGGCTGAATGCGGCGGACCGAGCGCTGT
This sequence comes from Pseudomonas fluorescens, assembly GCF_001708445.1. NCBI lineage: Bacteria > Pseudomonadati > Pseudomonadota > Gammaproteobacteria > Pseudomonadales > Pseudomonadaceae > Pseudomonas > Pseudomonas fluorescens. The sequence goes on from NZ_CP015637.1 coordinate 5,111,539, forward strand.
ACACAGCCAAAGATACCGGGCGCAATCGCGTCAATGTCAGCAATTACTTGATCGCCCATTCCGCCTGAAGACCTGATGCGGCAGCCCGTCTGACTGCTGCGACACTCCCGAATAGATAGCACAATGCCTCCACCCGTCCGCTAACCCAAAAAAGGCCCTGAACTGGGTCGAACTTCTGGTCAGGCTGATCACTCTGAACCGGTTGTTCCACCCCGCTGTCGGCACAAGGAAGCTGACAATGAGCACGTCAACCGTGAGGCGAAGCGCCCTACGGAGGCAGGCGCATATTCATGGATACCCCAAGACGCTTGCTTACCCGAGCACCCGAACATGCTATTCAACGCGCATAAAAAAACCATCGACCTCCTGCAAAATACCGTCGCGCAACAGGCCAGCCTGCTGAACGCCATCGAGCGCTCCATGGCAGTGATCGAATTCGACCTACAAGGCACCGTGTTGCGAGCCAACGAGAACTTCCTCAAGACCTTGGGCTATCGCGCCGAGCAGATCGAGGGCCAACCCCACCGCCTGTTCTGCACCCCGGCATACGTCCGCAGCGCCGAGTACAACCAGTTGTGGTCGGACTTGCGCAACGGTCGATTCCAATCCGGCACCTTTGAACGGGTGGGCAACGCCGGCCAGTCGGTGTGGTTGGAAGCCAGCTACAACCCGGTACGCGACGACGCCGGCAAAGTGATCAAGGTGGTGAAGTACGCGATGGATGTCACCCCGCGCCTGCAGGCCGAGAGCGAAGCGGATGCCAAACTGGGCGCTATCGACCGCTCCATGGCAGTGATCGAGTTCAACCTCGACGGCACTATCATCACCGCCAACGACAATTTCCTGCAGCGCATGGGTTACAGCCTGGCGCAGATCCAGGGCAAGCATCACCGCCTGTTCTGCAAACCGGAGTTGGTCAACAGTTCGGCCTACAGTGAGTTCTGGCAGCGCCTGAACCAGGGCCAGTTGTTCAGCGGCCAGTTTGAGCGCGTCGATAAAAATGGCCAGACCGTCTGGCTGGAAGCCAACTACAACCCGGTACACGACGCCAGTGGGCGCCTGTGCAAAGTGGTGAAGTTCGCCTCCGACGTCACCGCCATGGTGCAACAGCACGCCGCCGACGCGGCCAGTGCAGCCCAGGCGTACCACATCTCCCTGAACACCCGGGACATCGCGGAAAAAGGCGCCGAAGTGATCCAGCAATCCGCCACTGGCATGCGTGAGATTGCCGCCGACATTGACGGCTCGTCGCAACTGATCGCCAAACTGGGCCAGCGTTCGCAGCAGATCACCGCCATCGTCAACACCATCCGAGGCATCGCTGACCAGACCAACCTGCTGGCGCTCAATGCGGCAATCGAAGCGGCGCGGGCGGGTGAACAAGGCCGTGGCTTCGCGGTGGTGGCCGACGAAGTACGGCAATTGGCGGCGCGCACCAGCGGCTCGACGACCGAGATCTCCAGCATGATCGCGATGATCCAGGACGAGACCCGCCAGGCTATCGACAGCATGGACGGCACACGTGACCGCGCCGCCCAGGCTGTGGAGTTGGCCAACCGCGCCGGCACGGTGATCCTGCAAATTCGCGAAGGCACCAGTGAGGCGGTACAGGCAGTGAGCGCTTTTGCCAACGAACGCAGCGCCCACTGAATCGGCTCTGGGTTATTCATACGTCAGACAGGTCGCCAGGACTATAGTGAACGCCCGTCTTACCGTTGATGACACGAGCCCACCATGACGCCAGATAAGCCTGAAACCACCCCCGTCGACCATCGACGTTTCCACCGGCGCCACGATCACCTGGCGCCGACCTTCGGCAACGACACCTTTGCGCTGAAGGCCGAAGCCTTCGCGCGCTTCTTTGGCACGCCGACTTTCCTCGGCGCGCAAACCGCGATCGTGATCTTGTGGGTGGCGCTCAACGTCAGCGGCATCACGCACTTTGACGTATACCCGTTCATCCTGCTCAACCTGGCGTTCAGCCTGCAATCGGCCTATGCCGCGCCGCTCATCCTACTGGCCCAGACACGCCAGGCCGCCCGCGATAAAGCCCAGTCCGACGCCGACGCGCAGCACCGGGAAGCGCTGGCCGTGGCCAACGCCGAGCGCCAGGCCGAGGCCGCGCGGACCACCAAGCAACTGCTGGAACTGCTGGAACAGAACACCCGCCTGACGGAAATGACCAAGCAACTGACCGAGCGTATCGAGACCCTGACCTGCGAAATGCATGAGCACTTTGTGCGGAAAACCTAGCGCCCCGGCAACCGCAGGTGCTTCCCCAGCTCATCAAACAGCGTCACCACCGAACGCAACGCCCGGCAATCGGGACGCGTGAGCAGCCATAGCGCCGTGTCGTGCCCTGCCAGCACAGGGCCCAGCGGTTGCAGGTCGCCACCCAGCAGAAAGTCCGGCAACGCCGCCACGCCCAACCCCGCCCGCACCAGCTCGGTGACCGACAACATGCTGTTACAGCGATAACTGGGGCGCACGCCTGGCAAGTGCGCGCGGCGCCAGGCGACGGTGGGGTGATCGGGCAAAAAGTCATCCGGTGCGATCCAGGCCAGGTCGGCCAGGTCACGTCCTGCATGTCGTCGTGCAAAATCGGCGCTGGCACACACCCGATACGTCACGCTGCCAAGGCAGCGTCCTACCAGGTGTTCGGGCGGGGTCTTGGTCAAGCGCAGGGCGATGTCGGCATCGCGGCGGCTGAGGTTGGCGAAATCGTTCGAGGTGCTCAGTTCCAGGGTCAGTGCCGGGTAGTCCGGCATGAACTGCGCCAGTGCCGGCAGCAACAGGCCTTGCAGCACTGAGTCGGTGCAGGTCAGGCGCACCGTGCCGCTGATCACCTCGCCGCCCTGTTCCACGCCAATCCGCGCCGCTTCCAAGGCCTGTTCGGCGCGCTCGGCCTGCTGCGCCAGGTGGCTGGCGAGGCTGGTGGGCAAGTAGCCGGCACGGCTTTTCTCGAACAAGGTCTGGCCCAGCGCGGCCTCCAGGCGCCGTACTGCGCGGAACACCGTCGACACATCCACCCGCAGCAACGCCGCCGCGCGCGCCAGCGTGGCGCCGCGCACCAAGGCAAGGATCAGCGACAGGTCGTTGTAGTCGAGTCGATAGTGCGTGGCCGCATTGAGCATATGGGGAAATGCCAATATTGATTGCGTGAGCGCCAATCTATAGTGCGCCTCAGGACACCACAAGCCATGGGATGCACCCGATGAAAACCACCGCCCTGCACCTCGCCCTGATCGGCGATTACAACCCCGACGTTATCGCCCACCAGGCGATTCCCCTCGCCTTGCAACAAGCCGCCGACACATTGGGCCTGAAGGTTCACGTGCAATGGCTGGAGACGGACACCCTTGGCCCCCATCAACCGTTGCAGGGTTTCGATGGTTTCTGGTGCGTGCCTGCCAGCCCCTACCGCGACACCGACGGTGCGCTACGGGCGATCCGGTTTGCCCGCGAGCAACGTCGGCCGTTCCTCGGTACCTGCGGCGGTTTTCAACACGCAGTGCTGGAATACGCCCGCAACGTGTTGGGCTGGGCCGACGCCGAACACGGTGAACTGGCGCCGAAGGCCCGGCGCGCAGTGATCACGCCACTGAGTTGCGCTCTGGTCGAGGCCTCTGACACGGTGCGCCTGGCGCCCTACACGCGCATCGCCCAAGCCTACGACAGCCTCGATATCGAGGAAGGCTATCGCTGCCGCTACGGCATCAACCCCGAGTTCGCCGACGCGCTGCTGGAAGGCAACTTGATTGCCAGCGGGCATGATTCGGCGGGCGACCTGCGCGCGGTCGAGTTGCTGGATCATCCGTTCTTCGTCGCCACCCTGTTCCAGCCGGAACGCGCGGCGCTCAAGGGCATCACGCCGCCCTTGGCGATTGCGCTGCTGAAGGCTTGCCAGGAGGTCTCGGCATGATCGCCAACACCCCCGTCCCGCCTTATTACGCCGTGATTTTCAGCTCACTGCGCACCGATGGTGATCACGGTTACGGCGAAGCCGCCGCCCGCATGCTGGAACTGGCGCGCGAGCAACCGGGTTTTCTCGGGGTGGAATCGGCCCGGGAGGATGGCCTGGGGATCACCGTGTCGTACTGGCGCAGCGAGGCCGACATCCTCGCCTGGAAGCAGCAGGCCGAGCACCGGGCAGTGCGTGAACAAGGACGCGCCACCTGGTACTCGGCGTTTCAGACAAGGGTGTGCAAGGTGGAACGGGCCTACGCATTCCAAGGCCAGTAACCTTCGTATCGCCTGGTTCTCTGAGGGGGCGGGCTTGTTGTGGCAATCGGGCCTGTTGTGGTGTGGAGGGCCTACTGTGGCGAGCGGGCTTGCCCCGCGTTGGGCTGCGCAGCAGCCCCAATTAAGAACGCTGCAGTGTGTCAGGCAGCTCCGGGGCTGTGTTTTGGGGCTGCTGTGCAGCCCAACGCGGGGCAAGCCCGCTCGCCACAACAAGCCCGCTTGCCACAACAAGCCCGCTCACCAGAGAAAGCCTGCCCACCACAACAAGCCCGCTGCCACAAAAAGCTCGCTTACCGCTTATGCCGTCTAGCTCACCAGGCTGCGTAATGCGCTGATCTGCGGAATCTCCACGCGCCGCATATACACACGCAGCGGTTCGCTGATGTTGATGCGGTCGTCGATATTCTGGTCCAACAGCAACTGGATACGTTCGCGCGACAGCGTCATGGTCTGCTCAGGGGCCGGCAACCAGACGAATTCCGCGGTAGGAATGATGCCGTCATCGGCCACGTCCATGCCGAAGGAGTCTTCGCTGAAACGTACGATGTATTGGCCGGTCTTGCGGTTCAGGCCGACAAATCCGCGGAGTTGATCGGCAGCCTGGCAGATAAGCTCGGAGGTGATGCGCATGGTAAACCTCACTGAAAAGTCCCACAGGGACTGGAAAGATGGTTTACACGCGTGGCAGAAAGGACTGCCCTCTAACGGGGCAGTTCGCAGCAAGAGTACTGCAATGTATCGCAAAAAAACCGAGAAAATTGGCGCGTGCGCACGTTAATGTCGGTTTGGTGATAGCGCCGTTCGCAATCAATTGTTAAAAAGGAGGCCTTCTCAAAGCTACCTCCACGAAAGGATTTCGCATATGCCTGTCACGTTTACCAACGGCCCGGCGCCCGCCACCCTAGGGGGCGTGCTGCTCGCCCTGATGCTCGGCATGGCCCCTGTACAGGCTGCCGACCCGATCAGCCCGGCTGAATTGGCAACTAACGAAGGCATTCCCCACCCTGCCGTGATCGCCCACCGTGGCGCCTCCTACGACGCCCCTGAATCCACCGCGGCGGCCTACAAGGTGGCGCGAGACCTGGGCGCCGACTACCTGGAAATGGACCTGCAGCGCAGCAAGGACGGCGTGCTGTTCGCCTTGCACGACAACAACCTGCAACGCACCACCGACGTGGCCACCAAGTTTCCCGAGCGCAAGGACGCCCCGGCCAACGAGTTCACCTGGAAAGAACTGCAAACCCTCGACGCCGGCAGCTGGTTCAATGCCGCCTACCCGGATCGCGCCCGTCCCGGCTTCGTCGGCCTGAAAATCCAGAGCCTGGACGACATCATCAAGATCGCCGAAGGCAACCCGCAGCACAAACCCGGCCTGTACATCGAGACCAAGGAGCCCAAGCAATTCCCCGGTATCGAAGCCGACCTGAAGAACAAGCTGCTGGACAAAGGCTGGCTGAGCTCCGCCGGCTCCAAGCTGGGCAAGAGCAATACCGGCGTCGGCCAAGGCAAGGGCCGCGTGGTGCTGCAAACGTTCGAGACCGCCAGCCTCAAAGAGCTGCAGAAAGAAATGCCGAACACCCCGAAGATCCTGCTGTTGTGGGTGGGTGAAGGCAGCATCGAGCCTAAGTCCAAAGTCACCTTCGCCGAATCCGGCGAGCCGACCAAGGCGGCCTACTACGCCAAGCAAGAGCCGAAAGACTTTGCCGAGTTCGAAAAGTGGGTCGACGAAGCCAAGAGCCTGGGCGCCATCGGCACGGGCCCTTCGGCCGAACTGACGGCCCACGGGGACCAGAGTTACACCGACCTGGTCAAGCCTGAAATGAACAAGCTGACCCACGACAAGGGCCTGCTGGTGCACGTCTACACCGTGGATGAGCCCGTGGACTTCGAGAAAGTGATGAAAGCCGGCGTCGATGGCATCTTCACCAACCGCGCAGCCGAACTGCTGAAGTTCTACAAGCGCTGGCCGTCGTCCAGCGTGCAGGACCTGCTGAACGACTATAAGTACTGAGTGAGTCAGTTTGCCATTAAGGATGAGTTAAGTTGCGCTGGTTAATCTGGCGCCACTTAAACAGCTCAACGAAGAAGGACACACACGATGAAAACCCTGACTGCCCTGTTCGCCGCCACTGCCCTGACCCTGACCGCCGGCCTGGCCCAGGCGGATGTTCGCCCGGATCACATTGAAGGCCTGCTCAAGTCCGGTGCCGTGAAGCCTTTCGAGCAACTCAATGCCGCCGCGCTGGCCAAGCACGCAGGTGCCAGCATCACCGACACCGAGCTGGACCACAACAAAAGCGGTGTACTGGTCTACGAAGTCGACCTGACCGACACCGCCGGCAAGAAGTTCGAAGTGAAACTCGACGCCAAGACCGGCGCCGTGTTGGAAGACAAACTCGACACTTGAGTCAACCCTTGAAAAAACCGCGCCACCTTTGGGTGGCGCGGTTTTTTTATGGGCGTTCATCCATCTACCTGCTGGTCACTGCCCTTCATCGCGGCAACCATGACGGCCCGGAGCCGCTCAGCGCGATGGTCAAAAAAGTGTCTTAATTATGCTCGCCCCCTTCAAACGGTCACAAAACTGTCAAATATCCTTGCAATGATTCGCCCACGCGAACCTGTGAAACGTCCTACAGGCGCTTTCTTTGCGAGCCGCCATGAACCACAGCATCGACCACAGCCACCAGGATCCTGATCTGTTTGGCTTGCTTTACGGTTTTCGTTTTCGCCCCGGTGAAAAGGGTGAGCAGATTGATTCAGCCACGGCCTTGCAAGCATTACAGCAACCGGGCGACCCGGAAGAATTCCTCTGGCTGCACCTGAACCTGGCCCACGCCGCGTGCGAGCGCTGGATGCAGGCGCATCTGGATTTACCGGAAGAGTTCTTCGAAGCCTTGCACGAAGGCTCGCGCTCCACCCGTATCGAGCACGTCGACTCGGCCTTGCTGGCGGTGGTCAACGACGTGGTGTTCAACTTCAGCAGCATGGTCTCGTCGGATATTTCCACACTGTGGGTGTGCGCCCGCAGCCGGCTGTTGATCAGCGCACGTCTGCAACCCCTGCACTCGGTGGATAAACTGCGTTCTTCGGTGAAGGCCGGCGAACGCTTTCGCTCGCCCTCGGAGCTGCTGGTACACCTGCTGCGCGACCAGGGCGAAGTGCTGACGCAGATCGTGCGCAAGACCAGCATCAGCGTCGACCATATCGAAGATCAGCTACTGTCCTCGCGCCTGTCCACCAACCGCGCCGAACTGGGGGCCGCACGCCGGGTGCTGGTGCGCCTGCAACGCTTGCTGGCGCTGGAGCCCGGCTCGTTATTGCGCCTGCTCAACCGCCCACCGCAGTGGCTGCAAAAGGAAGACGTGAAGGAGCTGCGCAAGTCCACCGAGGAGTTCGCGCTGATCATCAACGACCTGACGGCCCTGGGTGAGCGGATCAAGCTGTTGCAGGAAGAGATCGCCGCCAACCTCAACGAACAAAGCAACCGCACGCTGTTCACCCTGACCGTGGTGACCGTGCTGGCGTTACCGATCAATATCATTGCCGGTTTTTTCGGCATGAACGTCGGCGGCGTGCCGCTTTCCCAGGACCCGGAGGGCTTCTGGATCCTGGTGGCGCTGGTCGCGACCTTCACGCTGATCGCCGGGCGCTGGGCGTTCCGCAAATTTTCAAACTGAAATGCTATCAATCACGCTGAACGCCCGGCATCTAGGGCTGTTGTGGCGAGCGGGCTTGTCCTAATGCCGTTCAGTTAAGCGTACATCGCCTTCTGTAGGAGCGAGCTTGCTCGCGAAAAACGTCAACGATAACGCGTGTTTCCTGACGTTTTTCGCGAGCAAGAACTAGGCGTCCCCCTCGCTCCTACAGAAGGCGATGTACGCTTAACTGAACGGCATTAGGGCTTGCCACAACTGACTCGCTCACACACCAAGCCCGCTCGCCACAGATCATTTTTTTTTTGCCTGCCTTTCTACAATGATTCCAAGAGGAACAGACATGGCTGAAACATCCCCAATCCGCTACAGCTTCGGCGCGGATGAACACCTGTTTGCCGAGGTCAGCGACAGCATGTCCCTGGAGGCTTTTTTCAAGGGCATGGCCGTGACCCGCGCCGTGGAGCGCCTGGCCCTGGATGGCGTGCTGGATGTATGCCTGGCCAATGCCTCGTTCCAGATTCGCTTCGACCCCGACCGCATCGCGCCCCATGTGCTGCTCGACGCGGTGCAAAGCGCCGAAACCCAGGCGGTGGCCGAACGCACCTTGCACACGCGCATCATCGAAATCCCGGTGCTGTACAACGACCCCTGGACCCATGAAACCCTGATGCGTTTTCGCGATCGCCACCAGGACCCCAGCGGCACCGACCTGGAGTACGCCGCGCGCATCAATGGCCTGGCGGATGTCGACGCATTTATCGCCGCCCACAGTGGCGCGCCGTGGTTTGTGTCGATGGTCGGCTTTGTCGCGGGCTTGCCGTTCATGTTCCAGATGGTCGAGCGCGCGCGGCAATTGCAGGTGCCCAAGTACCTGCGCCCGCGTACCGACACGCCAAAGCTGACCCTTGGCCACGGTGGCTGTTTCGGTTGCATCTACTCGGTGCGCGGCGCCGGCGGTTATCAGATGTTCGGCGTAACCCCGGCGCCGATCTACGACCCGGCGCAGCAGTTGGCTTACCTTCAGGAACACATGGTGTTCTTCCGCCCCGGCGATATCGTGCAGTTCAAACCCATCGACCGCACGGCCTACGACCTGGCCGTCGCCGAGGTGGACGCTGGGCGTTTCGACCTGCGCATCCGCCCGGTGGAGTTTTCCCTCGATGCGTTTCTCGCCGACCCCATCGGCTACCCGAAAACCCTGCAGGAGGCGCTGGCATGATCAAGGTCCTCAAACCCGGCCTGGCCACCTCCGTACAGGACCTGGGCCGTGAAGGTTATTACCACCTGGGCATCCCGCCGTCCGGCGCGCTGGACCAGTACGCGTTGAGCGCGGCCAACCACTTGGTGGGCAATCCGGTCGGCGCGGCGGGGCTGGAATGCACGTTGATCGGCCCCGAACTGGCGTTTCAACAGGACGCGCTGGTGGCCATCAGCGGCGCCCTGATGTCGCCACGCCTGGACGGCGAAGTGGTGCACCAGGACACCGCCTTCCTTGTACGCGCGGGGCAGGTGTTGCGCTTTGAATTTCCGAAGGCGGGCGCCCGGGCCTACCTGGCGGTCGCCGGGGGGATCGATGTGCCTGTGGTGCTCGGTAGTCGTTCCACTTACACCCTCGGCGCGCTGGGTGGGTTTCACGGGCGGCGCTTGCAGGCCGGCGATGAATTGCCCATCGGCCCAGCCAGCGGACAGGGGCGGGCGGGCAACAGTTTGCCGATGGCGTTGCGTCGTTCGGTCGGTGGCGATGTGACCTTGCGCGTGGTGCCGGGGCTGTATTACGAACGCCTCAGCGATGGGGCAAAAAGCAGCTTTTTTGCCGAACCGTGGACGGTGGGTTCCGAAGCGGACCGCATCGGTTATCGCTTCAAGGGCGGCAGTGCGTTGAGTTTCCAGCCACGGGAGCAGCCGTTTGGGGCCGGGTCTGACCCGTCGAATATCGTCGACAGTTGCTACCCCATCGGTTCGATCCAGGTACCGGCCGGTCTGGAGCCGATTGTGCTGCACCGCGATGCGGTATCCGGCGGTGGTTACGCGATGATCGGCACGGTGATCAGTGCCGACCTGGACCTGATCGGGCAGATGCAGCCGAACCAGCGGGCGGGGTTTGTGGCGGTGACGCTGGAGGAGGCGCTGGAGGCGCGGCGGGTGTACAAGAAACGGCTGAAGGCGATGGCCGGGCTCTTCAACAGCTGACACAGCACACGTCCAAATGTGGGAGGGAGCACGTCGAATCGTCGCACCGCCCCTCCCACATTGTGCATCGATGGTGTGTCAGAAGAGTTTGGTAAACAGCCAGTACAGGCTACCGGATAGCACAATCGCCGCGGGCAACGTCAACACCCAGGCCATCAGCAAATTGCGGATGGTCTTCATCTGCAAACCGCCGCCATTGGCCACCATGGTCCCCGCCACACCGGACGACAACACATGGGTGGTCGACACCGGCAACCCGAACATATCCGCGGCGCCGATGGTCAGCATCGCCACGGTCTCGGCCGAGGCGCCCTGGGCGTACGTCAGGTGGGTCTTGCCGATTTTCTCGCCCACGGTCACCACGATGCGCTTCCAGCCGACCATGGTCCCAAGCCCCAGAGCGATGGCCACGGCGATCTTCACCCACAGCGGAATAAACCGGGTGGAATTGTCGATCTGTTGCTTGAACAGTTGCAGCTTACCCTGGGTATCGGCGTCGAAATGGCCGACTTTGTCCTTGTCCATCAGGCGAATGGTTTCACTGCTCAGGTACATGTCGTTACGCACGTTGCCGACGGCTTCGGCGGGGACTTTGGCCAGGGAGCCGTAGCCTTTGACTTCATCGCCGATCTGGCCGGCGAGGGCGGCGAGGGCCGGGATCAGCTCGGGCGTGGCCTGCTTGGTAGTCACATAGGTCGACAGGATCGGTCGCGGGTCGCCGGCCAGCGCCTGCGGCGCGCTTTTCATCAGCGCCACTTGGGTCACTTCGGCCACCGCCGCAAATTGCAACGACTGTTCGGCGGGCATGGTGCGGTTCAGCGCATAGGCCATCGGCAAGGTGCCAACCAGGATCAGCATGATCAGGCCCATGCCTTTTTGCCCATCGTTGGAGCCGTGGGCGAACGACACACCGGTGCAGGTGACGATCAGCATGCTGCGAATCCACCAGGGCGGCGGGGTGTCGCCTTTGGGCGCCTTGTACAGTGCACGGTTTTTCACGAAGACACGCAGGGCCAGCAGCAAGAGTGCGGCAAAGACGAAGCCGATCAACGGCGAGAGCAGCAGGGCATAACCGATCTTGATCGCCTGGCTCCAATCCACGCCGCTGGTGCCGTCACGCCCGTGCATCAGGGCGTTGGCCACGCCGACACCGATGATCGAGCCGATCAGGGTGTGGGATGAAGACGCCGGCAACCCCAGCCACCAGGTGCCGAGGTTCCACAGGATCGCCGCGATCAGCAGGGCGAAGATCATCGCGAAACCGGCCGAGGAACCCACCTGCAAAATCAGCTCGACCGGCAGCAGGGCAATGATGCCGAACGCCACCGCGCCGCTGGAGAGCAGCACGCCGAGGAAGTTGAAAAAGCCCGACCACACCACCGCAAATTGCGGCGGCAGCGAGTTGGTGTAGATCACCGTGGCCACGGCGTTGGCGGTGTCGTGGAAACCGTTGACGAACTCGAAACCCAGGGCGATCAACAGTGCCACGCCCAACAGCAGAAACGGGGTCCAGGTGGTAACGACGGTGCCCAGTTCGTGCATGTCGCGCATCAGGCTGTAGGCGGTGAACAACAGGCCCATGGCGAGCACGGCAAAGAAGATGATCACCGTCAGCAGGCCGGGTTTCTTGTCGAGCCGGGGTTGGGTATCAATCGATGACGTATGCGTGGAGGCAGTCAGGGAAGGGGTGGCCATGCCGGAGCATCCAGTGTTGTGAGGATGTCGTGCATGTTCGTTGCAGAATGTTACAGCGATGCTGCCGCAGGTCATTGTTTAGGTAATCGGGTGTGCCGCTGGTCTATAAAACGCAGGGGAGCCAATGTGGAAGGGATGGGTACCTACGCACCTTTTCAGCCCCTGACAAATCGCCCTGTGGCGAGCGGGCTTGCCCCGCGTTGGGCTGCGAAGCAGCCCCAAAACCAGCCTCCACGGAGTGGCTGATACACCGCGTTCTTCTTGACTGTGGCAGCTACGCAGCCCAACGCGGGACAAGCCCTAATGCCGTTCAGTTAAGGCTTTTTTGTAGGAGCGAGCTTGCTCGCGAAGAACTCACAGGCGCCGCGTTCCGTTTTTCGCGAGCAAGAACTAGGCGTCCCCCTCGCTCCTACAGAAGGCGATGTACGCTTAACTGAACGGCATTAGGGCAAGCCCGCTCGCCACGGTTACAGTGTTTCTCCTTAACTGACAGGTATTAGGACAAGCCCGCTTCCCATAGCCAACTCAGTGGTATGAATGTCACCATCCGGTGACATTTCCCATCCCCTTCGTTACTTGCCCTCGTCTCGCCCTTGTTTAGACTCGGGCCCATCCCATAAAAAATAAAAAGGGCTACCCATGACCACGCAACCACTGCCTGCCAGCAGTTGGCTGAACGCACCTGCCCATCACGCCTGGCTCGCCAACGAAGGCCAGCGCCTGCTGTCATTCGCCAAGGCCGCCCGCTTGCCTGAAGGCTTTGGCAACCTGGACGATCAAGGCCAGTTGCCAGCCAATGCCCAGGCCGAAACCATGAACACCGCTCGCATGACCCACAGCTTCGCCATGGCCCACGCCATGGGCGTACCGGGCTATGCCGAGCTGGTCGCGCATGGGGTCGCCGCGCTCAGTGGCCCGCTGCGCGATAGCGAACATGGTGGCTGGTTCGCCGCCCCTCGCGCCTTGGATGGCAACACCGGTAAGGCCGCGTACCTGCACGCCTTTGTCGCCCTGGCCGCGAGCTCGGCGGTGGCGGTGGGTGCACCCGGTGGGCAAACCTTGCTGAACGACGCCGTCTCTATCATCGATCAGTTCTTCTGGAGCGAGGAGGAGGGCGTGATGCTCGAATCCTTTGCCCGGGACTGGAGCAGCGTCGAAGCCTATCGCGGCGCCAACAGCAACATGCACGCCACCGAAGCGTTTCTCGCCCTGGCCGATGTCACCGCCGATACCCGCTGGCTGGACCGTGCTTTGCGTATCGTCGAGCGTGTGATCCAGACCCACGCCGCCGGCAACCAATTCATGGTGATCGAGCATTTCGACGCCCAGTGGCAACCCTTGCTCGACTACAACGAAGACAACCCCGCTGACGGATTCCGCCCCTACGGCATCACCCCTGGCCACGGTTTCGAATGGGCTCGCCTGGTGTTGCACCTGGAAGCCGCACGCCTGCAAGCCGGCCTGGCCACGCCGGGCTGGCTGTTGACCGCCGCCAAAGGCCTGTTCGCCAGTGCCTGCGAGTATGCATGGGCGGTGGATGGTGCCCCCGGCATCGTCTACACCCTGGATTGGAACCACCGCCCGGTAGTGCGCGAGCGCCTGCACTGGACCCACGCCGAAGCCAGCGCCGCCGCCCAGGCTTTGCTCAAGCGCACCGGCGAGTTGCAGTATGAAACCTGGTACCGGTGCTTCTGGGAGTTTTGTGACACCCATTTTATTGATCGAGCCCATGGCAGTTGGCACCACGAACTCAGCCCGCATAACCAGCCCAGCAGTCGGATATGGGGTGGCAAAGCGGACCTGTATCACGCCTGGCAAGCGGTAGTGCTGCCTGCACTGCCCTTGTCCCCAAGCATGGCCAGCGCCTTGGCAGAGGGGTGCTATGTCACCAGATGGTGACATTTGTGCATCCCTTTGTTACCTGCGCTTGCAACATCCCTGTTTAAACTCCGTGCAGCGCAAGCTCCAGACTTGCATGCATAACAACAAAAAAAAGGTACTCAGATGAACGCGATTAATCGCCTCGCCATCGCTATTTCCGTCGCCTCGTTGTTTCCCCTCAGTGCTTTTGCCGCCGACTCGAAAGGGACGGTTGAAGTTGTGCATTGGTGGACCTCCGGTGGTGAGAAAGCGGCCGTAGATGTCCTGAAGGCCCAAGTTGAGAAAGATGGTTTCACCTGGAAAGACGGCGCCGTTGCCGGTGGCGGTGGCGCCACAGCCATGACTGTGCTGAAAAGCCGCGCGGTGGCTGGCAACCCGCCAGGTGTTGCCCAGATCAAAGGCCCGGACATCCAGGAATGGGCGTCTACTGGCCTGCTCGATACCGACGTGCTCAAAGACGTCGCCAAAGAAGAAAAGTGGGACTCCCTGCTCGACAAGAAAGTCTCCGATACCGTGAAGTTCGACGGTGACTACGTCGCCGTACCGGTCAACATCCACCGCGTGAACTGGCTGTGGATCAACCCGGCCGTCTTCAAGAAAGCCGGTATCACCAAGAACCCGACCACCCTCGAAGAATTCTACGCAGCCGGCGACAAGCTCAAGGCCGCGGGCTTCATCCCGCTCGCCCACGGTGGCCAGCCTTGGCAGGACAGCACGGTGTTCGAAGCCGTCGTCTTGTCGGTGATGGGGGCCGATGGCTACAAGAAAGCCCTGGTCGACCTGGATAACGGCGCGCTGACCGGTCCGCAGATGGTCAAGGCCCTGACCGAGCTGAAGAAAGTCGCGACCTATATGGACGTCGACGGCAAAGGCCAGGACTGGAACCTCGAGGCCGGCAAGGTCATCAACGGCAAGGCCGGTATGCAGATCATGGGTGACTGGGCCAAGTCCGAATGGACCGCTGCCAAGAAAGTCGCCGGTAAGGATTACGAGTGCGTAGCCTTCCCAGGCACCGACAAGGCCTTCACCTACAATATCGACTCCCTGGCGGTGTTCAAGCAGAAAGACAAAGGCACTGCCGCTGGCCAGCAGGACATCGCCAAGGTCGTGCTGGGTGAAAACTTCCAGAAGGTGTTCAGCATCAACAAGGGTTCGATCCCGGTTCGTACCGACATGCTCAATGAAATGGACAAGCTCGGCTTCGACTCCTGCGCCCAGACCGCGGCCAAGGACTTCCTGGCCGACGCCAAGACCGGCGGCCTGCAGCCAAGCATGGCGCACAACATGGCCACCACCCTGGCCGTACAAGGTGCGTTCTTTGATGTCGTGACCAACTACATCAACGACCCGAAAGCCGACCCGGCCGACACCGCCAAGAAACTCGGCGCTGCGATCAAGTCTGCCAAGTAACGGTTGACCTTGTGAGGGGGGCCCCTGACCCCTCACAAGGCCTGTTCCTGTAGTCCTTTTTTCCTGTATTGGATTTCCCCATGAGTTCTGTTGCTGTGTTCAGCAAAGCCTCGCCGTTCGATGCACTGCAGCGCTGGCTCCCCAAACTGGTGCTGGCGCCCAGCATGTTCATCGTGTTGGTGGGCTTCTACGGCTACATCCTGTGGACGTTTGTACTGTCGTTCACGACGTCTACGTTCCTGCCGAGCTACAAATGGGCGGGCCTTGCGCAATACGAGCGGTTGTTCGACAACGATCGCTGGTGGGTCGCGAGCAAGAACCTGGCCCTTTTCGGCGGGATGTTTATCGGTATCACCTTGGTGATCGGCGTGACACTGGCGATTTTCCTCGACCAGAAAATTCGTCGCGAAGGCTTTATCCGCACCATTTACCTGTACCCGATGGCGCTCTCGATGATCGTCACCGGTACGGCGTGGAAATGGCTGCTCAACCCAGGCATGGGCCTGGACAAACTCCTGCGTGACTGGGGCTGGGAAGGCTTCCGTCTCGACTGGCTGATCGACCCGGATCGCGTGGTCTACTGCCTGGTGATCGCCGCGGTGTGGCAAGCCTCTGGCTTTATCATGGCGATGTTCCTGGCCGGCCTGCGTGGCGTGGACCAGTCGATCATCCGTGCCGCGCAGATCGATGGCGCGAGCATGCCGCGCATCTACTGGAGCGTGGTGCTGCCAAGCCTGCGTCCGGTGTTTTTCAGTGCGGTGATGATCCTGGCACACATTGCAATCAAGAGTTTCGACCTGGTGGCAGCGATGACTGCTGGCGGCCCGGGTTACTCCTCCGACCTGCCAGCGATGTTCATGTACTCGTTCACCTTCAGTCGTGGCCAGATGGGCATGGGCTCGGCCAGTGCAATCCTGATGCTCGGTGCGATCCTCGCGATCATCGTGCCGTACCTGTATTCCGAGCTGAGGACCAAGCGTCATGACTAGTCTCGCCTCCAAACCTGCCATCAGCCTGAGTCGCATCGCGATCTATGCGGTGCTGATCCTCGCGGTACTGCTGTACCTGGTACCGCTGGTGGTGATGCTGCTCACTAGCTTCAAGACCCCGGAAGACATCAGTACCGGCAACCTGCTGAGCTGGCCAACCGTGGTCACCGGCATCGGCTGGGTCAAGGCCTGGGCCACCGTCGACGGTTACTTCTGGAACTCGATCAAGATCACCGTGCCGGCCGTGTTGATTTCTACCGCCATCGGCGCGTTGAACGGCTATGTGCTGTCGTTTTGGCGCTTCCGTGGTTCACAGTTGTTCTTCGGTTTGCTGTTGTTCGGCTGCTTCCTGCCGTTCCAGACCGTTTTGCTGCCGGCGTCGTTCACCCTCGGCAAGATGGGGCTGGCCAGCACCACCACCGGCCTGGTGTTTGTGCACGTGGTCTACGGCCTGGCGTTCACCACGCTGTTCTTCCGTAACTACTACGTCAGCATTCCCGATGCGCTGATAAAGGCGGCGCGACTGGACGGTGCAGGATTCTTCACCATCTTCCGGCTGATCATCCTGCCGATGTCGACCCCGATCATCATGGTCTGCCTGATCTGGCAGTTCACCCAGATCTGGAATGACTTCCTGTTCGGCGTGGTGTTCTCCAGCGGCGACTCCCAGCCCATCACGGTGGCGCTGAACAACCTGGTCAACACCAGCACCGGGGCCAAGGAATATAACGTGGATATGGCGGCGGCGATGATCGCCGGGCTGCCGACCCTGCTGGTCTATGTGATCGCAGGCAAGTATTTCGTGCGCGGCCTCACGGCCGGCGCGGTCAAGGGGTAATCATGGCTACGCTTGAACTTCGCAATGTAAACAAGACCTATGGCGCCGGCCTGCCCGACACCTTGAAGAACATCGAACTGTCGATCAAGGAAGGCGAATTCCTGATCCTGGTCGGTCCCTCGGGCTGCGGTAAATCCACGCTGATGAACTGCATCGCGGGCCTGGAGACCATCACCGGCGGCGCAATCATGATCGGTGACCAGGATGTCAGCGGCATGAGCCCCAAGGATCGCGACATCGCCATGGTGTTCCAGTCCTACGCGCTGTACCCGACCATGAGCGTGCGCGAGAACATCGAGTTCGGCCTGAAGATTCGCAAGATGGCCCAGTCCGACATCGACGCCGAAGTGGCCCGTGTGGCCAAGCTGCTGCAGATCGAGCACCTGCTCAACCGCAAGCCGGGCCAATTGTCCGGCGGCCAGCAACAGCGGGTGGCCATGGGCCGTGCCCTGGCGCGTCGCCCGAAGATCTACCTGTTCGACGAACCGCTGTCCAACCTCGACGCCAAGCTACGCGTCGAGATGCGCACCGAAATGAAGCTGATGCACCAGCGCCTGAAAACCACCACGGTCTACGTCACCCACGATCAGATCGAAGCGATGACCCTGGGCGATAAAGTGGCGGTGATGAAGGACGGCATCATCCAACAATTTGGCACGCCGAAAGAAATTTACAACGACCCTGCTAACCTATTTGTGGCAAGCTTTATCGGTTCACCACCAATGAACTTCGTTCCTATGCGCCTAAAACGCAAGGACGGGGGGCTGGTGGCGCTGCTCGACAGCGGCCAGGCGCGTTGCGAATTGCCGCTGGGTATGAACGACGCCGGTCTGGAAGACCGTGATGTGATTCTGGGCCTGCGCCCGGAGCAGATCGTGTTGGCAACGGGTGAGGGCAATGGTTCATCGAGCATTCGTGCCGAGGTCCAGGTCACCGAGCCGACCGGGCCGGACACACTGGTGTTTGTGCAGCTCAATGACACCAAGGTCTGCTGCCGTTTGGCGCCTGATGTGGCGCCGCAGGTGGGCGAGACCCTGACACTGCAATTCGATCCATCCAAGGTATTGCTGTTCGACGCCAACACTGGCGAGCGCCTCGGCACTGCTTCTTCATTGCCCGCACAGGGGCATGCGGACAATGTGGCCCAATTCAAAGGTCGCTGAAGTAGATAAGTTGTTGTTTTAGATGAAAAAAAAGTAACCCGCGTTAGATAAAAACAGTTTAATAACAATAAAGACGAGGATGTAGGGATGAAAAAGCAACACAACAACACTCGGCTGATCTGCCAACTGTCAGCAGCAGCAGCCCTTGTACTGTCCGCCAATGCGATGGCGGCCGATGCATTCAGCGCCGATTCCAAGTGGATGACCGGCGATTGGGGCGGTGAGCGTACCAAGCTGATCGAGCAAGGTATCGACATCAAGGCTGACTACGTAGGGGAAATGGGCGCCAACCTGCACGGCGGCTATAACGACGACAAAACCGGCCGTTACTCCGACCAGTTCGGTCTGGGCGTAGCGCTGGACCTGCAAAAGCTGTGGGGCTGGGATAACACCCAGGCCAAGATCCAGCTGACTAACCGTAATGGCCAGAACATCTCCAACGACCGCATTGGCGACCCGCGTGCCGGCACGCTGAGTTCGTCGATGGAAGTCTACGGTCGCGGCCACATGGTGCGTCTGACCCAGTTCTGGATCCAGCACCAGATGTTCGACAACAAGTTGGACGTGAAGCTGGGTTACTTCGGTGAAGGCGAAGACTTCAACACCTTCCCATGCGACTTCCAGAACCTGTCGTTCTGCGGCTCGCAAGTGGGTAACTATGTAAATACCTGGTACAACTGGCCGGTTGCCCAGGCCGCGATCCGCGTGAAGTACAACATCACGCCTGAGCTGTATGCGCAAATCGGTGCCTACAACCAGAACCCATCGCAACTGGAGCACGGCAACGGCTTCAAGCTCAGCGGCAGCGGCACCAAAGGTACCGTGATTCCGGTGGAATTGGTCTGGTCGCCGAAGGTTAACAACCTGCCGGGCGAATACCGTGTGGGTTACTACAAAAGCGCCGCCGATGCCGCGGACGTACGTGAAGACGTCAACGGCAACGACGCTGCTACCACTGGCGCCGCCTTCCGTACCCGCAGCAGCAAGAAAGGCTACTGGTTCGTTGCCCAACAGCAACTCACCACCCATAACGGCGACGCTTCCCGTGGCTTGAACATCGCAGCCAACGCGACCTTCCACGACAAGGAAACCAACCTCGTCGATAACTACCAGTCGTTGATGCTGGTGTACAAAGGCCCATTCGACGCGCGTCCAAAAGATGACGTCGGCATTGGCGCTGCACGTCTGCACGTCAACAATGACGTGAAGAAAAACGCCGAACTGCTTAACGTCGCCAATGGTGTGAGTGATTACGACAATCCGCTGTACACGCCTATTCGCGAAACCGAGTACAACTTCGAAATCAACTACGGCTTCCACGTCACCAACTGGCTGACCGTGCGTCCCAACCTGCAATACGTTGTCCAACCGGGCGGCGTGGATAAAGTCGACAACGCGCTGGTGGCTGGCCTGAAAATTCAGTCTACGTTCTAACGCTGTTGCGATAAGCTCCTTCTCTCTGTGCGCATTTTGCGGGTAGCCATGGCTATCCGCTTTTTTTTGGGTGGCACTGTGACGATATTCAGGACCGTGGCACATGCATGAGCATCCGTTGCAACGCTTTTTCAAATCCCTGCGCGAGCGTCCGGTGTTTGCCTGGGAACGCTTCCAGATGCGCGATGTGTTGGTGATCGACCATCCCCTGTGTCAGGCGGTGTTCAGTCGTCAGGGCGCGCAATTGCTGCATTTCCAACCCCGCGGCCAGAAACCCTGGCTGTGGTGCGCGGCCAAGTGGCCGCAAGTCGGCGCCATCCGTGGTGGTGTGCCCGTGTGCTGGCCGTGGTATGGACGCCACCCGAGCGAGAACGCCTGGCCCTCCCATGGCTGGGCGCGGCTGATCGACTGGAAGCTGCTCGACAGCGCCAGCGACGACGACGGCGTACGCCTGCATTGGCAGTTGCAGTTATGCGACTGGCAGGTCGACCTGCATGCGCACCTGGGCGAGGCCCTGGAACTGCGCCTCAGCACCGAGCACCAGGACGAACTGCCGTGCCAACTGAGCCATGCGTTGCATGCCTATTGGCGTATCGGCAACGTCGGTGAGATAGCGCTGTCTGGACTCGATGGGGCCCAAGGCTATGACCAGCTCAACCGCCAGGTTTGCCAGCAGGAAGGTGAACTACGGGTAGATGGCGGATGCCAGCGGGTGTTCCAGCATGAGGGCGAATTGCACCTCAAGGATCACGCCTGGCAGCGCGAGTTGTGCATCGACACCGGTGACAGCGCCGACACCGTCGTATGGCATCCCGGCAGCCGGCCGCTATTGGGCGTCAGTTTCAACGAGGCGTCGGGGTTTGTCTGTGTGGAGTCGGCGATGGCCGGGGCGAGCCTGGCGCCGGGGGAGAGGGCGCATTTGAGTTTGCAGGCCAGGGCTGGCGTTTAGCGGTGTTGCGGGTGGCCTTATCGGGGGCAAGCCCCCTCCCACAATTGACCGGGTTTCAACAGGGGAATGCAGTCGAATGTGGGAGGGGGCTTGCCCCCGATAAGGCCAGTACAGCCAACACAAAGGCAGGCCTAGTTGAACTCATCCCCCACCGGATACCGGCTGTCGTTCAAGCTCTCTTTGATCTTGCGCAAATGCGGCTGGAAATCCACGCCACGGCGCAAGGTCATGCCGGTCGCCAGCACATCCAGTACCGTCAGTTGGATGATCCGCGAGGTCATCGGCATATAGATGTCGGTGTCTTCCGGCAGCGGAATGTTCAGGCTTACCGTACTGGCCTTGGCCAGCGGCGAGTTTTCGGCGGTCACACCCAGCACCGACGCGCCATTTCCCCGGGCGATGCGCGCCACTTCCACCAATTCGCGGGTGCGCCCGGTGTAGGAGATGATCACAAACAGCTCGCCCGTATGCGCCACTGACGCGATCATGCGCTGCATCAGCACGTCGGCATGGGCGGTCACCGCCAGGTTGAAGCGGAAGAACTTGTGCAGCGCATCCATGGCCACCGGCGCCGACGCGCCGAGGCCGAAGAAGTGGATCTGCCGGGCCTGGATCAGCAAATCCACGGCCTTGCTGATCAAGGCCGGGTCCAGGGCCTGGCAGGCGGCGTCCAGCGAGGCAATCGCGCTGCCAAAGATCTTCTGTGTATAGGCCTCAGGGTTATCATCGGCCTCCACGGCGCGGCTGACGTACGCTGCGCCACTGGCCAGGCTTTGCGCCAACTGCAATTTAAGTTCAGGGTAACCGCTGACGCCGAACGAACGGCAGAAACGGTTGACCGTCGGTTCACTGACCGAGGCGGCTTGGGCGAGGGCTGCGATCGAGAAGCGGGTCGCCTGCTGCGGGTTGAGCAGGATGACCTCGGCGACTTTTTTCTCAGCCTTGTTCAGTTCTTCGAGGCGGTTCCGGATCTGTTCCAGAAGATTTCGCACGCGGTCCATTCAGTCTTTCCTTCGGGCGACGATGCAAATAAAGGGCGGCAACTCACCGACGAGTAGCCCTTTGCGGTGGCCTATCCTACTGAGGGTAGCTGAACACCACCACTCGGAATGCGTATTTCGGGAAAATGTTGTGGTTATTACTACATTTTTCCTTGAGTGATGCCTTGAAAAAAGGTATTTGTAGCTTAACTTGATAAAAGAACAAACATCATGCCTTCGATAACCGTAGAACCCTGCACCTTTGCCCTGTTTGGCGCCTTGGGTGATCTGGCGCTGCGCAAGTTATTTCCTGCCCTCTATCAACTCGATGGCGCCGGGCTGCTGCACGACAACACGCGCATCCTGGCCCTGGCCCGTGAAGCCGGTTCCGAGCAACAGCACCTGGCCCATATCGAAAAAGAACTGCGCAAGTACGTCGGCAAGGAACTGGACGAGAGCGTCGCCCAGCGTTTCCTCGCGCGGTTGACCTATGTTCACGTCGACTTCATGAAAGCCGACGATTACGTGGCCCTGGCTGAAATCGCCGGCACCGAGCAACGCCTGATTGCCTACTTTGCCACGCCGGCTGCGGTGTACGGCGCGATTTGCGAGAACCTGTCCAAGGTCGGTCTGGCGGAAAATACCCGGGTGGTGCTGGAAAAACCCATCGGTTCGGACCTGGAATCCTCGCGTAAGGTCAACGACGCCGTGGCGCAGTTTTTCCCGGAAAACCGCACCTACCGTATCGATCACTACCTGGGCAAGGAAACTGTCCAGAACCTGATCGCCCTGCGTTTCGCCAACAGCCTGTTCGAAACCCAGTGGAACCAGAACTACATTTCCCACGTGGAAATCACCGTGGCCGAGCAGGTCGGGATCGAAGGCCGTTGGGGTTACTTCGACAAGGCCGGCCAACTGCGCGACATGATCCAGAACCACCTGTTGCAGCTGCTGTGCCTGATTGCCATGGACCCGCCCGCCGACCTGTCCGCCGACAGTATCCGCGACGAGAAGGTCAAGGTGCTCAAGGCGCTGGCACCGATCAGCCCGGATGGCCTGACTACCCAGGTGGTCCGCGGCCAGTACATCGCTGGCTACAGCGCTGGCAAGCCGGTGCCGGGTTACCTGGAAGAAGAGAACTCCAACACCCAGAGCGACACCGAGACCTTCGTTGCCCTGCGCGCCGATATCCGTAACTGGCGGTGGGCCGGGGTGCCGTTCTACCTGCGTACCGGCAAGCGCATGCCGCAAAAGCTGTCGCAGATCGTGATCCACTTCAAGGAACCGTCCCACTATATCTTCGCCCCTGAGCAGCGCCTGCAGATCAGCAACAAGCTGATCATTCGCCTGCAACCGGACGAAGGGATCTCCTTGCGGGTGATGACCAAGGAGCAGGGCCTGGACAAGGGCATGCAACTGCGCAGCGGCCCTCTGCAACTGAATTTTTCCGACACTTACCGCAGCGCCCGTATCCCGGATGCCTACGAGCGGTTGTTACTGGAAGTGATGCGCGGCAATCAGAACCTGTTTGTTCGCAAAGATGAAATCGAAGCCGCGTGGAAGTGGTGTGACCAGTTGATCGCCGGGTGGAAGAAGTCCGGCGATGCGCCCAAGCCGTACGCGGCGGGGTCCTGGGGGCCGATGAGCTCGATTGCACTGATCACGCGGGATGGGAGGTCATGGTATGGCGATATCTGAATTGAAACTGCCTCAGGGCGTCACTGCCCATGAGTACCGTACGCCCGCGCTGCTGGCGGACGGCCTGGCCAATGACGTGGCCGAACAACTGCGCGCGGCCATCAGTGCCCGTGGCGAAGCGACCTTGGTGGTGTCCGGTGGCCGTAGCCCCGTGGCGTTTTTCCAGAACCTGGCCAAGCAGGGCCTGGACTGGTCCAAGGTCACCATCACCCTGGCCGACGAGCGTTGGGTGCCGGTGGAACATGCCGACAGCAATGCCGGTTTGTTGAAGCAGCACCTGTTGCAAGGCCCGGCAGCCAAGGCCAAGTTCCTCAGCCTGTACAGCGCTGCCGCCAACCTTGAAGACGCTGCCCGGCAGGCCGATCGCCTGCTGGCCGAACTGCCAGCCATTGATGTGCTGGTATTGGGCATGGGTGATGACGGCCACACCGCATCGCTGTTTCCCAACAGCCCGAACCTGAGCGAAGCCCTGCAGGCCGACGGTATCCGCCGTTGCTGGCCGATGCTGGCGCCGACCGTGCCGCACCAGCGCCTGACCATGAGTCGCGCGCTGCTGGCCACGGCCAACTACACCGTGCTGTCGATCTCCGGCAGTTCGAAATTGACCACCTTGAGCGCCGCGCTGGCCAGTGACGACGTTGCTGCCATGCCGATTCGCGCGTTTTTGCAACCTACTTTAGAGATTTACTGGTGCCCATGAGCCAAGGATCAGCCGCTATGAAAAGCCCTCAACCGACCGTGTCCATGGCGGATAAAGTTGCCCTGATCGACAGCCTCTGCGCCAAGGCGCGGATCCTGCCCGTGATTACCATTGCCCGCGAACAGGACATCCTGCCCCTGGCCGATGCCCTGGCCGCCGGTGGTTTGACCGCATTGGAAGTGACCCTGCGTTCGGAGTTCGGCCTCAAGGCCATCCAGGTCCTGCGCGAGCAGCGCCCTGAGCTGTGCACCGGCGCCGGCACCGTACTCGACCGCCACATGCTTGAAGCGGCCGAAGTGGCAGGCTCGCAGTTTATCGTCACCCCTGGCATTACCCGCGACCTGCTGGAAGCCTCGGTGCACAGCCCGATTCCGCTGCTGCCCGGCATCAGCAATGCCTCGGGCATCATGGAAGGCTATGGCCTGGGCTATCGTCGCTTCAAGCTGTTCCCGGCCGAAGTCAGTGGCGGTGTAGCGGCCATCAAGGCCCTGGGCGGCCCGTTCGGCGAAGTGAAATTCTGCCCGACCGGCGGGGTTGGCCCGGCCAACATCAAGAGCTACATGGCGTTGAAAAACGTGATGTGCGTGGGCGGTAGCTGGATGCTTGACCCGGAGTGGGTAAAGAACGGCGACTGGGCGCGTATCCAGGAAGTCACCGCCGAGGCGCTGGCGCTGCTGGACTGATCTGATTTACCGAATCGTTGTTGCTGTGCTTGACGGCATTTTTGCGGTGCACTTGGTCGGTGTACCGCTTTTTTTTGCCTGCAAAAAACTGAGCCCTCTCCCACGTTTAATCGCTGCTTAGCTCGGTAATGGCGTTGACCAGCACATCGATGTCCGCCGCTGACGTCAGCAACCCTGGCGTCACCCGAATGCAGGTACCGAACGACGCTCCGACACGCGTGGTGGTGAACAGGTTGAAGTCCTTGAGCAACCGGTCCGCCATGACCTGCTGATCCCGGCCAATGAACTTGAATGCCGTAATCCCGCAATACAGCCGTGGATCGTCCGGCGTCAGTACCTCGATGCCCGGCAACGGCCGTACCCGGCTCACCCACAAATCCCTCAGGTAATTGACCCGGGCGCCCTTGGCTTTCGCGCCGCCCATTGCGCGATGCTCTTCAAACACCAGGGGCAAGGTCATCAGTGCCGGAAAGTTTGGCGTGCTGTACGACGTACGTGCACGAACGTCGGTGGCGGGGTAGTGGAACTCGCCCATGTCCGGATCTATGTCAGCCAGGCGTTCGGGGGCGATATAGAGAAACCCCAGGGTCAGCGGCGCGCCGATCCATTTGTGCAGGTTGAAGCCGGCGAACTGAATGCCCAGCTCGGCGAGGTTGAACTCGATCTGGCCCAGTGCATGAGCGCCGTCGAGGATCACGTCGATGTCATGCTCACGTGCAGCCCTGGCGATGGCCTCGACAGGCATCACCAGGCCGGTGCGATGGGTCACGTGGGTCAGCGCCATCAGCTTGAGGCGCGGGTAGCGCTCGAACGCATCACGATAGGTCTGCACCAAACTGTCGAAACTGGCCGGATGAGCGTGGGACATTTCGATCACCTCCACCCCTCTGTAGCCGGCCAGCCAGCGCATGGCGCCTTTCACTGTGTCGTACTCCAGATCGCTGATCAGCACCTGGTCGCCCGGTTGCAGGCGGTTGTAGTTGCGGATCAACGACTGCAACGCTTCGGTGGCATTGCGGGTGAATGTGACGGCTTCGGGGTCGGCATCGATCAGCTCGGCCAGTTGGCGGCGGATCGTCTCGTTCTCGCCCTGCTCGAAACGCTGGCGCACATGCACCGCGTTACTGCGGTTGATAAACGCCACGTGCTCCAGGTACTGCGCTTGCACCGCGTGGCTCATGCGCCCGAAGTAGCCGTTTTCCAGGTTGATCGGGCCTGGCTCCAGGGCATAGCGCTGGGCGATGGCCAGCCAGTGGGTTTCGTTATCTGCATTCCGTGGCATGGCATAGGTTCCTAATGACGAGGGGCGGGTTTGCCGTGTTTGGCGCGCAGCGGTTCCAGCAGTTCGGACAAGCCGTTGTGGTCGATCTCCTGCATCAGGGCCAGCAGGCCGCCGAGTTCGCCGTGGGGGAAACCTTCACGGGCAAACCAGTTCAGGTACGGGCCGGGCAGGTCCGCGATGATGCGTCCCTTGTACTTGCCGAAGGGCATTTCGCGGGTGATCAGCAGTTCGAGTTTTTCGGGATTCATGAAGGCTCAGGCGTTTGCGTCGAGACCTTGGAAAATACAGGCATTCTGCATGAAGGCCAAATGACAGATCATGCAAATAACGTACATACAGATGGTTCAAATATTTTTAAGTTGTTGAAAATAAACATAAAAGTATTTTCTAAAAAACTGGCACGGGCGCTGCAATCACTAAGGCAACCCTTCTTCACCTGCCTAAGGAATTGAAAAATGACCGACATCAACAAAGAATCCATCTCCGTACTCAACGACCTGATCGAGACCAGCATCGACGGCCAGAAAGGCTTCAAGGAATGCGCTGAAGATATCAAGCACCCAGAACTCAAGGCTCTGTTTGCCAAGCGCTCCGCTGACTGCGCCACTGCCGCCGCCGAACTGAAGACGGCCGTGCGTGCCCTGGGCGGTGACCCAGAAGATTCCGGCAGCGTTGCCGGTGCCCTGCACCGTGGCTGGGTCGACGTGAAGTCGATGGTGACCGGTAAAGATGAAGAGGCTGTGCTGAACGAAGCCGAGCGCGGTGAAGACCACGCACTGAAGGCTTACAAAGAAGCTATCGAGAAGATCAACAAGCACAACTTGCTGGGCATTCGTGACTTGGTTGAACGTCAGTTCCACGGCGTGCAACGTAACCACGACCAGGTGAAAGCTCTGCGTAACCAGGCTCGCGCTCAGTCGTAAGCCCTGCGCTGTAACAATTGTGGGAGGGGGCTTGCTCCCGATAGCGGAAGATCAGTCGATATTTCAATGACTGATCCTCCACTATCGGGAGCAAGCCCTCTCCCACATTTGCATTGTGCTGACTCTGAAATGGCTATCAGCCGATGCTGATCGGCGGCAGTGCGGTCAAGGTGACTACCTGCTGCTTGCGCGGTGCGAGGATTTCGGCTTCGCCATCCACCACCAGCTCATCACGCTGGTTGAACACACGGGTGGCAATGCGTACGCGGAACTTAGGCAGCTTCTCGAGGATTTCCAGACGCACGGTCAGGGTATCGCCGATTTTCACCGGCTTCTGGAAGGTCATCTGCTGGCCGATATAGATCGTGCCCGGCCCAGGCAGCTCGCAGGCCACCGCCGCACTGATCAGCGCTCCGCTGAACATGCCGTGAGCGATACGCTCCTTGAACATGGTCGCCTTGGCGTATTCGGCATCCAGGTGCACCGGGTTGTGGTCGCCCGACATCGCGGCGAACAGTTGGATGTCGCGCTCTTCGACGGTCTTGCTGTAGCTGGCGGTCTGGCCAACTTCGAGGGCTTCGTACGGGGTGTTGGTTACCTGGGTCATCTAAAGGTGCATCCTGTGGCTAATCGATAATTTAAGCGGATGATTTTAAAGGAAAAATTATTCGCAGCGGGCTGGCCTGCGCAAACTCAAGGCCTGGTCGAGCCACGTCAGCACATCCGCTGTGACTTCGTCGCGATTGGTTTCGTTGAACACTTCGTGACGCGCCTGTGGGTAGATAGTCAGTTGCAGGTTCCGGCAGCCGGCCTCGCGCAATGCGTTGGCCAGGCTTTTGAGACGCTTGCCTTCACTCACCGGATCACATTCGCCGCCCATCACCAGGATCGGCAGGCCGGGATCGATCTGCGCGAGATTGGACGCTTTGCTGATTTGCTGCAAGCCACCCAGCAGGTCGATCCACAGTTGGTTGGTGCAGCGGAAACCACAGAGCGGGTCATGGATGTACTTGTCGACCTCAACCGGGTCGCGACTGAGCCAGTCGAAACCGGTGCGATTGGGTTTGAACGCCTTGTTGAACGATCCGAATGACAGGAATTCAATCAATGCACTGCGCCCGCGCGGGCCCTGGCGCAGGCGTTCGGCGCGGGCGATGATTCGCGCTGCGCGATACAGCGCCACCGGCTGGAAATTCGAACCGCTGAGGATCGCACCGTCCAGGCTGGCGCTGTGGTGCAGCAGGTAGGCCTGGGCGATGTAGCTGCCCATGCTGTGCCCCAGCAAAATGATCGGAAGGCCCGGCTGGTGCTGGCCGATATGCTGATTGAGACTGGCCAGGTCACCCACCACCTTGTTCCAGCCGTCCTGCTCGGCGAACAACCCTAGCGTACCTTCGTCAGCGGTGCGGCCATGGCCGCGCTGGTCCAGCGCATACAGGCCGTAGCCGGCGCCGCACAAGGCCTGGGCCAGGGGCGCGTAGCGACCACTGTGCTCGGCCATGCCATGGGACAGCATCACCAGGGCCTTGGGCGTGCCGTCGGGCAGCCACTGGTTGACGTACAGGCGGCTGCGGTCATTCGCGGTCAGCCAGAAGGTGGTGTGGTTCATGGCGGTTCCTTTGCTCAGGGTCGTTGCAGTGTATAGCTCATCCCGAGGGTTGCGGCTGATCTGTGCAAGCCCTTGTAGGAAGATTCACGCAATTAATGAAGCTCAGTTCTGTATTTGCCTGTTTGGCCATTACTGCTAACGTCCCCAAAGCTCCGCTTTCTATAGCAGCACGCTTTTTATAGCTGCAGCGGCCGGACACACTCAGGTAAGAGGACAAGAATAATGCAACCTGATTTCTGGAATGACAAACGCGCGGCGGGTGTCCCCAATGACATCGACCTCACCAGCTACAAGTCGGTGATCGAAGTCTTCGAGCGTTCCTGCAAGGCTTTTGCCGACCGTCCGGCGTTCAGCAACATGGGGATCACGCTGACCTACGCCGAACTTGAACGCCAGAGCGCGGCGTTCGCCGGCTACCTGCAACAGCACACAGACCTCAAGCCCGGCGATCGCATCGCGGTGCAGATGCCCAACGTGCTGCACTACCCGGTTGCGGTGTTCGGTGCGCTGCGCGCCGGGCTGATTGTGGTCAACACCAACCCGTTGTACACCCCGCGCGAGATGCGCCACCAGTTCAAGGACGCCGGCATTCGTGCCCTGGTCTACCTCAATCTGTTCGGGGCGCGGGTGCAGGAGGTCTGCACTGATACCGAGATCGACTACCTGATCGAAGCCAGGATGGGCGACTTCATGCCCGCCGCCAAGGGCTGGTTGGTCAACACCGTAGTCGACAAAGTGAAGAAGATGGTGCCGGCCTATCACCTGCCGCGTGCGGTGTCGTTCAAGCGCGCGTTGCGCATGGGCGCGGGGCAGGGTCTGATCCGCCATCCGGTGAGCCTCGACGATATCGCCGTGCTGCAATACACCGGCGGCACCACCGGCCTGGCCAAGGGCGCGATGCTCACCCATGGCAACCTGGTGGCCAATATGCAGCAGGTGCGCGCGTGCATGTCGCAGATTGGCGAAGATGGCCATCCGCTGATCAAGGAAGGGCAGGAGGTGATGATCGCGCCGCTGCCGCTGTACCACATCTATGCGTTCACCGCGAATTGCATGTGCATGATGGTCTCCGGCAACCACAACGTGCTGATCACCAACCCGCGCGACATCGGCGGCTTTATCAAGGAACTGAAGAACTGGCGCTTTACCGGGTTGCTGGGGCTCAACACGCTGTTCGTGGCACTGATGGACCATCCGGACTTCAAGAGCCTGGATTTCTCCCACCTCAAGCTCACCAACTCCGGCGGTACCGCGCTGATCAAGGCCACGGCCGAACGCTGGCAGCAGATCACGGGCTGTACAATCGGCGAGGGCTATGGCCTGACTGAAACCTCCCCCGTTGCCAGTACCAACCCCTATGGCAAGCAGTCTCGTCTGGGCACCGTAGGTATCCCGGTGCCGGCCACGGCGATGAAGGTGATTGATGAAGAGGGCGTCGAGTTGCCCCTGGGCGAGCGCGGCGAGCTATGTATCAAAGGTCCGCAAGTGATGAAGGGCTACTGGCAGCAACCGGTCGCCACCGCCGAGACCCTGGACGCCGAGGGTTGGCTCAAGACCGGCGACATTGCGGTGATCGACGCCGATGGTTTCATCCGCATTGTGGATCGCAAGAAGGACCTGATCATTGTCTCGGGTTTCAACGTGTATCCGAACGAAATCGAAGACGTGGTGATGGCCCACCCGGCGGTGGCCAACTGCGCGGTGATCGGCGTGCCGGACGATCGCACGGGGGAGGCGGTGAAACTGTTCGTGGTGGCGCGGGCCGAGGGCGTGAGCCTTGAAGAGTTGAAGAGCTACTGCAAGACCAACTTCACGGGGTACAAGGTGCCCAAGCATATTGTGCTGCGCGAGTCGTTGCCGATGACACCGGTGGGCAAGATTTTGCGGCGTGAGTTGCGCGATATCGCCTGATTGGAATTGGGCTCGACAATGTGGGAGGGGGCTTGCCCCGATGGCGATGTATCAGTCACCAAATGTGTTGGCTGAACCATTGCTATCGGGGGCAAGCCCCCTCCCACATTGCTGTTTATCGCCTTGAAGGGCCTATTCCAGAGCCTTTTGCTGGGTGATTTCACCCTTGTTTAGAGTGTGACCAAATATTGTAGGACAGTCATGATTATGACTGTAGGGCCCTCTTTTGGATCTAGTCGGCCCTTGGCAAAGCTGCTACTCTCGGCGCGCTTTGTGACCTCTCGGCCTGCTTGAACGCGCCAGACTCACCTAAAAAAACATACACCAATAATAATCGCATCAAATGCGATGATGAATTCGCGTCGCTGAGGAGTGGGCTTCCATGAACGTAGACTTTTGGAAGGATAAGTACCCCGCCGGGATTGCTGCAGACATCAATCCAGACGAGTATCCAAATATTCAGGCGGTACTGAAACAGTCCTGCCAGCGCTTCGCCAACAAACCGGCTTTCAGCAACCTGGGCAAGACAATCACCTACGGTGAATTGTACGAATTGTCCGGCGCGTTCGCCGCGTACCTGCAACAGCATACCGACTTGAAGCCCGGCGATCGTATCGCCGTGCAACTGCCCAACGTCCTGCAATACCCGGTCGCCGTATTCGGCGCTATCCGTGCCGGCCTGATCGTGGTCAACACCAACCCGCTGTAC
Source organism: Pseudomonas fluorescens (assembly GCF_001708445.1). Classification (NCBI taxonomy): domain Bacteria; kingdom Pseudomonadati; phylum Pseudomonadota; class Gammaproteobacteria; order Pseudomonadales; family Pseudomonadaceae; genus Pseudomonas; species Pseudomonas fluorescens. Next base: position 5,142,484 of record NZ_CP015637.1, read on the forward strand.
ACCGCGCGGGAAATGGAACACCAATTCAACGATTCCGGCGCCAAGGCCCTGGTGTGCCTGGCCAATATGGCTCACCTGGCGGAAAAGGTCGTGCCCAAGACCGCCGTCAAGCATGTGATCGTCACCGAGGTTGCCGACCTGTTGTCGCCGTTCAAGCGCCTGCTGATCAACAGCGTCATCAAGTACGTGAAGAAAATGGTCCCGGCCTATCACTTGCCCAAGGCGATCAAGTTCAACGAGGTGCTCGCCAAGGGCCACGGCCAACCGGTCAACGATGCCAGCCCGGCCAGCAGCGATGTGGCCGTGCTGCAATACACTGGCGGTACCACCGGCGTGGCCAAGGGCGCGATGCTTACCCACCGCAACCTGGTGGCCAACATGCTGCAGTGCAAGGCGCTGATGGGGTCGAACCTCAATGAAGGGTGCGAGATTCTCATCACCCCGCTGCCGCTGTACCACATCTACGCGTTCACCTTTCATTGCATGGCGATGATGCTGATCGGCAACCACAACATCCTGATCAGCAACCCGCGCGACCTGCCGGCGATGGTCAAGGAACTGTCGAAGTGGAAGTTCAGCGGCTTTGTCGGCTTGAACACGTTGTTCGTGGCGCTGTGCAACAACGAAGGTTTCCGCAAGCTGGACTTCTCTGCACTGAAAGTCACCCTGTCGGGTGGCATGGCCCTGCAACTGGCGGCGGCCGAGCGTTGGAAGGCCGTGACCGGCTGCAACATCTGCGAAGGCTACGGCATGACCGAGACCAGCCCGGTGGCGACGGTCAACCCGATCCAGAACATCCAGATTGGCACTATCGGCATTCCGGTGCCGTCGACCCTGTGCAAAGTCATCACCGATGACGGCGTCGAGTTGGCCCTCGGTGAAGTCGGCGAACTGTGCGTCAAGGGCCCGCAGGTGATGAAGGGCTACTGGCAGCGCGAAGACGCCACCGCGGAGATTCTCGACAGCGAAGGCTGGCTGAAGACCGGTGACATCGCGATCATCCAGCCGGACGGCTACATGCGCATTGTCGACCGCAAGAAGGACATGATTCTGGTCTCCGGTTTCAACGTCTACCCCAATGAACTCGAAGACGTGCTGGCGACCCTGCCGGGCGTGCTGCAATGCGCGGCCATCGGCGTGCCGGACGAAAAATCCGGGGAGCACATCAAGATCTTCATCGTGGTCAAGCCGGGGGCGACCCTGACCAAGGACCAGGTGATGGAGCACATGCGCGCCAATGTCACCGGCTACAAGGTGCCCAAGGCCGTGGAGTTCCGCGATGCGTTGCCGACCACCAACGTGGGCAAGATCCTGCGTCGTGAGTTGCGCGATGAAGAGCTGAAGAAACTCGGTCTTAAAAAGTAACGTAACCCAAATGTGGGAGAGGGCTTGCCCCCGATGGCGGTGTGAAGTCAACAGATTCAGTGACTGACACTGCTATCGCGGGCAAGCCCCCTCCCACATTTTTTTTGCCGCGTTCCTACAGGGCGAACTGCGCGAAGTTGACACCGGCACCCGCCGGACGCACATCCTTCAGGAACGAATCCTTGTCCGCGCTCAGCTCCAGGGTAATCTCCGGCTTGCGCTTGCCCGCATTGCGCACCACCAGCCCTTCGAGCTTTTCACGCAGGAATACCGTCGGCACCTTCAGGTGCAGCAACTGGTCGGTCTCGGCGTTGTGCATCAACAGGTGAATCCACTCGTACTGGCCCACGGCAATCCGCGCCACCGGCAAGTCGAACCACCAGATATTGCGTTTGCGGTCCAGGTCGGTGAAATGGCAGTTGTTGACGCCGAGAACGGCACCGCCCAGTTCCTGGTTTCTGCGGGCGATGGCCTGTGCTTTATTGAGTTTCATAACCTTCCTACGGGATCTGTTATTCAGCGTTATAGCCTGAATGTGCCGCGCATTCTCGTGGGTTGGCCGCAAAACATAAAGCCAAACCTGCGCATGGCGATGAAATGCCCACCGAAAAATAATTGAAACTCTGCCGAACAGCCCCGGGTCAATCTTTAGGTAATGACCAAAACCCTTGATTGTTCTTTCGGAGGCATACCATGAGCAGCACATCGGATAAGGTAAAAGGCGTCGCGAACGAAGCTGTCGGCAACATCAAGCAAGGCGTCGGCAAAGTGACCGGCAACGATAAGTTGCGTGCTGAAGGTGTCATTCAGGAAAAGAAAGGCGAAGTGCAGAAAGCCGTCGGCGACACCAAGGACGCCGTCAAAAAAGCGACCAAGTAAACCTGAATCGCTGGCTGTGTTCATTGAGCCCAACGGCCATCCACGGATGGCCGTTTTTATGTGCGGCGGTGCAACTAAATTCTTGAAATTGTTTCAAAGTCGCCAGATAGGCTACTTTGATGTAGAAAACGCCCCCTGAGTCGCCCCTGAACTCAACCTTTTTGCGGCGAAAGGAGACGCTATGATTTTTCCGGTACTCGATGGCCTCAAGCTGCACACAGTGCTGGTGCGCACGGTCAAGGAATTCGTCAACGACGAGATGTCGACTTACGCCTCGGCATTGGCCTACCAGATGCTGTTTTCCTTGTTTCCGTTCCTGCTGTTCCTCATTGCCTTGATCGGTTTCCTGCACCTGCCGGACTTTTTCACCTGGCTGCGCCTGCAGTCGGAACTGGTGTTGCCGCCCCAGGCCCTGGAGCAGGTCAACCCGGTGATCGACCAGTTGCAGCAATCCAAGGGCGGCCTGCTGTCGGTGGGTATCGTGATTGCGCTATGGACCGCCTCGGCCGGCGTGCGCTTGATGATGAGCGCGATGAACGCCGCCTACGACGTGGTCGAAGGGCGGCCGATCTGGAAGCGGTTTCCGTTGTCGATTTTCTACACCGTGGGCATCGCCGGCATGCTGCTGGCCGCCGCCGCGCTGATGGTGCTCGGGCCGCAGGTGATGGAGTGGCTGGCGGGGCAAATCGGTATGCAGGAATTCGTGGTCACCTTGTGGACCATCCTGCGCTGGCCGCTGATCGTGGTCCTGCTGATGTTCGCTGTGGCCCTGATGTACTACGTGATGCCCGATGTCGAGCAGAAATTCCGCTTTATTACCCCAGGTTCCGTGCTGGCGGTGGTGGTGTGGATCGTCGCGTCCCTGGGCTTTGGCTACTACGTCAAGACCTTCGCCGACTACAACGCCATGTATGGCAGTATCGGTGCAATCATTGTCTTGCTCCTGTACTTCTATATTTCTGCTGCCGTGTTGTTGCTCGGTGCGGAGATGAATGCCGTGATCGAACACATGTCCGCCGAAGGCAAGGACCCCGGCGAAAAGGCATTCGATGCACACACCCACGTGAGTGAGAAACAGCACGTCTCTGGCCTCGGCCGAGACCATTCCAAGCCCACCCCTGACGAAGTCTGATCGATGATCCGTGAAATCCTGAAAATGGGCGACGAACGCCTGCTGCGTATCGCGCCACCGGTCCCGCCGGAAATGTTCGACAGCCCCGAGCTGTGGCAGTTGATTGATGACATGTTCCAGACCATGGAGCACGTCGGCGGCGTCGGCCTGGCCGCACCGCAGATTGGCGTCGACCTGCAACTGGTGATCTTTGGTTTCGAGAGCAGTGAACGCTACCCGGACGCTCCGGCCGTACCACAGACGATCCTGATCAACCCGCTGATCACACCGCTGAGCCCGATACTGGAAGAGGGCTACGAAGGTTGCCTTTCCGTACCCGGCCTGCGTGGCGCGGTAGACCGTTACCAGCAGATTCGCTACGAAGGTTTCGACCCCAAGGGCGAGCCGATCGTACGTATCGCCGAAGGCTTCCACGCGCGCGTGGTGCAGCATGAATGCGACCACCTGATCGGCCGGCTGTACCCGTCGCGGATCACCGACTTCAGCAAGTTCGGGTTTATCGAAGTGATGTTCCCGGACATGGACCCGACGGCCGACGAATAACCTCGCCGATGCCCACAAATCCCTGTGGAAGGGGCTGGTTTGCCCCCGCCACATGGGGGCGGCGGTGAGTCAGATCATTTGGCTGGTTTGACGAACCGCAACGTCATCCGGTCCGATTCGCCAATCGCCACATACCTGGCCTTATCCTGCTCGCCCAGCTTCAACGTCGGCGGCAAGGTCCAGACGCCGCCGGCATAGTCCTTGGTGTCCTTCGGGTTGGCGTTGACCTCACTCTGCCCGGCCAGTTTGAACCCGGCATCGGTCGCCAGCTTCACCACCTGCGCCGTGGTCAGGTAACCACTGTCCTTGATGGCGTCAAGGTTTGCGCCGTCCTTGGCGCGATGGTCTTCCACCCCCAGCACGCCACCCGGTTTCAACACGTTGTAGAACCCGCTGAAAGTGGCCTCGGCGGTATCGGCCAACACCCAGTTATGCACATTGCGGAACGTCAGCACGGCATCCGCCGACGCGGGTTTGCCGAACACCGGGGCCTTGGGATCGAACTCGACCACTTCAGCCTTGGCATAGCGCGCCGGGTCGGCGGCGAATTTCTTTTTCAGGTTTTCTTCCGACGTGCGCGCGTAGGCACTCACACTGGGGGCCTGCACGGCGGCGATGTAGTGCCCGTGGTCCTTGAGCAGCGGTGCGAGAATCTCGCTGTACCAGCCGCCACCTGGGGTGATTTCGATCACCCTCTGCTGGGCGCCCAGGCCAAAGAACTCAAGTGTCTGCTGCGGATGGCGATAGACGTCACGCGCGCTGTTGGCCGGGTCGCGCCAACTGCCGGCCAGCACACTGGCGTATTGCTTGGCGGTAATCGGCGCGTCGGCGGCCTGGCTGAAGGTTGGCGCGAGGAGGGCGGTGAGGGACAGAGCTGCAAGCGTCGTTTTCATGATCATCCTGTAGAGGGCTTCTGTGCCGTCGAGGCTAGCATGGGCCCAGTGTCGGCCGATCACACATTATCCGAGGTCGACCTCACCAAAGGTTCTAAGCCCATCGCAATCATCGGCTTGTTACGCTTGTAGCGCACCAGTCGTTCGCTGAGGGATTGCGGCAACAGCGTGTCCTGGGTAAAGCCCATGCGCTGATAAACGCCTTCCAGCTCCGGATGACAGAGCAGCCACACTGTGCCTTCCACATCTGCCACCGCCGCACCGATCAAGCGGGCTGCCAGACCCTGGCCGCGATACGCCGGGTCGACAAACACGCCCGTCAACCATTGCCCGCCAACCACGGGCGTGAGGCACAGGCCGGCGACAATCTCGCGGCGGCGCGCCACCCACAGACGTCCGCCCTTGAGCGCCTTCATCGACGACTGGTGGCTGCGATAAAACTTGTTCAGCAGCGGCCACAGGGGCTCTGCCAGCAGATCGATGGTCAACTCGGGCATGGTCTTCAGGCAGCGTAATCACGGGCCGGGGATTATAAGCGCCTTCTGTAGGGCAATAGGTGGTATACCCAGTGTTACATCCCCTGTAAGTGGAGCACGCATCATGGCCAAAGGTATGGATTCAAAGAAAGCCGCGAAGAAGAAACCGGCAAAAACCGCCGACGAAAAACGCGCCGACAAGAAAGCCAAGAAAACCGACACAGGTCTGTTCGGTCACTGAGTGACAAGCTTATAACCCAATGATCTGCCAGATTTTCCCGCCTCATTGCACAGAGCAGGAAACACCTGCTCTGAGCTGCCGCACGCCCCCTCTACCGGAACAGCGCACGGCCTCTGTGCCGCATGCAGCCCCCCCGCCATTGCAGGCGAGCCGGTGCCACACTGGCGTCTATTTCAGATCATGAATTTTCGGCGGCCAGCGCGGCGATGACCGTTGGCCGTTCGCCCACCCGCTGTTGAAACGCCGCCAGCGCCGGCCACTTGCCCAGATCAATGGCGTGAAACCCCGCCCAGCGCAGCACCACGAACAGGTAGGCATCCGCTACCGAATAGTGCGCGCCTAACAGGTAATCCTGGTGCTCCAGGGTCTGCACCAGCACCGCGAAGCGCTTGAACAGCGTGGCCTGGAACGAGGCTTTGACCTCGCCCTGAATCGCATTGTTGAAAAACACTGCCAACCCACCATGAATTTCAGTCGCAATAAAATTCAGCCACTCCTGCAAGCGCACGCGCTCCCAGCTGCCATTGGCCGGGGCCAGGCCCGCGTCGGGTTTGAGGTCGGCCAGGTATTGCAGGATCGCGCTGGCTTCGGTCAACACCTGGCCGTTGTCCAGTTGCAGCGCTGCCACATAGCCCTTGGGGTTGATCTGCAGGAAGTCCTGGCCATCGGCAGTGGTTTTGGCCTGGTTATCCACGCGCACCAGGTCGAACGGAAGCGCCAATTCGCGCAGCACGATATGGGGGGCGAGGGAACAGGCATTGGGGAAGAAATACAGTTTCATCTGTGACAGCTCCGTTGAATTTGCGCCAGTCTCACCGCCGTGGCACCTTGCGTAAAATTAAACCTTCGGATCCCTGCCATAAGGACAGCGACTGTCATGATGAACCTGATGCACTGGCGCCTGCTGGTGGCGGTGGCCGATCACGGCAGCATCACCGCCGCCGCCGGACATGTCGGCATGACCCAGTCCGCCGCCAGCCAGGCCATGGCTGGCATGGAGGCGACGCTGGGTGCGCAGTTGTTTACCCGCGAGCCGCGCAAGACCTTGCCCACCGCCCTGGGGCTGAGTGTGATCGAGCAGGCGCGGGTGATGCTCGGGGCCTTGCAGGCGATTCGCAGTACTGTGGATGAAGCCAGGCCCATGCTGCGGGGGACGATTCGCATCGCTAGTTTCCCCATGGTGCTCGCGACCTTTCTGACGCCGTTTTTGCAACGTTTCCGCCAGTTATATCCCGGTATCGACGTCACCACCCTGGATGTTACCGATAACGAGGTGCTGACCCTGCTCGAGGCCGACCTGATCGACCTGGGCGTGGTGCTCAACCCCAAGCCCGAGCGCCAGGCCACCGTATTGGGCCGTGACTGCTGGATGGCAGTGCTGCCGACGAACCATCCACTGGCACAACGCCCGGCCGATGCAGGCGTAAGTCTTGAGGAACTGTTCGAACAAGCCTTCGTGCTTGCCACTGGTGGATGCAGCGCCAATGCCCGCAGCCTGGGCGCCGCGGTAGGGCTGACCCTGCGCGATATCCGCGTGGAAGTCCGCGAATGGAGCAGCGCCTTCAGCCTGGTACGCGAAGGCGTTGGCGTGACGCTAGTGCCGGAGATGGCCCTGCCGGTCGAGCGCCAGGGTTTACGCGTGATGCCGCTGACAGCGCCGCGGTACCGCGAGTTTGCCCTGGTCGGTTCACCCAACCGCCCACCTTCGGCCGCCGCCGCCGCGTTGTTGAAGATGCTGGCTGAACGTTGATGCGCTTGAATCCACCAGGGGGCGATGGATCAGTCGCCCAAGGTTGAGACTGACACTCAGCGATCGGGAACCGGCCCGCTTGCCATCAGGGGGCCGGTTTGCTGTATGACAGCGCCAAGTCGCAGACAGGGTTTGCCTTGCGCGGTTGCTTAGATCGCCGCGAGGGTGTCTTTCACCGACTGTGCCTGGGGCGCCGCGGTCTTCGCCGCTACCTGCTGCTCTTGTTGTACTTTCACGCGCTCAGCCACCTGCTTGGCGATCGCATCCTGTTTTTCCTGGGGCATGGCCTGCACTTGTTCCTCGGTCAACCCTTGCTCCTTGAGTAACTGCTCGCGGATACGTTCGGCCGGGGTTTTGCTCATGTAATCGGTGAAGTCTGCGCGTGCGCTGCTGGTGGTGGAACCGGCGGCGGGTACATCCGTGGTCGCCGGAGTGGCTGCCGTGCTCGCTTGCAACTGCACACGGGTCTTGGCGAAGGCTTCGTCGATGCGATCGTTGGCCTTGTCCAGTGCCTTCTGTACAACTGGCACGGTCACGCTTTGCTGCGCCGCTTGCAGGGCACCGCTGTATAGCGTGCTGGCAGCGGCGTTGGCGGGGTCCATATCGGGTCGCTTGAGCTGTTGGACGGTTGATACGGCTTGAGTGTTGTTGTTAACCAGCATGATGGTTCACCTGGGGAAATGTACGGTGCCTCATGAGGAGCAATTAGCGTGCCGGGCAGCATCACCCCGGTTTTACTGGGGCGCGCACGGCCGTCGCGGCAATAGTTGTCCCGTCGACGGCCAATCGTTGCCGTCAGTGGGCGATATTTTCCAACGCCAGATTGCGCGTACGCGGTCCGAACCAACTGATGGTGATCATCACGATCAACATGCTGCCGGCGATAAACGCCAACACGCCCGGAGTGCCCAGGTGTTCGAGGATAAAACCGATCAACAGGCTGCTGAACACCGTGGACAAGCGGCTGAACGAATAACAGAACCCCACCGCCCGCGCGCGGATATTGGTCGGGAACAGTTCGCTCTGGTACGAGTGATAACTGAAGCTCAACCAGGCATTGCAGAAGGTGATCATCACCCCGCAGATCACCAACCCTACCGCCGTGGTCTGCAGGGCGAACAGGCTACCGAAGATCATCGCGCCCATGGCCGAGCCGACAATCTGCCATTTGTTTTCAAAGCGGTTGGCCACCTTCACGAACAACAACGGCCCCAAGGGGTAGGCGAGCGTGATGATAAAGGCGTAGAGCAAGCTGTGGGTCACGCTGACACCCTGGCCCGAGAGCAACGCCGGCAGCCAGTTGCCAAAGCCGAAAAAACCGATGGCCTGGAACACATGGAACACAATCAGCATCAACGCACGGCGGCGGTACGGGGGTTGCCAGATATCGGCAAAGCGGCCGCTGCCTTGCACGCTGACGGTTTCCGGTTCGGGCTCATCCAGCGGCTGGCCGTAATCCTTCTGACAGCGGGCTTCGAGGTTGTCCATGATCGCACTGGCTTCGCCGAAACGACCTTTCTGCGCCAGCCAGCGCGGTGATTCCGGCAGGCGCTTGCGCAGTTGCCAGATAAATAGCGCAAACACTGCACTCGACAGCACTACCCAGCGCCAGCCGGCGACGCCGAACGGCGCCTGGGGCACCAGCCACCACGACATCAAGGCCACCGCCGGCACCGACAGGAACTGGATGAAAAACGCAAAGGCGAACGCCGAGCTACGCATGCGCTTGGGCACCAGTTCCGACAGGTAAGCGTCGATGGTGACCAGCTCGATGCCCAGACCGATGCCCACCAGGAAGCGCATGCAGATGATGCCCAGGGCGGACGTCTGGATGCCCATCAACACCGTGGCGACGGTGTACCAGATCAACGCGAAGGTGAAGATCGCCCGGCGCCCGAAGCGGTCGGCGATGGGGCTGAGCAGGCTGGCCCCGAGGAACAGGCCAAGAAAGGTCGCCGAGGCGAACGCGGCCTGGTCGGAGAAGCCGAATACACCGCCGCTGCCGGTGGCAAAGATGCCGTCCTTGATCAGCCCCGGGCTGATGTAGGCGGTCTGGAACAGGTCATACAGCTCGAAAAAACCGCCAATCGACAGCAGCGCCACCAGGCGCCAGATACTGGCGACAGCCGGCAGGCGGTCGATGCGCGCGCTGATATGGGCGGCACGGACCGGGTCGATGCCGTCCGTGGCAGAGGCAGTGAGTGTCGACATGGGGCAGATTCCAGGGGCAGTGAAGTGGAATCTTAGCCTGCTAACGGAAATCGCCGCTTGTGAAGTTGCCCGCGATGGCACGCCGATTCGCTGATTTATTGCGCGTCGGCGTGGTGTTTCAAGGTTTTATGGCGTGTGCTCAGAAGGTGATCGGAATTTCAAAGGCCTGGAACGCGTCATCCACCGGTTGATAGCCCAGCACGCGCGTGGTTTCGCTTAAATCCAGGCGCTTGAAGCGGTTATTGGAGATGCCATGGGCGATCAGGTGTTTGACGCCGGCTGTTTCCACTGCACGTTGCAGCAATTGCACCGCGTCACGGGGGCTAAGCCAGGCGCTGAGGTCGCGGGCGTTGCGCAGGTCATGGGCCTCGGGGAATTCGAAGGCGCCGATGCGCAGGGCGATGGTCGATAGCGGGGTTTTCGCTGCGTAATAACCGCATAACGCCTCGCCGTAGCATTTGCTCACGCCATACAGGTTGGCAGGCAGCACGGGCATACCGGGAGTGATCTGGCGGTCTACCGGGTAGCCTTCGATGGTCTGGGCGCTGCTGGCAAATACCAGGCGCTGCACGCCTGCGGCCACGGCGGCTTCGAACAGGTAGGTAGTGGCGAGGATATTGTTGGGCAGCAACTCCTCGAACGACGCGCTGGCGTGGGGGATGCCCGACAGGTGCACGATCACGTCGATGCCTTCGAGCAGGGCGGTGAGGGTGGAGCGGTCGCTAAGGTCGGCGTGTACGAAGCGGTGGTCACCCAGGTCGAAATCCGGCGCGACGCGGTCAGTGAGGGTGAAACGGTAGCGGTCTTTCGAAGCCTCGAAAAAGGTCTTGCCGATTCTGCCGCAAGCGCCGGTGAGCAGTACGTTGAATCCTTTCACGTGCTCGTCCTTGTGCTTAATTGTGACCGTCGAGGGCGAAGGTCTTGAAGCCGGCGTGCTGGCTGAGCCGCTGGTAGTACGCCGCAATGGCCGGGTAGGGCGGCCGCTGCATGGGCGTCATCTGCCAGCGATGCACCGAGAGGCCGATCAGGATGTCGGCGAGGGTGAAATCATCACCGGCCACGTAGGCGCCGGTTTTAGCCAACTGTTGTTCCAGCAGCCCCATCTTGTCGTTCCAGGCCTGCACGCCGGCTGCGATGCGTTGCGGGTCCTGATGGTCGGGGCTATTGCGCACCAGCGCCTGGAAGGCATAGCCCCAAGACGGGTTGAGTTCGGTCGCTTGCCAGTCCATCCACTGCTCGACCCGCGCGCGCGGTGCGGGTTCGATGGGCAGCAGGTCGTGGCGTTGGTAGAGGTTCACCAAATAGCGGCAGATGGTGTTGGATTCCCACAGCACACCGTGGTCATCGATCAGTACCGGTATTTGGGCATTGGGGTTCAGGGCCAGGAATTCGGCGGATTGGGTGGGTTTGAAACCGATGCCCCAGTCTTCGCGCACGTAGTCTATGCCCAGTTCCTGGCAGGTCCACAGGACTTTGCGCACGTTGATCGACGAGGTACGGCCCAAGATTTTCAGTGAGTGTCCCATGGTGCTTTCCTGGCGGTGGAGAGTGGTTAATCTAGCAGGGGCCAAGTAGGCACGGTTAAAAAATGTGGGAGGGGGCTTGCCCTCGATAGCGGTGAGTCAGTCAGCCTGTCTGTAGCTGACCCACTGAAATCGGGGGCAAGCCCCCTCCCACATTTTTATCCAGTAGGGCCTTAGCAGCGTGGTGCGTGCTGGTCCATGGCTTTGCCCACCAGCAACACGCTTAGTTCGCTCAATTGGTGAATGGCCAGGGCAACATCACGGTGTTTGCCGGTAAGGTCATCAGACAGGTCGAGCAGCAAGGTGCTGACGGAGCACACGGTTTCGTAGCTGTTGATCAGCAGGGTTTCGGTGGGGACATCGGGGATGAGCGTGAACAGCGTAGTCGGGGGATTGACGCTTTGCATGGTTGAAGTACCTGGCTGTGCCAACACCCTAATCGCTACTAAACGAATGGGTGGCAGCTGTACGCAGGTTAGTAGACCGGTAATCCCACACAAACCCGGCGCACCCGAAGGCGCCCTACGCACAGCCACCATGGTTGGCTTATGCATATGTGTGGAGAGCTTCAGGCTACTAAACCCGATCACCGAGAAATTCAGCGACCGGCAAACCTTAAAGATCACCCCTCAAGCGCACAAGCCGGCGGATTCTGACGTAAGCGTAGGCAACCGGGCAAGGCGCTTACCGCAATGTCAGCCTCATCCTACAGGCGTCCTACGTGCTTTCCCGCACCTGCAATTCAAACCCCATATCCACTACCGGCTTGGCGATCTTGTTACCCGCCATGATCGTCAACAAATGCTCCGCCGCACGTCGACCGATCGCTTCCCTGGGGGTGCTGATGCTGCTCAAGCGCGGCACCATGAAAGACGACGCTGGCAGGTCGTTAAAGCCCAGCACGGCCACGCGCTCCGGCACGTTGATGCCATGGCGCAGGGCTTCCAGCAGCGCACCTTGCGCCAGGTCGTCGTTGCCGAAGAAGATCGCGTCCACATCCGGGTGCGCCGCCAGCAATTGCAGGAACAGCTCGCCACCCAGGCCGACCGAGGAAGGGCGCGGTGTCAGCAGTTCCAGCGCCGGGTCGTACAGCCCTGCTTGTTGCAACGCCCGGCGGAAACCCTCGCCGCGCAGCAGGGTACGTTGGTCCAGTTGCGCACCGATATAGGCCAGGCGCTTGCGCCCACGGGAGAGCAAATGCGCCGCTGCCGTTTCACCTGCGGCCAACTGCGAGAAACCCACGCAGTTCACGCCCGCATTCGGGTCCAGATCCATCATGTACACACAGGGCACATTGCTGGCCTCGACCATCCGTCGCGCGCTTTCGGTGCGATCGAACCCGGTCAGCAGCAACCCCCGTGGCTGGTAGGCCATGTAGTTGCGCAGCAGGTTTTCTTCTTCATCGCGCGAGTAATGGGAGTTGCCGATCAGTACTTCGAACCCCTTGGGCTGCAGTACCTGATGGATGGCTTCGAGGGTTTCGATAAACAGCAGGTTGGACAACGACGGCACCAACACCACCACCGAATGGCTCTGGGCCGAAGCCAGGGCACGGGCGGCGGGGTTGACCACATAGTTGAGTTCGGCGGCGGCTCGCTGCACTTTTTCCACCAGTTCGGTGGCCACGGTGCTGATGCCGCGCAGCGCGCGCGAGGCGGTAATCGGGCTGACGCCGGCCAGGCGGGCGACTTCATTGAGGGTAGGGCGACCGGTGGTGCGGGTATTTTTATCGTTCTTAGAGGTCATCAGGCGGCTTGCCAAACAAAAATCGAGGCACTAAGGTAGCGCTGTCTCCAAAAGGCTGCAAATTATTGAACTTTGGGTTGCCTGATCCGGTTCAAATGATTGGAGCGGATGCACGCGTCACTCCATAAAAATGACAAGACGGCGCGGGAAAAGCCTGTTTTTGCACTCGCCTTACAGCGTGCAAAGGTAGCGCTATCTGCGTCCTGAGGTGTTCCATGAGTCAACCTGTTACCGCCCTGGTCATCATGGGTGTTGCCGGCTGTGGCAAGACCAGCGTCAGCGAGGCCCTGTGCCGCCTGAACGGTGCCACGGCCATTGAAGGCGACAGCTTTCACCCCGCCGCGAACATCGAAAAGATGAGCGCCGGCCACCCCCTCAACGACGACGACCGCGCCGGCTGGCTCGACATCCTGTGCGATGAACTGCGCCGCTCGCTCAAAGCCGGTGAACACCCGGTACTCACCTGCTCCGCGCTGAAAAAGAAATACCGCGACCACCTGCGCGAAGCCGCGCCTGGCCTGGGCTTTGTATTCCTGGAACTGACCCGTGAAGTCGCCGCCGACCGCGTGTCCCATCGCCCCGGCCATTTCATGCCGGCCAGCCTCATAGACAGCCAGTTCGCCACCCTTGAATCGCCCAAGGGCGAGCCCCTGACCCTGGCTCTAAACGCCAGCGAAGACAGCGTCGAGGCGCTGGCCGAGCAGACCAACGCCTGGTGGCTGCAACACGGTTTTGAACCAACCCGATAATTTTTTGCCGGACAAGATAGCGCTATCCCCGGCAGGAAATTCAACACCCGTTTTAATAACAACAACAAACAGGAGAGACCCCCCATGTTTGGCATGTCCCACGAGTCGTACCTGCTGTTAGATGCAGTCGTTACCATCATCGGGCTGATCGTATTGATTACCCGGTTCAAGGTTCACCCGTTCATTGCGCTGATCATCGCGGCCGGCTTCCTCGGCCTGACCTCGGGTATGCCCGTGGACAAGATCATCAAGGCATTCCAGGACGGTTTCGGCGGGGTGCTTGGCTTTGTCGGCATCATCCTCGCGCTGGGTACGATGCTCGGCAAGATGATGGCTGAATCCGGCGGTGCCGATCAGATCGCCCAGACCTTGATCCGCGCCTTCGGCAAGGAAAAGGTCCAGTGGGCCATGATGTTCGCCGCGTTCCTGGTGGGCATTCCGCTGTTCTTCGAGATCGGCTTTGTGCTGTTGATCCCGTTGGTGTTTATCGTTGCGCGCCGTACCGGCGTGTCGCTGATCAAGATCGGTATCCCGTTGCTGGCCGGCCTGTCGGCGGTGCACGGCCTGGTGCCACCGCACCCGGGTCCACTGCTGGCCATCGGCGTGTTTGGCGCGGATATCGGCAAGACCATCCTGTATGGCCTGATCGTCGCACTGCCGACGGCCATCATTGCCGGCCCGATCTTCGGTACGTTCATTGCCAAGTACATTCCCGGCAACCCGTCCCAGGAGCTGGTCGACCAATTGGCCCGCGAGTCGGAGCACAAGACGTTGCCGAGCTTCAGCATCACCCTGATCACCGTGCTGCTGCCGGTGTTCCTGATGCTGCTGAAAACCTTCGCCGACATCGCCCTGGCCGAAGGCCACGTGGTGCGCAACTGGATGGACATGATCGGTCACCCGATCAGCGCCTTGCTGCTGGCCTTGCTGCTGTCGCTGTACACCTTTGGCCATCGCCAGGGTATCCACTCCAAACAAATCCTCAAGCTGCTCGACGCCAGCCTGGCGCCGACCGCCGCGATCATCCTGATCATCGGTGCCGGTGGTGGCTTCAAGCAGATGCTGGTGACCAGCGGTGTGGGTGACGTGATCGGCCATATGGCGGTCAACGCGCAGATCAACCCGATTTTGCTGGCGTGGCTGGTGGCGGCGGTGATTCGTGTGGCGACGGGTTCGGCGACCGTAGCGACCATTACGGGGGCTGGCATTGTGGTGCCGGTGGTGGGGATGATCCCAGGGGTCAACCGCGAGCTGCTGGTACTGGCGACCGGGGCGGGCTCGTTGATCCTGTCTCACGTCAACGATGCTGGCTTCTGGCTGGTCAAGCAGTACTTCAACATGACCGTGGCCGAGACATTCAAGACCTGGACGGCGATGGAAACCATCCTGTCGGTGGTGGCGCTGATCTTTATCATGTTGCTGTCGTTGGTGGTCTAACAGACACACCACAAGGCCAGGGTGAAAACCCAATCAAATGTGGGAGGGGGCTTGCCCCCGATATAGGGGGTCAATCACTGCATCTGGTGACTGACCCACCGCTATCGGGGGCAAGCCCCCTCCCACATGTTGACCGTATTTGTTCTGGTGGATCGGGTCAGGCTTTAGCGACTAACCCATCCGCCCGGAACATCCCGCGAATCCCCCGCACCGCCTGGCGAATCCGGTCCTGGTTCTCGATCAGTGCAAAGCGCACATGGTCATCGCCATACTCACCAAAGCCGATCCCCGGCGACACGCACACCTTGGCTTCCTGCAGCAGTTTCTTGGCAAATTCCAGCGAGCCCATGGCGGCATAGGCTTCGGGAATTTTCGCCCAGACGTACATCGACGCCTTCGGGTTCTCGACCATCCAGCCCAGTTCATGCAGGCCCTTGACCAGCACATTGCGGCGCTGGCGGTACTGCTCGGCGATGTCCTTGACGCACTGTTGGTCGCCTTCCAGCGCCGCAATCGCGGCGACTTGCAGCGGGGTAAAGGTGCCGTAGTCGTGGTAGCTCTTGATCCGTGCCAGCGCGTTGACCAGTTCCGGGTTACCGACCATGAAACCAATACGCCAGCCGGCCATGTTGTAGCTCTTGGACAGGGTGAAAAACTCCACCGCAATATCCTTTGCCCCAGGCACCTGCATGATCGAGGGGGCTTTCCAGCCGTCGTAGACAATGTCCGCGTACGCCAGGTCATGCACCACCAGTACGTCGTACTGTTTGGCCAGCGCAATCACCCGTTCGAAGAAATCCAACTCCACACACTGCGCGGTGGGGTTGGACGGGAAGCCCAGGATCATCATCTTCGGCTTGGGGATCGAGCCGCGAATCGCCCGTTCCAGCTCGGCGAAGAAGTCCACGCCGGGCACCAGCGGCACCGAACGCACCTGGGCACCGGCAATCACGGCACCGTAGATATGAATCGGGTAGCTCGGGTTGGGCACCAGTACGGTGTCGCCCTGGTCCAGGGTGGCCAGCATCAAGTGCGCCAGGCCTTCCTTGGAACCGATGGTGACGATGGCTTCCGACTCGGGGTCGATGTCCACGTCGTAGCGGTCTTTGTACCAGCGTGAAATCGCCCGGCGCAGACGTGGAATGCCTTTGGAGGTGGAGTAGCCGTGGGTATCTTCACGCTGGGCGACGGTGACCATTTTCTCCACGATATGGGGAGGCGTGGCGCCGTCGGGGTTACCCATGCTCAAGTCGATGATGTCTTCGCCGCGCCGACGCGCAGCCATCTTCAGCTCGGCAGTGATATTGAACACGTAAGGGGGGAGTCGATCGATGCGCGCAAAGCGGCGCGGCGAACCTTGGTCGGCCATTGTTGCCTCGGAGTACGTAAGCGCCCGGAACCGTCCGAGCGACGTTGGCCACTGCGGTGGCCTGCGGGGCAGACAATACGGTCGATGATGGCCAGTTGTCCAGATGCGTAGGAAAATTTTCTGCATGGAGTACAGCGCGGATATACCCCTATACTCGATATGGGTTTGTTCCCTCATAAGAAGGAGACTGTTCAGATGGATCAGCAGACAACACAACCGTTAGAGCCGCGCATGAAAGACGGCAAAGCCCTGGTAATCGCGGGGGTGCAAGGGCGTTATTCGAAGGCCACGGCGGGCGATATCCCCAAGCTGTGGGGCGTGTTTGACGACAGCGTAAAACACATCAAGAAACGCGTCGGCGGTGTGACCTACGGCGTTTGCCATAACCCCAGCCACGGTGAATTCGATTACATGGCGGGGGTGGAAGTGCCGTCCAAAGGCGATGTGCCGAGCAACTTCGAGTTCGTCGAACTGCCTGCGCACCACTACGCCGTGTTCCCGCACTATGGCCCGGTGCAGGCGCTGGAGCAGACCTACGAGCGCATCATGTTCGAGTGGTTGCCGCACTCGGGCTACAAGGTGGCGGGGGCGGATTTCGAGCGCTACAGCGCGGATTTCGATGTACGCAAGGGCACGGGGACGGTGGAGATCTGGTTGCCCGTGGAACCCCGGTAACCGGCAGGCTGAACACGTCCCTCTGTGGCGAGCGGGCTCGCCCTGCGTTGGGCTGCGCAGCGGCCCCAAAACCTACCGCTGCGGTTCACCCGGAAGAATGCGGCAGCGCTGAATAGGGCTGCTGCGCAGCCCCTCGGCAGAGCCATGGTTAAGACGCATGGCGCGAACTTGGCTGTCGGGTTGCTGAGCGATAACTGAAGTATTCATGTCGCATATTCATTACTTTTTATCGGGTAAGTTATCTATACGTGACATTTAAAGCAGGCCAACACCGTATCGACCAAACACCCACCTCAACCTCCGCTCATACCCAACCCGCCCCTGATACGCCTCCCCGCTGTCCACCCATCCGGCGCCCAGATACAGCCCCATCGCCGCCACATTGTCCGTGTCCACCGACAATTCCAGCGCCTTGATCTGCGGCCACGCCTGTATCGCCGCCGCCGGCAGCGCCTGCAAACACGCCTTGCCAAAGCCCCGGCCCTGCTGCTGCCGATCCACCTGTAGCGCATGCAGCGTGGCGCTGTGTTCATCCGCCCAGTGCGGCAGGCAGGGCGGGCGCTTGAGCAGGAGGAACGCCACCGGACGCTCGTCGGCCAGCAGCGCAAAGCCTTTGACGCCCGGGCTTGGGTTGACCAGCAGGGTGTTGAGTGCGCAATACATGTCGCCGCAAAACGGCAACTGCTCAGGATGAACTTCGAGGGCGCCGACTTGCTGTTGTTGCACAGCATTCAGCGCCTCGTAGGCGACAAGGCGGGTTTGCATCGGGGCGTCCGAACGGCTGCAAAGAAGGGCGCAGTCTAGCGGTTTTGTGCGGCACGAAATTATTTTTCAACGGGCTGTCGATTTGCCCGGAGGCCGTTCGACTAAGGGTGTCTTCCTTGATTTTCCAACCCGAAGGAGTATCGCCATGAGTACCGCAATCAACACCCTGATCGAAGAATGGAAGCAAGCCGTACTTTCCCGGAATATCGATAAGATTGTCAGCTATTACGCCGACGATATCGTCTCGTTCGATGCCGTGAGCGCCCTGCAGTTCAAAGGCAAGGCGGCCTACCGTGCGCACTGGGAAGCGTGCATGGAACACTGCCCCGGCCCCGGCATTTTCGAGTTCCACGAACTGCGTATCGTCGAGTCCCAGGACAGCGCATTCGCCCACTGGCTGGCCCACTGCGGCGGCGCCGGGCCGGACGGTGAAGTGAAGGCCTGCTGGATGCGGGTGACGGCCGGCTATCAACGTTTTAACGGCGACTGGAAGGTGGTGCATGAGCATTGGTCGGCGCCGTTCGACATGGCAAGCGGCACGGCACTGTTCGACCTGAAACCTTGAGCGCCGCAAACTATAGTCAGTCGTTGCGAAAACGGAGAACGCCATGAAATACCTGTGCCTGATCTACAGCAATGAGCAGCTGTTGCACACTTCGCCAGACAGCCCCAAAGACCCGGAGTGTCTCGCCTACGCCCAGTCGATACAGGCCAGCGGGCGCATGCTCGCCGCCGAGCCGCTGGAGTCGGTGAGCACGGCCACCACCGTGCGCATGCGCAATGGCAAGCTGTCGATTACCGACGGGCCCTTTGCCGAAACCAAGGAGCAGCTCGCCGGGTTCTACCTGATCGAGGCGCGGGACTTGAATGAAGCGATCCAGGTGGCCGGTGGCATTCCGGCCGCTCGGGTCGGCAGTGTGGAAGTGCGCCCCGTGCGCGAATTGAATCTCTGACGACAACAACCCTAAGACTCAGGAGGTTTATCCCATGCCCAAGCAACCTGCCGAATTTGAGCTGTCCATCAGCCGCGTGATCGATGCGCCGCGCAGCCGTGTGTTCCGCGCCTGGACCGAACCTGCCCTGTTGCAACAATGGTGGGGGCCCCACGGCATGACCACCCCCGAGTGTGAAATGAACCTGTGGGTCGGTGGCCTGTTCCGCACCCTGATGCGCGCACCGGATGGCAGCGAGTACCCGACCCAGGGCGTGTTCCTGGAGATCGACGCGCCCAACCGCCTGGTGTTCACCGATGCCTTCATGCCGGGCTGGATACCTTCGGGCAAGCCGTTCATGAGCGCTGAAGTCACCTTTGAGGAGCAAGACGGCAAGACCCTCTACACCGCTCGCGCCATGCACTGGAGCGCTGAAGACAAACAGGCCCACGAAGCCATGGGCTTTCACGACGGCTGGGGCCAGAGCCTGGACCGCCTGGTGACGCTGGTGACCCAGGGCATGCGCGATTGACGCCTCCCATCGAGGCGATCTACCGCAGTGAGTCCCGGCGCGTCCTCGCCACGCTGATCCGTTTGCTGGGGGATTTCGACCTCGCCGAAGAAGCCTTGCACGAGGCGTTCTTCGTCGCGGTCGAGCGCTGGCCGCAAGACGGTGTGCCGAGCAACCCACGCGCCTGGCTGGTGTCGACCGGACGCTTCAAGGCCATCGATCGTCTGCGCCGCCAGGCCCGGTTTACCCCGTTGTTGCAGGCGCAGGCCGACGCACTGGAAGCCGCTGACTGGAGTGAGGAAGACGTGGAAGACGACTGTCTGCGCCTGATCTTCACCTGCTGCCACCCTGCGTTGGCGGCCGACGCCCAGACGGCGCTGACCTTGCGTGAGGTCTGCGACCTCACCACCGAAGAAATCGCCCGCGCCTTCCTGGCCACGCCCACCACCATCGCCCAACGCATCGTGCGGGCCAAGGGCAAGATCCGCGAGGCGAAGATTCCCTATCAGGTGCCGTCCCTGGCCGAATTACCCGAACGCCTGGACAGTGTGCTGCGCGTGATTTACCTGGTGTTCAACGAAGGCTACTCGGCGTCCATGGGCGCGGATCTGACCCGCGAAGACCTGACCCGTGAGGCCATCCGCCTCGGTCGCTTGTTGACCCAATTGCTGCCCGAACCGGAAGTCCTGGGCTTGCTGGCGTTGATGCTGCTCCACGAATCCCGCCGCGCCGCGCGCACCTCGGCCAGCGGCGAACTGGTGCTGTTGGATGAACAGGACCGTTCGTTGTGGGATACGTCCTTGATGGCTGAAGGTTGCGCGCTGGTGGAACAGGCACTGACCCAGCGGGGTTTTGGCCCGTATTGCCTGCAAGCGGCGATTGCGGCGGTGCATGCCGAGGCACGCAGCGCCGGGGAAACGGATTGGCCGCAGATTATTGGGCTCTACGATGTATTGCTCAGGGCGGTGCCTTCGCCAGTCATTGAATTGAACCGCGCCGTGGCGGTGGCCATGCGCGATGGACCGTTGGCGGGCTTGCAGCAGGTGGAGGCGATTCTGGCGCGCGGGGAGTTGCAGGATTACCACTTGGCGCATTCGGCGCGGGGCGAGTTTTGCCGGCAGTTGGGACGGGTGGAAGAGGCCCGCAGGGCCTATGAAACAGCCCTGTCACTGACCCAGCAGATCCCTGAAAAACGCTTCCTCGAACACCGCCTGGCCGAACTCGATTCCCCCAAGCAATGAAGATCCAAATGTGGGAGGGGGCTTGCCCCCGATAACAGGGTGTCAGTCACTGTATTAGGTGACTGACCCACCGCTATCGCGGGCAAGCCCCCTCCCACATGTGATCTTCATTGTCTGGGAGATCTCACTCCAACATCTTCCCCAACAACCAACTCCCCGCAGGCCCCGGAGGATGGTGACGGGACCACAGTGCATCCACGGCCACCGAACGCGGCCAGCCGCGTGCCTTGAGTTCGACCAGTTGCCCGCCACCGAAGCGTTCCACCAGCCAGCGGGGAATCGGCGCCCAGCCGAAACCCAACTGGGCCATCTCCAGCAGCATCAGATAACTGGGGGCCGACCAGACGCGGCCGTTGGCGCGGGTTTCGTTCGGGTTGATGATGCTTGCCAGGCGCAATTCGCGGTGCTGTTGCAGGGCGTGCGCCGTGAGGGTATCGAGGCCCGCCAGCGGATGCTTCGGTGACACGAACAGGGCAATCTCGGTGCGCTCGTCCACCGGCGCGCGGGTCAGGTCCGGCGGATACACGTCCTGTTGTTCAATAAACGCGATCTGCGCCCGCCCGCTTTGGACCAGGGCGATCAGGTCTTCGCATTCGGCGATCAGGCATTCCAGCTCAAGGTCCGGGTAGCGTTGTTCAAACGCGCTGAGGGCGACCTCGAAACGGTCGGACTGGTAGGTATCGGACATGGCGATACTCAGCTTCGGCTCCAACCCCTGGGCCAACTGACTCGCCGCCAACTCCAGCCGGCTGCTGGCCTCCAGCACCTGCTCGGCGCGTTGCAACAACACATGGCCTGCGGGCGTCAGTGTCGGCTTGCGGCTGCTGCGGTCAAACAGCACCACATCCAAATCAATCTCCAGGCTCGCCACCGCTGCGCTGACAGTGGACTGGCTCTTGCCGAGCTTGCGCGCCGCCGCCGAGAACGAACCTTGGGTCGCCGCCTGGACAAATGCCTGCAACACTTCGTTAGAGGCCATGACTATCGCCTTGATCGATGGTTATTGGTTATGAAGTATCGAGCCAAGGGGTAATGATGGCAACCATCGTCACTCACGGAGCCGGGTTATGAACCCTACCAAGTCGATTACTGAACGTGTGTGCCAGGCCATTGGTTTCGAGGCCCTGGCGTTGTTGATTTGCACGCCGTTGCTGGCGTGGATCATGGATAAACCGGCCCTGGAAATGGGCATGGTCACCCTGGCGATCAGCCTGTTGGCGCTGACCTGGAACGTGATTTTCAATGGCCTGTTCGACCGCCTCAAGACGCGCTGGCACCTGGCCAACAACGCCTGGACCCGGGGGCTGCATGCCTTGATGTTTGAAGGGGGCTTGATTCTAGTGTGTGTGCCGCTGATTGCCGCCTGGCTGAATATCAGCCTGGTGCAGGCGTTTATCCTCGACATAGGTGTACTGCTGTTTTTCCTGCCGTACACCTATGTGTATCACTGGGGCTATGACGTGCTGCGCGAGAAGTTCCTACAGAAACATGCCGCCCGACGCCTCGATGCGCTGGCCGGTGATCCAGTGGCTGCCGTCGGCGAGCAGGCTGGCAATCGCCCCGCCGATATCATCCGGTAGGCCCGCACGGCCCAGAGCGGTGTTGTTGGCGACCATCGCATTGAGGCTGGCGTTGTCACGCACGGCGCCGCCGCCGAAGTCGGTCTCGATGGCGCCCGGGGCCAGGATGTTGACGCTGATGCCACGTGCACCCAGCTCCTTGGCCTGGTAGCGGGTCAGCACTTCCATCGCGCCTTTCATGGCCGCGTAGGCGGCGTAACCCGGCAGGCTGAAGCGCGCCAGGCCGCTGGACACATTGAGGATGCGGCCGCCGTCGCGGATTAACGGTAACAGCTGCTGGGTCAGGAAAAACGGGCCCTTGAATTGGATCGCCACCAGTTGGTCGAACTGGGCTTCGGTGGTCTCGGCAAAGCTGGCGTGAATGCCAATCCCCGCGTTATTGATCAGAAAATCGAAGCGCTCCTGTGCGAACACATCCTTGAGCACGCCAGCCACTTCGCCAACAAACTGACTGAAGCTCGCGCTCTGGCTGACATCCAGTTGCAGCATGGCCGCGCGGCCACCCAATTGTTCGATCTGCGCGACCAAAGCCTGCGCTTCCTCCGCTTTGCTGTGGTAAGTGCCGATGATGTCCACGCCTTGCGCCGCCAGGTGCAGCGCGGCGTTTTTACCCAGGCCACGGCTGGCGCCGGTGATCAATGCGATTTTGCGGGTCATGATGAATGCCTCTGGATGGGATGGTGGCGCACAGTGTATTTGTGCGCCTATAACGTGATAAACAGCAGTGAATCGGAATCACTGGTCGGATCAGGCGAACAATCCCATGAACAAACTCGAACTGTTGCGCACCTTCGTACGCGTCACCGAACTGTCGAGTTTCACCGGCGCTGGCGAGAGCCTGGGCTTGCCGCGTTCGACGGTGTCCGAGCATGTGCAGGCGCTGGAAGAACTGCTCGGCGCGCGGTTGCTGCAACGCACCACGCGCACGGTGCAAGCCACGCAGGACGGGCGTGTGTTGTATGAGCGCAGCAAGGATCTGCTCGCGCACATGGAGGAACTGGAAGGGCTGTTTCGCCAGGAGGAAGCACAACTGGCCGGGCGTATTCGGCTGGACCTGCCCAACGTGATGGCGCGTGACCTGATCCTGCCGCGCCTGCCGCCCTTCATGGACGCGCACCCGTTGATCGAGCTGGAAATCAGCTGCACCGACCGTCAGGTCGACCTGCTCGCCGAGGGCTTCGATTGCGTGCTGCGCGTGGGCGCGCAGCCGGACCAGTCCGTGGTGGCGCGGCGGTTGTGCAGCCTGCCGATGATCAACTGTGCGAGCGCCACCTACCTGCAACGCTACGGCGTGCCGAAGACCTTGGCCGACCTGGCCGATCACCACCTGGTGCATTACGTGCGCCCGCTGGGTTCGCGCTCGATGGGGTTCGAATACCAGCAGGGCAACAAGGTGCACCGCCTGCCCATGGCCGGGCGGGTCACGGTCAACAGCACCGATGCCTACACGTCGGCCTGCCTGGGCGGCTTCGGGATCATCCAGGTGCCGGCCCTGGGCATGGCGCAGGCGTTGGCCAGTGGTGAGTTGGTGGCGGTGTTGCCGGACTATCCGGCGCCGCCGTTGGACGTGTCTCTGCTCTATGCCGGGCAGCGCCATTTACCGCTGCGGGTGCGGGTGTTCATGGACTGGTTGGCCGCGACCCTGCAAGACCAACTCTAACGCCGTGCCGACAGCTGCTGCGGCGCCAGGAACGCGTCGTGGAAGTAATCGCGGAACGCCTGCATCGCCGGGGTAAACGCCCGTTCGCGGTGCCAGGCCAGGCCGACGCTCATGGGCGTCACCGGGTCGGTCACGGTCAGGGTTTCGATGCGCTTGCCTTCCAGGGACCAGGGCCGATGCACCAGGTCCGACAGGATCGCCACGCCGCTGCCGTTGGCGACCATGCTGCGCACCGCCTCCACCGAGCTGGTGCGCAGCCGCACCTGGGGCGTTTGCCCGGCCTGTTCCCAGTAGCGCATGGCGCTGTGTTCGGCCTCGTCGACGGTGAGCAGGATGTACGGCTCGCGGGCCACATCTGCCAGGCTCACGGCGCCACGTTCGCACAATGGGTGATGGCTGGGCAGCCACAGGCGGCGTTCCGAATTGAAGAGAATTTCCGAGACGATGTCCGGGTGGGTGAGGTTGGCGGTCAGGACCACGGCCATATCAAACCGGCCGTCGAGCAGGCCCTGCTCAATGGCCTGGCGCTCTTGTTCGAACACCTCGATGCTCACATCCGGATGCCAGTGCTCCATGCGTTGCAAGTGGTGCGGCAGGAAATACCCCAGCACGGTGTAGCTGGCTGCCACCCGCAATACGCCGCTGGCGCGGTAGTCGGGCAGGGGGCTGTTCAGTGCGTCGTCGACACTGCGCACAATCACATAGGCACGGTTGAGAAAATGCCGCCCGGCGTCAGTGAGGCTCATGCCCTGGGCCGAGCGTACGAACAACTGCACGCCGAGCAGGGCTTCGAGCTCCTTGATCGCCGTGGTCACGGCAGACTGGGAGATGTTCAAGTGAATCGCCGCCTGGGAAATCTGGCCGATTTCGGCGGTGGCGACGAAATAGCGAATTTGGCGCAAGGTCAGGGACATAGCTTTATCTGATTTTCAGAAGATAGATCATCTGATAATAGATCTTCCCAAGGGGTCAAGCCGCAGCCTACTTTCGAGCATCACCTTTTGGCGGAGCGACCTCAATGCAGGCAGTGGATTTCAATTCAGACATGGGCGAAGGCTTCGGCCCCTGGACCATTGGCGACGGCGTTGACGCGGAACTGATGGCCTACATCAGCTCGGCCAATATCGCCACCGGCTTCCATGCCGGAGACCCCGGCACCATGCGTCGCACCGTCGCGCGCGCCAAGCAACTGGGGGTGGCTATTGGTGCGCACCCCGGCTTTCGTGACCTGGTGGGCTTCGGCCGTCGGCATATCCAGGCGCCGGCCCAGGAGCTGGTCGACGACATGCTCTACCAACTGGGCGCCCTGCGTGAAATCGCCCGTGCCCAGGGTGTGACGCTGCAACATATCAAGCCGCACGGCGCGCTCTACATGCACCTGGCCCGCGACGAAGAAGCCGCGCGGCTGCTGGTACAAAACCTGCAAATCATCGAGCCAACGTTGCTGCTGTATTGCATGCCCAATTCGGTGATCTGGCGCGTGGCCAAGGAGCTGGGGCAGCCGGTGGTGCGCGAGTTTTATGCCGACCGTGAGTACGACCTCACGGGCTCCATTGTGTTTACCCGCCACGTACGTGCGCTGGACCCGGCCACTGTCGCAGCCCGCGTCCTGCGTGCGTGTCAGACGGGGCTGGTGCGGACCGTAGAAGGCGAAGACCTGTTTATTGAGTTCGACTCCATCTGCCTGCACAGCGACACCCCCGGCGCCTTGGAACTGGTGGAAGCCACCCGTGAAGCGTTGGACCAGGCTGGCATAGCGGTAGTGAACGGGCTTGCTGTGGTGAACAGGCTTGAGGTGTGAGCAGGCTGGGTGTGGCAGTTGGCTTGGTGTGTGAACGGGCTTGATGTGGCGAGCGGGCTTGCCCTAATGCCGTTCAGTTAAGGCTTTTTTGTAGGAGCGAGCTTGCTCGCGAAAAACTCACAGGCGCCAACGCGGGGCAAGCCCGCTCGCCACAACAGCCCTGTCTGCCGGGGGGGCAGCGTTGAGCCTAAGTTGTGTAGATACCCATGCTGCGATGAGGTCCATACAGGCAAAGATCAACTAGGCCCCCGCCCCAATCTGCCGACCGCTGACCAACCGCTCCAACGCCTCACCCAAACCCGAGGCTTTGTCACCAATCAGCAAGTGCCAAACACCACTGTCGAGTTGAGTAATACCTTGGCATCCAAGCGCCACAAGCTGAGTTTCGGACAACACCGAATCATCCCCCAGTTCCACCCGCAACCGGGTCATCGCCACCGCTTCCAGCTGACGCACATTCCCTCGGCCACCCAAGGCTGTCAGCCATTTCTCGGTTTCCTCCACATTCACCGCAGCCGGCTTATCCACAGGCGCAACGCTCGCTGGACTTGCAGCAACAAACGCCGGCATCGCCAAGCGAATCTCATCGGCAATGCTATCGGCCATCGGCCCGACTACCACCTGCAAGCTCCCGCCATTTCCGGGCCGAACCACAGCCATGGCGCCCAGAGCTTTGAGTTGCGCATCCACGACCTTGTTGCGATCCACCATATCCAGGCGCAGGCGCGTGGTGCAGGCGCCGACGCTTAGCAAATTCTCTGCACCACCCAGGGCCTGGATATAAGCGGTGGCCCGCTGGTTATCTGTCATCGCTTCGGTTTGTACGACCTGAATATCTTCACGCCCTGGTGTCTTCAGGTTGAACCGACGAATGCAGTAGTTGAACACGCTGTAGTAGATCACCGCATAGGCCAACCCAACCGGGAACACCAACCAGCCATGGGTGGACTTGCCCCAACCCAGCACCATGTCGATAAACCCACCGGAGAAGGTAAAGCCCAGGTGGATATCCAGCATGTTGGTCACGGCCATCGACAGGCCGGTAAGCACTGCGTGAATCAGGTAAAGAAACGGTGCGAGGAACATGAACGCAAATTCAATCGGCTCGGTGACACCGGTCAGAAACGAAGTCAGCGCCATCGACAGGAAAATCCCGCCCATCACCTTGCGCCGCTCCGGCAACGCATTGCGGTACATCGCCAGGCACGCAGCCGGAAGGCCGAACAGCATCACCGGGAACATGCCGGTCATGAACTGGCCGCCTTTGGGGTCGCCGGCGAAATAGCGCGTGAGGTCGCCGGTGACAACCGCGCCGGTCACGGGGTCGGTAAAGGTGCCGAATACGAACCAGGCCATGTTGTTGAGGATGTGGTGCAGGCCGGTGACGATCAGCAGGCGGTTGAATACGCCGAACACGAACGCGCCCAGGCTGCCGCTTTCCATCAGCAGCACGCCGAAGCTGTTGATAGCGTGCTGGATCGGCGGCCAGATCAGGCCGAAGATCACGCCCAGGCCGACTGCGCTGAAGCCCGTGACAATCGGCACAAAGCGTCGCCCGCCAAAGAAGGCCAGGTACTCCGGGAGCTTGATGTCCTTGAAGCGGTTATACAGCCCGCCCGCCATCAGGCCGCTGGCGATACCGGCGAGCATGCCCATGTTGATGGTCGAGTCCATCACCTTGAGGGTAGAGACCATGACCAGGTAACCAATCGCCCCGGCCAGCCCGGCGGTGCCGTTATTGTCGCGGGCAAAACCCACGGCGATACCGATGGCGAAGATCAGCGCCAGGTTGGCGAAGATCGCTTGCCCGGCATCGTGCATCACCGCGATGTTGAGCAGGTCGGTGTCACCCAGGCGCAGCAAGAGGCCGGCGATCGGCAGAATCGCGATCGGCAGCATCAGCGCGCGGCCGAGCCGTTGCAGGCCTTCGATAAAGTATTGGTACATGGCGTGTCTCCCTGTTCTTGTTGTTTTCAGCTCAGCGGCCAGTGGTGTTGACAGGCTTGGCGAACGGCCTTGGCACTGCTCAGGTCGAGCAGCCCTTGGCTCAGTTGCCGGCATTGCGCCGCGTCCAGGTGACGGACGCGGTCTTTGATTTCTCCGATTTGCGGCGGGCTCACGGACAGTTCGCTGACCCCCAGGCCAACCAGTACGGGGGTCGCCAAGGGGTCGGACGCCAGGGCGCCGCACACGCCGACCCAACGGCCATGCTGGGCCGCGCCCGCGCAAGTCTGCGCGATCAGCCGCAGCAGCGCCGGGTGCAAAGCATCCACCCGCGCAGCTAAACCCGCGTGGTCGCGGTCCATGGCCAGGGTGTACTGGGACAGGTCATTGGTGCCGATGGACAAGAAGTCCGCATGCTTGGCCAGTTGTTCGGCCATCAGCGCGGCGGCGGGCACTTCGATCATCACCCCCAGTTCCGGGCGTTGGGTCAGCTCCAGTGCCATGCACAGTTCATCCAGGCGTTGGCGGATGTGCAGCAGTTCGTCGACTTCGCTGACCATTGGCAGCAGGATGCGGCAGCGCGCCAGCGGGCTGACTTGCAGCAGGGCACGCAGTTGCTGGTCGAGCACCTCGGGGCGCACCTGGGCCAGGCGAATGCCGCGCAGGCCGAGCACGGGGTTGGCCTCCACCGGCAGTGGCAGATAGTCGAGCTGCTTGTCGCCGCCCACGTCGATGGTGCGGATGATCACCGACTTGTCGCCCATGGCATCCAGCACGGCCTGGTAGGCCTGGCGCTGTTCCTGTTCGTCCGGCGCAGTGCGGCGGTCGACGAAGAGGAATTCGGTACGCAACAGGCCGACGCCATCGGCGCCGTTTTCAAACGCCACCTGGGCTTCGGCGCTGGAGGCGACATTGGCGGCGACTTCGATGCCCACCCCATCGCGAGTGCGTGCTGGCAATCGGGCCTGGGCCTGTTGCTGCTGGCGCCGCTGTTGCTGTGCGTCACGCAGCTGATGCACCTGGGCATGGCGCGCCTCGCTGGGGGCCAGTTCCAGGCGACCGTTGGCCGCGTCCAGCACCACCCGTTGGCCTTGTGGCGCATCGAGTACGTCGGCGCCCAATGCCACCACGCACGGCAAGCCTTTGCCCCGAGCCAGGATCGCGACGTGGGAGGTGGCGCCACCCTCGGCCATGCAGATGCCCGCCGCCTGTTGCGCACTCAATTGCAGCAGGTCTGAAGGGGTCAGTTCATGGGCGCTGACAATGGCGCCAGGGGGCAATTCGAAATGCCAGGCTTCACCCAACAGCGCCCGCAGCACCCGTTGTTGCAGGTCGCGCAGGTCATTGGCGCGTTCGGCAAACAGCGGCTTGCCCAGGGCCAGCAAGACCGCGCATTGCGCCTGGATTGCATCGCGCCAGGCGTGGGTGGCGGCGCTGCCGTGTTCGATCGCGCGGGTGGCGGCGTCCAGCAGGGCCGGATCCTCCAGTAAGGCGAGGTGGGCGGCGAAGATGTCTTCTTCTTCGGCATTTTTGCGCTGGCGGGCGTGGGCCAGGGTCTGGCGGATATCACCGCGCACGTGCTCAAGGGCCGCATCCAGCCGTTGCAGTTGTTCGTCGGCGCGGTGGTTGCCGGTATCGGCCGGCAACTCGATGCCGGTCAACCGGAACAGTGGCCCGCACACCAGGCCCGGTGCTGCGCACACCCCTTGCAGTACGCCGGTTTCAGTATTCGCACGACGTGGAGCGGCGGTTACCGGCGCGTGAGGTTCTGCGCTGATGGCGACTGACAGTGCGGCGACCAATGCCTGCAACGCCGCCTCGCAATCCTTGCCACGACAGCTGACGCGAACCTCGTCGCCTTCGCCTATGCCCAACCCCATCAAGCCAATCAGGCTGTCGCACGCCGCCGACTTGCCGGCGAAATGCAACTGCGCCTGGCTGCTGAACCCCTGGGCGGTCTTGCGAATCAACGCCGCTGGGCGCGCATGCAAACCGCCGCGGTGGGTGATGCGCACGTTGGCGCTGGCTTCTGCGGCCGAGTTATCCACAGCCGTCTGCGTCGAGGCCGTTGAGCGCAGGCTCACCCGCAGCAGCGGTTCACCGACCTTGACTGTATTGAGTGCCAGCGGTGTCAGCGCGAAGCGATCGCTATTGGTCAGAATGATCAGGCTGACCAGGCTTTTGCACTGGCGCGCAATCCGGTCCAGGTCAAACTGCACCAACGCCTGCCCCTGGCTGACACGGGCGCCTTCCTTGACCAGCAGCGCGAAGCCTTCGCCATTGAGCTCCACCGTGTCGATACCCACATGCAGCAGCAACTCGGCGCCGTTGTCCGTGCGAATCGTCAGGGCGTGGCCGGTGCGGGCGACATGGATGATCACCCCGTCACACGGCGCATGCAGGCAGTCATTCAGGGGGTCGATGGCAATACCGTCGCCCATTGCGCCACTGGCGAAGACTTCGTCGGGAACGTTGCCCAGGGGCAGCACCGGCCCGCTTAACGGGGCGCTGAGGGTCAGTTGATTATTGTTGTTGGACATGGGCACGGTACTCATCAGGAAAACGCAGCAATCGACTCAGTGAGTGCGGGTCACTTTGCTCAGGTGGCGTGGCTGGTCGGGGTCCATTCCACGGGCGACCGCCAGGCCGGCGGCCATCACGTAGAAACTCTGGATGGCCAGAATCGGGTCCAGGCTCGGGTGTTCGGCGCGGCTCAAGGTCAGGTCGCGTTCGGCGATATCGTCCGGCGCGGCCAGCAATACGCGGGCGCCGCGTTGGCGCATGTCGGCGGCCAGGCTCAGCAATCCCGGTTGTTCGGCGCCGCGGGGGGCGAACACCAGCAGCGGGTAGTTTTCGTCGATCAAGGCCATCGGCCCGTGGCGCACTTCGGCGCTGCTGAAGGCTTCGGCCTGGATCGCCGAGGTTTCCTTGAGTTTGAGCGCGGCTTCCTGGGCGATGGCAAACCCGGCGCCACGGCCGATCACCATCAATTGCTGGCAGCCGCGCAGGGCGTCGATGGCTTTCGTCCAATCCTGCCTGGCGGCTTCGCGCAGGTGATCGGGCAGCGCGTGGCAGGCTTGCAACAAATCCGCCTCCTGGTTCCAGTGGCCGATCAACTGCGCGCTGGCGCTGAGGGTAGCGATAAAGCTTTTGGTCGCGGCCACGCTTTGTTCCGGCCCGGCGCACAGCGGCAGGTGGAACTCGCAAGCGGCTTGCAGCGGCGAGTCTTCGGCGTTGACCAGCGAAATGCTCAAGGCGCCGCGTTTGCGCAGCAGGCGCAGGCTATCGACCAGGTCCGGGCTCTGGCCGGACTGGGAAAAGCCGAAAGTCACCTGGCCGCTGACCTTCAAGGGCGCTTGCAGCAAGGTCACCACCGACATCGGCAACGACGCCACCGGAATGCCCACGTGCTGCATGGCCAGGTAGGCGAAGTAGCTGGCGGCGTGGTCCGAACTGCCACGGGCTATGGTCATCGCCACTTGCGGCGGCTGGCGGCGCAGGCGGCCGGCGACCTCTTCCAGCCGCGGGTTCAGACGTTGCAACTGCGCCGCGACGGCGTCACAGGAGGCCAAGGCCTCTTCAAGCATTTTGGAAGACAATGGCTTCTCCTTCGACCATGACGTCGGTGAGGTGCAGGGAACGGTCCAGGCGCACGCAGTCGGCAAAGCTGCCGGGTTGTAGGCGCCCGCGTTCTTCCAGGCCGAGGTAGTCCGCGGGAAATTGCGACAGGCGTTGTGAGGCTTCGCTGATGGGCAGGCCGATTTTCACCAGGTTGCGAAGCGCCTGGTCCATGGTCAGGGTGCTGCCGGCGAGGGTGCCGTCGGCCAGGCGCACGCCGCCCAGGCATTTGGTCACGGTGTGGCTGCCCAGCTTGTATTCGCCGTCCGGCATGCCGGCGGCGGCGGTGGAGTCGGTGACGCAATACAGGCACGGGATCGAACGCAGGGCCACGCGCATGGCGCCAGGGTGGACGTGCAGCAAGTCCGGGATCAGTTCGGCGTACTGTGCGTGGGCCAGCGCGGCCCCCACGATGCCAGGCTCGCGGTGATGCAGCGGGCTCATGGCGTTGTACAGGTGGGTGAAGCTGGTAGCGCCAGCGGCGAGGGCGGCGACGCCTTCTTCATAGCTGCCCAGGGTGTGGCCGATCTGCATGCGCACACCACGTGCACTGAGGGCGCGGATCAGACTGTCATGCCCGGCGATTTCCGGGGCGATGGTGATCACGCGGATCGGCGCCAGGCGCAGGTAGGCTTCCACTTCCGCCATCAATGCGGTGTGGGCGAAGTTGGGCTGCGCGCCGAGTTTGCCTGGGTTGATGTAAGGACCTTCCAGGTGCACACCCAATACGCGGGCGGTGCCGGTTGGACGGTTTTCGCTATAGGTACCGATATCGCCCAGCACGCGGGAAATTTCCTCGACCGGCGCGGTCATGGTGGTGGCCAGCAGCGAGGTGGTGCCAAAGCGCACGTGGGTGCCGGTGATGGTCTCGAACGCGTCGATGCCTTCCATGATGTCTTTGCCGCCGCCGCCATGGACGTGCAGGTCAATAAAGCCTGGCAGCAGGTAGGGCAGGTCGTTGTCGGCCGGGTCGCAAGGCGCGCCTTCAATGGCGACGACCTTGCCGTGTTCATGGACCACGCGGCCGCGAATCCAGCCGTGGGGCGTCAGGATGTTGTCTTCGGACATGGGCAGTTCTCTAAGGCCGCATTCGCGGCAAAGTCATATCGACGCGGCTTTCTAACGTCGAAGCTCGGCGACAAAGTCGTAGTAGTCGTTGCGGCAGTAGGTGTCGGTGATTTCAA
The DNA here is from genome assembly GCF_001708445.1 of Pseudomonas fluorescens. NCBI lineage: Bacteria > Pseudomonadati > Pseudomonadota > Gammaproteobacteria > Pseudomonadales > Pseudomonadaceae > Pseudomonas > Pseudomonas fluorescens. Next base: position 5,174,709 of record NZ_CP015637.1, read on the forward strand.
TCGGCGTGTTGTCGGCGGTGTAGCCGACACGGGTCATCAGCAGCATGGCGGTGCCTGGTGCAATGCCGACCAGTGTGGCGAACTCGTCCGAGGCATTGATCGCCTGGATATGCTGCAAGGCGCGCACGATGGGTTTGCCGATGCCTTCGAGGTATTCGTACAGCGAGTTACCGATGGCTTGTGGGTGCGGCAGCACCGAGGCGGGCATGGCGGTCATTTCGATTGCCATTACCGTGTCATCAGCCTTACGCAGGCGCTTGAGCCGCGCCACTTTGTCAGTCGGTGACAGGCCCAGGCGGATCAGCTCTTCGTGGGTCGGCGGGGTGATTTCGCGTTCCAGCCACTGCGAACTGGGTACGAAGCCCTTGAGCCGCAGCATCTCGCTGAAGCCCGACAGGCGCGACAGCGGTTGCTCCAGGCGAGGCGTGATGAAGGTGCCAGAGCCCTGGCTGCGGCGGATCAGGCCTTGGGCAAACAACACTTCCAGTGCCTTGCGGGCGGTGACCCGGGAAATGCTCAATTGATCGCTGAGGGCGCGTTCCGATGGCAGCGCCTGTTCGGATTTCCACTGGCCGGCATGGATCGCCGCTTCCAGGTTGCGGGCCAATTGCAGGTACAGCGGCGTGGATTGTTTGCCGTCGGGGCGCAGCGTCAGGATGGGGTTCATCGTTAAGGTTTCCGATGCGGTTATTGGAGTGTTGTCGCCCGGTAATGGCCGGAAATTAATACCACTTAAATACCATGTCAATGCTGCCAAAACAGTGCGGGCACTGGTTTCAGGGCATGCTAATGGTGCATGGTATCAAGTGGTATTAGAGAGGTCTTTTGGACGCGCAGAGCTGCGCAGCCCGCGGGGTGAACTGGTATTCACCGGCAGGCGCTGCCGAGGGCAGGAAATTTTTTTAATTAATCTACCAACGGTCGAAGGCTACGGCCGGATCTCGATCAGGGTGCCGTCCTTGACCAGGTTCCAGACTTCACGCATATCGACGTTACGCATGCCGATACAGCCGTCGGTCCAGTCCAGGGTGTGGAACAACTGCTCCGGGTAGTCTTCGCTGTCGGGCGTGCCGTGGATCATGATCATGCTGCCGGGCTTCACGCCCTCGCGGCGGGCGCGCGCAGAATCACTGATATTGGGGTAGGAGATGTGCATCGACAGGTAGTAGCTGTCGCTGGTCTTGCGCCAGTCAATCCAGTAGAGGCCTTCCGGTGTGCGACGGTCGCCCTCGAACAGCTTGGGCCCCTTGGGGTTTTTACCCAGGGAAATGCGGTAGGTCTTGAGGGGCTTACCGTCATTGATCAATTGCAACTGATGGGCGGACTTGAGGACCAGGATTTTCTCGACCGTTTTGCCGCCCAGGGTTTCCAGGGTGGAAGCCGGCGACAACGTGGCGAACGACAGGCAGAGCAAAGCAAACAACCAACGCATTAAAACGACTTCCCTTTGGCGACGATCGGCAGGATTGTTATTGGGCGGGCTTGGACAGCGGCGGTATGGCTTCGCTGCGCACCGGGAATGATTGCTGCCGACGGTCGGCAAAGAAATACTCCAGGGTCCGCCCGACGGTACGGAACGCCAGCTCGGACCACGGGATATCGGCTTCTTTGAACAGTTTGACTTCCAGGCTCTCGGGGCCGGCGGCAAAGTCCAGGTCCATCAGCTCGGCGCGATAGAACACATGCACTTGGCTGATGTGCGGTACATCGATCAACGTATAGATGCTCAGGTTGCGCACGCGGGCACAGGCTTCTTCCATGGTTTCGCGCATGGCGGCCTGTTCCACGGTCTCGCCGTTCTCCATGAAGCCCGCAGGCAAGGTCCAGTAGCCCAGGCGTGGCTCGATGGCACGGCGGCACAGCAGCACTTGCTCACCCCACACCGGCACGGTACCGGCAACGATATTAGGGTTCTGGTAGTGAATGGTCTGACAGTGATCACACACAAAGCGCAGGCGTGCGTCGCCTTCGGGAATGCGTTGGGTGACCGGTTTACCGCACTGGCTGCAGAAGTTCATGCTGGGGTTCCTGGAAAGTGCGTCTATCTTGGCGTGGGCGGCAGGGCCCTGCAAGTTGTCGTTTCGCGACAGCCCTCAGGTTTTGGGGTTGGGCGCCCGGCAGCTTTGGTGCATGATGCAAGGTAGCCAACAGATCGAGATGACTCATGCTGGACGAGCTACTTCGCCGGGTAAGCAATCACACGCCGCATACGCTGGAAACCGACGGGCGTTTCCCCGAGGCCGCCGTGCTGGTGCCGATTACTCGCAGTGACGAACCTGAGCTGATCCTGACCCTGCGCGCCAGCGGCCTGTCGACCCATGGCGGCGAAGTCGCGTTTCCTGGCGGGCGCCGCGATCCGGAAGACCCGGACCTGATCTTTACCGCCTTGCGCGAGGCCGAAGAAGAAATCGGCCTGCCGCCTGGCCTGGTCGAGGTGATCGGCCCCTTGAGCCCACTGATTTCCCTGCATGGCATTCGCGTCACCCCGTATGTGGGCGTGATCCCCGATTACGTCGAATACCTGGCCAACGACGCCGAAATCGCCGCTGTCTTCAGTGTGCCGCTCGATTTTTTCCGCCAGGACCCTCGCGAGCATACGCACCGCATCGACTACCAAGGGCGCAGTTGGTATGTGCCGAGCTACCGGTTTGGCGAATACAAGATCTGGGGGCTTACGGCCATTATGATTGTCGAGCTGATCAACCTGCTTTATGACGATGCCAATATCAGCCTGCATCACCCACCCAAGAGCTTCATCAATACTTAAGCCATCGTCTCCAATGGCAAGCCGTGAGGAAAAACCATGAAATACCGCTTGGGCGACGCCCGCGTCGAGACGCATCCACACAGCTGGGTGGCTCCCAATGCCACGCTGGTGGGCAAGGTCAGGCTGGAGGAGGGCGCCAACGTCTGGTTCAACGCGGTGTTGCGCGGCGACAACGAGCTGATCCTGATCGGTAAGAACAGCAACGTGCAGGACGGCAGCGTGATGCACACCGACATGGGCTACCCGCTGACTCTTGGCACCGGTGTGACCATCGGCCATAACGCCATGCTGCATGGCTGCACGGTCGACGACTACAGCCTGATCGGCATCAACGCGGTGATCCTCAACGGCGCGAAGATCGGCAAGCACTGCATCATTGGCGCCAACTCGCTGATCGGCGAAGGCAAGGAAATTCCCGATGGCTCGCTGGTGATGGGCTCGCCGGGCAAAGTGGTGCGTGAGTTGACCGAGGCTCAGAAGAAGATGCTCGAAGCCAGCGCTGCGCACTATGTGCATAACGCCCAGCGTTATGCGCGGGATCTGGTCGAGCAGGCAGAATGAACCCGGCAGAACGCCCTGTCGCCTCGCCGTGCGTGAGCATTTGCGCATTGGACGATGACGATCTCTGCACCGGTTGCCAGCGCACGGTGGATGAAATTACGCGTTGGAGTCGCATGGACAATGCCGAGCGGCGGGTGGTGCTGGGGTTGTGCCATGAGCGGGCGGTGGCAAGTGGGTTGATGTTTACCGTTCCCGGCGCCTGATTGTGGCGAGCGGGCTTGTTGTGGCGAGCGGGCTTGCCCCGCGTTGGGCTGCGAAGCAGCCCTAAAAACCCCCACCGCGGTTCGTCCGGCAGAACGCGGCGCTCTTATTGGGGCTGCTTCGCAGCCCAACGCGGGGCAAGCCCGCTCGCCACAACGCCCCGGCTCGCCACAATGATGGCTGTGCATTACCCTGTGTGCATTGCCCCTAGGTTCATCCCCCCATGCTCTTCCTGATCGCCTACATCAGCAGCGTCGTGCTGATCAACTTTGCCTTCTCCACCGCGCCGCATCTGGATGTGATCTGGTCTGCCTGGGGCGGCCTGGTGTTTATCCTGCGCGACATGGTGCAAACCCGCTTCGGTCATGGCGCGATCCTCGCCATGCTGGCGGCGCTGGTGCTGTCTTATATCACCTCCGATCCGTCCATCGCCCTGGCCAGTGCCACGGCGTTCGCGGTGTCCGAGTGCATCGACTGGCTGGTGTTCAGCATCACCAGGCGCCCGCTCCATGACCGCCTGTGGATCAGCTCGGCGCTGAGCATTCCCCTCGATACCTTTATCTTTTTCGGCTTGATCGGCGCTCTGACCCCAGCGGTGGTGGGCACCGCCCTGGCGTCGAAATTCGCTGGGGTCACCGTGGTGTGGCTGATCATGGCCTGGCGTCTGCGCAAGCGCGCCGTCGCCAACTGAGGCCAATTTTTACAGTTCATGTAAAATGCCGGCCTTTCTCCCCATGATCCGCTCCCCTGAGGACCTGAGATGACCCGAATCGGAACTCCATTGTCGCCAACCGCGACCCGCGTTTTGCTGTGTGGCTGCGGTGAGCTGGGCAAGGAAGTGGTAATCGAACTGCAACGCCTGGGCGTTGAAGTGATTGCCGTGGATCGCTACGCCAACGCGCCGGCCATGCAGGTTGCCCACCGTAGTCATGTGATCAACATGCTCGACGGCGCCGCCCTGCGTGCAGTGATCGAGGCGGAAAAACCGCACTTCATCGTGCCGGAAATCGAAGCCATCGCCACCGCCACCCTGGTGGAGCTAGAGGCCGAAGGCTTCACCGTGATCCCGACCGCGCGCGCCACGTCGCTGACCATGAACCGCGAAGGCATCCGTCGCCTGGCCGCCGAAGAGCTGGACCTGCCGACCTCGCCGTACCACTTCGCCGACACCTTCGAAGCCTACAGCAAGGCCGTGCAGGACCTGGGCTTCCCGTGCGTGGTCAAGCCGGTGATGAGTTCCTCGGGCAAGGGCCAGAGCCTGCTGCGCAGCAGCGACGACGTGCAGAAAGCCTGGGACTACGCCCAGGAAGGCGGGCGTGCCGGTAAAGGCCGGGTGATCATTGAAGGCTTTATCGACTTCGACTACGAAATCACCCTGCTGACCGTGCGTCATATCGGCGGCACCACTTTCTGCGCGCCGGTCGGCCACCGTCAGGAGAAAGGCGACTATCAGGAGTCCTGGCAGCCTCAGGCCATGAGCCCGATCGCCCTGGCAGAGTCCGAGCGTGTAGCCAAGGCCGTAACCGACGCCCTGGGTGGCCGTGGCCTGTTTGGCGTGGAGCTGTTCATCAAGGGTGATCAGGTATGGTTCAGCGAAGTGTCGCCGCGCCCGCACGATACCGGCCTGGTGACCCTGATTTCCCAGGACCTGTCGCAATTCGCACTGCACGCCCGCGCCATCCTGGGCCTGCCGATTCCATTGATTCGCCAGTTCGGCCCTTCGGCGTCGGCGGTGATCCTGGTGGAAGGGCAGTCGACCCAGACCGCATTCGCCAACCTCGGCGCCGCCTTGAGCGAGTCGGACACGGCGTTGCGTCTGTTTGGTAAGCCAGAAGTGAATGGCCAGCGCCGCATGGGCGTGGCGCTGGCGCGGGATGAGTCGATTGAAGCGGCTCGGGCTAAGGCGACCCGTGCTTCCCAAGCGGTTGTTGTAGAGCTCTAAAAGCATCGGGGGCAAGGCCCCTCCCACACTTAACCGCGTTTAATCTGTAGGAATGCGGTCAAAATGTGGGAGGGGCGGTGCGACGATTCGACTTGCCCCCGATAGCGATCTATCAGACGACGCGATTCAGATCGTTATTGCGCGTCTCTTTCAGGCACAGCACCGCAATCAAGCTGAGCAGCGCTGCCGCCGACACATACCCGCCGACATAACTCAGCCCACCCATCGCCACCAGCTTGGTCGCGAAGAACGGTGCCGCCGATGCGCCGACGATCCCGCCCAGGTTATACGCTGCCGAAGCCCCGGTATAACGCACGCGGGTCGGGAACAATTCCGGCAGCAGCGCGCCCATTGGGGCGAAGGTCACCCCCATCAGGAACAACTCCAACGCCAGGAACAGCGCCACGGCCCAGGTCGAACCGTGGGTCAACAGCGGCTCCATGGTGAAGCCCGACAGGATGGCCAGGATCGCGCCGACGATCAGCACCGGCTTGCGCCCGAATCGATCACTGGCAAGCGCCGCCAGCGGCGTCGCCAGCCCCATGAACAGCACCGCGAAGCACAGCAACCCAAGGAACGTTTCGCGGCTGTAGCCCAGCGTCGAAACGCCATAGCTCAGGGAGAACGCGGTGGTGATATAGAACAGTGCATAGCACACCACCATCGACGCGGCGCCCAGCAGGACGGGCAGCCAATGCTGGCTGAACAGCTCCACCAACGGCACCTTCACCGGCGCCTGCTTGGACACGGCATTGGCGAACACTGGGGTTTCGTGCAGTTTCAGCCGTGCATACAGGCCGACCATCACCAGGGCTGCGCTGAGGATGAACGGGATACGCCAGCCCCAGCTGCGGAACTGCTCGTCGTTCAGGTTCATGGCCAGGATCAGGAATAAGCCGTTGGCCGCCAGGAATCCGATCGATGGGCCCAGTTGCGGGAACATGCCGAACCAGGCGCGCTTGCCCTTGGGCGCGTTCTCGGTGGCCAGCAATGCGGCGCCACCCCATTCCCCGCCAAGGCCCAGGCCTTGGCCGAAACGCAGCACGCACAGCAGGATCGGCGCCCAGGCGCCAATGCTGTCATAGCCCGGCAGCAAACCGATCAGCGTGGTGCACACCCCCATCAGCAGCAGCGAGGCCACCAGAGTCGATTTGCGGCCGATACGGTCACCAAAGTGGCCGAACAGCGCCGAACCCAGCGGGCGGGCGATAAACGCGATACCGAAGGTCAGGAACGACGCCAGCATCTGCGCGGTACCGGACGACTGCGGGAAGAAGACCGGGCCGATCACCAGTGCCGCCGCGGTGGCATAGATATAGAAATCGTAGAACTCGATGGCGGTGCCGACGATGCTGGCGGTGGCAACGCGGGCGGTCGAGTTGGTCGGGGCGGCGGTTGCGGCCTCGTTATAGGTGGTGCTCATGGAGGTATCCCTGACGGTCGTTGCGCGTTTGGACGCGGATTATTATTGGGTCGAACCCCCTTGGATCAGGGTAGTGCGCGGAGCGGCTCGGGATGGGAGCAAACACCGGTCAGACACGATGCAGCGGTGCCGGACGCGCTCAGTGCGGATAGCACGCGGTCGGGCGGGGCTTGGGTAAGCCGCAGGGATTATAGGAATGGGGCCGGCGATACAACAAGGGGGCGCGCGATCTGCCAATCGCGGCAGATCAATTGTGGGAGGGGGGGCTCCCACATTCGAATGCGTTGAGTCAGGACGCTATGCGGCGACGGGTACGCGGCTGGTGTGCCAGATCAGCACCTTGCTCACCCGGTTATCCTCGGTCTCAAGGATTTCCAGGCGATAGCGGCCGATCTTCAGGCATACGGCACAATCTGGAATGGTTTCCAGTGCTTCAGTCACCAGGCCATTGAGGGTCTTGGGACCGTCGCTGGGCAGGTGCCAAGCCAGGCTCTTGTTCAGTTCGCGGATCGATGCGGCGCCGTCGATGATATAGCGGCCATCCGCCTGCGCTTCGATATGCGGGTTGTCCACACTGTGTTCGCTTTCGAATTCGCCGACAATTTCTTCGAGGATATCTTCCAGGGTGACGATGCCCAGCACTTCGCCGTACTCGTCCACCACCATGCCCAAGCGCCGTTGCTGCTTGTGGAAGTTCAGCAGTTGCAGTTGCAGCGGCGTGCTTTCCGGGACGAAGTAGGGTTCGTAGCAGGCGGCAAGCAAGGCTTCCTTGGTCAGGCTGGAATCCGGCAGCAGGTGCTGGATCAGCCGGGTGTTGAGCACGGCTTGGACCTGGTTGATATCGCTGTGGAACACTGGCAGCCGGGTGCGTTGGGAGTTGCGCAATTGCTCGATGATCGCTTCAAGCGAGTCATCCAGGTTGATGCCCTCCACTTCGCTGCGCGGCACCAGGATGTCGTTGACCGTGATGTTGTCCAGCGCGTGGATGCCGGGCAGGCCAGGGGGGCGGTTGCCTTCGGTCTCGGCCTCGGGTTCGTCATCATGGTCGGGCAGTGGTTCGTCGCTTTTTTTCACGATGCCGGGCTTGCGCGCAAAGGGGCGCAGCAATAGCAGGCTGATGCCGTTGAGCAGCCAGGCGAAGGGATAGACGATTTTCAGTGGCACGCCCAGCAGTGTGTTGCCGAAGCCCAGCACTGCTTGCGGATGGCGGGTGGCCAGCGCGCGGGGCAGGTAGTCGGCCAATATCAGCAGCACGGCACAGGAAATCAGCCAGCCGAGCCAGGGACCGTTTTGCGCCCAGGCATACATCGCCAGCAACGTGCACAGAACCACTACTGCTGCGCGGCACAGGCTATTGCACAGGATCAGGCTGTGGCGGGGAAAACCCAGGCGGGCAGCGGCCTTGTCACCCTGGCGCGTGCCGGGGCGCAGGGCCAGCAAGTGTTGCTGTGCGGCTTCAATGGCGGTAAACAGCGCCGCCCATAACACCAGCAGGGCGATTACCGCGAGCATCGGCCCCAGGGGCAAGTTGTCCATGATCGCTGCCCGTCAGATATGCAGGATGTATTCGCGGACCAGCTTGCTGCCGAAATAGGCCAGCATCAGCAGGCAGAAACCGGCCAGGGTCCAACGGATCGCCTTGTGCCCGCGCCAGCCGAGGCGGTTGCGGCCCCACAGCAGCACGCTGAACACTACCCAGGCCAGGCAAGCCAGCAGGGTCTTGTGTACCAGGTGCTGGGCAAACAGGTTTTCGACGAACAGCCAGCCAGAGATCAATGACAGCGAGAGCAGGGTCCAGCCGGCCCACAGGAAACCGAACAGCAGGCTTTCCATGGTTTGCAGCGGCGGGAAGTTCTTGATCAGCCCCAAGGGGTGCTTGTGCTTGAGCTGGTGGTCCTGCAGCAGCAGGAGCAAAGCCTGGAACACCGCGATGGTGAACATGCCGTAGGCGAGGATCGACAACAGGATATGCGCGAGGATGCCTGGCTCTTCATCGATCACCTGCACCGTGCCGGTGGGGGCGAACTGCGCCAATAACACCGTCAGCAGGCCCAGGGGGAACAACAGCACCAGCAGGTTTTCCACCGGGATACGTGCGCAGGCGATCAGCGTCAAGGCGATCACGGCAGCGGCAATCAGGCTGGCGGCGCTGAAAAAGTCCAGGCCCAGGCCGACCGGCGTCATCAGGTGGGTAAACAGGCTCGCGGCGTGTGCCACCAAGGCGAGGGCGCCAAGGCCGGACAACAGGCGCTTGTCGGCCTTGGCGCATTTGGCCAGGCGGGTGCCCTGATAGAGGGTCGCAGCGGCATATAAGAAGGCGGCGGCGAGACTGGGTAGCAAACTGGGTGACAAAGGGAGCATAAATCCTGTTAGGCAAGCCCGAAAGGCGCTGAGTTTGGCATACCCCTGCGTTCCACGAAAGACTCCAAGGCCAGACAGCGGGTGTGCACAGGCGCAGTCTTCGCTATAATCCGCGACCTGCCCACGCCGCAGGCTCGCCGAGCGCTGTTTTTAATAGCGATTTACCACAGCCTGGGCCGTCATTACCTCGGTCTACCAATGCATTTCGATGAATAGGGCCTGAAAGGATCGCGCATGTTTGAAAACTTGACTGACCGTCTCTCGCAGACGCTGCGCCACGTTACCGGCAAGGCCAAGCTGACCGAGGACAATATTAAAGACACCCTGCGCGAAGTGCGCATGGCGTTGCTGGAAGCCGACGTCGCCTTGCCTGTGGTCAAGGACTTCGTCAACTCGGTCAAGGAGCGTGCGGTCGGCACCGAAGTGTCCCGCAGCCTGACGCCGGGCCAGGCCTTTGTGAAGATCGTCCAGGCCGAGCTCGAAAGCCTGATGGGCGCGGCCAACGAAGACCTGAACCTCAGCGCCGTGCCACCGGCCGTCGTGTTGATGGCCGGTCTGCAAGGTGCGGGCAAGACCACCACCGCCGGCAAGCTGGCGCGCTTCCTTAAAGAGCGCAAGAAGAAATCCGTGATGGTGGTGTCGGCTGACGTCTATCGTCCGGCGGCCATCAAGCAGTTGGAAATGCTCGCGAGCGAAGTGGGCGTGACGTTCTTCCCGTCCGACCTGAGCCAGAAGCCGGTCGACATCGCCAATGCGGCTATTAAAGAAGCAAGACTGAAATTCATCGACGTGGTCATCGTCGATACCGCTGGTCGCCTGCACATCGATGAAGAGATGATGGGCGAGATCAAGGCGCTGCATGCCGCGATCAACCCGGTCGAGACCCTGTTCGTGGTCGACGCCATGACCGGCCAGGATGCGGCCAACACCGCCAAGGCATTTGGTGATGCACTGCCGCTGACCGGCGTGATCCTGACCAAGGTCGACGGCGATGCCCGTGGTGGTGCCGCGCTGTCGGTACGCGCAATCACCGGCAAGCCGATCAAGTTCATCGGTATGGGCGAGAAGAGCGACGCGCTCGAGCCGTTTCACCCTGAGCGGATCGCTTCGCGTATCCTCGGCATGGGCGACGTGCTCAGCCTGATTGAACAGGCCGAAGCGACCCTCGATAAAGACAAGGCCGATAAACTGGCCAAGAAGCTGAAGAAGGGCAAGGGCTTCGACCTCGAAGACTTCCGCGACCAGCTGCAGCAGATGAAGAACATGGGCGGCCTCGGCGGCTTGATGGACAAGCTGCCGAATATCGGCGGTGTGAACCTGGCGCAAATGGGCAACGCCCAGGGTGCGGCAGAGAAGCAGTTCAAGCAGATGGAAGCCATCATCAACTCCATGACCCCGGCCGAGCGCCGCGACCCTGAGCTGATCAGCGGTTCGCGCAAGCGTCGGATCGCCATGGGTTCCGGCACCCAGGTGCAGGACATCGGTCGCTTGATCAAGCAGCACAAGCAGATGCAGAAGATGATGAAGAAGTTCTCCGCCAAGGGCGGAATGGCCAAGATGATGCGCGGCATGGGCGGTATGTTGCCCGGCGGCGGCATGCCCAAGATGTAAAGATTTCGAGCGGGAGCCCAGCTCCTGCTCCGACCCACAGGGACGTGGGATCTCCAGCAAACCCGCGATTGGCGGGCGCTGACTCGCCGTTTTAACCGACGGCTCTATAGCAGATCTGAATGGCACGCTGATAGGCGCCAGAAAAAGACATTTGCAAAAGTCCGGATATTCCTTAGAATATGCGGCCTTTCGGGCACCTATGCCCGCTGTGCATTTAGATTTGCAGCACCGACTACAGGAACGATGTTCACATGCTAACAATCCGTCTTGCCCTTGGCGGCTCCAAAAAGCGCCCGTTTTACCACTTGACCGTAACCGACAGCCGCAACCCGCGCGACGGTTCGCACAAGGAACAGGTTGGTTTCTTCAACCCTGTTGCTCGTGGTCAAGAAGTTCGTCTGTCCGTGAACCAAGAGCGCGTAGCCTACTGGCTGAGCGTTGGTGCACAGCCTTCCGAGCGTGTTGCCAAGTTGTTGAAGGACTCGGCTAAGGCCGCAGCCTGAGCAATATGAACGCGACGCCAGCTGTTGCTGATGATTTGATCGTTATCGGCAAGATTTATTCTGTTCATGGCGTTCGCGGCGAAGTGAAGGTGTATTCCTTTACTGATCCGACTGAAAACCTGTTGCAGTACAAGACCTGGACGCTCAAGCGCGAAGGTAGTGTGAAACAGGTCGAGCTGGTCAGTGGACGCGGGAGCGATAAGTTCCTGGTCGCAAAGCTCAAGGGTCTTGATGATCGTGAAGAAGCTCGTCTTCTGGCTGGTTATGAGATCTGCGTGCCGCGCAACCTGTTCCCTGAATTGACCGATGGCGAGTACTACTGGTACCAGCTGGAAGGTCTGAAGGTTATCGATCAACTCGGGCAATTGTTCGGGAAAATCGATCATCTTCTGGAAACCGGCGCCAATGATGTAATGGTGGTCAAGCCTTGCGCTGGCAGCCTGGATGATCGCGAACGCCTGTTGCCCTATACCGAGCAATGCGTGTTGGCTGTCGACCTGGTAGCGGGCGAGATGAAGGTGGAATGGGACGCGGACTTCTAAGCGTGGCTAATTTGCGCATTGAAGTGATCAGTTTGTTTCCCGAGATGTTCTTCGCCATCAGCGAGTACGGCATCACCAGTCGGGCGGTGAAACAGGGGCTGTTGCAGCTGACCTGTTGGAACCCGCGAGACTACACGACGGATCGACATCACACTGTGGACGATCGCCCATTTGGCGGTGGCCCGGGCATGGTGATGAAGATCAAGCCCCTGGAAGACGCGTTGGTTCAGGCCAAGGCCGCCGCCGGGGAGAAGGCGAAGGTGATTTACCTGTCCCCTCAAGGCCGTCAGCTGAAACAGGCGGCGGTACGCGAACTGGCGAATGAGGAAGCACTGATCCTGATTGCCGGTCGCTATGAAGGCATTGACGAGCGTTTTATTGAAGCTCATGTCGATGAAGAGTGGTCGATTGGGGACTATGTCCTGTCTGGCGGTGAGCTGCCGGCGATGGTCCTGATAGATGCGGTTACACGACTGCTGCCTGGAGCTTTAGGGCATGCGGACTCTGCGGAGGAAGATTCCTTCACGGATGGTTTGCTGGATTGCCCGCACTACACCCGTCCGGAGGTGTATGCGGATCAGCGTGTTCCCGACGTATTGCTAAGTGGCAATCACGCACACATCCGGCGTTGGCGTTTACAGCAGTCCCTTGGTCGGACCTATGAACGACGCGCCGATCTTCTGGAAAGCCGCTCGCTTTCTGGAGAAGAGAAGAAGCTGCTCGAGGAATACATCCTCGCGCGGGACGATAGTTAACAACGTATCGATGGTAGGTCCGACGACTTACCTTAGGAGCACAGCATGACTAACAAAATCATCCTTGCACTCGAAGCAGAGCAGATGACCAAAGAGATCCCTACCTTTGCCCCAGGCGACACCATTGTCGTTCAGGTGAAAGTGAAGGAAGGCGACCGTTCGCGTCTGCAAGCGTTCGAAGGCGTGGTAATCGCCAAGCGTAACCGTGGTGTGAACAGTGCTTTCACTGTTCGTAAAATCTCCAACGGTGTTGGCGTAGAGCGTACTTTCCAGACCTACAGCCCGCAAATCGACAGCATGGCCGTTAAGCGTCGCGGTGACGTACGTAAAGCCAAGCTGTACTACCTGCGTGACCTGTCCGGTAAAGCAGCTCGCATCAAGGAAAAACTGGCTTAAGTCCAGCTTCCCGATGCAGAAAAAAGCAGCCTACGGGCTGCTTTTTTGTGCCTGGAATTTGTTGAAAAATCCGGGACTACGTGGCGGCTATCGCGAGCAAACCTGCCCCCACAGTTGATCGCTGCGGTTCGCGCAATCGAGTAAGACACAAAAAACTGTGGGAGTGGGCTTGCGCGCGATAGGATCTACCCGACATCACCTTCACCTGCCTGAGTCACCATGCCTGCCATCGACCACCCCTTGATCGACCGCTTCCTCGACGCCCTCTGGTTGGAGAAAGGCCTTTCGGACAACACCCGTCAGGCTTATCGCAGCGACCTGGCGCTGTTCAACGGCTGGTTGCAGGAAAAAAACCTCGAGCTGATCAATGCTGGCCGCGAGCTGATCCTTGACCATCTGGCCTGGCGTCTGGAGCAGAACTACAAGCCCCGTTCGACTGCGCGTTTCCTTTCCGGTGTGCGTGGTTTTTATCGCTACTTGCTGCGGGAAAAGCTCATTGCCCTCGACCCGACGTTGCAGGTGGATATGCCACAACTCGGTAGGCCTTTGCCCAAATCCCTGTCTGAAGCCGACGTGGATGCCTTGCTCGCCGCGCCCGACCTGAGCGAGGCCATCGGCCAGCGCGACCGCGCCATGCTCGAGGTGCTGTACGCCTGCGGCCTGCGGGTGACCGAGCTGATCAGCCTGACCCTGGAGCAGGTCAACCTGCGCCAGGGCGTGCTGCGGGTGATGGGCAAGGGCAGCAAGGAACGGTTGGTGCCGATGGGGGAGGAGGCAATTGTGTGGGTTGAACGCTACATGCGCGATGCCCGTGGCGAACTGCTCGGTGGGCGCCCCAGCGATGTGCTGTTCCCCAGCCAGCGCGGCGAACAGATGACCCGCCAGACCTTCTGGCACCGCATCAAGCACCAGGCCAAGGTGGCGGGCATCGGTAAGTCCTTGTCGCCACATACCTTGCGCCATGCGTTCGCCACCCATTTGCTCAACCACGGTGCGGATTTGCGCGTGGTGCAAATGCTGCTCGGGCACAGTGACTTATCCACAACCCAGATCTATACCCATGTGGCGCGGGCACGTTTGCAGGATATGCACGCCAAGCACCATCCGCGTGGTTGAAAACCGCCAATTTATCAGGCCACGGGCTGCCCTGCGGCCCAACTGTGGTAGGCTTTGCCGGTTAGCAAAGGGGACGGCCCAGACCTGTGTTTGCAGGCCCGTGTTTTTAGATCGGTGTGCTTGCCCGCCGTCCCTGCATCTGCCTTCAGGAGTTCCCATGCGCTTGACCCAGATTATTGCCGCCGCAGCCATTGCGTTGGTTTCCACGTTTGTCGTCGCCGATGACGCTGCCGAGCAGACCATTCGCAAGAGCCTGGCCAACTTGCAGCTCGATACGCCGATCGAAAGCATCAGCGCCAGCCCGATGGCCGGCCTGTACGAAGTCAAGCTCAAGGGCAGCCGTGTGCTGTACGCCAGTGCCGATGGCCAGTACATCGTCCAGGGCTACCTGTTCCAGCTCAAGGATGGCAAGCCGGTCAACCTGACCGAGAAAGCCGAGCGCCTGGGTGTATCCAAGCTGATCAACGGGATTCCGGTGGCTGAAACCGTGGTTTACCCAGCCATCGGCGAGACCAAGACCCACATCACCGTGTTTACCGATACCACCTGCCCTTATTGCCACAAGCTGCACGCCGAAGTGCCTGCGCTGAACAAGCTGGGTGTGGAAGTGCGCTACGTTGCGTTCCCGCGCCAGGGCCTGGGTTCGCCGGGTGACGAGCAGTTACAAGCCGTCTGGTGTTCAGCCGACAAGAAAGCGGCCATGGACAAGATGGTTGATGGCAAGGAAATCAAGGCGGACAAATGCGCCAACCCGGTTTCCAAGCAATTCGCCCTCGGCCAATCCATTGGCGTGAACGGTACACCGGCCATCGTTTTGGCTGACGGTCAAGTGATTCCGGGCTACCAGCCGGCACCGCAAGTTGCCAAACTGGCACTGAGTGCCAAGTAAACCAGTATCGTCGAACCTTTGACGATCATGGCCCGTTGAACGATCAGCGGGTCATCAATTGAAAGCCGCAGTTGTGCGGCTGTTTTCCACGGCCGACCTAGCGTCGGCCGTTTCATGGGGAGTTCTTCAGTGAAACCGGTCAAAGTAGGCATCTGTGGGTTAGGGACCGTCGGTGGCGGTACCTTCAACGTACTTCAGCGTAATGCTGAAGAAATTTCCCGCCGTGCAGGGCGTGGGATTGAAGTGGCGCAAATTGCCACGCGTTCGCCAAAGCCTCAGTTCCAAACGACCGGTATTGCGATTACCAACGATGTCTTCGCCGTGGCCACCAACCCTGAAATCGATATCGTCATCGAGCTGGTCGGCGGCTACACCGTGGCCCGCGAGCTGGTGCTCAAGGCTATCGAGAACGGCAAGCACGTGGTCACCGCCAACAAGGCGCTGATCGCCGTGCACGGCAACGAGATCTTCGCCAAGGCCCGCGAGAAGGGCGTGATCGTCGCGTTCGAAGCCGCAGTGGCCGGCGGTATTCCGGTGATCAAGGCCATCCGTGAAGGCTTGTCCGCCAACCGTATCAACTGGGTAGCCGGCATCATCAACGGCACCGGTAACTTCATCCTCACCGAAATGCGCGAGAAGGGCCGTACCTTCGAAGACGTGCTGGCTGAAGCCCAGGCCCTGGGCTACGCCGAAGCCGACCCGACCTTCGACGTCGAGGGCATCGACGCGGCGCACAAGTTGACCATCCTGGCGTCCATCGCCTTTGGTATCCCGCTGCAATTCGACAAGGCCTACACCGAAGGCATCACCCAACTGACCACGGCCGACGTGAACTACGCCGAAGCCCTGGGCTACCGTATCAAGCACCTGGGCGTGGCGCGCAGCACACCGGCCGGTATCGAGTTGCGTGTACACCCGACGCTGATCCCGGCCGATCGCCTGATCGCCAACGTCAACGGTGTGATGAACGCCGTGATGGTCAACGGTGATGCCGCCGGTTCCACCTTGTTCTACGGCGCCGGCGCCGGCATGGAGCCGACCGCTTCGTCGGTGATCGCCGACCTGGTGGACGTGGTTCGCGCCATGACCAGCGATCCGGAAAACCGCGTGCCGCACCTGGCCTTCCAGCCGGATTCGCTGTCGGCCCACCCGATCCTGCCGATCGAGGCATGCGAAAGCGCCTACTACCTGCGCATCCAGGCCAAGGACCATCCGGGCGTGTTGGCCCAGGTCGCCAGCATCCTGTCGGAGCGCGGCATCAACATCGAGTCGATCATGCAGAAGGAAGTCGAGGAACAGAACGGCCAGGTGCCTATGATCCTGTTGACCCACCGCGTGCTTGAGCAGCGCATCAACGATGCCATCACCGCTCTGGAGGCCTTGCAGGGCGTCGTGGGCCCGGTGGTGCGGATTCGCGTCGAACACTTGAACTAACCGATTTGTTCCAGGGGCCCCGTGTGTGCGGCGGCCCCTGTTCGAGAATGTTTTAGAGGAGCCAGTCATGCGTTACATCAGCACCCGCGGCCAGGCACCGGCCCTGAATTTCGAAGACGTTTTGCTGGCAGGCCTTGCCACCGACGGCGGCCTGTACGTGCCGGAGAACCTGCCACGCTTCACCCAGGAAGAAATTGCTTCCTGGGCCGGCCTGCCGTACCACGAACTGGCATTCCGGGTGATGCGCCCGTTCGTTACCGGCAGCATCCCGGATGCGGATTTCAAAAAGATCCTGGAAGAGACATACGGCGTGTTTTCCCACAGCGCCATCGCCCCGCTGCGCCAACTGAATGGCAACGAGTGGGTGCTTGAGCTGTTCCACGGCCCGACCCTGGCGTTCAAGGACTTTGCCCTGCAACTGCTGGGTCGCCTGTTGGACTACGTGCTGGAAAAGCGCGGCGAGCGCGTGGTGATCATCGGCGCTACTTCCGGTGACACCGGTTCGGCGGCCATTGAAGGCTGCAAACACTGCGAAAACGTCGACATCTTTATCCTGCACCCGCACAAGCGTGTGTCGGAGGTGCAGCGTCGGCAGATGACCACCATCTTCGGTGAGAACATCCACAACATCGCCATCGAAGGCAACTTTGATGACTGCCAGGAAATGGTCAAGAACAGCTTCGCTGACCAGAGCTTCCTCAAGGGCACGCGCCTGGTGGCAGTGAACTCGATCAACTGGGCGCGGATCATGGCCCAGATCGTCTACTACTTCCACGCCGCCCTGCAGCTGGGTGGCCCGGCGCGTTCGGTGTCGTTCTCGGTGCCGACCGGCAACTTCGGCGATATCTTCGCCGGCTACCTCGCGCGCAACATGGGCCTGCCGATCAACCAGTTGATCGTCGCCACCAACCGCAACGACATCCTGCACCGCTTCATGAGCGGCAACCAGTACGTCAAGGAAACCCTGCACGCCACCCTGTCGCCGTCGATGGACATCATGGTGTCGTCGAACTTCGAACGCCTGCTGTTCGATATGCACGGCCGTAACGGGGCTGCGCTGGCTGAGTTGATGAACAGCTTCAAGAGCGGTGGTGGTTTCAGCGTCGATCAAGAGCGCTGGACCGAAACCCGCAAGCTGTTCGACTCCCTCGCGGTGGACGATGCACAGACCTGCGAAACCATCGCTGAAGTCTATGCCCAGACCGGCGAACTGCTGGACCCGCACACCGCCATCGGTGTAAAGGCTGCGCGTGAATGCCGTCGCAGCCTGGATATCCCGATGGTGATCCTGGGCACCGCCCACCCGGTCAAATTCCCGGAAGCGGTGGAAAAGGCGGGCGTTGGCAAGGCTTTGGAACTGCCGGAGCATCTGGCCGACCTGTTCGAGCGTGAAGAGCGTTGCACAGTGCTGCCGAATGATTTGAAGGCGATGCAGGCGTTTGTCAGCCAGCATGGTAATCGTGGCAAGCCTTTGTAAGACAAATCACGAAGACAAAAACGCCGCTTTCCCTTCCTTGGGTCAGCGGCGTTTTTCGTTTCTGGCGGGCCCGCTCAAGTGTTACGAGAATAGTTTCTGGGCGACGACTATGACTGTGCCGACAGCGGCATAGAAGCCGGTCGCGATAGCCACCGGGTACCAGAACGTCTCACAGGTTATCTTCAGGGATTCTGCGTGGAGTTTGTTTTGCTCTGCATTCATGCGTGCTATCTCAGCAAAAATACGGGATACCTCGGCGTGCATCCTGTCTGTCGCTGTCTGTTGTTCATTTTGTTCTGCCATCGTATTTATCCTTCGGAATATGGGCCTTTTGACATGCGCTTTACCTGCGTGGCAGCGTGACCAGCGCTCACCGAGATAGGATTCACCTCCGGTCACAGCCGTCGGAAACCCCAAAACAGCCGCCCATTGCGTAAGCAGTCATGTGCGCCGTTTTTTGGTTGTCATGTTGCAAGCGCATGCTGGTTCTAGTCACTCCCCGAAACCCCCATAACGACGAAAAAGCGAACTTTCCTACGTTACATCCAGTCACTTAGGATAGATGCAGCTCCCGTTGAACCGATTGTTCCCGAACTATTGAGTGGTGATCGAGATGGAAAGTATCAGCCTATTGCTCGAAGAAGCACTGAGCCCTTATCAGGTTACGCTGACCGCCTCTGGTGCGCAGGGCGAGTGCCTGGTGACCGTGAAGAATCCTGCTGGCGCCATCGTGGTCGAACGTGAAGTCGACCGTGCGCAACTGACTGACAAGCGCGCTCTGGTGGATGTGGTGGATTGCCTGCTGCGCGATCTCAAAATCGCAGAGGGGCGTCTTGAACCGTCGGTGATCGCGGCCCTGCGTAACGCCGCCCAGACCCGTAGTGGGGTGTTGGCATGAAGAATTATTTTTCTTCGGAACCTTCCTACGCTATGACGAGTCAGATTTCGTAACAGTAAGAGCAAACATTGTGCTCCGGTGTTTGTGTCTTGTTGTACTGGTCTTTTTGTAGGCCACGTTTAACCCCGAGTTGTCTCCCCACTCCTCGGGGTTTCTTTTTGCCCGCGATTTGTCAGGGCATGGGCGAGTCCTGGAAAAAGCTTGGGTTGTCGCGCAGGTAGTGTTCCCGGGTGACCGGGTCCAGCCATGAAGCATAGGACTGCTGCACCTGTTCCAGAGGGATGTCACGCAGTACCTGGTTGATGCGTTCGATCGCCTCGCGGCCGAGGGCGGTGTTCGAGCAACCGATGTGCGTGCGTTGGTAAGGCGCGGCGCCCTTGATCGGGAAAAACATCAGCTCCTGTGGGTCAATCCCCTGTTGCATGGCGTGGTAGCGGATCTCCGTCCAATAGCCCAGGACCGCTTCCAGGCGGCCGAGACGTTGCATCTGCAACAGGCTGCCCAATGCATCGTTGCCGTAGTGCAGCGCCAATTTGTGCGCGGTGGCGTGCTTGAGGCGCTCGTCGATGACGGCGCCATAGCTGCGTTCTGCGGTGGCGCCAAGCCGGGTGTTGGGAGCGTCGAGAAAAGCCTGCAGGTCGAACTGACCGTCGTTGATAAAGGGCGCCATGGCCTCCTGCTGGCTCCGGCGGATCATCACGCCATTGCTCACCGTCACGAAGGCCTGGGTCGAAAAAACAACGTACTTGGCGCGCTCCGGTGTCCACAGCAGTGACGGGTCACAGGTGAACGACGGCTCGCGCAGCATTTGCGTGCCCCGGGCGCGGTTGACGTGCAGGATCTGATGGCGATATTCCGGCAGGCGCTCGGCGAGCATGGGCAGCAACTGGTCCAGTGCTCCCTGCCCCTTGCGCGGGCCTTCGAAGATGGTCACCGGTGGCAGGTCGCGCAACAACCAGACCAGCGTATCCTGGGCGTTGGCCGAAACCGGCCAGCCGCCGACCATCAAGGTGACGTGACACAGGCAAATGAACCAGCGCTGGACGCGACGTGTCATCAGATCGCGCCATCCTCATGCAAACGGGTGATTGCCAGGGCATCGTAGCCCAGCGCCTGGAGCAGCTCGTTGTTGTGTTCGCCCAGCTTCGGCCCGACCCATTCACAACTGCCGGGCGTGTCCGACAGCTTGGGCACGATGCCGGGCATCTTGAAGTCCTTGCCGTCCGGCAGTTGCGCCTTGAGGAACATCTCCCGAGCCAGGAATTGCGGGTCTGCGAGCATGTCTTCAGCACTGTAGATGCGGCTGGCGGGGACCTCGGCCTTGTTCAACTGCTCCACCACCTGCTCCAGTGGCAAGGCGTTGACCCAACGATCAATCACCCCGTAAAGCTCATCGCGGCGGCCATCACGCCCATCATTGCTGGCCAGTTCCGGGTCGTTGGCCAGGTCCTCACGGCCGATGGCCGACATGAAGCGCTTGAAGATCGCATCGCCGTTGGCGCCAATCTGCACGTGCTTGCCGTCCGCACTGGTATGGATCGAAGACGGCGTGATGCCAGGCATGATGTTGCCGGTGCGCTCGCGGATAAACCCGAACACGTCGAACTCGGGGACCATGCTTTCCATCATGGCGAAAATCGCTTCGTACAGCGCCACATCCACCACTTGGCCGACCCCACCATTGACCTCGCGATGACGCAGTGCCATCAGCGCACCGATCACCGCCCAGAGGGCGGCAATCGAATCACCGATGGAAATCCCGGTACGCACCGGCGGGCGGTCTTCGAAGCCGGTGATATAGCGCAGCCCTCCCATGGACTCGCCCACCGCGCCAAACCCTGGCTGGTCTTTCATTGGCCCGGTCTGGCCGAAGCCAGAGAGGCGCACCATCACCAGCTTCGGGTTCAGTGCGTGCAGGGTTTCCCAGCTCAGGCCGAGCTTTTCCAGGACGCCGGGACGGAAGTTTTCGATCAGGATGTCGGCGTCTGCCAGCAACTGTTTGAGGACCGCCAGCCCGTCCGGATGCTTGAGGTTCAGCGTCAGTGACTTCTTGTTGCGCGCCTGCACAAACCACCACAACGAGGTGCCTTCATACAGCTTGCGCCACTTGCGCAGCGGGTCGCCGCCATCCGGCGACTCGACCTTGATCACTTCGGCGCCGAACTCGGCGCAGATGCGTGAAGCGAAGGGGCCGGCGATCAGGGTGCCGAGTTCGATGACTTTCAGGCCGGCAAGCGGTTTGGCATTAAACGACATGATGATCCTTTCAAGCGCAGGGCAGTGGTGTGATGCCTTTTAACATAGGCGAGTGGCCCAGGGATAAGGATGATGCAGCGCAGGATTCGTTGAATGCCCTCGCCATCGGTTAGACTGGCCGCCTTTCCCTGTCTCTAGAAGCCCGTTCATGGCCCAGCCGTCCACGACCTATAAATTCGAACTCAACCTCACCGACCTCGATCGCTCGGTGTACGAGAGCGTCAAACAGACCATCGCCCGCCACCCGTCGGAAACCGAAGAGCGTATGACCGTGCGCCTGCTGGCCTACGCGCTGTGGTACAGCGAACAGGTGTCGTTCGGCCGTGGCCTCTCGGATGTAGACGAGCCGGCCCTGTGGGAAAAAAGCCTGGATGATCGGGTTTTACACTGGATCGAAGTCGGCCAGCCCGATGTCGACCGCCTGACCTGGTGCTCGCGCCGCGCCGAACGTACCAGTTTGCTCGCCTATGGCAGCCTGCGCGTGTGGGAAGGCAAGGTGGTGCCGGCGGCGAAAAGTATGAAGAACGTGCACATCGCTGCCGTGCCGCAGGAAGTCCTCGAGACCTTGGCCAAGGACATGCCGCGCGTGATCAAGTGGGACGTGATGATCAGTGAAGGCACGATCTTCGTGACTGATGACCGCGGCCAGCACGAAGTGCAACTGCAATGGCTGGTCGGCGAACGCGGTTGAAAAATGTGGGAGGCGGCGTGCTCCCGATGACGCTGGAGCCGGTCAAGTTGCAGTCACTGTTGCGCCGCTGCCGGGAGCCATTCGAATTGTCGCACCGCCCCTCCCACAACTGACCCGTGCCGCTTTAAGCCGTGTTGTTTAATCGTTGTATCAGCAGAGAAGCTCCCGTCACCCCATGCGTATCGATCCTCGCCCATTACCCGCCGTCATGCCCTTCCTGGGTGAACTGCCACCGCTGTTGACCCGCCTCTATGCCGCACGCGGGGTGCAGTCCGAGGCGGAGCTGGATAAAAGCCTGGCGCGGTTGATTCCCTTCCAGCAGCTCAAGGGCATCGACGCGGCGGTAGACCTGTTGGTGACTGCATTGCAGCAACGCCAGCGCATCCTGATCGTCGGCGACTTCGACGCCGATGGCGCCACCGCCAGCACGGTGGGCACCTTGGGCCTGCGGCTGCTGGGTGCGGCCCATGTCGATTACCTGGTGCCCAACCGTTTCGAATACGGCTATGGCCTGACCCCGGAAATTGTCGCCGTCGCCCTGCAGCGCGAGCCGCAGTTGTTGATCACGGTGGACAACGGCATCTCCAGTGTCGAGGGCGTGGCGGCGGCGAAAGCGGCGGGGCTCAAGGTGCTGGTCACCGACCACCACTTACCGGGGGATGAATTGCCGGCGGCGGACGCCATCGTCAACCCGAACCAGCCAGGCTGTGAGTTCCCCAGCAAGGCATTGGCCGGCGTAGGCGTGATCTTCTACGTGCTGATGGCCCTGCGTGCACGCTTGCGCAGTTTGGGCTGGTACGAGAACAAAGCGCAGCCGAACATTGGGGAGTTGCTCGACCTGGTCGCCCTGGGCAGCGTCGCTGACGTTGTACCGCTGGACGCCAACAACCGCATCCTGGTCCATCAGGGCCTGGAACGTATTCGCGCTGGTCGTGCGCGGCCAGGGATCAAGGCGATTCTCGAGGTCGCCAAGCGCGATGCGGCGCGCATCACGTCCACCGACCTGGGTTTTATCCTCGGCCCCCGGTTGAACGCTGCCGGGCGCCTGGATGATATGAGCCTGGGTATCGAATGCCTGCTGACCAGCGATTTTGCTGCGGCTCGGGAAATGGCTGCGCAATTGGACGGTATGAACCAGGACCGCAAATCCATCGAGCAAGGCATGCAGCGCGAGGCCCTGGCCCAGCTCAAGGACTTGCCGGTGGACTCGATGCCCTATGGCTTGTGCCTGTTCGATCCGGAGTGGCATCAAGGGGTGATCGGCATTCTGGCGTCGCGCATGAAAGAGCGTTATTTCCGCCCGACCATTGCCTTCGCCGACGCCGGTGATGGCCTGCTCAAGGGCTCGGGGCGCTCTGTGCCGGGCTTCCACATCCGTGATGCCCTGGCGGTAGTCGCCAGCCAGCATCCGAACCTGATCGCCAAGTACGGCGGCCATGCCATGGCGGCGGGGCTGACGCTGCCCGAGGCGAATTTTCCCCTGTTTGCCGAAGCCTTTGACGCTGAAGTACGTCGGCAATTGCGCGAGGAAGACCTCACCGGCCGGTTGCTGTCCGATGGCACCCTGGCGGTTGAGGAGTTTCACCTCGAACTGGCCCGCGCGCTGCGGCATGCCGGGCCGTGGGGGCAGCACTTTCCCGAGCCGTTGTTTCACGGCGTGTTCCAGTTGGTGGAGCAGCGAGTGGTGGGGGAGCGACACCTGAAAGTGGTGCTCAAGACCGAATGCGGGTCGGTGAAGCTTGATGGCATTGCGTTTGGAGTGGACCGCGAAGTGTGGCCGAACCCGACGGTGCGTTGGGTGGAGTTGGCCTACAAGCTGGACGTGAACGAGTTTCGGGGGAATGAAACCGTGCAACTGATGATTGCCCACATCGAGCCGCGCTAGATTTTACTAACACCGCAAAACAACTGTGGGAGGGGGCTGCACCCCGATAGCGGTAGGTCAGTCACAGCATTATTGACTGACACTCAGCTATCGGGGGCAAGCCCCCTCCCACAGTTTGATTTGTGTAAGGCTCGGGTTTATTCGGCCTTGGCCTGGTGCTTGACGATGATATCCACCAAACGCTTGGCCAGCGCCGGGTAGTTTTCGTCGAAGTGATGCCCGCCTGGCAGCTTCACAGCCTCGCCCACGGCGGTCTTGTCGGTACAGCCGCTCTCGTCGACCTCTTCGGCACCGTAGATGCACACCACTTTATCAGCCGGCAGCTTGGCCATTTCCGGGCCGGTCGCGGCTTCCTTGCCGGCATTGCCCAGCCAGCCTTCTACTTCGATTTCAAAGCTGCCGGTGCGGGCGAACGCCAGCAGGATGATTGCGTCGACGCGCTGCTGTTCGTTTTCCGGCATGCGGTTGTAGATCGCTGGCAGGACGTCGGCACCGAACGAATAACCGGTAAGCACGAAACGCTTGGTGCCCCACTTCTGCCGGTAGTGTTGCATCAGCTCGGTGAGGTCCTTGGCGCTTTGTTCCGGGGTCTTGTGCTGCCAGTAGTAGCGCAGGGTGTCGATGCCTACGACCGGATAGCCGATCTTGGCCATCTCGCCGGCCACGTCGCGGTCCAGGTCACGCCAGCCGCCATCGCCGGACAGGAACAGGGTCACGGTGTCCTTGGCCTGGCCTGCCGGCACTTCCACGACGGGAATCGCCAGGCCGCCGTTGTCCGAGCCCACCAGTTGCTTGCGCAGTTCGTTGTTCAGCACTTGCGGGTAGTGAATGTCGTAGTCGCTGATGCTGGTGGTGGCGCGCGGTGTGTCGCGGACGAAACTGGCGCTTTCATCGTCGGGGTTGTCATTCCATGCGACCAGCCAGTTGCCATGGGCGGATGTTTTCGGCAGCGGGTCCTTGCAGCCTTCCTGCACCAGGGCGAAGCCGACGGAAATGGCATTGGCCTTGTCGTCGTTCTGTGTGGCCAGCCAGCGCCAGGCGAGGGCGGCGCCAGGGCCAATGCCGCTGACCAGCGTCGCCGGGCCATTGAGCTGGCCCAGGGCGCCTTGCAGTGCTTGTTCCTGCAGCTTGCAGTCGTCCTTGGGCAGGATCACCTGGACAATCTGTGCCTTGCCGCCCTGGCTCAGGGCTATCAGTTGGCTGTCGGTCAGGGTTTCGTCGGCCATCACGGCCACGGCGACCCGGGCTTTCGCCGTACCGGCCGGGGTCACGCGGGTCATCACCGAGCCGTCGGCCTGGGGCAGTTGTTCCAGGGTTGGCTGCGGGGCAGGGCGGTTCCAGTACCAATAGCCGCCACCCAGGACCAGGGCGAGCAGCACTACAAAGGCCAATACATACCGCCAGGAGCGTCGAATCATCAGCGTTTCACCAATCCAGTCAAGCCGCCCGCGATCAGGGCGGCGGTATCGGCCAGTGCAACCAGCGGATCAAGTCCCGCGGGCACGGCCATGTAACGGGGTTCCCAGTCAGGCTGGAACTTGTCTTTGAAGCGGCGTAACCCTTGGAAGTTATACAGTTGCTCGCCACGACGGAACACCATTGAGCCCAAGCGTTGGGTCAGCGGCGCACCGCGTCGCGGTTGCAGGCCCGACAACGGCACCATGCCGAGGCTGAAGCGGGCATAGCCGTGGCTCTTATAGTGTTGAATCAGGCCGACCATCATGAACTCCATGGTCAGCTTTGGCGCGTCCGGGTGGGCGCGCATCAGGTCGAGACTGGCCAGGTCGTGGTTGTAGGTCTCGAGCAGGTTGGCAAAGGCTACCGGGTGCCCTTCGAAGCGAATGATCGCGATACGGAAGTGCTTGAGGTAGTCGTCGCTGAAGCGGCCCAGGGAAAAGCCTTTTTCCCGCACGTTTTTGCCGGTCAGCCAGGCGTCGGAAATGACCTTGAGTTCGTCCATCGGTGCGGTACCGGGTTCATGGATTTCCAGGGACAGGCCGTCCCGGGTGCCACGGTTCCAGGTGTAGCGCAAATCCTTCATCTCTTTGCCCTTGGCTTCCAGGTCAAAGCGTTTCAGGTCGACCCGGGCTTCTTCGCCCAGCTTGATCGCGGTCAGGCCGATGTCCATGTAGTACGGCAGGTTCTCCGCCCGCACCTGATAGAACACCGGGCGCGCATGGTGGATGTCGCACAGGTCACGGAACTGCCAGATCATCTCGGCGCGGGGTTGGGTCGGGCCGATCGGGTCGTACAGGGCCACCAGGCTGCGTCCGCGACGGGCATACATCAGGAAGGCCTCGTCGTTGGGGTGGAACAGTAGCGCCTTGTCACCGGTCAGTGCCAGGCCACCGTCGGGCTGCGACGAGGCCATCAGGATTTTGGTGGCACGCTCCAACTCCTCCGCGGTCGGCAGGTGGATCACCGGGCGCGCCGTGCGCAGCAGCCAGGTCAGCGACACGATCACCAGCAGCACGGCGGCACCCAGAAGCGAGCGCAGGCCGCGTGGGGCGTTGGCATCCAGGGTGAACTGCCACCACAGTTGGTGGCTGTAAGGCACGTCTTGATAAGCGAACAGCAGCAGCCAGATCGACGCACCCAGCACGCACACGCTGGCCACCAGGTAGAGCGGCGAGAACGGTAGCTCGGTCAGGCGGCTGGCCCGGTAGAATGAGCGCCGGAAAATGGCCAGCAACACGGCGGTCATGGTCATCAGGCTGGCTTCTTCCCAGTCGAACCCCTTGAGCAGTGAAAGCAGGGCGCCGGTCAGCAACAGCACCATGGTCAGCATCCAGGCTGCGGACAAACGGCGGCGCAGGCCTTGGGCCAGCAACAGGCACAGCACGCCGATCAGGCTGGCACCGAAGTGCGAAGCGTCAATCAGGCGGTGGGGAATCAGGAAGCCGATGTTTTCCAGGCGCGAGTCGATTTCGGGCGTGGCGCCGGAAAACAGCAGGACCACGCCGGACAAAAAAACCAGTACGGCCAACACCGGCGCAGCCAGGCCCGAGGCCACTCGCAGGCTCTGTTGGGTCTGGAACAGGCGCTGTGCCTCGTTGACCAGCAGGAACACACAGGCGATCAGCAGCGGCAGCACCACGTAGATCATGCGGTACAGCAGCAGGGCGGCGGCCAAGGGGGCGGCCCCCAGTTTGTCGGCGAAGGCGGCCAGCAGGATGGCCTCGAATACCCCCACGCCACCCGGCACATGGCTGAGCACGCCAGCGGCCAGGGCCAGCAGGTACACCAGCAGGAACGGGCCGAAGGGCGGCGCTTCCGGCAGCAGCATATAAAGGACGGTGGCGGCGGCGGCGACGTCCAGCGCGGTGATGATCAGTTGCAGGAACGTCAGGCGTCGGCCGGGCAGGCGCAGCGTGCGGCGGCCCACTTTGACCAGCAGGTTGTCCGGGTAGGGTTGCTCCGGCAGGCGACGGCGATAAATGCCGATGCACAGTGCGGCCGACAACAGCAGCACGGCACCGGCAATAGCGCCGAGCAAACCTTGCGAAACATGCAGGGCGGTGGACGCAGCAGGCAAGTTGCTCAAAGTGGCCAATGCAGCCAGCGGCGGCAGGGCGCAGCCCAGGGCCAGGCTGGCGAACACGGTCATATGAGCGACTTCTGAAGCGCCGATACCGTGGCGTGCATATAAACGGTAGCGTACCGAACCGCCCGAGAGCATCGACAGGCCAATGGCATTACCGATCGCAAAGGCAGTGAAGCCGCCGAGGGCCAGGGTCTTGGCAGGTAGTTTTACGCCGGCATAGCGCGCGCCGGAAAACTCATAGCCCAACAGAATGATGAAACCGGCGACGGCGGCGGCGAATGCGCCGAGCAGTGAAGGCTTGGGCACTTCCAGGATCGAGTCGTGGAGGGCGTAGAGGTCCAGCTCCAGCAGCAGGTGGCGGCAGGCGACGAGGGCGATTGCAAACAGCAACAAGGTTACTGCCAGCCCGATGGGTTGGCGATATTTGCTCAACAGATCCAGCCAGCGCAAACGGGTGGGAGTGATCGGTTGTTCTGCTGTGACGGAGTCTTGTGGTTCAGACGAGTTGGCGCGCATCAATCACCTCGTGGATTGTGCGCGACAGGATGGAGGTATCCAGCCAAGTTACCAATCCCTATGGACAAAATAATTACAAATATTAACGCGTATCGCCGGGGGCGGCGACTGCGGCCATTGGTCGTAGAGGATTAAGCATAGTGTGCAATGGAATGGACTCTATAAACCCTATACGGTTTCATGAAAGATGCCATGCCATTGTTTCAGAAGAGCTTTTTCACCGGATACAAAAAAGGCCACTCTTTCGAGTAGCCTTCTTTGATGTTTGGTTGCGGGAGCCGGATTTGAACCGACGACCTTCGGGTTATGAGCCCGACGAGCTACCAGACTGCTCCATCCCGCGTCTGTGGGCGGCATTCTACAGTCCAGCGGCGAGGTGTCAACCGTTAATGGGCCGATGGGTCAAATAAGTGTGAAATGAGGGGTAAAGGTCGACCGCGGAAGGTAAGTGCACGATGGGTAAAGATTTTTTTGTCTTACAATTTTCGTACAAGCACAAAACAGACGCGCACAAAAAAGGCCACTCTTTCGAGTAGCCTTTTTGATGTTTGGTTGCGGGAGCCGGATTTGAACCGACGACCTTCGGGTTATGAGCCCGACGAGCTACCAGACTGCTCCATCCCGCGTCTGTGTGTCGGCATTCTACAGAGGAACGCGGGTGTGTCAACCTGTGAATTGAAGAAAAGCGCTTGTGGTTCAATTGCTTAGCTCTCCAAGCGCGTAGCTCGGTACGCTCGGGCCCAGTCTGGCTGAGGGTTTCAGCTCTATTGGGTGGACAATTTCGATTGAAAAAATAAATTCACCTTGGATTTTTCCTACCGCTCAGACGGAAGAATCAAACTACTGGTGCTATATACAGGGGTGAGTGCGATACTGGCCACCCGTTGAACTACACCCTTTATATGACGCAGCGCAAAATCATCCACGTCGACTGTGATTGCTTCTACGCCGCCATCGAGATGCGCGATGACCCGAGCCTGGCGCAAAAGCCGCTGGCGGTAGGGGGCGCGGCCGATCGGCGTGGTGTGATTGCCACCTGCAACTACGAAGCGCGGGCCTATGGCGTGCGCTCGGCGATGTCCTCTCACCATGCCCTGAAGCTCTGCCCGGACCTGACCATCGTCAAGCCGCGCATGGATGCCTATAAAGAAGCGTCGAAGGAAATCCAGACGATCTTTCGCGACTACACCGACCTGATCGAACCGCTGTCGCTGGATGAAGCCTACCTGGATGTCTCTGACAGCCCGCACTTTGGCGGCAGTGCCACGCGTATCGCCCAGGACATTCGCCGCAGGGTTTCCAACCAACTGCACATCACCGTGTCCGCCGGGGTGGCGCCGAATAAATTCCTGGCCAAGATCGCCAGCGACTGGAAGAAACCCAACGGCCTGTTCGTGATCACCCCCGACCAGGTCGAAGACTTTGTCTCCCAGTTGCGCGTGAGCAAGCTGCATGGCGTTGGCAAGGTGACGGCGGACAAGCTTGCGCGCCTGGGCATTGAAGACTGCTTGCAGTTGCGCGAGTGGAACAAGCTGGCACTGGTGCGCGAATTTGGCAGTTTTGGTGAACGGCTGTGGAGTCTGGCCCGTGGGATTGATGAGCGGGCGGTGCAGAATGACAGCCGCCGGCAATCGATCAGTGTGGAAAATACCTATGATGTTGACCTGCCAGATCTCTCAAGTTGCCTGGCGAAACTCCCCGAATTGATGGAAACCCTGGCCGGGCGCATGGCGCGCATCGACAGCAGTTACCGCGCGGGCAAGCCGTTCGTGAAGGTGAAGTTTCATGACTTTACCCAGACCACGCTGGAGCAGGCCGGGGCAGGGCGGGACCTGGAGAGTTATCAACAGCTGATGACCCAGGCATTCAATCGCGGTGGCAAACCGGTGCGGTTGCTGGGGGTTGGGGTGCGGTTGCTCGACCTGAGTGGTGGCAACGAACAGTTAGAGTTCTCTTGGTAGAAACCGGGAACAAAATGTGGGAGGGGGCAAGCCCTAATGCTGTTCAGTCAAGCGTACATCGCCTTCTGTAGGAGCGAGCAAGCTCGCTCCTACAAAAAAGCCTTAACTGAATGGCATTCGGGCTTGCCCTCACCCATTTAGATCTAAGCGTTTCCGAAGTATCAGCGTGCGCCGGGATCCGCCACCAAGCGCCCCGCATCCTTGGTCAGCGCTTGCAGGAATTCCTGCTGCAACTCCGGATCATTGCGGGTCAGTTCAATCAGGCTTTGTTCCAGCTCGCTGGCTTCTTCTTCCAGGCCCAGTTCCGACAGGCGCTTGACCCGATGCACCCATTGGCTGACTTCGTCATCTTCCAGGTCGTCGTAGATCAGGGCATGCGCTTCCAGCAGCTTGCCGCGCAGGGTGTTGCTGATCGCCAGGGTCGAGTCCGAATGCACGTCGTCCTGGCCATCTTCCACGCTGATCTTCAAGGTCGTGATGCGGTTCAAGTCCTGCTCGGCGAACGGGCTGTCCAACAGGTTCAGGCGCAGCACGCCATTACGGTCGGTGGTCAGCTCATGCACTTGCCGGCCGGCGGTGACCTGTACCGGACGCTCGCTCCAGGGCAGGCTCGAATATTCCACACGCTTGTCGCGCTGGACTTCATCAATACCCGCCAGGTTCTGTTGCGCACGGCCATGGGATTGCACGTTCATGAACGGGTTGAGCCCGTCCACGCCGTAGGTCAGCCAGTCATGGGTCATGCTGGTGGGCAAGTGCCCCAGGGCAAAGATATTCGCCACGTTCGCGCCCGCGCCCGCCACAAGGGCAACTGCTCCCAAGGGCATCTCATAGAGTTTGCGCCAGGGTTGGTAAGGGGTGTAGCGGTCGTAACGACGGGTGACTTCGAACTCGGTGACCTCGAAGGTCTTCTGCTCATGAATGCGAACCCGGCGTTGCGGCAGCTCCAGCACTTTGGGTTCGCCGACATCGATCTGCAGGCTGTGGTCGAGCAATTTCCGCTCGACCCGCTCCTCGTGCTCACTGCGTTGCGACATCTGGTTGGCGCAGCCGCTGACAAGCAGGGCACCGCACAAGGCGGCGCCCCCCAGGGCTCTGGTGTTTCGCTTGAACATGACTTCTCTTGATCTGGTTTTCAGCGACGAATACGCGCCTGGAGGAAAGACAGCACGTCAGCCACCGGCAACGGTTGGGCTTCGGCTTCGGTCCGGCTCTTGTATTCGAGATTGCCATCGGCCAGGCCGCGGTCACTGACCACGATCCGGTGCGGGATGCCAATCAGTTCCATATCGGCGAACTTGATGCCCGGGCTGGTTTTCTTGTCGCGGTCGTCCAGCAGCACTTCAAAACCGGCTGCCGTCAGTTCGGCATACAGTTTGTCGGTGGCTTCGCGGACTTGCTCG
Organism: Pseudomonas fluorescens; assembly: GCF_001708445.1. Lineage (NCBI taxonomy): Bacteria > Pseudomonadati > Pseudomonadota > Gammaproteobacteria > Pseudomonadales > Pseudomonadaceae > Pseudomonas > Pseudomonas fluorescens. The sequence continues at coordinate 5,205,841 of NZ_CP015637.1, forward strand.
GTTTCATAGCGCAGCGGCACCAGGGCCACCTGGAACGGCGCCAGGGCGTCACTCCAGATAATGCCTTTCTCGTCGTTGTTCTGCTCGATCGCAGCGGCAACCACGCGCGAAACGCCAATGCCGTAGCAACCCATCTCCAGGGTGATCGGCTTGCCGTTCTCGCCCAGCACTTCGCACTTCATCGCCTTGCTGTACTTGTTACCCAGCTGGAAGATATGCCCGACTTCGATGCCGCGTTTGATTTCCAGGGTGCCCTTGCCATCCGGGCTTGGGTCGCCGGCCACCACGTTACGCAGGTCGGCCACGGTCGGTACTGGCAGGTCGCGCTCCCAATTCACGCCGAAGTAGTGCTTGTCGTCGATGTTCGCGCCGATACCGAAGTCGCTCATCAGCTCGACCGAACGGTCGATGATGATCGGCAGTGGCAGGTTCAGCGGGCCCAGGGAGCCGGCGCCGGCGCCAATGGCGTCACGCAGTTCGGCATCGGAGGCCATGACCAGCGGGCTGGCCACGCCAGGTTGCTGGGCGGCTTTGATTTCGTTGAGTTCGTGGTCGCCGCGGATGACCAGGGCGATCAGCTTGCCTTTTTCTTCGGCATGCACGATCAGGGTCTTGATGGTCTTTTCAATCGGCAGATTGAACTTTTCCACCAGGGCCGCAATGGTCTTGGTCTCCGGGGTGTCGACCAGGCGCAGCTCTTCTGCCGGGGCTGGACGGGACGTTTCCCGTGGCACGGCTTCGGCTTTCTCGATGTTCGCCGCGTAGTCGGAACCGTTGCTGAACACGATATCGTCTTCGCCGGACTCGGCCAGTACGTGGAACTCGTGGGAGCCGGCGCCGCCGATGGAGCCGTTGTCCGCTTCAACCGGGCGGAATTTCAGGCCCAGGCGCGTAAACACGTTGCAGTAGGCGGTATGCATGCGGTCGTAGGTGACCTGCAACGAAGCCTGGTCGGCGTGGAACGAATACGCGTCCTTCATGATGAACTCGCGGCCGCGCATCAAGCCGAAGCGTGGGCGGATTTCATCACGGAATTTAGTCTGGATCTGGTACAGGTTGAGGGGCAGCTGCTTGTAGCTGCTCAACTCGTTGCGCATCAGGTCGGTGATCACTTCTTCGTGGGTCGGGCCCGCACAAAAGTCGCGGCCATGCCGATCCTTGAAGCGCAGCAACTCAGGGCCGTACTCTTCCCAGCGCCCGGATTCCTGCCACAACTCGGCCGGTTGGGTGCTCGGCATCAACACTTCCAGAGAGCCGGCGGCGTTCATTTCTTCGCGAACGATCGCTTCGACCTTGCGCATCACCTTCAAGCCCATGGGCAGCCAGGTGTACAGGCCGGAGGCCAGCTTGCGGATCATACCGGCGCGCAGCATCAGCTGATGGCTGATCACGACCGCATCGGAAGGCGTTTCTTTCTGTGTGGCGAGCAAATATTGACTGGTACGCATGGTAGGCCGTTGTCGGTTGCTTGAACTTGAAATGACTTGGGATTGTACGGGCGCAAACTGCCGCCGTACAGGCATCAGAATGTTGGGCTGCCTGTAGGAGCGAGCTGGCTCGCGAAGATCGTCAACGATGACGCGGGAAACCGGGATAAACGCGGTGTCTGTGACTTCTTCGCGAGCCAGCTCGCTCCTACAGGGGGTGGCTCTGTCAGTCTTCTGCGGGCGGACTCAACCGAATGCGCCGATTCTCCTGGTACCAGTGCAGCGCAATCAGCAGCAGCGTCGGTACACCCAGCACGCAGGTGATCAGGAAGAAGTTGTGATAGCCGAACTTCTCTACCATCACCCCCGAATAGCCGCCGATCAGGCGTGGCAGCAACAGCATGATCGAGCTGAGCAACGCATATTGGGTGGCGGAGAACTTGAGGTTGGTCAGGCTCGACAGGTAGGCGACAAACGCCGAGGTGGCCAGGCCCGAGCTGAAGTTATCCAGCGAGATGGTGAAGATCAGCATCTGCAGGTCCGGGCCCATGTCGGCGAGCATCACGAACAGCAGGTTGGTACCGGCCGAGGCGACGCCGCCGATAAACAGGATCGGCAGGATACCGAAGCGCACGATCAGCAGGCCGCCCATGCCGGCGCCGAGCAGGGTCATGATCAGGCCGAAGATCTTGCTGACCCCGGCGATCTGGTCCTTGGTAAAGCCTTGGTCGATGTAGAACACGTTGGCCATTACGCCCATCACCGTGTCGGACATGCGGTAGGTGGCGATCAGCCCGAGCAGCAGCAATGCTTGCCAGCGGTAGCGCAGGATAAAGTCGTTGACCGGCGTCAGCACCGGCGCCAGGCCGCGACGGCCCATGGCCGACAGGCACAACGCGGTGAGGGTGATGTACAGGATGGCGCGCAGGAAGGCGCGGTCTTCCATCAGCAATTCCCACAGGCTCACGCCGTGAAACAGCACGCTGGCGAAATCGGTGTTGTACAGCTGGGTGAACATGGCCGGTACCGACACCAGCAGCACGATCAGCACGAACACCGACACCAATTGATGCACGAAACTGTAGCGCCCCGCCTGCAACTGGGTGCGCAATGGCACATTGGGTTCGCGCATGAACAGGGTGGTCAGCAGCGCCGGGATCATCAGCACGCCGAACAGGACATAGGTGCCGGTCCACGCCGAGTGCTTATAGTTGAAACCGGTGGAGCCGAAGCCTTCGGCGAAGAACAGCGCACCCGCCGTGGCCAGCAGGGCGGCAATGCGATAACCGGACATATAGCTGGCCGCCAGGGCTGCCTGGCGGCTGTCATCGGCGATTTCCAGGCGATAGGCGTCGACCGCGATATCCTGGGTGGCCGATGCAAAGGCGACCACGACCGCAATGGCAATCAGCCAGGACAGGTGTTTCTGCGGGTCGCAGAACCCCATGCCGATCAATCCGAGGATCACCAGCGACTGGGCCAGTACCAGCCAGGAACGACGACGTCCGAGTTTGCCGAGCAGCGGCAGGCGCCATTGGTCGAGCAGCGGCGACCACACCCATTTGAAGGCATACGCCAAACCGATCAGGCTCGCATAGCCGATGGTCTCGCGGGCCACACCGGCCTCGCGCAACCATACTGAAAGCGTCGAGAACACCAACATGTAAGGCAAGCCGGCGGCAAAGCCGAGCAACAACAGCACTAACGTCGAGGGGCTGGCATAGGCGGCGAGCGCGGCGCGCCAGGTTTTACGGGGCATGGGCTGGAGTCTGCCTCAGATTCACGGAAACAAAGCGCGCACTCTAACCGCTGTGCTCTACCGGGCGCCAGCCATGACGCTGAATATCCACGCGATTGTTCAGGATAGTGACACCTTCGCTGCGCAAACGCGCACGTTGCTCGTCGCCTGAGGCACTGCCCACTGGCAGGCTTATCCGACCGCCGGCACCCAGCACCCGGTGCCAGGGCAGGCGAGTGTCCTGCGGCAACTGGCTGAGCGTGCGTCCGACCCAGCGTGCCGCACGCCCCAACCCGGCGAGGTGGGCCAGTTCACCGTAGCTCACCACATAACCTTCGGGTACTTGCGCCAGTGTCAGGTAAAGCGCGGTGCGGCGCATCTCGGCGGGGCTTTGCGGGGTTTCATTGGGTGGGTTCACTGGGGGGATATCCGTTCGGATCCTGGGTCGTTTTGTAAGAAGCGTCTGATAAGTATGCGGATGAGTATTGAACTCAATATAGATCCCCGAGTCAGTCGTAGCTATCTAATACGATAATCGTCCTTTTTCGCCAATCTTGAGCTCCTTAATCGCTTATGTTGCCCAGAACCCTGCTGTGCCTTGCTGTTCTCAGCGCTTCCGCGCCCTTGCTGGCTGATACCGTCTGGTTGAAGAACGGTGACCGCCTGACTGGCAAGATCAAAGTCTTCGACGGTGGCAAGCTGCTGATCCAGACTGACTACGCGGGCGCGATCCCGGTGGACTGGAAGCAGGTGAAAACCCTGGAGAGTGACCAGGAGTTGCTGGTCAAGCAGGATGCCTATACCGGCGAGAAAGCCAAATCGTTAAAGGCCGCCGATGACGGCAAGGTGGTGCTGGCCAATGGCGAGGCGCCCAAGACCGTCGAACTGGCGAGCATCCAGCAGATCATCAAGCCCAAGCCGGTGATCGAAGACTTGGTATGGAAAGGCAATGTCGACATGGCACTGGACTACAGGCGTGCCGAGAAAGACACCAATGACTACGACATCGACTTCAAGACCATCGCGCGCCATGGTCAATGGCGCCACACGGGGCAGGGCGAATACAACCGCGAGTTCCAGGACGACGTCACCACCACCGACAACTGGGCCCTGGAGTACGACCTCGACCGCTTCCTGACCGAGCACTGGTTCTGGCAGGGGCGTCTGACCTACAAGCGCGACAAGGTTGAAGACCTGTCCCGTCAACGCACCGTGGGCACCGGCCCGGGCTACCAGTTCTGGGATGATGAGCTGGGGGCGTTCTCGCTGGGGTCGCTGGTCAACCGCACCGATTACGAATACTCCGATGGCGGCAAGGACAACTTCTATTCCCTGGCCATGAAGTGGAACTACAACCGCTATCTGGTCGGCAAGACGGTCGAGTTCTTCACCAACGGCGAAGTCGGCAAGCCCATCGGCGGCCCGTCCGAATATTCCCTCGATGCGGAAATGGGCCTGCGCTACAAAGTCACCGAGTGGGCCTCGCTCAACCTCAAGGCTGAACGCGACATTATCAGCGGCGAGTCGGAAAGCAGCTTGAGCAAGACCCGCTACACCGCGGGCTTTGGCGTCGCCTGGTAATCAGCTTGAACCCGCCCGCCGGGGTGCCGCTGGCAACCTGTGCGGATATTGATTACCTTGGGTTGAGATCCATTCCCATAGGCCAGGGCGGCCGAATACCCGAGGAGTCATACGTTGAGCGCGCACGTTGCCAAGAACGCCCGAGAGCTGTTGCTCAAGGAATACCGTGGGGCTCTCTCCACATTGTCCAAGGCCATGCCCGGCTTTCCCTTTGGTTCGGTGGTGCCCTATTGCCTGGACTCAGAAGGCCGGCCGCTGATCCTGATCAGCCGGATTGCCCAGCACACCCATAACCTGCAGAAAGATCCCAAGTGTTCGCTGCTGGTCGGCGAGCGCGAAGCGGATGATGTGCAGGCGGTGGGGCGCCTGACCTGCCTGGCCGAAGCCGAGAAGCTGGAGGAGGGCGCTGCGATTGAAGCGGCGGCCGAACGCTATTACCGCTACTTCCCCGAGTCGGCCAACTACCATAAGGCCCACGATTTCGACTTCTGGGTCCTCAAGCCGGTACGCCATCGTTATATCGGCGGGTTTGGCGCGATTCACTGGGTCGACCAACTGACCTTGGCCAATCCGTTCTTTGGTGCGGCCGAGCGCAGCATGATCGAGCACATGAACAGCGATCACGCCAAGGCTATCGCGCATTACGTCGAACTGGCCGGCCTGCCGAACCACGAGCCTGCGCAACTGGCCGGCATCGACAGCGAGGGCATGCACCTGCGTATCGGCCATGCCCTGCACTGGTTGCCCTTTGCCGAGCCTTGCAACACGCCGACACAAGTGCGCGAGGCCTTGGTTTTATTGGCTCACGCCGAGGTCTGGCCGAAAAAAGCCAGCGCTGAAGCTTGAATTCACGAAATGGCGACGTCATCTAAGGTGGACTGGCAAGGCATTCTTGCGTTGAGGAAACAATTTGATGCGCCCTTTTTTATTGCTCTTTCTGCTGTTCCCGGTGTTGGAGCTGTTCGTATTCGTTCAAGTCAGCGGTGCGATCGGGTTTTTCCCGGCTCTGCTGCTGATCATTCTCGGCTCGATGCTCGGCGTACTGGTACTGCGCGTCGCCGGCCTGGCCACGGCGCTGCGTGCCCGTGAAAGCCTGAATCGTGGTGAATTGCCGGCCCAGACCATGCTCGAAGGGCTGATGATGGCCTTGGCCGGTGGCCTATTGATCCTGCCGGGCTTTATCAGCGATGTGGTCGGCCTGGTCATGTTGCTGCCCTTCACCCGCAAGCTGCTGGCCGGCAAGATGCGCCAGCGCGCCGAAGAGGCTGCGATTCGCCAGCGCGCGTTTGCCGACGACCTGCAACCCCGTGGCGGCCCGGCTCCACGCCAGCCGTTGGGGCGCGAAGGTGATGTGATCGAAGGCGAGTTCGAGCATCGCGACAGCAAATAACCGCTTCACCGACACGGCACCTTCGGGTGCCGTGTTGCTTTTCTGGACTGGCAAACGCAAAAAAATTCATTCCACGCCCCTTGTAATCAGCTGATGCGCCCTTATGTAACGGTCACCGCAAGGTTTCTGGTGGCGACACCAGACAGACTTCCGCGTTTCGCCCAGCGAACCGCGACCGGCACCGCCGGATTTAACCTGCCGGTACTGACACCGGCCGATGAAAAACACAATTAGGAGAGATCGACAATGAGCAAGCTTCGTCCTCTGCACGACCGCGTCGTTATCCGTCGCAGCGAAGAAGAAAAGAAAACCGCTGGCGGTATCGTTCTGCCAGGTTCGGCTGCTGAAAAAGCCAACCACGGTGTGATCGTCGCTGCAGGCCCAGGCAAGACTCTGGAAAACGGTGACGTACGTGCGCTGGCCGTTAAAGTCGGTGACAAAGTCGTATTCGGCCCTTACTCCGGCAGCAACACTGTGAAAGTCGACGGCGAAGACCTTCTGGTTATGGCTGAGAACGAGATTCTCGCCGTTCTGGAAGACTGATTTCCCCGCTCATTTTCCCGTTACTACAAAGTATTTAAGGAATATCGATCATGGCTGCTAAAGAAGTTAAATTCGGCGATTCCGCCCGCAAGAAAATGCTCGTTGGTGTCAACGTCCTGTCTGACGCAGTAAAAGCGACCCTGGGCCCGAAAGGCCGTAACGTGATCATCGAGAAGAGCTTCGGCGCTCCGACCATCACCAAGGACGGCGTTTCCGTCGCTAAAGAAATCGAACTGGAAGACCGTTTCGAAAACATGGGCGCGCAGCTGGTCAAAGACGTTGCCTCCCGTGCCAACGATGACGCAGGCGACGGCACCACTACCGCCACCGTTCTGGCTCAGGCAATCGTCAACGAAGGCTACAAGGCCGTCGCTGCCGGCATGAACCCGATGGACCTCAAGCGCGGCATCGACAAGGCGACCATCGCTATCGTCGCCGAGCTGAAAAAACTGTCCAAGCCTTGCGCTGACACCAAGGCTATCGCTCAGGTAGGCACCATCTCCGCCAACTCCGACAGCTCCATCGGCGACATCATTGCCGAAGCCATGGAAAAAGTCGGTAAAGAAGGCGTGATCACCGTTGAAGAAGGCACTGGCCTGGAAAACGAACTGTCGGTTGTTGAAGGCATGCAGTTCGACCGTGGCTACCTGTCCCCGTACTTCGTCAACAAGCCAGAAACCATGGTTGCCGAGCTGGACAGCCCGCTGATCCTGCTGGTCGACAAGAAAATCTCCAACATCCGCGAAATGCTGCCAGTGCTGGAAGCCGTTGCCAAAGCTGGCCGCCCACTGCTGATCGTTTCCGAAGACGTTGAAGGCGAAGCCCTGGCGACGCTGGTTGTAAACAACATGCGTGGCATCGTCAAAGTTGCAGCCGTCAAGGCTCCAGGCTTCGGCGACCGTCGCAAGGCCATGCTGCAGGACATCGCCGTCCTGACCGGCGGTACCGTTATCTCCGAAGAGATCGGCCTGAGCCTGGAAAGCGCCACTCTGGAAAACCTGGGTAGCGCCAAGCGCGTGACCATCTCCAAGGAAAACACCATCATCGTTGACGGTGCTGGCGTAGACCAGGACATCCAGTCGCGTATCACTCAGATCCGCGCCCAGGTGGCCGAAACTTCCTCCGACTACGACCGTGAAAAACTGCAAGAGCGTCTGGCCAAGCTGTCCGGCGGCGTTGCAGTGATCAAGGTTGGCGCGGGTTCCGAAGTTGAAATGAAAGAGAAGAAAGCCCGCGTTGAAGACGCCCTGCACGCAACTCGCGCAGCCGTTGAAGAAGGCGTGGTACCTGGCGGTGGCGTTGCGCTGATCCGTGCTCTGGAAGCCCTGACTGACCTGACCGGCGACAACGCTGACCAGAACGTCGGTATCGCTGTGCTGCGTCGTGCTGTTGAAGCACCGCTGCGTCAGATCGCTGCGAACTCCGGCGACGAGCCAAGCGTAGTGGTCAACGAAGTCAAGAACGGCAAAGGTAACTACGGTTACAACGCTGCGACTGGCGTGTATGGCGACATGATCGAAATGGGCATCCTGGACCCTACCAAGGTGACTCGTTCCGCGCTGCAAGCGGCATCCTCCATCGGCGGTCTGATCCTGACCACCGAAGCAGCGATCGCTGATCTACCGAAGAAAGAAGGCCAGGCTGGCGGCGGTATGCCAGACATGGGCGGCATGGGTGGCATGGGCGGCATGATGTAAGCCAGCCTTACCCGGCTAATAAAAACCCCGCCTGCAGTGATGCAGGCGGGGTTTTTTATGGCCCTCAGGAAACGCCGGCGGTTGACTGAATGAGCCGGTCTACGGATTCACTGCCTGAGTATTTGCCGCCTCAACGCGTGATGGCCGATAGAGCAACAGGCAGTACAGCCCCAGGCAGATCAGCCAGCAGAAAATCGCCGTCCATACGTTATGGGAAAAAAAGTGCGCGCCTTGCAGCATGCGGCTCACTGAAAAAACGCTACCCAGCGCAACAGCAAAGATGAACGCCTTGCGCGCCATCCGCGGCCGCCGATCCCGTAGTGCAAAGAACCAGGCGAACAGGGCAAACCCGGTAGCCGCATGACCGCCCGGCCAGCAGCGCCCGGGTTTGTCGGTGGGTGGGCGTGGGCTGAGCAGTTCGCTATAGGTTTCCTGGCCGCCGAATTCCTTGAGGCTCCAGGGGCACTGTACGGCAGTGATGGTTTTCAACGGCGAGACGAAGGCGGTGGCCAGGCCCAGGGACAGCACCAGGCACACCAGCTCGCGGCGGTACGGCTTGAGCCGTTGCAGGATGAACGTGCCGATAAGCCCCAGAATTGCCAGCACTGAAAACAGGATCACCAGCTGTTTAGCGCGGTCATGCAGGATGTCTTCGAGGAAGAAGCTGTAGCGGCCGATGAAGCCGCCGTCCGCCGCGTTGTAGAAGCGCTTGGCGAGGTCCATGTCCAGCGATGTCAGCTCCAGCAACAGCATCAGGAGCGCAGCCACGGCGGGGATGCCCAGGCACAGCCAGAAATTCAGAGGTTTGGAAACCGGCACTGCAGAGGTGGATGGCATGGTGAACCCTGGAAAAAAGTCCCGTACTCAGCGGTACGGGACGTTTTGGTTAGCGCGTGCTCAGTGCCGGGGCCTCGTCCTTGGGTGCCCTCCAGCCCAGCAACTGTTGTTTGAAGCCGTAGCTCGCGGCCTGGTAGTAGGTAATCGCGCGCTGGATCAGCGGATCATCACTGCCGACCCGCAGTTCCTGGCTCTCACCCAGGGCCTGGTCGTGGCGGCGCAGGCCCTGGCGTGGGCTGAGGATCGCCAGGTCCTTGCCGTCGAATAACCCCAGGTGCTGGTAGTTGCCGACCACTACCCGAGGTGGCAATGGGTTGTCTTGCAACAGGTTGCGGCCGAAGAAGGTTGACTCGTAGCTCAGGTTGATCAGGCCCAGCAGGGTTGGCGCGAGGTCGATCTGGCTAGCCAGTTGCGCGTTTTCCCGGGCGTCGATCAGCTTGGGTGCATAGATGAACAGCGGAATCTGGTAGTTGATGATGGGCAGGTCTTCCTTGCCCGCGCTGCCGGCGGTGTGGTCGGCGACGAACACGAAGATGGTGTTATCGAACCAGGGTTTCTGGCGTGCAGCTTCCAGGAACTGGCCGATGGCGTGGTCGGTGTACTTCACTGCGCCGTCGCGGCCATTGCCGGATTTGATATCGATGCGCCCGTCCGGGTAGGTGTAGGGGCGATGGTTGGAAGTGGTCATCAGTTGCAGCAAGAACGGCTGTTGCTTGGCGTAGTCGGCATCAGCCAGCTTCAAGGTTTGTTTGTAGAGGTCCTCGTCAGCCATGCCCCAGGCGTTTTTGAAGGAGATTTCCGATTCGGGCACGCTGCTCTGGTCGACCACGCGATAACCGTTACCGCTGAAGAATGCGTTCATGTTGTCGAAGTAGCCACGGCCGCCGTAGACAAACACGCTGTCATAACCGATGGCACTGAGCTGCTGGCCCAGGCTGGCGAAACCGCTTTCACGGCCAATGCGCTTGACGATAGAGCGCCCAGGCGTCGGTGGAATCGCCAGGGTGATCGCCTCCAGGCCTCGGTCGGTACGGGTACCGGTGGCGTAGAAGTTATTGAAATACAGGCTTTGTTGGCGCAGTGCATCGAGGTTGGGCGTAAGGTTGCGCCCGTCGCCATTGCTGCCCATGTACTTGGCGCTGAAGCTTTCAATGGTCACCAGCACGATATTGGGTTTGCGCAACGTGCCTGGGTTGGTGATGGCGCGGCGGACATCCAGCGGGTCCTGACCGATAAAACGGGCATTCGGTTCGCTGAGTTCGGCGCGCAATTGCTTGGCCACCACGTCGGTCGACAGGCTTTTATAGAACTGCGAGTAATCCAGCTCGTTGTTACGGAACGCGGCGAAGAACTGATAGGGGCCATTGCTCGCCAGTTCGTTCATGTAGGCATTGCCGCCCTGGGCGCGTGGGCTGTCCTGGCTGATCAGTTGCAGGCTCAGACCGGCGACGACCAGCAACGCCAGGGCATTCAGCAGGCGGCCACGCATCGGCGGCAGTGGTGCGTTCAGCGCGGCATTGAACGGTTTGCGCAAGGCCAGGCTCAGCACGATGGCGAGCATTGCCAGCAAGCTGAGCAACTTGCCGATCGGGTAGGACTCCAGCAGGTTATTCAATACCTCGTTGGAATACACCAGGTAGTCGACGGCGATAAAGTTGAAGCGCACGCCGAATTCATCCCAGAACAGCCATTCGGCCACTGAGGTAAACAGCATTGCAAACACGCTGATGGTGAGCACCGCTTGCAGGAACCAACGGTGACCGCGGCGACGCCACAGCGCCGGTGGGCACAGCAGCAGGTACAAGCCCAAGGGCAGGGCGGCGTAGGTCAGGAAACCCAGGTCGTACAGCAAACCCACGCCGAATACCGGCAGCAGGTTGCCGCCGACTTCATCCAGGTGAGTGACGAGCAGCACACTGCGTGTGAGCAGGAAAATAACCAGCCAGGTACCCGTTACCAGCAGCAGATAGCGCATAGGCGCTGTTTTGAGAAACCCCATGTCATCTTCCTTATATCAATGGGTGGCGATCTTCGGCCTGACACTGTAGTCAGTTTGTGAAGCTATAGTGAAAAACTCGTTGGTTTATTTAATCGGTTGAAAACCTTTATCGACGCGCCCCTCAGCTCTATCCCTGCGTCCCACTTGGCCTTAAGCTGCGCGAGCCAACACGGTCGTCACGAAAGTACGGAGACACTGCCCATGCGAATTTTATTGGTTGAAGACAACCGCGATATTCTGGCCAACCTGGCGGATTACCTGGGCCTCAAGGGCTACACCGTGGACTGCGCGCAGGACGGTTTATCGGGCCTGCACCTGGCCGCCACCGAGCACTACGACCTGATCGTGCTCGACATCATGCTGCCTGGCATCGATGGCTACACCCTGTGCAAACGCCTGCGCGAAGACGCGCGGCGTGATACGCCGGTGATCATGCTCACCGCCCGTGACCAGCTGGATGACCGGCTGCAGGGCTTCAAGTCCGGCGCCGATGACTATCTGCTCAAGCCGTTCGCCCTGTCGGAGCTGGCTGCACGCATTGAAGCTGTGCTGCGCCGTGCCCAGGGTGGTGGGCGGCGGGCCCTGCAGGTGGCCGACTTGCATTACGACCTCGATACCCTGGAAGTCACCCGCGAAGGGCGCCTGCTCAAACTCAACCCGGTGGGCCTGAAGCTGCTGGCGGTATTGATGCAGAAAAGCCCTCACGTGCTGCGTCGGGAAATTCTCGAAGAAGCGCTGTGGGGCGACGATTGCCCGGACAGTGACAGCCTGCGCAGTCACGTCCACCAGTTGCGCCAGGTGATCGATAAACCGTTCGCCAAGCCATTGCTGCAAACCGTGCACGGCGTGGGTTACCGCCTGGCCGAGGGTCGTGATGGAGTTTAAGCAGAGCCTTGCCCAGCGCATCATCATCGCCTTTGCCTTGATGAGCGCATTGGTAGCGGGGGCCTTCGCCATGGGCATCGTCGCGACGGTGCACCTGGTGGAAGAGAAGCTGATATCGGCTGGCCTGGGTGGCGATCTGCAGCGCCTGCTGCTGATGGACAGCGTCGAAGACTGGAGCCACCGACCCGAGCCGGACCAGCTGTTCTATTTCAGCGGCGGGCGCGGGGACTTTGAGCTACCCAAGGACCTGCGGCACCTGGAGCCGGGGTTCCATGAAGTGTTCCGCGAGGCGCTGTCGTATCACGCCATGGTCGAAGTGGTGGATGGCCGGCGCTATGTGCTGCTGCAAGACCAGAGTGACTTTGAGGAACGTGAGCGCGTGTTGTTTGCCGTGGTGCTGGTGGGCTTCGTGCTCAGCCTGGCACTGGCAGTCTTCCTCGGCTGGGTGTTGGCCCGCAAGGTCATGGCCCCGGTGGTGCGACTGGCGCGCCAGGTTCGCCATCGCGACCAGTTGCTCGGCCTGGCGCCGCCCTTGGCGCCGGATTATGCCGCCGATGAAGTGGGCGAGTTGGCAGTGGCCTTTGATGCCACGTTGGGCCGTCTGCGCCAGGCATTGTCCCGTGAGCAGTTGTTCACCAGCGATGTCAGCCACGAGTTGCGCACACCCTTGATGGTACTGGCCAGTTCCTGCGAACTGCTGTTGGAAAACCCGGCCATCGACCAGCGCGGCCGTAACCAGGTGCTGCGCATCGCACGGGCCTGTGAAGAAATGCGCGAGCTGGTCCAGACCTTCCTGATGCTGGCACGCGCCCAGCACAACGATGCCACCATGTCGCCGCGGGTGACCCTCACCCAGGTGGCGGACGATTTGCTGGGCATCTGGCGCGAACCTATCGAGCAAAAGGGGCTGGAGTTGATCTATCAACCGGGCAATCCCCTGGACACCCGCTACAACACCACCTTCCTGCACGCGGTGATGGGCAACCTGTTGCGCAACGCCCTGCATTACACCGAACGGGGCTTTATCCGCCTCACGCTGGAGCCCAGTGGTTTCGTGGTGGAGGATTCCGGTGTCGGCATTCCCGAAGACAAGCGCGAGGCGATGTTCGAACCTTTTGTGCGTGGCAGCGAGAAGCGCGGCGAAGGCCTTGGCCTGGGCTTGTCCCTGGTGCAGCGCATCTGTGAGAACCAGGGCTGGAGCGTCAGCCTGAGCACCATGGAACCCAACGGTTGCCGCTTTCATGTCGAGTTGAGCCAGGTCAAACCTTGACCGCCCATCCTGCCGCTATGCTGCGGCAGATTCCCCGCTGTTCGGCGAAGATGGCCCCGTGCTACTGACTGTATCTGTAAAATCTTGAAATGTATGAGATTGGACAGGACAAGTTTTTCACACTTGGTTGACCTGTTGATCACAGTTAGCTGCCTAAGGTTGTAGGCATCAGTAACTGGAGATCAGCGATGCCTACCCCGATCAAGCTCGAATTTTCTGAAAAATACGACGATCAGCACGCGCAGAATTATTTGCTCAAGCATCAGGACAATTTGGCTCGCCGGTTGTCCCACAAACGTGACGAGCAATTGGCGCGCGGCGCACTGGCCATGGCCGGTGAACCGGGGCTGGTTCTGGACTTGCCTTGCGGGGCTGGGCGCTTCTGGCCGCTGCTGGCCGAAAAACCCAACCGCGTGATTATCGGTGCCGACAATTCGGAGTCGATGTTGAAGGTTGCGATGCACGCGCAACCGGCGGACGTGGTCAAACGGGTACGACCCTTGCAGACATCTGCCTTCGATATCGATTTACCCGATAACTCGGTCGATAGCATCTTCTGTATGCGTTTGATGCATCACATTGGTGATCCTGAGCACAGGCTGGCGATACTGCGCGAATTTCAGCGTGTAACCCGCGACAGCGTGATCATCTCGCTGTGGGTGGATGGCAACTTCAAGGCCTGGAAACGTAAGCGTGCCGAAGTAAAACGTCGTAAGAAAGGTGAGCAGGAAGGTTACCAAAACCGATTTGTGTTACCGGCTGCTACTGTTGAGGCAGAGTTTGAGCAGGCCGGTTTCCGTGTTCAGGAATCCCTGGACTTCATCCCGCTCTACGCCATGTGGCGGGTGTACGTATTGCGCAAGAGGTAACAGGATGGCAGTTGAGTGCGTAGCAGGCAGTCACGTAGCTCCCGAAGAGCGATTTGATTATTTTTGGCGCCAGCAGGGCGAATGGGTCGAAGAGCCCAATCGTCGGCGCGGTGGTGAAAGTGGTGTGCAGCGAGTGGTGGGCCCCAATGGGCGCTTGCTCTACAGCAAACGTCAGACCGGGCATATCTACCGCAGTTGGCTGCATCCTTTTGGACGTCCCACCGTGTTGCGCGAGCGCGATGCCCTCAAGGGCCTGCGCTTGCTGAATGTGCGCGTACCGGAAATGGTGTTCTGCGAGGCACGTCGTGATCCGGAGCACCAATGGAAGGCATTGTTGGTGACCGCTTCGCTGGATGGCTTCGATGAAATCGAAAAGTGGTACGCCGCCGGTGGCCGTGAACAGTACGGCGAAGTAGTCCATGAGCGCCTGCTCAAGGAAGTGGCGACAACCCTGGCGCGTATGCACAAGGGGCGCTGGCAACATGGTTGCCTGTACATCAAGCACATTTTTGCGCGGGTCACCGGCGAAGGCGACTCGGCCACCGTGGAAGTGGCATTGCTGGATTTTGAAAAGTGTCGCCAGCGCCTGACCGCCTATCGGGCAGCGTCCCACGATATGCTGCAATTGCGCCGCCATTCGTCGTGGAGCGATAGCGACTGGGAAAAACTCAGCTACTTTTACGAGACGGCGTTTGGCAGCGCTATCAAGGGTTTAACCAAATGAAGCTAGAAATAGCACGAGGTCTGTTCCTGGTGGGGGCATTGGGCATTGCAGCCTTGGCCCTGGTCGCCTGGGAACAACCTCGCACACAAGTACTCAGCGCGGTGCAAAGCGGCGGGCAATGCCTGTTGCCGCGCGTCGCCAAGGCGAGTGTGGCGGTCAAGCCTGACCACGAGTTACTGCTGTTTATGTTTGGAATGTCTCAAGGGATGAGGCCGCAAAGTTGAAACGATTGAACCCCCCGGAAAGGGCCTTGCGATGCGAGGCCCTTTTTTTTGGGGTGTGCCCCAGGCATGGCGCGTTGCGCGAAGTACAACCAGCTTGGCTGTGGCGGTGCTTTCGACGGCGCTATCGAGTGGTACCTGCGGTTGGCGGCTCTTCACTATCTGCCCGGACTCGAGCTGCATATCCTTGATTGCCTGCGCAATCAGCAGACTCAGGTTCACGCCCTTCAAGGCCTTCCGTGTACTCACTGATGGTCAGCGTGGTTGCCTGGGCTGCGCGACGGCCATCGCCACGACGACACTCTCTGGCGGTTTGGGCCTGGAACAGACCGGGATCAGCAGGTAGATAGAAAAGGCCGTGTAATCCGCCCGTGGCAGGGCGATCAGCCGCACTACACCCCCTACGATCAACCTGCGGCGGCATGGCACCTTCCGGTTCCTTGGACGGATTGGGGCCGACGAATCGAAACGTTACTCCGTCTTTCCCAGGGGGGGCCGCTGGCAATGTTGACAGGCCTGGCAGGGGGGCCGGCAGCGCATGGCCGAGTAGCGGCGGCGCTTGAGGAAGGATCTCAAGCCGGCCGTAGCCTCCGAAGGGTGAGGGATACACCGGCAGCGGCAAGATACTGCCGGGTAGCATTCCGGGTTTTGCCAGCAGGGTGTAGATGCAGGGCAGTACAAATAAGGTGAACAGGGTGCCCACGGACATGCCGGTGGCAATCACCAGGCCGATATCGAATCGGCTGACCGCCCCGGCACCGCTGGCCAGGATCAACGGCACGACGCCCAGGACGGTGGCGAGGGTGGTCATCAGAATCGGACGCAGACGCGTCGCGGCGGCTTGTTCGACGGCTTCGCGAATCGTTAACCCCTGCTCTCGGCGCAACTGGTTGGCGAATTCGACGATCAGGATTCCATGTTTGCTGATCAGGCCAATCAGCGTGACCAAGCCTATCTGTGTATAGATGTTCAGGCTCGACCATCCCAGGAACAGGGCGACCAACGCCCCGCAGACCGACAGCGGTACGCTGACCAGGATTACCAGTGGGTCGCGAAAGCTCTCAAACTGGGCGGCCAGTACCAGGCCGATGATTGCCAGTGCCAGGCCAAAGCTGCCCCATAACGCGCCACCTTCCTGAACGAACTGACGCGTGGCGTTGCTGTAGTCAAAGGTAAAACCGGGTGGGGCTTCCTCTTGCGCAATGTCGCGCAGGGTGTCGATGGCGTCGCCCATGCTGACAATCGGGAAACCCGCGATCAGTACTGAGTTCATTTGTTGGAACTGATTGAGCTGGCGTGGTCGTGCTTTCTGTTCGGACACCGTGATCAGCGTGGACAGGGGCAGCAACTGTCCTTTGGCGTTTTTGACGTAGTAGTGGTTCAGCCAGTCTGGCGTGTTTCGGAACGCTTGTTCGACCTGGGCAATCACTTTGTAATGACGGCCATCCATGCTGAATCGGTTGATTTCTGTCTCCGCCAGCAGTGTCGACAAGGTCAGCCCCAGGTCTTGCATTGAAACACCCATCTGTGACGCCTTGTTTCGGTCAATGTCGATCACGACTTCTGGCCGGTCGAAGGCCAGGTCGATGTCGACGTAAGCGAATTTTCCTGAGTCGATGGCGCGTTGTTTGACCCGTTCCGCTACATCGAGCAGTGACTGATGATCGCCGGGCGTACTGATCACGAAACCGAAGGGCAGGCCTTCACCGGTGCCCGGTAGGGCGGGCAGGTTGAAGGCAAGTACCTGAAGGCCGGGAATGCTGTCCAGTTTCTCGCGCAACTGTTCCAGTATCTGCATCGAAGTACGCTCACGTTCCCCCCAGGGTTTGAGCAGGAAGCCGCCGATGCCCGATTGCGCGCCGTTCAGGCCGTTGATCTGGAACGACCCCTGATACTCGGCGAGTGTCTCGAACAGCGACGTGAAGTCCTTGGTGTGGGCGTTCAAATAGGCGAGGTTGGAGGCTTGCGGCGCTTGGGTGAGCATAAAGACAACGCCTTTGTCCTCATCCGGCGCCAGCTGTGAAGGCGTGAACATGAGCATCGCCGGGATCAGGAGCAGAACGATCAGAGCGAACACCAGTACGACCGGGCGTGCATTCAGCACCTCTTGCAGGAGGCGTAGATAACGCTGTTTCAGGCGTTCGAAAATGCGATCCAGCGTCAGTGCGAACCCTTGGGAAGGCTTCCCCTTGCGTAGCAACAGTGCGCACATCATCGGTGACAGGGTCAGTGCCACGATGCCGGATATCACCACGGCCCCGGCCAGGGTCAAGGCAAACTCCTTGAACAGCGAGCCCGTCAGCCCCTGCAAAAAACCGATGGGGGCATAGACCGCCGCGAGCGTAATCGTCATGGCGAT
Source organism: Pseudomonas fluorescens (assembly GCF_001708445.1). Taxonomy (NCBI): domain Bacteria; kingdom Pseudomonadati; phylum Pseudomonadota; class Gammaproteobacteria; order Pseudomonadales; family Pseudomonadaceae; genus Pseudomonas; species Pseudomonas fluorescens. The sequence continues at coordinate 5,223,381 of NZ_CP015637.1, forward strand.
GACCGGGGCGCATACTTCCCGAGCCCCTATGATCGCGGCCTTGAAGGGGGACCAGCCATTTTCAATGTGCCGATGAATGTTTTCCATCACCACAATGGCGTCATCCACCACCAGCCCGATGGCCAAGACCATGGCCAACAGTGTCAGGCCGTTGATGGAGTAGCCCATCAGTTGCATGAAAAACATCACCCCGATCAAGGATAAGGGGATGGTGACGATGGGAATAATCACCGAGCGCAGTGTGCCCAGGAACAGGAATACCACGATCACCACGATCAGTACGGCCTCCAGCAGCGTGGTCACGACTTCGTCGAGGGAGGCTTGGATAAACTGCGTGGAGTCAAAGGCAATATCGGCCGCCAGATCGGGCGGCAGCTGTGATTGCAGCGCGAGAATGAACTCACGCACCTGCTCGCCGAGCTCAAGAGGGTTGGCGTCCGGTGCAGGCTTGATGCTGATATAGGTGGCAGGCATGCCATTGAATGAACTGAAACTGTTGTAGTTTTCCGCCCCGATCTCCACCCGTGCCACGTCACCGAGGCGAACCTGGCTGTCATTCGTACTTTTCAAGGTGATCGCCTCGAAATCCTCGGCCGTGCGCAGCAGCGTATTGGCATGGACGCCGGTGACGACATAGGCGCCCGTGACCTCACCGGCTGTCGACTGCACGTTGTAGCTATTGACGGCCTGGCTCACATCGCTGGCGCTCAAGCCGAAGCCGGCGAGCCTGATGGGGTCCAGCCACAGGCGCATGGCGCGGGTTTGATTGCCGATGATTTCTGCGTCTGCCATGCCGGGCAGCGTCGACAGTCGGGGTTGTACCACCCGTTGCAGGTAGTCGGCGACTTGGGCGCTACTCATCGTATTGCTGGAGAAGCTCAGGTACATCAAGGCGGTCGTATCCGTCGCGACTTTGCTCAGTACCGGGTCTTGCGCCTCGCGGGGCAGTTGGTTGCGCACTTCGTTGATCTTGGCCAGCAACTCGGTAAACAAGCGATCGCTGTCGGCGCCGGTACGGCTGTGCAGAGTAATCACCGAGACATTCTGGCGGCTCGTGGACTTCATGTAGTCGATGCCTTCAGCGCCTGCCAGGCTTTTCTGAAGTGGCTGCGTGACAAGGCTCTGAATAGTTTCGGCGTTGGCTCCCGGGTACAGGGTCGTCACGGTGATCTGGGCATTTTCCATTTGCGGGTATTGGCGCAGGGGTAATTGGTGGTAGCCCTGCAGCCCCAGCAACAGGATCAACAGGCTGACCACCATGGCGAGTACCGGGCGGCGAATAAACAGATCGGTAAATCTCATGGTGCGGCACCGTTGTCGCCAGAGAAGAGCGGGGCGTGCGGCGACAGGTTCCTGTCGGCGCTGACGATGACGGGGGCGCCATGTTTGAGCTTGAGTTGGCCCGCCGTGACCACCTGTTCACCGGGCGCCAGCCCCCTGGTGATGATCACCTGGCCATTGCGCCGCTCGCCGGTCTCTACCGGGCGTTGTTTGGCGGTCAGTACCGTGCCGGCGGTTTCAGGGGCAGCCTCGTGTGGCGATACAACATAAACATACTGGCCAGCAGGGCTATAGCTGATTGACTCCTCAGGAACGACGACCTGCGGCGTTGGCTGTGCCAGTTGCACCTGCAAACTGGCGAACATGCCCGGCAGTAAACGGTTGTGCGGGTTGGGCAGGGTCGCCCGGACCCTGACATTCCGGGTACTGTCATCGACGATGGGGTTGATGGCGCTGACCAGGCCAAGGGTGTGCTGCCCGGGGCGCGCAGACACTTCAACCTGTACTGATTGGCCGACTTCAATGAACTGGACCGCTTGCTCGGGTACGTGGAAGTCGACGTAAAGGCTGCTGGTGTCTTGCAGGCTTGCGATCACTGCCGTGCTTTGCAGATAGTCGCCGATATTGACCTGGCGAATGCCGATGGTGCCACTGAAAGGGGCGGTGATATGTTTCTTTTCCAGCGCCGCGGTGTACTGCTTGACCAGCGCATTGTGTCGATTGAACTCGGAGGACAGCCGATCAAACTCACCTTTTGAGATCGCCTGACTGTCCACCAGCATCTGGCCGCGCTCGAAATTCTGTCGGGCCAGGCTACGGTTTGCCAGGGCGATGTCCCGCTGGGCCGTCTCCATCTGGTTTTCCAATTGCAACAAGGATTGCCCGGCTGTAACGGCTTGTCCGGACTCGAAATGCACCTGCGTGACGACACCAGGCACTTCGATACTCAGATCGATTCCCTTAAGCGCTTTGAGACTGCCAGCCGCCGGCAGTTGGCGCTGCCAGAGCTGCGTGACGACCGGCGCCACCGATACGCTGGCGGGCGGCTTGGGGGCATTCAGACGTGCCAGTTGTTGGTTGATCCAGAACGCTTTGTAGCCCGCTAGCATCGATACCACGACGAGAACGACACCAAGCATCGCGAGCATGCGGCGGCCAGGCATAGATGGCTCCTTGGGTAACAATGACGAAGGCGTCGATTGTTATTAGGGCCGTAGGGGCGGGTAAGCCGAAAAATCCCCTTTGGATGAAGGGCATATAGCTATCAGAAGAAGGAAGCCTTTCTGCTTCTTGTAGGAATATACCCGCCAGGCAGTGCCGCCAGCGGGTATGTGAGCATTCTGCCGAGAGCGGCGTCAGATCAGGTGGAGATGGTTATCCCAGAGCCCAGCCGGCAACTCCAACGGTTTTGCTAGCAACTCTTGCTGGCGGCAATCGTAAAAGCGGCAACGGCCTTGGCCTGACGTGACGACAAACCCATCCGCCACCGCCCCGACACCGGCGCAGTCCGGCAACGGAGCGTCCAGGCGCAGTTCAGCGCTGTCGATGTCCCAGATAAAGAAGCGGTTACCCCGTGGGGCGGTCAATGCCACCAGGCGCAACTCACTGTGCACCGCGACGCTGGCGGTGTAATGACCCATTGCCTGCAACTGTTCATCCGCCACTGGAAACGCCACGAACGGTTGCCCTGGGCGCTTGATCGCCAGCAACTCGGAACGCTCCTGGGACGGCCCCATGAACTGTTGCCCGGTAAGGACGGTGCCATCACCGGCGATGCCCATATGGCGCACGCTGTTCATCGTCTGCCCGAGGGTTTCCTTGCTGATCAGCGTACCGTCGCGCTGCATCAGCACCAGGCTCGGTTCCATGGCATTGAGGTTCATCTCCACGCGGCTTTCGGCTTCGGTGCGAATGCCGCCGTTGGCGACGACCAGGGTTTCGCCGTCGGGCATCCACGACACCTGGTGCGGGCCGATACCGTGGGTGGATAGCTCACCGCTGTGCACCAGGCGCTCGCCTTCGAACCTGTAGACACCGAGCAGGCCACGGCCGGGGTCGGACGTGTCGTTCTCGGTGGCGTACAACCAGTCGCCGCTCTTGTGGATCACCGCGTGGCCATAGAAGTGGCGATTGGCATGGGAGGTGACAGTCTGCAGCAGCGCGCCGTCGCGCAGGTCGATCAGGTAACTCTCGGTGCCCGGGCGACGGGCGACGAACAGCGCTATAGGCAGCGTCGGGTGGTTGATGATGTCGTGGCAGCGCTGGCCGACCTGGGTGGCAAACACCCGCTGGCCGTCCAGGCGATAGCCCACGGCGTAGTGCTTGCCGTCTGCATCATCGCGTGCCGACAGTAGCAGTGGGCCCTTGTCCTTCTGCTTGAACAACGTCCAGCCACCCAACGTCACTGCGCTGAGCAGCAGGCTACCCATCGCCAAAGCTTGTCGCCTGAGCATCATCAGTCACCGTCGTTGGCGTTGAAGCCCAGTTGGATGCCCAGCGCCTTGGCCAGTTCGCCTTCGTGCAGGCGGTGGACAACGTTGAGGCTGTCATAGATATCGTTAAGCTGCTGGCGGCCGGCATCATCGGCCAACAGTTCGTTCAGCGTGCGCTGGTTGCTGGCGAACAGTTTCAGGGCGGCGGCATAGGCGGCGTCGATCTTGTCGGCCAAGGGCTTCTGCGCTGACGGCAACAGGCCACGCAGGCCCTTGTTGTCGACCCCGACCCATACGGTCTGGGCGGCGGCCAGGCTGGCTTCCAGGCTTTGCAGGGACGATTGGCTGCGCCACATATCGGCCTGGAACGGTTGCGCAATGCCCTTGGTCTGGCGGCCCATCGGCGTGCCAAGTTTTTTCTTCAGGGTGTCCAGGGCGGTAACCTGCGCACGCAACAGGTCGGCGATGGCTTCGTGGGAGTCGGCATAGCGCTGGTTCGGAAACTTGCTCATCTGCGCGAGCATGCCGTCGGTGCTGTTCCAGCTGGCCAGGATCTCTTCGGCCAGGGCTTTCTGGCGCTCGCCAATCGCCACCAGCAGCGGGCAGTAACGGGCTTTCTGCGCGTCGTCGGCGAGGTCGGTCTTGGCGTCGTAGAGGATGTATTCATAGGCCGACAGGCCCTGCACCACTACGCTGGACTTGGCCAGGGTGGCCGCATCGATCTGTGGCTGGGCGCTGACCAGTTGCTCGACCTGGCGGCCCACCAGGTTTTTCTTGTCTGGCCAGAACTGCACCTGCCACGAACGGTTGCCCTCGGCCAGTGGGCCGATCAGCAGCGGTTGCAACTCGGCCCAGGCCTTTTGCGCGTGAAGGAAGTCGGCGCGCGCGGTATCCAGGCTTTCTTTGCCTTGGCAGTAGGCCAGGGCGCTGACGGCCAGTTGACGGTCGGCTTCGACCCAGCGGCTATACGTTGGCAGGATCACTTGCTTGGCGATCGCCGCTGAGGTCACGGCTTGCGGGTCTTGAGGCGAGCAGGCGCCGAGGGCGAGGGCGGCCAGGCTGGTGAACAACAACTTGGGACGGAACATGTCGAGCTCCCTTCTGTAATGGGGGTGACGCTTATAAAGAGTTCAGGAACGCCAGCAACGCAGCGCGCTGTTCGGCATTGAAGGACAACACATGCTGCTGCGCCGCCTGTGCTTCACCGCCGTGCCAGAGCACGGCCTCCAGCAGGTTGCGGGCGCGGCCGTCATGCAAGAACTGGGTGTGGCCACTGACGGTTTGCGTCAGGCCGATGCCCCACAACGGCGGGGTGCGCCAGTCGCGGCCGCCGGCCTTGAATTCGGTACGGTGATCGGCCAGGCCTTCGCCCATGTCGTGCAACAGCAGGTCGCTGTAGGGGCGGATCACCTGGTTGGCCAGTTCAGGTTCGGCGGCGTTGGCCGCCGTGGTGAAGGCTGGAGCATGACAGCCCTGGCAACCGGCCTGGTAAAACAGGTTTTTCCCGGCCAGGACTTGCGGCGCATTGACGTCGCGGCGTGCGGGCACGGCAAGGTTGCGGGTGTAGAACAGCACCAGGCGCAGGATATTGTCGCTGACTTCGGGTTCGCCATCGGGGCCGTTGCCGTTGGGCGCCTGTTTGCAAGCCACTTGGGCGTCGGTGCAGTCATCGAAGGGCCTCAGGGAGGTCGTGAGGCCCATATCACCGGAAAATGCGTGAACATTTTGTTGATTGAGATTGGGTTGCCCGGCTTTCCAGCCGAAACGCCCGAGGACGGTCTTGCGCTGGGCATCGTCCCAGACCCAATTGGCCCGGCCGACGATGGCGCCTTTGGCGGCGGTCTTCGGGTCGGTGTTGCGCAGGATATCCGCATCAGGGATGGCTTCGAGCAACCCCAGGCCGATCATCGGCGGGGCGATACGCGCGGAAACACGCGTATCGGGGTGCATCGGCCCGTAGCCGAGCTGGGTGATGCGCAGGTCCGGCTTGCGCAACTCGACCACGGTACCGTCCTTGAACGTCACATTGACCGGCGTGTAGTCGACCCGCACCTTGCCTTCCGGCACCACCCCAGGCACGGCCATATCCTGCAATTGCCCGCCGTAGACCGGCTCGGGCACGACGCCGAGCTGCTCGATCACCTTGGCGTAAGGCGGCGTATCCGGGATCGACAGGCGCACCAGCATCGACACCGCATTCGGCGCATCGGGCAACGGTGGGTGGCCACGGCCGTCCTTGATATGGCAGTTCTGGCAGGCGTTGGTATTGAACAGCGGGCCCAGGCCATCGCGCGCGGTGGTGGTGGAGGGCGCGATCACCCAGGGGCTGCGGAAGAAACTGTTGCCGACGCTGAAATCCAGGCGACGGGTCGGCGCCAGGTTGGCCGAGGGCAGGGAGAACGCGTTCTGGTCGCGTTTATTCACCGTCGTCGCGCCGCCGGCTCGTGCTTCACCGGGCTCGGCCTGGGTGAAGTGCGGGGCGTCGTCGCACGCGGTCAGGCTCAAGGCCATTAATGCGGCAGACAGGCGGAATAGCGGACGGAACATCGAGTTTCCCGGACGAAGGCTGAAAATCAGGTCGCAAAGTCTAACAGGGCGGGGCAGTTTGAATAAGAGCAATTATCGTTTGATGGCATCCCGATTCATTCCCGTTAGAATGACCGCACATTTTTTTCTGGAGGTGGCCAATGCAGGCTCTCGACGCTTTGCTCAACCGTGTTTCCGTGCCGCGCTTGCTGGAGCCTGCACCGACCCAGGAGCAGCGCGATGTGCTGTTCGCCGCCGCCATGCGCGCGCCCGACCATGGCCAGTTGCGCCCTTGGCGTTTCCTGACCGTCGAAGGCGCCGCCCGTGAGCAGATGGGCACGTTGCTGGCCGAAGCCGCGCGCCTGCAGGACCCCGACGCACCGCAAGCGCTGATCGACAAGGCCCAGAATGGCCCGTTGCGCGCGCCGCTGGTGGTGGTGGTGATTGCTCGCCTGCAGGAACACTTCAAGGTGCCGAAATCGGAGCAGTTGCTGGCGGCGGCTTGTGCAGCCCACGGCATTCTGCTGGCGGCCTATGCCCAGGGGATTGGTGCGGTGTGGCGCACGGGTGAGTTGTCGTACTCGGCCCACGTGGCCAAGGGCCTGGGGCTGACGGCGGATGAGGAAGTGATTGGCTTCCTCTATTTGGGTACACCGCAGAATCCCCCGCGTACGGCAGCTAAAGAAGACCTGACGCAGTTTGTCAGCGCCTGGACCGGTCTTTAAGGCAAGCAAGTGTGATCCAAATGGAGGGGGCTTGCCCCCGATAGCGGTGTGTCATTTATAGATAAGTTGACTGACACTCAGCCATCGGGGGCAAGCCCCCTCCCACATGGGTCCTGTTGTGTTTTTTAAACCCTGAACTGATCCATCAACTTCATCTGCTGGCTGGCCAATGCGTTGAGTTGGCTGCTGACCGCCGCCGACTCGGTGGCCTGTTCGGTCAGGGTCTCGGTCACGCTGCGGATCGCCGAGACGTTGCGATTGACCTCTTCGGCCACCGCGCTCTGCTGCTCGGCGGCGCTGGCGATTTGCAGGTTCATGTCGCTGATTACCGTCACTGCGTCGCTGATCTTGCCCAGGGCCTGCACTGCCTGATGGATCTGCCCGGCGTTGCTCTGGGCCTGGTGCTGGCTGGAGTGCATGGTCGCCACCACTCCTCGGGTGCCGCTCTGGATGCGTTCGATCACCAGGCGGATTTCCTCGACCGAGTCCTGGGTGCGTTTGGCCAGGTTGCGCACTTCATCGGCTACCACCGCAAACCCTCGCCCGCTTTCCCCGGCACGTGCGGCTTCAATCGCGGCGTTCAAGGCCAGCAGGTTGGTCTGTTCGGCAATGCTGCGGATCACTTCCAGTACGGAACCGATCTGCTCGCTGTTGACGGCCAGGGCTTCGACTTCGCTCACGGCTTTGCTGACTTCTTCAGCGAGGGTGGTGATGTCGCGGGTACTTTGCTCGATGATCGACATGCCTTCACGCGCCGACTGGTCCGCCCCGCGTGCGGCACTGGCGGCATTCGAGGCGCTGTTGGCGACGTCATGGGCGGTGGCGCTCATTTCGTTGGAGGCGGTGGCCACTTGGTCGATTTCGCGGAATTGCACCTGCATGCCTTCGCTGGTCTGGCGTGCAATGGCCGAGGACTGGTCAGCCGTGCCGCGCGCTTCGGTGATGCTTTGCTTGATTTGCGCGATGGTCGGTTGCAGCTTGTCGAGGAAGCGGTTGAACCAGTTCACCAGTTCGCCCAGTTCATCTTTCTTGGCATAGGCCAGGCGCTGGGTCAGGTCACCGTCGCCGCTGGCGATGTCCTTGAGCATGGCGGCCACACTGTTGATCGGGCGGGTCACGCCGGTGGCGGTCAGCCAGATCAGCAGCAGGCCCAGCAAGGCGGCGACGGCGGCCACCAGCAATGCCTGGAGGGTGCCGCTGGCGCGGGCCTTGTCGAGTACGGCTTGCAGCTTGACGTTATCGGCCAGCATCACGCTTTTGGGCAGCTTGATCACGATGCCCCAGGCTTTGGCGTCGGCAATCGGCTTGACCGGGTACACGGCGCGAATGGTCCCGTCCTGTTCGCGGATCATGCGGTTATCGCTGGCCAGCAGTTGCACGATTTCCTTGCCTTCGGCGCCAAGGGTATCGATCAGGTTCTTGCCGATCTTGGCCGGCTCGCCACTGTAGGCGGCAATCAGACCGGTGCTGGAGAGAATCTCCAGGTGGGCCGCACCGTTGAACAGGTCGTGCTGCGCGGCATCGGTGGCGGCTTGCAGGGTGTTGAGGGCGATGTCGACACCGACCACGCCGATCATTTTACCGTCCACGATCAGTGGCTGGGCGATGGTGGTCATCAGCACGGGTTTGCCGCCCACCGTATCTTCATACGGGTCCAGCAGGCACGTATTACGGGTGTCCCGTGGGCAGGTGTACCAGATGTTGTAGGGCGTACCGTTGAGGGTGAGGGTGGTCTTGTTCAGGTCATCCTCGACCATGATCGTGTTCAAGCCCTCGCCGCCGGCGCGGCTCCAGTAGCTGGAGAAGCGGCCTTTTTCGTTGGACACACGGGCCTTGTCATTGATGAATTCGCTGTCCTTGCCATCCAGGCCGTTGGGTTCGAACGACAGCCAGAAACCCAGCACCTTGTTGTTGCGCTCGAAGGCGGTTTTTACGCTCTGGTTGAGTTCTTCACGCAGGGCGCCGGCCTCAAGGGAGCGCTTGGTCCCGAGGTTGCGCAGGTCTTTGATCTGGTCGGCCAGGGCGGTCAGGGCCACCAGGCTATCGCCAAAGGTCTTCTGCAACTGTACCGCTTGCTCCCCGGCCTTGGCCTGCAGCAGTTGTTCCACGCTGGCAGTGAGCATTCGTGAGCTTGAATCGCTGACCAACTGATCGTTCTGGTTGGTGTTGTAGATATTGATACTGACGACCAGCGCAATCACCCCCAGCAGGCAAAGGCCGGACAACAGCACGATTTTCAGGCGGATGGAGAGGCTGATGAACATAGGCTTACTCGCGAATGAACGTGTTGGAGGGCAAGCAATTCAGGCCAATTCCATTCAGCGCTATGTCTGAAACATCGGCGTAACAAATCAATTCATGAGAGGTAGGCGATAAGCGGTAGGAAAACGGCTACAGTCCGCGTCACACGGGCTGTGCGAGCCGTTCGGGGCGTGACCAGATCCACAGGTTGCCCAGGCTCATCCCGGCGATTGCGAGGTAGACCGGCCAGCCGTGATCCAGCATCACCAGCATCAGCCCGGCGCACAGCAGCATGCTGACGGTGGCGCTGAACTTGGCCCGGCGCGTGATGATCTTGCCGTTGCGCCAGTTGAACAGGATCGGTCCGAACAGGCGGTGGTTTTCCAGCCAGGCACTGAGGCGCGGCGAGCTTTTGGTCGCGGCCCAGGCGGCCAGGAGGATGAATTCGGTGGTGGGCAAACCCGGCACGACAATCGCCACCAGCCCGATGCCCAGGCTGACGTAGGCCAGCAGGCCGAAGAGAATCTGCGCGATTTTCGAGGTGGATTGGGTTTTGCCGGTCATGGTGAAGCTTTTCTGGGGGAAGGTTTACAAAGAAGTCCGCACTGAAATGCGATCAACATGTGGGAGGGGGCAAGCCCCCTCCCACATGTCGACCGCATTTCAATCTGGGGGATCAGGCCAGTTCAGGGGCGCTAGCGTACGCCTGTTCCAGCAGCACGGTGAAGCGCACAAACGCATCCACCGCGCCTTTTTCCGCTGCGGCGTCTTCTTCGGCGCTCAATTCGAGCGCGTCGAGGGTACGGGTGAAGCGCTTCCAGCCTTCGGCACGACCGCCGGCCGGCTCACCGAGGTGGCGAGCCCCGAAGGTTTCGCTCAGGCCCAAGCCCACGGCACGCTTGATCAGGAACGCCGCGCCCAGCTTGGAGCCTTCAGACACGAACAGCCAGCCCAGGGCTTCGGCCTTGCTCGGGTTGTTCACCGCGCCGGCAACCGGTGCAGGCACTTGCGTGTCCAGGTCGGCCAGGTCCAGCTTGGCCGCTTCGGCGCGGCAGCGTTCGGCCAGGTCGGGGATGATCTTGATCAGCTCGGCATCGTTGTACAGCGCCACCAGTTCCGACTGGAACAGGTACTGCGCGACCACGAAACGCGCGAAGTTGGCCTGGGATTCAAACGGTGCATGTGCCTTCACCAGCGCGTCGAGCCGGGTATGTGGCGCGTGGGTGATCTGGTTCAGGCGTTGGGAGCGCAGGCTTGGGCGTTCTGCGGTAGGAGAAGCGGTCATGAAAAAGTCCTTGAGAAGGGGAGCGCCTGTTGCCCTGAAGAGAGCTGTTATCAACTAGACGAACAAGAAGACGCGGCACAGTAAAAAATCCTCACCTCGTCGCTGACATTTCGACGAGGTGAGTCGGTTGTTGTCAGATATCCCAGATCACGTTGATCGCAAAGTTGCGACCGGGCTGGGTCAGGCGGTCGAGATTGGCAGGGCCGGTCACCGCGGCTTCACCCACGCTGTCGTAGCTGCGCACGTCATCCCAGTTCCAGTACTTCTTGTCGGTGAGGTTGTAGAGGCCGCCATTGATGGTCACGTCGTTGGTGACTTTGTAGAAGGCGGTCAGGTCGACGACACCGAAACCAGGGGTCTTGAAGGGGCCGCTGGTGTCGCCGTCCGGTGCGTGGAAGGTACTGCTGTCGACGCGATCCTGCTTTTTCACCAGGGTCCAGCTCAGCAGGCCACCGTAGTTGTCCTGCTCGTAGCCCAGGCCGAATACGCCTTTGAGCGGGTTGACGCTGTTCAGCGGTTCGCCGTTATCGTCGTTGCGACCGTAGGCATAGGACACCGAACCTTGGGTGTACAGGCCCTGAGGTGCACCGAACGCATCCAGGTTCAGGCGGCCTTTGGCTTCCGCGCCCTTGATGGTGGCGCGCTTGATATTGATGGCCTGGAACTGTTCGAGGGTGCCGCCGACAACGGCGTTGTCTTCGTCGATGAAGTCGCGGTACTTGTTATAGAACGCGGTGATCTCGAAGGAGCCCGCGTCGAACTTGCCGCGAATCCCGGTTTCGAGACCCTTGCTGGTTTCCGGCTTGAGGTCCGGGTTCGGCTCGACGGTGTAGCCCAGGTTCAGGTTTTCAAAGCGGCCGTACAGCGCCTTGGCGGAGGGTGTACGGAAACCTTCGGCATATTGGCCGAACCAGGTGTATTGATCGGTCAGGGCGTAGGTCAGGCCAAACTTGGGCGTCACGCGGTGCCAGGTCTTTTCCTGGTCGCTCACGGGGTCGGCCCCCGTGGGGTTTACGGTATTGAGGAACGCCTGGGTCAGCTTGGGCTTGAGCTGGGTGTAGTCGTAGCGCACGGCGGGCAGGAAGGTCCACTTGCCCCAGGTGACCTGGTCTTGTGCAAACAGCGAATAGGTGTTGATGGTCGGGTCCGGGAAGTCGCTGGATTTATTCACGCTGTCACTGGCCATTGGGCTGGGCGCGCCCACGGCCGTGCAACCACTGCCGACGACCAGGCAGGTGGCGCTGCCTTCGCGCGAGCCGGTGACTTTTTGCTGCTTGAGGGTGGTGCCATAGGTCACTTGGTGATCGGTCTCACCGAGGCTGAACGCTTTGTCCAACTGCGCGTCGAAAACCCACTGTTTTTCTTCGTAAAGCGTGTCGCGGGTGCGCAAGACGCGACGGCCCGATTGATAGATTTCGGCGGTGGTCTGGTCGGTCTTGGCGATCTGGTAGTTGAGGCTGGTCTTGATGCGGTCGGCAATCGGCGACTCAAGGGCAACGCTGTTTTCCAGGCCGAAACGTTCACGGGTAATGGTGTCGTTACCGCGACGATCACGGTAGAGGTTGAAGCCTCGGCCGCCGATGAACGGGCCGCCCACCGCGTTCTTCAGGTTGACGTCGCGATCATCCTTGTACTTCTCATACGTCACGCCCAGGCGGTTGTCATCGCCATAATTCCAGCCCAACTTGGCCAGCACGTTGGTGGTGCGCGCGTCCTCCGGGTTGGCGCCCGTGCGGGCCAGGCCGGTAGCGTTGTTGCCGTCGTAGGATTCGGTTTCATGGCCATTGCGCTGGCTCAGGTGCAACAGGCCGTCGAAGTCCTGCAAACGGCCGGCGACCGTGGCGGAGGTCAGCCAGCTTTCGTCGGCGGAGCTGTAGCCGGTTTTCAGACGGGCGCCGACGTCCTGGCCGGGCTTGATGATGTCATCCGGGTCAAGGGTGAAGTAACTCACCGCGCCGCCGATGGCACTGCTGCCGTACAGGGCCGAGGCCGGTCCGCGCAGGATCTCCACGCGCTTGACGATTTCCGGGTCGACGTAGTTGCGACGGGTCTTGGCGTAGGGGCCGTTGAAGAAGTTGTCCGGCACTTCGACACCATCCACCTGGGTGAGGATGCGGTCGCCGTCGATGCCACGGATGTTGTAGCCCGCGTTGCCGGAACGGGTGCCTGCGCCGCCCACCGAGACGCCGGGCTCGTAGCGCGCCAGTTCGCGAATGGTGTTGACGTTCTGGCGGTCCAGCTCTTCGCGGCCATGTACGCTGACGGTGCTCGGTACGCTGTTGATGTCCTGCTCATTACGGGTGGCGCTGATGGTCACCTGTTGCAGATTCAACGTGCTGCCCGCCACGCGCTTTTCCAGCACGATGTTGTTATTGCCCAATTTGCGGTAGCTCAGGTTGGTCCCCACCAACAAGCGCTCCAGGGCTTTTTCCGGTGACAGCGCACCGTGTACGCCAGGGGACGATACACCCTGGCCCAGCTCCGCCGGCAGGCCGATTTGCCAGCCGGTCACGCTGGTGAAGGCATTCAGGGCCGAGACCAGCGGCTGCTGCTCAATGCTGAAACGGTAGTTGCCGTGGCTGCGGGCAACGGGCTCGGTGGTCGTGGCGGCCATCACGGGCGCACCGGCCAGCAGGATGGCGACGGTCAGCAAGGACAGCACGGGCGAAGAAGACCGGCGGTTGAAACGAGAGGACATCGAGAGCGCTCCGGAGGTACGAGTCTTATAGTTGCGAACCGTTCCAAATAGGAATCAGTTGCATTGGCTAAGACGAGACGTACTGCCGCAGGCTATCGAGTAAAAATAATTCTCATTTAGTTCAAGATCACCAGCGCCGGATATTCCGACAGCTTGGCCGAGGTGATGTGCGCCAGGGAACGCACCACGTCCAGCGGTTGGTCGAGGCGGTAATTGCCGGTGACGGCGATGCTGGCGAGCTTGTCGTTGGTGTTGACGATCCAGCCCGGGTAATAGCGGCGCAATTCGGCAAGCACTTCGCTCATCGGGCAGTTTTCGAAAATCAGCCGGCCCTGGACCCAGGCCAGGTCTTTGTTGGCATCGAGTTTGGCGGGCGGCCCAAAGCCCTTGGGGCCGATACGGATGCTTTCGCCCGCGCTCAAGCGCACACGGGCGTCGTCGAAGGTAGTGCTCAGGTCGACATCGCCGCGCTGCACTTGCACCTGGGCTTCGCCATTGAGGTAGCGCACGGCGAAGGCCGTGTCGCGCACGCTGGCGCGGACGGGGCCTGCGTCGATTTCCAGGGGCAGGCCACGGCTGGGTACCACTTCGAAAAACGCCTCGCCCTGGTACAGGCGGGCGATGCGCTGATGGTCCTCGATGCGGCTGGAAAACGCCGAATTGGTATTCAGCAGTACTTTCGACCCATCGTCCAATTGCAGGCGCTGGCGCTCACCTACCACGGTGAGATGGTCCGCCTGCAGGCGCACGGGCAGGTTGCTGAAACTGAACAACCCCAGCAGCAACACGGCAGCGGTGGCCAAGGGTTTCCAATGCGGCTGCAGGCGACGCCAGGCGCTGGGTTTGCGTGGCGCCGCCAGGGCCACCGCGGCACTGTGTACGGGAGCGCCACCCCAGGCAGCCTGCGCCTTCCCGAACGCATGGACGTGCGCCGGGTCGCGGGCCAGCCACGCTTCAAACTCGGCCTGCTGCCCGGCCCGCGGGCACTGCAAGGCGATCAGCCAGTCCAGTGCCTGGTCCATAGCCGGGTCTTGCAACACCTCATCCGCCAGCTCATGGGGGCGCAGGTTATTCGGGTCCATCACGGTGTGCCTCGGGTCTTCGCCACGTTTTATTTATCTTTTCTACAGCCTTGGTCGACATTTCTGTCGGATGAAGCTTAAGGCTGATCCAGCCGTTCGGCCACACCTACGCAGATGGCCATGATCAATTTCAGTTCCTTTTGCACGGTGCTCAAGGACACGTTCAACTGATCGGCAATCTCCTGGTAGCTGCAACCGTGCAGGCGGCTGAGGATGAAAATCTGCTGCTGGCGCGCGCTCAACCGGCCAAGGCTGACACTCAAGTGTTCGAGCAATTGTTCGGCCTGGGTGGCGTCTTCGGGGGGGCTGATGGGGGCAGCGACGCTTTGCAGGATGTCCAGTGGCACATCTTCCTGCAGCGTGCGGGCCTGGACCCTGCGCGAGCGCAAGTGATCCAGCGCCAGGTTACGGGCGGTCTGGTAGACGAAGGGTTCAAGGTGGTCGATAGGCCGCTCGCTCAGGGCCCGGGTGACGCGCAGGTAGGTTTCCTGCACCAGGTCTTCGGCGGTGCTGGGGTTATTCACCATCCGCTGCAAGGTGCGTAGCAGAATCAGCCGTTGGCTGAGAAAGACATGGTTGAAGCGAGATAGGCTCACAGTGATACCTGACCGATTGGCAGTTAATGATAATGCTTATCATCAATGCAAATGGCAAGTGGCACTTTGCTGCAACACGGTGAACTTGGCAGACGCGCGCTTTTGTGGCGAGCGGGCTTGCCCCGCGTTGGGCTGCGTAGCAGCCCTAATAAGAACACCGCGTTTTTCCAGGCAAAACGCGGCGGCAGTTTTTGGGGCTGCTACGCAGCCCAACGCGGGGCAAGCCCGCTCGCCACAACAAGCCCGCTTGCCGCATAAGCCCGCTTGCCACAGTAAGCCCGCTCACCAAAATAAGCCCGCTTGCCACAACAAGCCCCGCCTGAACACAGGCGTTATTCGGCGTTGCACAGCGCCAGGCAGTTATCCAGCATGCGGTTGGAGAAGCCCCATTCGTTGTCGTACCAGGCCAGCACCTTCAGCAATTTGCCGCTGACCTTGGTGTGATTGGCGTCGAAGATCGACGACAACGGGTTATGGTTGAAGTCACTGGATACCAGCGGCAGGGTGTTGTAGCCGAGGATTTTCGAGTGCTGGCTGGCTTCCTTGAGCAGCGCGTTGACTTCTTCCGCGGTAGCTTCTTTCTTCAGTTGTACGGTGAGGTCCACCAGCGACACGTTGATCACGGGTACCCGAACGGCCATGCCGGTCAGTTTGCCCGCCAGTTCCGGCAGTACCAGGCCAACCGCTTCGGCGGCGCCGGTCTTGCTCGGGATCATGTTCTGGGTGGCCGAACGCGCCCGGTACGGGTCGGTATGGTAGACATCGGTCAGGTTCTGGTCGTTGGTGTAGGCGTGAATCGTGGTCATCAAGCCGCTTTCGATGCCCAGCTCGCGATGCAGCACTTGGGCCACCGGCGCCAGGCAGTTGGTGGTGCAGGAGGCGTTGGAGATGATCTGGTGGGATTGACGCAGAATGTCATGGTTCACGCCGTAGACCACGGTAGCGTCCGCGCCCTTGGCCGGGGCCGAGATGATTACCTTGCGCGCGCCAGCGGTAATATGGGCGGCCGCCTTGTCGCGGTCGGTGAACAGACCGGTGCATTCGAACACCACGTCGATCTTGTGCGCGGCCCATGGCAGGTCGGCCGGGTTGCGAATGGCACTGACGGCGATCCGGTCACCGTTGACGGTCAGGCTTTCCTGATCGTGGGCGACCTCTGCCTCGAAAGTACCGTGTACGGTGTCGTATTTGAGCAGGTGGGCATTGATCGAACTGTCGCCCAAATCATTGATGGCGACGATCTGCAAATCCTGGCGGTAGCCTTGGGTATACAGTGCGCGCAGGACATTGCGGCCGATACGGCCAAAACCATTGATTGCGATTCGAAGAGTCATTGGAAAGTGCCTGTCGTCGATTTGTTGTAAGAATTACAAGATTATTCGCATAAAAATAGAAAACAAGCCTTTTTAGTGGCAATATTTTGTTCAATCTACAACGAGTGACCTGAATCAACTGGTCCGATGATTTAAACGACTCCCTGCCATCCCATGTGCTGCGGGCGTTTGATCAGCATAGACACTCAGGTCGCCACATCCGTTAGCCTGGAGTTCTACACATGCATCCCCGCGTTCTTGAGGTCACCGAACGGCTTATCGCCCGCAGTCGTGCAACCCGTGAGGCATACCTTGCGCTCATTCGCGGCGCAGCCAGCGACGGCCCGATGCGCGGCAAGCTGCAATGCGCCAACTTTGCCCATGGCGTGGCCGGTTGCGGCACCGAAGATAAAAATAGCCTGCGCATGATGAACGCCGCCAACGTGGCAATTGTTTCGTCATATAACGACATGCTCTCGGCGCACCAGCCGTATGAACATTTCCCTGACCAGATCAAGAAAGCCCTGCGCGAAGTCGGCTCGGTCGGCCAGTTCGCCGGCGGCACCCCGGCCATGTGCGACGGCGTGACCCAAGGCGAGCCCGGCATGGAACTGAGCCTGCTCAGCCGTGAAGTGATCGCCATGTCCACGGCGGTAGCGCTGTCCCACAACATGTTCGACGCGGCGCTGATGCTGGGCATCTGCGACAAGATCGTGCCCGGCCTGATGATGGGCGCACTGCGCTATGGCCACCTGCCGATGATCTTCGTTCCTGGCGGGCCCATGCCGTCGGGCATCTCCAACAAGCAGAAAGCCGATGTGCGCCAGCGCTACGCCGAAGGCAAGGCCAGTCGCGAAGAGCTGCTGGAATCGGAGATGAAGTCCTACCACAGCCCTGGCACGTGCACCTTCTACGGCACTGCCAACACCAACCAGCTGTTGATGGAAGTGATGGGCCTGCACTTGCCCGGCGCCTCGTTCGTCAACCCGTACACGCCGCTGCGCGATGCGCTGACCCGCGAAGCCGCCCATCAGGTCACGCGCTTGACCAAGGCGAACGGCAACTTCACGCCGATCGGTGAGATCGTCGACGAGAAATCCATCGTCAACTCCATCGTCGCCCTCAACGCCACGGGCGGTTCCACCAACCACACCCTGCATATGCCGGCCATCGCCATGTCGGCGGGGATCATCCTGACCTGGCAAGACATGGCCGACCTCTCTGAGGTGGTGCCCACCCTGTCCCACGTGTATCCAAACGGCAAGGCCGACATCAACCACTTCCAGGCGGCGGGCGGCATGTCGTTCCTGATCCGCGAACTGCTGGAAGCCGGCCTGCTCCACGAAGACGTCAATACCGTGGCCGGCAAGGGCCTGAGCCGCTACACCCAGGAACCGTTCCTGGTCGACGGCGAGCTGATCTGGCGCGATGGCCCGATCGAAAGCCTCGATGAAGCCATCCTGCGCCCGGTGGCCCGTGCGTTCTCCCCGGAAGGCGGCTTGCGCGTGATGGAAGGCAACCTGGGCCGTGGCGTGATGAAAGTCTCCGCCGTGGCGCCGGAGCACCAGATCGTCGAAGCTCCGGCGGTGGTGTTCCAGGACCAGCAGGACCTGGCCGATGCGTTCAAGGCCGGCCAGTTGGAAAAAGACTTCGTCGCGGTGATGCGCTTCCAGGGGCCACGCTCCAACGGCATGCCGGAACTGCACAAGATGACGCCGTTCCTTGGCGTATTGCAGGACCGTGGCTTCAAGGTGGCGTTGGTGACAGACGGGCGTATGTCGGGCGCGTCGGGTAAGATCCCCGCCGCGATTCATGTCAACCCCGAAGCCCAGAGCGGCGGGCCGCTGGCACGGGTGCGCGATGGCGATATCATTCGTGTGGATGGCGTGAAAGGCACCTTGGAGCTTAAGGTGGACGCCGAAGAATTTGCAGCGCGCGCGCCAGCCACGGGCCTGTTGGGCAATAACGTGGGGGCCGGTCGCGAGCTGTTTGCATTTATGCGCTTGGCCGCAAGCTCCGCAGAGCAAGGCGCCAGCGCCTTTACCTCTGCCCTGGAGACGCTTAAGTGAAGCTTGCGCTGGTCGGTGATATCGGGGGTACCAACGCCCGTTTTGCGTTGTGGCGGGATCAGGCCCTGCATTCGATTCGTGTGCATGCCACGGCGGATCACAAGAGCCCTGAAGACGCGATCAAGGTCTATCTCCAGGAAGAAGGCCTGAAAATCGGCGACATCGGTGCGGTGTGCCTGTCGGTGGCCGGTCCGGTGAGCGGGGATGAATTTAAATTCACCAACAATCACTGGCGTTTGAGCAAGACTGCGTTTTGCCGGGCTTTGCAGGTGGATGAGCTGTTGCTGGTGAATGATTTCTCGGCCATGGCCCTGGGCATGACCCGCCTTAAGCCCGACGAGTTCCGCGTGGTCTGCGAAGGCACGCCGGAGCCGTTGCGCCCGGCGGTGGTGATCGGCCCGGGCACCGGCCTGGGTGTCGGCACCTTGCTGGACTTGGGCGGCGGCCGTTGGGCCGCGTTGCCGGGGGAGGGTGGTCATGTCGACCTGCCCCTGAGCAGCCCGCGGGAAGCCCAGCTGTGGCAGCACATTTACAATGAGATCGGCCATGTCAGCGCCGAAAGCGTCTTGAGTGGCGCCGGTTTGCCGCGTCTGTACCGGGCGATCTGTGCCGTGGACGGCCACACCCCGGTGCTGGAAACTCCTGAAGCCGTGACGGCGGCAGGCCTGGCCGGCGACCCGGTGGCGATGGAAGTCTTGGATCAGTTCAGCATCTGGCTGGGCAGGGTCGCGGGTAACAACGTGCTGACCACGGGTGGTCGCGGTGGCGTCTACATCGTGGGCGGTGTGATACCGAGGTTTGCCGACTTCTTTATCCACAGCGGTTTTGCCAAAAGCTTCAGCGACAAAGGCTGCATGAGCGACTACTTCAAAGGTATTCCGGTGTGGTTGGTGACCGCGCCGTATTCCGGATTGACCGGGGCTGGCGTCGCACTGGAACAGGCGTTTGCATAGGGACTGATGGCCTCATCGGGGCAAGCCCCTCCCACATTTGGAACGTATTCCAATGTAGGAGGGGTGGTGCGACGATTCGACTTGCCCCCGATGAGGCCATCAATAACACCCCCATAACAACAAGGAGGACCCCGTGAGCGTAATCAGTAAATCGATTCTCCTCGTCGATGACGACCAGGAAATCCGCGAATTGCTGCAAACCTACCTCAGTCGTGCCGGCTTCCAGGTGCGTGGCGTGCCGGATGGCGCGGGGTTCCGCCAGGCTATGAACGAAGCGCCGTGCGACCTGGTTATCCTTGATGTGATGCTGCCGGACGAAGACGGTTTCAGCCTTTGCCGCTGGATTCGCCAACACCCGCGCCAGGCGCAGGTGCCCATCATTATGCTCACGGCCAGTTCCGACGAAGCCGACCGCGTGATCGGCCTGGAGCTGGGCGCCGATGACTACATCGGCAAACCCTTCAGCCCCCGCGAGTTGCAAGCGCGCATCAAGGCCCTGTTGCGCCGCTGCCAGTTTGGCCAGGAGCGCAGCGGCAATGGCGACGTGCTGGTGTTCGATGAATGGCGCCTGGACATGATCAGCCACCGCCTGTTTCATGTGGACGGTGAAGAGGTGATTCTCTCCGGTGCCGACTTTGCCTTGCTCAAGTTGTTTCTCGATCACCCGCAACAGATCCTCGACCGCGACACCATCGGCAACGCCACCCGTGGCCGTGACCTGATGCCGCTGGACCGCATCGTCGACATGGCCGTCAGCCGCTTGCGCCAACGCCTGCGCGATACCGAAAAACCCCCGAGGCTGATCCGCACTGTGCGTGGCAGCGGTTATCAACTGGCAGCCAGCGTGGTTGCCGGCAATGCCCACTGAACACCTGACCGAGCGTCGCCGGCGCTTCCCGGTACCGCGTTCGTTGCTGGGGCGCATGCTGCTGCTGACTTTGCTCGCGGTGTTGTTCGCCCAGGCGCTGTCCAGCGTGATCTGGGTTTCGCAATTGCGCGCCACCCAGCTCGAAGGCTTGGTCACCAGCGCCCGCAGCCTGGCGCACTCGATGACCGCGAGCGTGAGTTATTTCCGTTCGCTGCCGGTGGCTTACCGCCCCTTGGTGCTCGACCAGTTGCGCAGCATGGGCGGCACCCGGTTTGTGGTCACCCTCAACGATCGCCCGCTGGACATGGCGATATTGCCGCAGACCCCG
Source organism: Pseudomonas fluorescens (assembly GCF_001708445.1). Classification (NCBI taxonomy): domain Bacteria; kingdom Pseudomonadati; phylum Pseudomonadota; class Gammaproteobacteria; order Pseudomonadales; family Pseudomonadaceae; genus Pseudomonas; species Pseudomonas fluorescens. The sequence continues at coordinate 5,243,778 of NZ_CP015637.1, forward strand.
CGCAAGCAAGCGGTGCTGGAAGCGGTCGACGAAGTGCTGCGCCAGACCCTGGGCGCCGACGTGCATATCTCGGTGGAGTTCGTCAGCGCCGAAGACCTGCGCATCTTCAACGCCGGTTTGAAGCTCGATGAACTGCCCCGCTCCTGGGCGCATTACGCGCTGACCCTGGAGCCGGTGAATCCACCGGTACTGGTCACCCAGATCCAACTCGCCCCCGGCGAATGGTTGTACATTGCCTCGCTGTTGCCCGAGCCCTACACCAGTCTCGAAGAACAGGGCCTGCCGTCCCAGCAGGTGTGGTTTATTGTGCTGACCAGTGGCTTTTTACTGCTGTTCATCGGCCTGCTGGTGCACTGGCAGAGCCGGCCGCTCAAGCGCCTGGCACGGGCGGCGCGGGATATGTCCCTGGGCGCCGACGTGGAGCCGGTGGCCGAAGGCGGCGGCAGTGAAGTGGTGGAGGTAGGCCGTGCGTTCAACGCCATGCGCGAACGCATCAGCCGTTACCTGACCGAACGCAGCCAGTTGTTCAGCGCCATTTCCCACGACCTGCGCACGCCAATTACCCGCCTGCGCCTGCGGGTTGAATTGCTTGAAGATGAGAACCTGCAAACCAAGTTCGGCCGCGACCTGGATGAGTTGGAGTTGCTGGTCAAAGGTGCGCTGCAATGTGTGAAAGACACCGACATCCACGAAAACATCGAACCGGTGGACCTCAATCATGTGCTCGAATGCCTGGTGGAGCCCTATGTGGCGCCCAACGGCAACGGCCGCGTCACGTTGGACGGCTATGCCTTGGCGCCTTACCCGGGTAAGCCGCTGGCGCTCAAGCGCTGCATCGGCAACCTGATCGACAATGCCTTGAAGTATGGGCAGAACGCGCATTTGCACATCGAGGACGATGGCGCGGAATTTATCCTGCACGTGGATGACGAAGGTCCCGGCGTACCGGAACAGCGTCTGGAGCAAGTCTTCGAACCGCACTTCCGCCTTGCCGGCCAGCAACAGGGCTACGGTTTGGGCCTGGGCATTGCGCGCAATATCGCCCATAGCCATGGCGGCGAGGTGAGTTTGCAGAATTTGCGCGAAGGCGGCTTGCGAGTCACGTTACAACTCCCCCGAACCCTGGATTAGCAAACAGCGCCGATCAAATGCGGGAGGGAGCAAGCCCCTCCCACATTTTGATCTTCATTGGCTCAGACGCTCTGGCGCAGTCTTGCCAAATCCCTCAGCGGCGGCGCCCCAAACAACCGGCTGTACTCCCGGCTGAACTGCGACGGGCTTTCATACCCCACCCGATACCCGGCCGCCGACGCTTCCAGCCCTTCGGCGATCATCAGGCGCCGGGCCTCCTGCAAGCGCAACTGTTTCTGGTATTGCAGCGGGCTCATGGCGGTGATTGCCTTGAAGCGGTGGTGCAAGGTCGAGACGCTCAGGTTCACTTCCTTGGCCAAGTCATCAATGCGCAGCGGTTGTTCGTAATTGCCGTTGAGCCACTTGATCGCCTGGCTGACCCGATGGCTTTGGCTGTTGGCCACGGCAATTTCATACAACCGATAACCTTGCGGCCCACGCAGCAAGCGGTAGAGGATTTCACGGTTGATCAACGGCGCGAGCATGGCGATATCTTTCGGGGTATCCAGCAGGCGCGCCAGGCGCAGCACGGCGTCGAGCAACTGGGGGTCGATGCGGTCCACATACATCCCGCGCGATGTCGGACGCGTGGGCACGCCCATGGGGCCGGCTTCGGCGATCAAGGCCGTGAGCTGCGCCGGGTCGATATTGATGCGCACCGACAGGTTCGGATCTTCCGGCGTGGCATCGATGATCCGCCCGGCCACCGGCATCGCCACCGAGAACACCAGGTAGTTGAGCGGGTCGTAGGCAAAGATTTCGTCGGCCAGGCGCACTTCCTTGCTGCCGTTGGCGAGGATGCACAACGCCGGTTCCACCAGCACCGGCATGAAGTCACGCGGCGTGTTGTGGCGGTTCAAGAACAGTGACGTAATCGCCGTGCCATAGGAGCCGTCTTCCCAGGTATGACGATGCACGATACTCGCCAGCTCGGCGCGCTGTTTTTCCGTCTCGGCATCGAGGGGCATGGACTGATGTTCGGGCGACGACATGAGGCGTCCTCTGCATGCTTTTTTGATGGGCTCAGCTTAGCGGCCGCTTTTCAAACAGTGTTACGACGATTCTGCACAATCCTTGCCTGATCCTGCGACCTTTCGTGAATCAGGCAAGCGTAGGGGCTGTCATCTCCCTGAAATAAGGCGTTTGCCCACGGAATAAACCGGCGGGCCGAGCGTCCTTCTCTACGCTTTTCGCAGGATTGTGCAATAAGCCGGCAGGAATCGACTAACCGCGCGCACCATTGCGCCGCTATCTTTGATCCTGTGGCAACACACCCTCACAGTGCTTGCCGAGCATCACTTCTCAACGGGAGAGTCGAATATGTCCACCCCCATTCCCGCGAGCCATATGGCCTTTATCCGCGCCCGCAGCGGGTGCAGCACCGAACTCGGTGCACGCTTGAGCAGTTTGATCGAGCCGGGCCGCCAGGCTCAGGGTTGCTTGCAATTTTCGTTGCAGCATTCCCAGGTCGACCCCGATGTCTGGTTGGTCTCCGGCTTCTGGAGCAGCGAGCAGGCAATGAGCGCTTACTTCAGTTCGCCGGCCCTGATGCTCTTCACCGAATTGTTGAACGACATGGTGGTGCGCAGCATGGACTTCCAGACCTTCACCGATGCATCCGCCGCCAACGCCTACGGTGAGTACCTGCAACTGGCCGGTTAATGGTTAGAATGGCCAACTTTTCCATTGGCCAGGACCTGCAACATGGCACGTAAACAATTTGCCCACCACGAAGCCGTTTCCGCCGTAGTACCGGGGGAAGGGGCCTACAGCGCTGCTGTCGCCGTCAAGGCACTGGATGGCATGGGCGCCCCGAAATTTCACAAGATCCTGGATGGGCAGACGTTCAAGACGGCCTCCGACGCCGATGATGCGGCCACCGTGCAGCTTGAGCGGTTGATCGATGTTGATGAAGAGGGTCAACTGACCTGGGCGAGCGCCGCCAGCTGAACAACGCCGACAATCTAATGTGGGAGGGGGCTTGCCCCCGATAGCAGTGTGACAGTCAACAAAGATGTTGAATGTGCCATTGCCATCGGGGCAAGCCCCCCCCTTTTTTTGACTGTATTTCAGTCAGGGTTTGGTGGCGCCTGGGCGATACATCTTGAACAGCGCCTCAGGGCCCAATTGGAAGTAATCCGCCGGGCCGCCGCCCCGCAGGATCGGCTCGGCGGCGGCGGTGTCGTAGATCCCGTCCTTGAGCAGCCACTTGGCAATGTGCACCGCGACCACCTCGCCCAGCACCAGCCAGCTTGGCACCGGTTGCTTGTCCGCACGTTGCAGCTGGATGATCTGCGTGACCTTGCACTCGAACGATACCGGGCTCTCGCCCACCCGCGGAACGCTCACGATCTTCGAAGCCACCGGTGTCAGCCCGGACAACTCGAATTCGTTCACCTCTGGTCCTACCGCCGCGCAACTCTGGTTCATCTGCTCGGCCAACGGGCGGGTGGCCAGGTTCCAGACAAACTCGCCGGTCTGTTCGATATTGTTCAGGCTGTCTTTGCGCCCGACACTGGAAAAACCAATGATCGGCGGAATGTAGTTGAACGCGTTGAAGAAACTGTAGGGCGCCAGGTTCAGGCGGCCGTTGCTGTCGTGTGAGGAGATCCAGCCAATCGGCCGTGGACCGACGATGGCATTGAACGGGTCATGGGGCAGGCCGTGGCCGTTGGCGGGTTCGTAGAAATAGATATCGTCAGGCATGGCCGGGGTTCCTGCTGCGGGGTTCGGGAAGGTAGCCATAGTGCAATCCACGGCAGTGAATTTCCATTGGCCCTATGGAATTTTCATTCAACGCCCACCTATTTTTCACAGCGCCCCGTTCAGTCTGCGCGCAACGTCGACACCCCCTATAAGTCGGCTATTTGACAGACTGAGCTTCGGAGCCTTGCCCCCCAATGAACAAACTTCCTCAGATCACCCTGGCGTTCTGGGTCATGAAAATCTGCGCAACCACCCTGGGCGAAACCGCCGGGGACTTGCTGTCGATGACCCTGAACGTTGGCTACGCCATCAGCTCGATGATCCTGATCAGCGTGTTCCTGGTTACCCTGGTGACGCAACTCTGGTCGAAAGCCTACAACCCGGTGCTGTACTGGATTGTGATCCTGTCCACCAGCACTGCCGGCACCACCATGTCGGACTTCATGGACCGCAGCCTGGGCCTGGGTTATGCCACGGGGTCGATGATCCTGATCGTGATTTTGATGATCATCTTTGCGTTGTGGCACCTCAGTGGCGACTCGCTGAACGTGAACAAGGTGCAGACCTTCCGGGGAGAGTTGTTCTACTGGATGGCGATCCTGTTCTCCAACACCCTGGGGACCGCGCTGGGCGACTTCCTGGCGGATGATTCCGGGCTCGGCTTCGCCGGTGGCGCGTTGTTGATTGGCTCCACCATCGCAGCGGTGGTGGCGCTCAAATACTTCACGCGGATTTCGTCGGTGTTGTTGTTCTGGGTGGCCTTCGTGCTGACTCGGCCATTTGGTGCGACCCTGGGCGATTTCCTGACCAAGCCCCACGAAAAGGGCGGGTTGGACTTCGGCACCATCGGTTCGTCGGCGGTGTTGGCGGCGGTGCTGGTGGTGATGATTGTCGGGGCGTCGTACGCACAGCGACGCTATGTGCGGCGCGAAGTGGCAGAGTTGTCCTGATGCCAAATGTGGGAGGGGGCAAGCCCCCTCCCACATTTTTTACTGCATCCAGCGGTTAGTCCGTGGTAATCCGCGAATGCTTGCGGGTGTCCTTCATGGTCACATAGACCGCCAGAGACACCGCGATACAGGCCGTCACGTACCAGTAATAACCGGTTTCCATGCCAATGCTCTTGAACCACAGCGCGATGTATTCAGCGGTACCGCCGAAGATCGACACGGTCAGTGCATACGGCAGGCCCACGCCCAGCGCACGGATTTCAGTCGGGAACAGCTCGGCCTTCACCACCGCGTTGATCGAGGTGTAGCCGCTGACGATGATCAGCGCCGCCATGATCAGGAAGAACGCGCCCCACCAGGTCTGGATGGTGTGCAGGGTGGTGAGGATCGGCACGGTGAACAGGGTGCCGAGGATACCGAATGCGATCAGGATCGGCCGACGGCCGATCTTGTCCGACAGCCCACCGACCAGGGGTTGCAGGCACATGAACAGAAACAGCGTGGCCGCTGAGATGGTGGTGGAGTCGGAGATGCTCATGCCGACGGTGTTCACCAGGTACTTCTGCATGTAGGTGGTGTAGGTGTAGAAGGCCAGGGTACCGCCCATGGTCAGGCCGACCACGGTCATCAGTTCCTTGGGGTGGCGCATCAAGGTGCGCATTGCGCTTTCCTTGGCTTTTTCCTTCTTGGTGAACGACTCGGTTTCTTCCATGCCACGACGCAGGTACAGCGCCACGACCGCGCACAGGGCGCCGATGGCGAACGGGATGCGCCAGCCCCAGGCATACAACTGCTCGGTGGTCAGCAATTGTTGCAGCACGATCAGTACGGCCAGAGCGATGAGCTGGCCAGAGATCAGGGTCACGTATTGGAAGCTGGAGTAGAAACCACGACGCTCCTTGGTTGCCATCTCGCTGAGGTAGGTGGCGGAGGTGCCGTATTCGCCCCCGACCGACAGGCCCTGCAGCAAACGGGCAAATACCAGCAGGATCGGCGCGCCGATACCGATGACTTCATAGCTCGGGCTCAGGGCAATCAGCAGCGAGCCGAAACACATCAGGTACACCGAGGCCATCAAGGCCTTTTTACGCCCCACTTTGTCGGCGTACAGGCCCATCAGCCAGCCGCCGATCGGGCGCATCAGGAAGCCCACGGCGAAGATCGCAGCGGTATTGAGCAGTTGGGCGGTGGTGTCGCCTTTCGGGAAAAAGGTTTTTGCGAAGTACAACGAGAAAGCGGCGTAGACGTACCAGTCGTACCACTCGACCATGTTGCCGACAGAGCCGCTGAAAATCGACTTGATCCGGCTGGAAGTGGTGCGCTCTTTTGTCGGCGCGGCCGCCGACCCCAGAGGCAGGGCGTTGGAGTTATCCATTGAAGGATCCTTCATCTAGTTGTTTTTATGGAGCGGCGTGAGCAAAGCGAACGCAGCCTGGCTCGAGCTATAGCAGGAGCTGTGCCAGCTGGATGAACGCCCGGTCTAGAGGGGTTTGGCGGATTTTTTGAGCGGAAAGTCGCTGATGGTTTTAAGGGGGGTGAGCGGAAATCCGCTTATCGCTGCAGGCCTCATCGGGGGCAAGCCCCCTCCCACACTTGAGCGTGTTCACAGATCAAAATGTGGGAGGGGGCTTGCCCCCGATAGCGGCCTGCGAGTCAACACAAGGATTCGCCTAGAGAAACATCTCCCGCACCAACCCATGGCGCTGCATCTTTTCATTGAAGGTACGGCGCGGCAGTTGCAACTCGGCCAGCACCGCCTTGATATCGCCCTTGTGCCGCGCCAGCGCGGCTTTCAGGCAGTGCGCCTCGAACGCCTCCTGCTGCGCCGCCAGCGATTGCCCGACCTCAATGCCCTCGGGTTCCGGATCGCCCAGCCCCAGGACCTGACGTTCGGCGACGTTGGCCAGTTCGCGCACATTGCCCGGCCAGTCATGGCTGAGCAGGCGTCCCAGTTGCGGGCCGCTCAATGGCTCGGCACTGCGGCCCAGGCGTTCGGCGGCGCTCTGGGCAAAGTGCTCGTACAGCAAGGGAATATCTTCGCGGCGCTCACGCAGCGGTGGCAGGCGCAGTTGTGCGACGTTCAACCGGTAGGCCAGGTCTTCGCGAAAGCGCCCGGCGCGAGCCTCTTCCAGCAGGTCCGGCTTGGTGGCGGCGATGATGCGCAAATCGACGTGGATGCTTTGGTTGGAGCCGAGCCGCTCCAGCTTTTGCTCCTGCAACACCCGTAGCAATTTCACTTGCTGGGCCAGGGGCATGCTTTCGATTTCATCCAGGAACAGGGTGCCGCCGTGGGCGTATTCCAGCTTGCCGATGCGCTTGCCCTGGGCGCCGGTGAATGCACCGCTTTCGTGGCCGAACAACTCGGCTTCAAACAGCTGCTCTGGGATCGCCGCGCAATTGAGCGCCACAAACGGCTTCTTCGCCCGAGGACCAAAATCATGCAGGCAGCGGGCGACCATTTCCTTGCCGCTACCGGTTTCGCCACGGATCAGCACATTGACCGGCAACGTCGCCAGGTCCAGCACCTGGCGTCGCAGGTTTTGCAAACTTCGCGACACCCCCAGCAGGCTGTTCTCCAGTTTCTCCCGGTGGTCGGCCTGTTGATGCAGGCGACGGTTTTCGAGAATCAGCCCACGTTTGTCCAGCGCGCGGCGCAGGCTGTTGAGCAGCGCATCGGGGCTGAAGGGTTTTTCCAGGAAATCGTAGGCACCGTCGCGCATCGCTTCGACGGCCATCGGTACGTCGCCATGGCCGGTGAGCAATATCACCGGCAAGTCGGCATCACGGCGCTGCACTTCGGCCAGCAGCTCCAGGCCGCTGAGCCCAGGCATGCGCACGTCGCTCAGAATCACCCCGGGAAAGTCCTTGGGCAACTGCGCCAGGCACGTTTCGGCACGGCTGAAAAGCTGCACTTCAAATCCCGACAGGCTCAACCATTGCTCGACGGCCGTGCGAATGCTGGTTTCGTCATCGACCACAATCACCGCATTCAACATAGGTCGGGTGTCTCCAGTGCGATAGGCAGGGTCAGGGTGAAGACGGCGCCGTCGCCACGGTTGCCGGCGATCAGGCGCCCGCCCAGTTCGTGCACGATAGCGTAGGAAACCGCCAACCCCAACCCGAGGCCGTCTCCCACCGGCTTGGTGGTGAAGAAGGGGTCGAACACGCTGTTCAGGTGTTCTTCGGCAATGCCGCCACCGCTGTCGCTGACGGTCAGTCGCCACAGCTGCTCATCAGCGTGCAGGTGGATTTCGAGGCGTTTGCGCGGCTTGTTCGCCATCGCATCCAGGGCATTGCGCAGTAGGTTGATCAGTACCTGTTCCAAGCGGATCGCATCGCCGCGTACCCAGGCGGGGCGGGTCAGGTCCAGCAGGGTGCCGATGCCTTCATCGCGCAGGCGCGCGTCGAGCAACTGCAGGGACTGATCGACTACGGTGGCCAGGTCCAGGCGTTCGCGCAGGCCGCTGGGGCTCTTGCGCGCGAAGGTCTTGAGGTGGCCGGTCAGCGCGGCCATGCGTGTGAGCATATCGTCCAGTGGGGTCAGGGCCTTGTAGGCATCGTCTATACGGCCGTGGTCAAGCAGCAGGCGCAGGGTCGCCAATTGCATGCGCTGGGCGGTCAGCGGTTGGTTGATTTCATGGGCGAGGGCGGCAGACATCTGCCCCAGCGCCGCCAACTTGGCCGATTGCACCAGGCCGTCCTGAGCGGTGCGCAGCGCCTGGGTACGCTCCTCCACAAGCTGTTCGAGCTCTTCGCGGCTGCGCTGCCGCAAGCGGGCCAGGCGCCAGCGCTGGGTCAGGAACAGCACCAGGAACACCAGCGCCAGCCATGAGCCAGCGGCGGCCAGGCCGGCGTTGCGTTGGTCTTCAAAGGCGAATTGGGGCTTGCGCAGCAGGTGCAGGGTCCAGCCCTCGGCCTTCAGCGGCAAGGATTCCCAGATGTAGTTGGCGTTGCCGTCAGGTCCGTTGACTCGCATCAGGTGACTGTTGTCGTCGAAGCGTTGCAACGCCTGGGTTTCCAGGGGCTGCAATTGTTTTTTGTCGTATTGGCGGGTGGCCTTGAGTTCGGCCAGGTCGCTGGCCGACAGCGGGCTCAGGTTGCGATAACGCCAGCCGGGCTGGTTGGCGATAAACACGATACCGCGCGCGTCGCTGACCAGCAGCAGGTCATTGCCCTGGGCCCACTCGCGTTCAAGCTCGGGGAATTCCAGCTTGACCACCATGGCGCCGAGGAACTGCTCATGTTCATCGAGCACCGCACTGGAGAGGAAGTACCCCGGCACCCCGGTGGTCACCCCGACCGCATAAAAGCGCCCGGCGCCCTGGCTCTGGGTCTGGCTGAAGTAAGGCCGAAACGCGTAGTTGTGCCCGACATAACTGCTGGGCAGGTTCCAGTTACTGGCGGCCACGGCCAGGCCGGTGCGGTCCATCAACTCCAGGGTGGAAGACTGGGCGGCACCGTTGATGCGTTCCAGTTTGCGGTTGAGCATGTCCTGGGTGGTGGCATCCAGCGGACCTTTCAAGGCGCTGATCATTTCCGAGTCCAAGGCCAGTACGGCGGGCAGGGCGCGGTAGCGTTCGATCAAGGTGTGCAGGGAGTTGGCGTACAACGCGAGTTGCTGGTTGGCGCGGGCGGCATCGTCCACCAGGGCCACGCGTTCGGCGTGGCGCGTGGCCAGGGCCGCGGCCAGCAGTGCACCGGCGATGATGAGCAGGGAATAGAAGGTCAGGCGCAGTGGGCGAGGGATCACGATCATACGATGATGAACAGGCACAGTAAGGGGGAGCACCATAGCATGAGCTGCCTGGATCTTGTGGTGGGAGAGGCTACGGTGGCTAGAGGGCTTGTTGTGGCAAGCCCGCTCGCCACAGGACGCCTGGTCGCCCGTGACCGCCTCGATTGCCAAAGGGCAATCGGCAGTCAGAAAAAAAGGCGACCGGGCTTATCGCCGCAGTCGCCTTTATCCTTGCGGGGAAAGTGCTTACTGCACTTCCACCGCCAGGCTTTCACTGATCTTTTTCTGCCAGATGGCAGGACCGGTGATATGGACGGATTCGCCCTTGCTGTCCACCGCCACGGTGACCGGCATGTCTTTCACGTCGAACTCGTAGATCGCTTCCATGCCCAGTTCGGCGAAAGCCACCACACGCGACTTCTTGATGGCTTGCGCTACCAGGTAAGCAGCGCCGCCGACGGCCATCAGGTACACGGCCTTGTGGTCCTTGATCGCTTCGATGGCGGCCGGGCCGCGTTCGGATTTGCCGATCATGCCCAGCAGGCCGGTTTGCTCGAGGATCTGGCGGGTGAACTTATCCATCCGCGTTGCGGTGGTCGGGCCGGCAGGGCCAACCACTTCTTCGCGCACGGGATCAACCGGGCCGACGTAATAGATGAAGCGACCCTTGAGGTCCACCGGCAGGGCTTCGCCCTTGTTCAGCATCTCGACCATGCGCTTGTGCGCGGCATCGCGACCGGTGAGCATCTTGCCGTTGAGCAACACGGTTTCGCCCGGCTTCCAGCTCTGCACGTCTTCCGGGGTCAGGGTGTCGAGGTTGACGCGACGGGCCGAAGGGCCGGCTTCCCAGACGATTTCCGGGTAGGCGTCCAGCGGTGGCGCCTCCAGCGACGCCGGGCCCGAACCGTCGAGCACGAAGTGCGCGTGACGGGTGGCGGCGCAGTTGGGGATCATGCACACCGGCAGCGAAGCGGCGTGGGTCGGGTAGTCCATGATCTTCACGTCGAGCACGGTGGTCAGGCCGCCCAGGCCCTGGGCGCCGATGCCCAGTTGGTTGACCTTCTCGAACAGCTCCAGGCGCATCTCTTCGATACGATTGGACGGGCCGCGCTTTTTCAGCTCGTGGATGTCGATGGATTCCATCAACACTTCCTTGGCCATCACCGCGGCTTTCTCGGCGGTGCCGCCAATGCCGATGCCGAGCATGCCCGGTGGGCACCAGCCGGCGCCCATGGTCGGAACGGTCTTGAGCACCCAGTCGACGATCGAGTCGGACGGGTTGAGCATGGCCATCTTCGACTTGTTCTCGGAACCACCGCCTTTGGCCGCCACGTCCACTTCCACGGTGTTACCCGGGACGATGGAGTAGTGGATGACTGCGGGGGTGTTGTCCTTGGTGTTCTTGCGCGCGCCTGCCGGGTCGGCGAGGATCGATGCACGCAGGACGTTTTCCGGCAGGTTGTAGGCGCGACGCACACCTTCGTTGATCATGTCGTCCAGGCCCATGGTGGCGCCATCCCAACGTACATCCATGCCCACGCGCACGAACACGGTGACAATACCGGTGTCCTGGCAGATCGGGCGATGGCCGGTGGCGCACATGCGCGAGTTGATCAGGATCTGCGCGATGGAGTCGCGGGCCGCTGGCGATTCTTCGCGCAGATAGGCTTCGTGCATCGCTTGGATGAAGTCAACGGGGTGGTAGTAGGAAATGAATTGCAGGGCGTCGGCAACGCTCTGAATCAGGTCGTCTTGCTTGATCACGGTCATGAGTCGCGCTCCTCTATAAGGGAACATTCAATAAAGGTGGCTTCAGTGAAGTGCATCGGTCGGCTGAAACCACCTTTCCAAGGCGCGTCGCCAAGAAGAGCAGGTATTGTTGGCGCGACGCTAAAAAGGCGCGGCAGTATAACCCGGCGTGGTGGCCGATACACCCGACGATGGTCAAACTCTGTGGCAAGCCCGCTCGCCACAGTTACAGTGTTCCTCCTTGGCTGACAGGCATTATGGCAAGCCCGCTTGCCACAAAAATGCGTTTCGTCATGCTGCCCGCGTTATCGTTAGCAATCTTCGCAATGTTTGAGTCCTTGTATGCCTGAACTGCACGTCGGCGAACGCCACTGGTCGGTCTCCACCGGCAGCAATCTGTTGGATGCCCTGAACCAGGCCGGCGTCGCCGTGCCCTACAGTTGCCGCGCCGGCAGTTGCCATGCATGCCTGGTGCGATGCCAGGGCGACGTCGAGGACAAGCAACCCGACGCCCTCAGCCCGGCACAGCGCCAGGATGGCTGGCGCCTGGCCTGTCAGTGCCAGGTGACGGCGGACTTGCGGGTCGAAGCGTACGATCCGACACGCGACGGTCTGTCGGCCGAAGTGGTAGGCGCTGACTGGCTGAACACGACTGTACTGCGCTTGCGCCTGCAACCGGAGCGCGGCCTGCGCTACCGGGCCGGGCAGCATCTGGTGTTGTGGGCGGGGCAGGTGGCGCGGCCCTACTCCCTGGCCAGCCTGCCCCAGGAAGATCCGTTCTTGGAGTTTCATCTCGAGTGTCGCCAGCCTGGCGCGTTCAGCGATGCCGCTCGGCAGCTGCGTGTCGGGGACCGCCTGCGCCTGGGCGAACTGCGCGGCGGCGCGTTGCAATACGACCCCGCCTGGCAAACCCAGCCGCTGTGGCTGCTGGCATCCGGTACCGGTATGGGCCCGTTGTGGGGCGTGCTGCGCGAGGCGTTGCGCCAGAATCACCAGGGGGCTATCCGCGTGATTCATCTCGCCCGTGATGCCAGTGGCCATTACCTGGCCGAACCCCTGGCCGCGCTGGCCGCGCAGCATGCGAACCTGACGGTGGAGCTATGGACCGCGGCGGAGCAAGCCCAGGCATTGGCGCAACTGCGGCTTGTTTCGCGGCAAACTCTGGCCTTACTCTGCGGGCACCCCGCCAACGTCGAGGCCTTCTCCAAGCGCCTGTTCCTGGCGGGATTGCCGCGCAATCAACTGCTGGCCGATGTGTTCCTGCCCCGTGGTTGAGCGCTGAATTCTACAGCCGCGAGACTGACCATGACCGACGCCATCCTGCAGCAGCGCGAACGTGGGTTGCTGACCCTGCAGTTCAACCGCCCCGACAAGAAAAACGCCCTGACCCGCGCCATGTACACGCAGTTGGCCGAAGCGCTGGAGCAGGCTGACGCGGACCCCGCCATCAGCGCCGTGCTGATTCAGGGCAGCCACGCGTGTTTTACCGCCGGCAACGACATCGGCGACTTTCTTGAACAGCCGCCCAGCGACCTCGACAGCCCACCGTTCCACTTTATGAAAAGCCTGCTCAATTGCCGCAAACCAGTGATCGCCGCGGTGGCGGGCGCAGCGGTGGGCATTGGCACGACGCTGCTGCTGCACTGCGACCTGGTGTACGTCAGTCGCGATGCTCGTTTGCGCATGCCGTTCGTTAATCTGGGGCTGTGTCCCGAATTTGGGTCAAGCCTGATCCTGCCGCGCTTGCTGGGGCACGCGAAGGCGGCTGAGTTGTTGCTGTTGGGGGAGGGGTTCACAGGCGAACAGGCGGCCCTTTGGGGCATTGCCACCGAGGCGCTGGGCAGTGGCGAAGCCGCCTTGGCCAAGGCGCGAGAAATCGCCGAACGCTTTGACACCCTGGCGTCGGGTGCGGTGCAAGTCACCAAGCAATTGATGAAAAGTGTGGACCGTGAGCAGTTGCGGCGAGTGATCGAGGAGGAGGGCGCGTTGTTTGTCCAGCGCCTGAAATCCTCTGAAGCGATCGCAGCCTTGTCGGAGGTTATTTCAAGGAAGTAAGGCTCATCAGGCAGAGCAGGCACGACCTCAGCCGTGCCTGCCTGGAGGAGCCCTTTCTGGAAAAACGAGAACATCAGTAGCCGAAAATTCTCACCATGCTGGCAACGCGATTGCCAGCAACTCCCGAGACGCCGGCCACCACCAGCCTGCTATTGGGTACTTCAGCTCTTTCCACACGGCATGAATTGAATAGAGCGGCAGGTGCGGTATATGCCTTAGGTCTGACCGCACACACGATTGGGCGCCTGTTCGTGGGTGGCGTCTACTGGTAGAGCTGACAGTAGACAATGGGCCGTGAATGTTTTTTTAACTGACAAAAAAGCCCCGCCATTCACATGGCGGGGCTTTCGTTTTTCAACCGATCACTCAGACCATTGGGTCGCCAACGTGCAGGATCTTCATGCCATTGGTGCCACCGGTGGTGTGGTAGCTGTCGCCCTTGGTCAGGATGACCCAGTCGCCTTTCTCTACGACGCCGCGTTTGACCAGCTCGTCGATGGCCTTTTGGCTGACTTCGTTGGGTGCCAGCGAAGCCGGATCGAACGGAATGGTATACACGCCACGAAACAGCGCCGTGCGAGCCTGGGCTTCACGGTGGGGGGTGAACGCGTAGATCGGCACCGAGGAACGGATGCGCGACATGATCAACGGCGTGTACCCACTTTCGGTCAGGGCGATGATCGCTTTAACACCTGGGAAGTGGTTGGCGGTGTACATGGCCGCCAGGGCGATGCTCTGGTCGCAGCTTTCGAAGACCTTGCCGATGCGATGGCTGGAGGTCTTGCTGGTCGGGTGCTTTTCAGCACCGACGCAGATACGCGCCATGGCCTGGACGGCTTCCAGCGGGTACGGGCCTGCGGCGCTTTCTGCAGAAAGCATCACCGCGTCGGTGTAGTCGAGCACGGCGTTGGCTACGTCGGACACTTCGGCGCGGGTCGGCATCGGGTTCTGGATCATCGACTCCATCATCTGGGTCGCCACGATCACCGCTTTGTTGTGGCGGCGTGCGTGCAGGATGATCTTCTTCTGGATACCGATCAGCTCGGCGTCACCGATTTCCACGCCCAGGTCGCCACGGGCAACCATTACGGCGTCCGACGCCTTGATCAGGCCGTCGAGGGTTTCGTCGTCGGCCACGGCTTCGGCGCGTTCGATCTTCGCCACCAGCCAGGCGGTACCGCCGGCTTCGTCGCGCAGCTTACGGGCGTATTCCATGTCGGCGGCGTCGCGCGGGAAGGATACGGCGAGGTAATCCACTTCCATTTCGGCGGCGAGCTTGATGTCGGCCTTGTCTTTTTCAGTCAGGGCCGGGGCGGTCAGGCCACCGCCGCGACGGTTGATGCCCTTGTGGTCGGACAGCGGGCCGCCGATGATCACGGTGCAGTTCAGCTCGGTGACGGAAGCGGTGTCGACGCGCATGACCACACGGCCGTCATCCAGCAGCAGTTCGTCGCCGACGCCGCAGTCCTTGACCAGGTCCGGGTAGTCGATACCGACGACTTCCTGGGTACCTTCGGTCAGCGGGTGGCTGGTGGAGAAGGTGAACTTGTCACCGATCTTCAGCTCGATCCGCTTGTTGGCGAATTTGGCGATACGAATTTTCGGGCCTTGCAGGTCACCCAGCAATGCGACGAAGCGGCCATGCTTGGCGGCCAGGTCTCGCACCAGCTTGGCGCGAGCCTTGTGCTCGTCCGGAGTGCCGTGGGAGAAGTTCAGACGGGCAACGTCCAAACCAGCCAGAATCAGCTGTTCGAGGACTTCCGGCGAGTTGCTGGCCGGGCCAAGGGTGGCGACGATTTTGGTACGACGGACGGACATGCACAGACTCCTGAGTTCAAGCGCTGAGGAAGGCTACTATGCTCTTTGGTTGTAGTCATTGTTCGTTTGCACTACTTATCGGCCATTCGCTTGTTTTCGCTTCGATTGAATAAATGAACATCCTTGAAGATTTTCGACCAGGGGTCGATACACTGCACAAGACAGGAGAACCCCCATGCGAATTTTGCTCATTGCTGCCCTGGCCGTCAGCGTTACCGGCTGCACCCGCTGGTCGATGGACCACCATTTGAACAACGCCTACCGTGCGTACGGGGTCGGTGACTGCGAACGCGTGACCCTGGAATTGTCCCAGGTCGACCGTGAAAGCCGTACCCGCCGCTATGTGCAACCTGAGGTCTCGATGTTGCGCGGGCAATGCCTGGAGCGGCAGAAGCTGTTTGTCGATGCGGTGCAGACCTATCAGTTCATCATTAATCAGTACCCGTCCAGTGAGTACGCTTATCGGGCCCGTGCCCGGCTCGATACCCTGCAGCAACTCGGGCATTACCCCGGCGCGAGCGTTGCGCAGCCACGTCCGGCCTCGTTGTGATGATATTTGTCATTCTATAGCTGGCCCGTCGCCAGTCTTGGGCTATTCTTTGAGTGTCCGTTTGTACAAGTTTGTACTCATACGGATGGAATGCTTGGGATTGGCAGCCGTAGAGTGACAAGGCGCTTGCTGTTGTCGCACCGATTCCCAGGGAGAGCGGCCTTGCATTAGCCGTTCCGAATCACTGGTAAGGCCAGAGTCATGGCCAATGGATGGCGATTTCATCATGTTTACTGATCGACGGATTGAGCGACATCAGTTGTCTTGTTTCCTGCAAGTGTTCAACCGGCTGACGGACAAACCCATTGGCTACTTGGGTAACGTGTCCGAAGATGGGCTGATGTTGATCAGCCAATTGCCGATGATGGTCGACGTAGAGTTCGAGCTGCGCTTGAAGATTCCTGCGGCCGACGGCGATTTTCAGGCCATTGACCTTACAGCTGCCTGTTTATGGAGCCATGAGGACGTCAACCCGCAGCACTATGATTCCGGGTTCAGGGTGGTTGATGCGTCGCCAGAGTACAGTCTTCTGATCAACGCCTTATTGCATTACTTCAGCTTCGATCCCCTGCAGGCTTCTGCCTAGACACTACTTGCTGCGCGCCCGGCTTAGGTCGGGCTATCCACGTTGGGGCGTGTGTGACCTTCACAGGACGCCGGCTTTTTTCCAGCCCAGGTAACGTGTCACCAAGGCCGGCCCCAGCCCTGAGGGTGGTGTATCCAGTACCGACAACCCATGGGCGCTCAAGCGTTCGTGCAGTTCGTCCCTTTTATTCAGGTAGTCGACGGTGCCGCTGTAGGCCAGCGCTTCGGGCAGGGTTTGCACCGGCGACTGGCGCAATTGGTCGAGTACGTCTTCGCGCAGGCTGGCGACCATCACCCGGTGCTGTCGGCCGATGCGCTTGACCGCTGTCAGTAATGCCTCATCGTCCTCATCCCGCAGGTTGGTCACCACAATGACCAATGCCCGACGTTTTTGCCGCGCCAGTAACTGACTGGCTGCGGCCTCGTAATCGGCTGTGCGTCGGGTGGTGTCCAGGTCGTATACGGCGTTGAGCAACAGGTTCAACTGGCCGGTGCCCTTGACGGGGGCCAGGTAGCGCGGCTGGTCGCAGGCAAAGGTACACAGGCCCACCGCATCGCCCTGGCGCAAGGCGACATAACTGAGCAGCAGGCAGGCGTTGAGTGCGTGATCGAAGTGGGACAGTTCGGCATCCTGGCTGCGCATGCGTCGGCCACAATCGAGCATGAACACGATCTGCTGGTCGCGCTCGTCCTGGTATTCCCGGGCAATCGGCGTGCGTTGGCGCGCGGTGGCCTTCCAGTCGATCTGCCGCAGGCTGTCGCCCTCGCGGAACTCGCGCAACTGGTGAAACTCCAGGCCCAACCCCCGTCGCTGGCGTTGACGCACTCCCAGTTGGCTCAGCCAGTTATCCACACCCAATAGCTGGGCGCCATACAGGCGGGCGAAATCCGGGTAGACGCGGGTGGCATCGCTGGCTTGGGTAAAGCGTCGTGCGGCCCACAGCCCCAAGGGGCTGGGCAGCTGTATCTCGCATTGACTGAAACTGAAATGGCCGCGCCGCAAAGGGCGTAGGCGATAGCCCAATTCGCTGCATTCGCCCGGGCGCAGTTCGATGGACTGGGGCATATTCTCCACACTCAAGCCGTCGGGGACGTGATCGAACACCTGTACGGTCAGCGGCTGTGGGTAATCATGTTCGAGTTTCAGGCGTACTTCTCCCCAGCGGCCCAGCGCCAGGCTGCCTGGCATCTGCCGTTGTACCCGCACGGAGGGGCGGCGGTGCAGGCGAGCTGCGTCCAGTAGTGCCAGCAGCAACAGCGCCAGCAGCAGGCCCCAGGCGACTGAATGCAGGCTGGTGGGTAGCTTGAGCTGCAACGCTGCCGCCGTACCCAGCAGGATATTCAAGCCCAGCAGCACGCCGAGCCAGCTCAACAGCAGACGAGTCGGCTTCATGGACGGCTCATTGGCGAGGCGCCGGAATCTGGTCCAGCAATTGCTTGAGCACCTGGTCCACCTCCAGTCCGTCGATATCCAGTTCGGGAGCGATACGAACCCGGTGGCGCAGCACCGCCAAGGCGCAGCCCTTGATGTCGTCCGGGGTGACGAACTCGCCCCCGCGCAGCAGGGCCCGGGCACGGGCACCGCGTACCAGGGCAATGGAGGCGCGCGGACCTGCACCGATGGTCAGCCCCGGCCAACTGCGGGTGGCCCGGGCCAGGCGCACGGCGTAGTCCAGCACTTGCTCGTCCAGCGCCAGCTCACTGGCTATCTGCTGCAACTTCAGTACATCCCCGGCTTGCAGCACGACTCGCAGCGGTTGGACATCCAGCATGTCGGCCCGGGACGAACGCGTGACTTCGCGCACCATGTCCAGTTCCTGCCGGGAGTCGGGATAGTCCATGCGTACCTTGAGCATGAAGCGATCCAGTTCGGCCTCGGGCAGCGGGTAGGTGCCTTCCTGCTCGATGGGGTTCTGGGTCGCCAACACCATGAACGGCTGGCCGATCGGCAAGGCCTCGCCCTCAAGGGTGACTTGGCGTTCCTGCATGGCTTCGAGCAGCGCTGCCTGGGTCTTGGCTGGCGCGCGGTTGATTTCATCGGCCAGCAGCAAGTGGGTAAACAGCGGCCCCTTGCGCAGTTTGAATTGTTCGGTGTGCAGGTCGTACACGGCATGGCCGGTGACATCGCTGGGCATCAGGTCCGGCGTGAACTGGATACGTGCGAAATCGCCGCCAAAGCAACGGGCCAGGGCCCGCACCAGCAAGGTCTTGCCCAGTCCGGGTACGCCTTCAAGCAGCACATGGCCACCGGCGATCAGCGCAGTGAGTACGTCATCGATTACCTGATCCTGGCCGATGACCGCCTTGCGCAGTTCAATGCGCAGGGACTGGGCCTGCTGGCTGGCGAGTTGCAGGGTTTCGCTGGTCAGGGCCGTGGCCGTTGGAAAGTCGCTCATAGGGCATTCCTGAGAGTTTGCAGGCATGCCACCTGACGGCTGAAATCGGCGCTGGAAAGCCGTTTTGCCGAAAGTGGGCCGAGGGCCTGATTGATGACGTGGGAGGGTTGGCGTGTCAGGTGTTCAAGGACCCGCCACTGTTCTTCGGTGTCGAGGTGTTCAAAACCGGGGTGGCGGTGCCGGGCGGCGCGCAGGATATCGCGCTGCAAGGCACGGAGCAGCGTGCCTTGGCCGTTGCGCCGCATGAGGAAATCGGCGCTGGCCTTCAAGTGCTCCTGCAATTGTCGGCGAGCCTTGGGGGCGGGCGCCTGGATCGGCCCCTGGCGCATGCCGGCGTGCCAGAGTGCCAGGATGAGCAGCGCGGCGAGTGCGACCAGGGCCTGGGGGAAATGGCGCAGCAGCAGGGTGAACAGATCGTCCACGTCGCTGTTGAACAGCAAGGTCACGTCAGTGCCCTGGTTCAGGTACCACAGCAGCCAGGCGTTATCGTGCTTGCCGATGTTCGCGTTGTTCCACAGGTCGCTGTCAGTGACCACCGTCACATTGCCTTGCCCGAGGTCGAGTTGCATCAGGTGGCTGGACCTGGCGCTGTTGGCGGAAAACTGCGCGACATGCTTGGGGTCGGTGAGATTGAAGTCGGTATCGAAGCTGAAATAGGCCGGAGCGGTTTCATTGTCGACATAGAGCTTGGTCAGGTCCGGCGTTTTCTTCTTGGGGGCCGGGGAGGGGGCTTCAGGGTCATCGCTCAATGTCTGGTGGATGTGCAGGCGATCGAGCAGCCAGTCACCGCTCTTACCGGTCTCTTCATCCCACAGTGCTTCGGCGACCACCAACAGGTGCCCGCCGGACCTGGCCCACGCCAGCAGTTGATCCACCTGGCGTGGGGTCATGTTGCTGCGCTCACCTAGCAACAACAGGCTGTGGCCCTTGGCTGGCAAGTCGTCAAGCCGATCAAGGCCGTTGGCATGCCCCACCGACAGGCCTTGCTGGCGCAGGAAATGCTCGGCTGCCAGGTAGGGATTGGCCAGCGCCTCCGGCGATGGACCGCGATCCACTACTTGCTCATACGGGATAGCCTTCTGCCACGCGTACAAGCCGCCCGCTCCCAACAGGCATGCCAGCAGCAGCCCCACCCACAATAACGGTTGTTTCATCATGCGGCCCCCGCGTTGAACAGGGCGCGCCAATCTCGGCACAGTTGCTGTTGTGCCAAGGCCGGTGGGAGGCGATGACCATAGGCGAGGTTCTGCCAATGACGGGTCAGATCATCGCTGAAGGCCAGCAGTTGCGGTTGTTGCAACTGATGAATGCGAGCCAGGACCTGGCCCTCGGTGTCTGCGCTTTTCAGCGGCAGGTCGAAGTCGTGCAATAACCGACTGAGCAGGCCGCGATACAGCAGGCCAAGGGCTTCCCGTGGTTGGGTGGCCCAGAGTTGTTCGGCGGTAGCGGCGATATCGTCTGGCAAGGTTTCGGTGGCCAGTTCCAGGCCGAATAATTGCGACGGCACCGGCCTGGTGATTTCAGGCTTGGGTGGCACTTGCCGGCTGACAAACGTGCGCAGCCAATCGCGATAGCGCCAGATCAGCAGGGCCACGCTACCTGCCAGCAAGCTCCATAGCAGCACTTCCAGGGCTTGGGCGACGGGCTTGAAGGTATCGCTGTTGAGATTGTCCAGCAGCGCCTGGAGCCAGGCCGGCAGCTTGCCGTCGCCGTGCTCTTTGTTTTTGACGACGGGTTTATCCTCGCCAAAACGGTAGTGGGTGACGGTTTCCGGGTTCTTGAAGGGGGGCACGTCCAGCAGCGCCTTGATCGATTGGCTGGAGGCCTGGGGCGTCAGTGGCTTGGGTGATATGGCGTTGTCTGCCAGGGCCTGTGGGCTGAACGGCAGCAACATCAGCCCGGCCACCAGCAACAGCAATGGCGCGACACTGCTCAAGCGTTGGCGCAGGCGGCGGAATACCAGCTCCAGGTCCCAGGCCTCCAGCACGGTGCGGCGGTTGAGATAGAGGCTGAAGCCGCAAGCGATGTAGATCGGTTCCCAGAACACCAGGATCAGCGCATAGAAGGCGTTGCCCAGGTGCTCCAGCCATAGCCCTTCTGAATCGCCCGTCAGCGCCAGGCGTTGCCAGTCCCAGGCCAGTTCAAGCTGCTGTGGAATCAATAGATAGAACAGTGCCATGCAGCCAAACCAGAGACCAATCTCCAGATGCACGCCTAGGATGGTCAACCAGCGTGCGGCCCCGGCGTTGTGTTGCTGCAATACACCCAGGCGTTTTTGGCGTGCCGGGCCATCCAGGCCTTCGAGTTGGCTAACCGGCATCACAAAGCTGCGGCTCAGGCTGAACCGCCGCCAAGTCAGGCTGGCCAGCAACTGGCCCTTGAGCAGTCGCGGCCATTGGCGCACCGCCTGCTTGAGGCTGGGCGTCTCGCCAAACAAGGTTTTGGACAGGATATGCAATGGCAGGCGGTCGAAGGCGGGCTTTAACCACCAGAACAGGAATATGGCCGTGGACGGGGATTGCCACAGTAGCGCGGTCAACAGGATGAACACCGGGAGGGTGACGATGGCCCAACTGGCCATTAACAACAGGCGGTGTTCCCGGGCCATTAATACGCCAAGGTCCATGGCTTCCCAGGTCGTACGGGGACGAATCACGACGCTGGCATCACTCAGGCGCATGATGAGTCCGTCCGGCAAGGATCAGGTAGGCGGCCACCAGTAGCCAGAGCCCGGCACCAACCAGGTATTTCACCCAGTGAGCGACCGAGGTAATGGATGACCAGTAGGCTTCGATAAAGGCTGCGATCAGCAGGAAGGCCATGACACCGCAGAGCATCTGCACGCTTTTGTGCGCTGCCAGCCGCAGGGCCTCGCCACGGGTCAACCGGCCGGGAGCGATCAGCGCCCAGCCCAACTGCAAGCCCGCCGCGCCGGCCAGGGCAATGGCGCTGAGTTCGAATGCGCCATGGCCGATGACAAATGACCAGAAAGTCTGGCCATAACCGATTTCAGTGAGGTGCCCGGAGACGGCGCCGATGATCAGGCCGTTGAAAATCAGGAAAAACACGCTGCCCAGCCCGAACAGCAAGCCGGCGGCAAAGGTCTGGAAGGCGATGCCGATGTTATGCATCACGTAGTAGCCGAACATCATCCAGTCTTCACTGGAGGCACGGTCGGCGACGCGGCCCAGGCGACTGGCATCGGGGTCGTACATGCTTTGCATCTCGGCCACCTGCTGGGGGCTGACGATGCTGTAGATCAGCTCGGGGAACAGGTACACCAGCAGCGCGATACCCACCAGGCTGCCGAAAAACAGCAGGCTGGCGATCAATACGAAACGCCATTGTTCACGCACCAGCCGAGGGAAGTCGGCCAGGACGAAACTCAACAGGTTAGCCCCCAACTGGCTGCGATGGCGGTACAACTGTTGGTGGCCGCGCAGTGCCAGCTGTTGCAACGGGTCCACCAGGTAGCTGCTGTAGCCACGCTCCTGGGCCAGGGCGAGATGTTGGCACAAGCGTCGATATTGATGAGGGAAGTCGGCCACATCACCGGCCTTGGCGTTGCCTTGCTCCAACTGCTTCAGTTGCTCGGCGAAGGCTTGCCATTGCGCTTGATGACGACTTTCGAACAGGCTCTGCTTCATGTCGGCCCCAGTAAGCCACGCGCCACGCCATTGAGCTGCTCCACGGCGCGAGCCGGGGATACTTGCAGGGGCGTTGCAAGGATTGAGGCCAGTTCGTGTACCCGCTCAGCCGACAGTTGGCCCTGGCGTTCCGCGAAACCCAGGATCGCACGTTGTTCGCTGAGCTCCAGGGCGAAGGGCAGGCGCAGGGCCGCCGCCGGGGGCACCTGTGGACGAGCCAGGGGGTGTTCACGGTAGATCACCAGCGTGCCGCCGGCCAGGTCGCCCAGTCGTTTGAAATGAGGATGTTGCAGGCAACTGATGGCGCCGAGAAAGTAACCGAAAGGCAGCATGTCGACAAAGCGCAGCAGGTTGCGGATAAGCGAAGCGGACCAGCCAACAGGCGTGCCGTCGTCCTGTACCACGCGCAGGCCCATGACTTGCTTGCCGGGGGAGCAGCCCTGGTTGAGAACTTCAAACAGCACCATGTACCACCAACTGACCAGGAACAGCAGCAGCGAACCCAGGCCTATGCCGATATTGCCGAGCAGGGCCAAAGGCACCAGCAGGATGCCCATGAACAGCCCGCGCACGCCCAGGTCGAAGGCAAAGGCCAGCGCGCGTGGCAGCAGGCCGGCCGGGCGCAAGGGCAGGTCGATGCCCTCCGGGGTCTCGATCTGGTAACGGGTATCCAATGGGGCTGATGGCATCGCGATCCTTGGCAGTGCAGGGCAGTTGGAAGACACGGATGCTAGCAGTGTCGGCGGTGGAAGCAACCATTCAAGGTTTTTCTGGGTGTTTGTACCGTTAAGGTAGCGCTGGCCCCGAACGCCTTGCAGCGCCTAGACTTTGTCGATCTTCAGCACAGGAACAGCCCGTGACCTCCATTTTCTGGTACGACTATGAAACCACCGGCATCAACCCGCGCAGCGATCGCCCCCTTCAGGTAGCGGGTATCCGCACTGACCTCGACCTCAATGAGGTTGGCGCACCGGTCAACCTGTATTGCCGACCCAGTGACGATATCCTGCCTCACCCGGCGGCCTGCGCCATTACCGGCATTACCCCGGGCATCCTGGCGCAAAAGGGCTTGGCCGAAGCCGACTTCATGACTCGGGTGCATGCAGAACTGGCGGCTCCCGGCACCTGTGGCGCTGGTTACAACACCCTGCGCTTTGACGATGAGATGACGCGCTACAGCCTCTATCGCAACTTTTTCGACCCCTATGCGCGTGAATGGCAGGGCGGGAACAGTCGCTGGGATTTGATCGATGTGGTGCGAACCGCCTATGCGCTGCGCCCGGAAGGGATCACCTGGCCCCAGCAGGATGGGCGTGTCACGCTCAAGCTTGAGCGTTTGACCGAGGCCAATGGCATCGAGCATGGCCAGGCCCATGATGCCTTGTCCGATGTGCGCGCCACCATTGCCCTGGCCCGGCTGGTGCGCGAGAAACAGCCCAAGTTGTACGACTGGCTGTTCCAGCTGCGCAGCAAGCAGCGGGTGATGGACCAGGTGCGCCTGCTGCAACCGATGGTGCATATCTCCGGGCGTTTTTCTGCCGAACGCCATTATCTGGGGGTTGTATTGCCCCTGGCTTGGCACCCGCGCAATCGCAATGCGCTGATCGTCTGCGACCTCGGGCTCGACCCGCAGGGCCTGTTGGACGTGGACGCCGAGACCTTGCGCCAACGCCTCTATACTCGCCGTGATGAACTGGCCGAAGGCGAGTTGCCGGTGCCGCTCAAGTTGTTGCATATCAACCGCTGTCCAGTGGTCGCACCGTTGAACGTGCTGCGTGCCCAAGACCGTGCGCGGCTGCAATTGGATATGGACGCTTATCAGGCGCGTGCGCTGCGGCTAACTGACGCACAGGAAGTTTGGCGCGACAAGTTGGCGGCGATTTACGCGGATGAAGAGTTTGCACCGGTGACCGACCCGGAGCAGCAGCTCTACGATGGTTTTATCGGTGATCGTGATCGTCGTTTATGCGAGCAAGTGCGAGCGGCAGAGCCTGCGCAATTAGCGAGCCAGCAGTGGCCATTTGATGATCAGCGTTTGCCGGAATTATTATTCCGCTACCGAGCGCGTAACTTTCCTGACACCTTGAACAGTGAGGAGCAGCAACGCTGGCAATTCTTCTGTCAGCAACGTTTGAGCGATCCACAATGGGGCGCCCCCAATACCCTGGAAGCATTTAATCAGGCGCGCCAGGAGTTGGCTGTTAGTGCTACGCCGTTTCAATGCCAGGTGCTCGATCAATGGCAGGAGTTTGCCAATGCATTAGCGGCGCGCTTGAAGCTGTAGTCAGCTAATTGCAGAATCTGCAGGCAATAAAAAACGCCAGCAAGCTGGCGTTTTTAATGTGTCGCGTATCAGGCGCAAGCCTGGCAAGGCTTAGCCCAGCAGGGTAGCCCAACCTTCAACCACGTCAGCGCCCCACTTGGCTTTCCACTCTTTCAGCGTCTTGTGGTTGCCGCCTTTGGTTTCAATCACTTCGCCGTTGTGTGGGTTTTTGTATTGCTTGACCTTACGAGCACGCTTGGTGCCGGTAGTTTTTACGGCGCCACGTGGTGCTTTAACTTTCGATTCTGGATCCAGCAGCGCAATGATGTCACGCAGGGATTTGGAGTATTCGCCCATCAGGGTGCGCAGTTTGCCTTCGAATTCCAGCTCGGTTTGCAGCTTGTCGTCTTGGGACAGGTTCTTCAAACGGGCTTGCAGTTCTTTGATAGCTTCTTCAGTGGCACGGTATTCGTTGATCAGAGACATGTGGACTACCTTATGTAGAGCGCTGATTGACAGGGATAGTGGCCCAATAATAGTCAGGCAATTTCATCAAGTAAACATTTAAGAATGCATTTATGTGAATTACTTTGAATGTTTGTGGCAAAGCGATGCAATTGAGTTAATTAGTAGAGGGCACGGCTATAGATAATCTCGTTAATTTCCCTCGCAACTGCACGTGCTTGCCCATGCATCTTCATATAGCAGTGCTAAAACCTTACGCTATTAAGGGCTGTGGCCAGGCCGGGCTGTCAGAATAAGCCTCAAGGAATACTGCAGTTTTTCTGCGTAATCGCTAGAATAGCGGCCTTTGCGAAGTTCTGGAGTTCCCCCCTAATGCGCACTTTTCGGCTGGTGATAGCTTGCCCGGACCGGGTTGGCATCGTTGCCAAAGTCAGTAACTTTCTGGCTTCCCACAACGGCTGGATCACCGAGGCGAGCCATCACTCGGACAATCTCAGCGGTTGGTTCTTCATGCGTCACGAAATTCGTGCCGATACGCTGCCCTTTGGTCTTGAAGCTTTTCGTGAGGCCTTTGCGCCGATCGCCGAAGAGTTTTCGATGACCTGGCGCATCACCGACACCGAGCAGAAAAAACGCGTGGTGCTGATGGCCAGCCGCGAATCCCACTGCCTGGCTGACTTGCTGCACCGCTGGCACAGCGATGAACTGGACTGTGAGATTGCCTGTGTGATCTCCAACCATGACGACCTGCGCAGCATGGTCGAGTGGCATGGCATCCCGTACTACCACGTACCGGTCAACCCACAGGACAAGGAGCCCGCGTTCGCCGAGGTCTCCCGCCTGGTCAAGCAGCATGACGCTGATGTGGTGGTACTGGCGCGCTATATGCAGATCCTGCCACCGGACCTGTGCCGCGAATACGCCGGCAAGGTCATCAATATCCACCACAGCTTCCTGCCGTCGTTCGTCGGTGCCAAGCCTTATCACCAGGCTTCCCTGCGTGGTGTGAAGTTGATTGGCGCAACCTGCCACTACGTGACCGAGGAACTGGACGCCGGCCCGATCATTGAGCAGGACGTGGTGCGTGTCAGCCATAGCGACAGCATTGAAGACATGGTGCGTTTCGGCCGCGACGTCGAGAAGATGGTGCTGGCCCGTGGCCTGCGTTATCACTTGGAAGACCGCGTGCTGGTGCACGGCAACAAGACGGTCGTGTTCTGATCATCGTGTTTTGATTGAACAAAGAAGGGCCTGGGCGTTAAATCGTCGCAGGCCCTTTTTATTGATCGGCATAAGAGGACAAGCCCATGACCGACCCGCTCGATAAAGCCACATCCAAGGCGCCCGCTACGTTGGGCGAGGGGTGTCTGAGTCGCTATGACCCGGATGCGCTGGATGCCGAGGATGGTACGGACTTCCCAGGGGCTGCCCAGTTATGGGAGCAGTTGCAGGAGCAACCTGCTTACCCTGAAAAAGACGCTTGAGCAGTGGTTTGCCAACCATCAGCACAAACACCGGCCCACCGGCCAACAAATAGAAGTAATAGGTCACCGCCCGCCAGATCAAAATCGCCGCCGCGGCGGTGGATTTGCCCACCATGGGCGCCAGCAAGGCCGCCGACGTCAGTTCCGCCGCGCCGGCACCGCCCGGTAACAGGCTGAATTGCCCCGCCGTCAAAGACAGCATCTGGATCAGGAAGCTCCAGGCCCACTGCACATCGCCGCCCAGCCCGCGTAGCGCCAGGTACAGCACGCTGTAACGCAATAGCCAATGCAGACTGGTCAGCGCGAACACTGCCACCAGTGTGTGCCAAGGCAGTTTCAGCGTGTCACTGAATGCCGCTAGAAAATGCAGCAGCCGGCGTGCCCAGCGCCGCCGTGTCGTGGCCCGAACCTTTAGGACCTTGAGTGCCAGGCCTATCACGCGAATCAGGCGCCGATGAAATCGCACCATGAGCAGGCAACTGACAACGCCCCCGGTCATCGATACGGCGCTGAGCCCCAGCAACCATTCCAGGCGTGGATTGAGGCTGTGGAACAGCGCGTACAACGCGATCCCCACCAGTGCACAAAGAAAAAACAGCAAGTCGCTCAACTGGTCCATGGCGAATACCGCGCTGCCGTGGGCCGGGCGTATACCGTGGCGTGCCAGCAAGGCCATCAAGGTCAGCGGTCCACCGCTGCCACCGGGTGTGGCGCACATGGCGAACTCAGTCGAGATCACCACCCCAAGGCATTTAAGTCGCCCCAACCGGCTACGGTGCATGCCCAGCAATAAGCGGATGCGCAGGCTGTTGATCAGCCAGCACAGGACAATCATGGCGAACATCAGCAACAGCAGCGGCAAGGGGAATTGCCGAAGGCGCGTTATGGTTTCGCTGCCCCCCAATCCCACGGGAATCACCAGCGCGACCAGCAGGGCGAGCAACAGCCAGATCAATCGGCTCACGGCTGCATCGCCAGCCACGCGGCCTTGGTCAGTGGGGTGCGTCCGGCGTTCAACAGGCGTTGCAGGGTGTCCAGCCAATAACGGCGGGAAAACTCATGGCGCATGTCCACCGGGTGTAACCCCAGGCGAATGACCGGGGCTGTTTGCCAGTGTTGCTCACGTCGGTCGCTGAGGACTTTGGACAAGCCACGGCGCCAGGCGCTGCGCCCGCTCCACACCAGCCCCGGCGCATTGAGCGCGGTGAAGTCGGGCAGGCGATACAGGTGCTGCGGGTCGCTGGTGTAGCTCAGGGGTAATTGGCGTAGTGCCTGGCGAGTGCCCTGGCTCATCAGCCAGGCAGGGGCGACGAAGCCCTGCAGCGGCCAGCCATTGCGTTGGAACACCTCGATGCCATCGGTAATACGCTGCAAGGCCTGGACCTGGGGCAGTTGGTAGAACTCGCCTTCATGGGTATAGACCCGGCGCATGAACCACTCTTTTGGCGAGCGCGGTGGCGGTTGATCGTCGCAATGGTAGTAGCCGTGCAACGTCAGTTCATCGCCCTTGGCGACGCGGGTGTCGAGCAACCGTCGGAAATCAGTGTGGGCGGCCAGGGCGTCACGATGATGAAAGTCCGGCACCACCAGCCAGGTCATCGGCACGGCGCCCAAGGCGTCGACAGCTTCGACGAATGGGCGATAGTCGGTCCAGGTGTGCGGCGCGACATCGTGCAGCACCAGTAAAACCGAGCGCTCAACCATGGGCGAGCATCGGTTTGTGGCGGCCCAGCACCGCGTAGTAATGACCCAGCAGGCTATCGACCACCGTGTCCCAGGCGTAATGCTGTTCGACATGGCGTCGTGCCTGCTCCCCCAGGCGCCGACTATCGGTGCCGAACAACTCGCGCACGGCATCGGCCATCGCTTTGGGGTGGTTGGGCGCGCAGAGCAGGCCGCAGCGCTCGTCGACAATCTCAGTGAACGCACCGGCCGCCACGGCAACGACCGGGATACCGCAGGCCATGGCCTCCAGGATCACCAGGCCGAAGGTTTCCTGGTCTCCGGCATGCAGCAGCGCGTCGGCACTGGCCATCAACCGGGCGACATGGAGGGCGGGGCGGAACCCATCGATCACCGTGACGTTGTCCGGTACGCTGGCCGGCATGCCAGAGCCCACTAACAGTAAGTGGTAGCCATCCCCCAGGCGCTTCATGCACTTGAGCAGCACTGGCAGGTTTTTTTCCTTGGAACCTCGCCCGGCGAAGATCAGCAGGCGGGTGTCTTCATCAATCCCCAGTTCGGCGCGCAAGCCGGGGTCACGCACGGCCGGCGTGAAGGTCTGCAGGTCGACACCCAGCGGCTGCACGAACACATTCCTGACCCCAAGCCCGATGAGCTTGTCGGCCATCACTTGGCTCGGCGCCAATACCCGATCGAAATTGCCGTAGAGCTTGCTGACATACGCCTCGACGTTAGGGGTAAACCAAGGCCCCATGCGGTTGCTCACCAGCAGCGGTAAATCGGAATGGTAGAAGCCGATGACCGGCACATCCAGCTGGCGCCGCGCATCCAGTGCCGCCCAGGCGGTCAGGTAGGGATCGCCAACTTCGATCAGATCGGGCTGTAAGTCATGCAGGACATTTCGCCAGGGCGCGAGCCGAAGGGGGAAGCGATAGCCTTTGCCGAAGGGCAGGGCAGGCGCCGGCACCTTGAAGATCCCATCCTGTTCGCTCAAGTGCGCACCGGGGATCAACAGGCTGTGGCGAATGCCGGGCTTGAGCGCCAGACGCCGATGCTTGGCGTCGAGATAAGTGCGTACGCCACCGCTGGCAGGGGCGTAGAACATGGTTATGTCCGCAATGTGCACGATGAACATCCCTCCTATCCGTTGCTCTCCTAACGTGGACCTGAGGTAAGGATAGATGTTCGATCGAGATTGGGGATGCACGGTGCGATCGAGTTTGAACTGCGTCAGTGTGGGAGCGGGTTCACTCGCGATAGCCGTGGTTCAGTCAATACATCACCGGCTGATACTGCGCTATCGCGAGCGAGAGGGCTGCCTGTCAGATGCGGAAACTACCCACCAGTTGCTTCAGCCGTGCCGCCTGCTGTTCCAGGTCCGAGCACGCGCGCAGGGTTGATTGCAGGTTTTCCACGCCTTCCTGGTTAAGCGTATTGATCTCGGTGATGTCCATGTTGATCGACTCCACGACCGACGTCTGCTCCTCGGTGGCGGTGGCGACGGACTGGTTCATCCCGTCGATCTCACCGATGCGCTGGGTCACGCTGTTCAAGCGTTCGCCGGCCAGGTTGGCGATTTCCACACTGTCGAGGCTGTGGCGCTGGCTTTCGCTCATGGTGCTGACCGAGTCTCGGGCGCCGATTTGCAGCTCCTCGATCATGGTCTGCACCTGCTGCGCCGACTCTTGGGTGCGATGCGCGAGGTTGCGCACCTCATCGGCGACCACCGCAAACCCGCGTCCGGCTTCCCCGGCACGCGCCGCTTCGATGGCGGCGTTGAGTGCCAGCAGGTTGGTTTGCTGGGAAATACTGGTGATTACCTCAAGAATCTGGCCGATATTCACCGTCTTGCTGTTAAGTGCTTCGATATTGCTGCTTGAGGTACTGATCATCGCGGAAAGCTGGGTCATCGCCTTGATGTTGCGATCAACCACCTGTTGACCGTCTTCGGCCAACTGCCGCGCATCGCTGGCCTGGTTGGATGCTTGCGCAGCGTTGCGGGCGATTTCCTGGGCTGCGGCCCCTAGCTCGTTGATGGCGGCGGCAACGCTGTTGGTACGGTTGGCCTGCTCGTCGGAGTTGACCATTGACGAGTTGGAGGCGCTGACCACCCGCAGGGCCACTTCGTTGACGTGCTCGGTGGCCGAGGACACTTCGCAAATCGATGTATGAATGCGTTCCACGAAGCGGTTGAACGCATTCCCCAGGATGCCGAACTCGTCGTGGTTCTGGATGGTCAGCCGGCGGGTCAGGTCACCCTCACCGTCGGCGATGTCCTGCATGGCACGGGTCATCACGTGCAGCGGTTGCATCAAGACGCGAATCAGCATGCCCAGCAGGGCGATGATGATCACCACGGCAATGACGGTAGCGATGACGGCCGAGGTACGGAATTCGCTGAGCATGGCGAAGGATTTGTCTTTATCCACCGAAATACCCAGGTACCAGTTCACCGATGGCAGCCCTTTGATTGGCGTGAAGGTCACGATGTTGTCTTTGCCATTGGCTTGGACCTCACTGAAATCACCGCTGATTTTGGGGGTGTGTGTCGGGTAGACGTCCGCCAGGGTCTTCATCACCAGGTTTTTGTCCGGGTGCACCAACACTTTGCCGTCGGCGCTGACCAGGAACGCATAGCCCATGCCGCCGAAGTTCAAGGCTGCGATGTTGTCCACCAGGGTTTGCAGGCTCAGGTCGCCGCCGACCACGCCGATGCTCTGGCTGCCCTTGGCGCTGGGGGTGGCGATGGAGATGATCAATTGCCCGGTTGCGGCATCGATGTAGGGTTCGGTCAGGGTCGAGCCGTTGCTGTTCTGGGCGCCTTTGTACCAGGGGCGAACGCGCGGGTCGAAGCCGTCCGGCATCTTGGTGTCGGGACGGATGGTGAAGGCGCCTTTGCTGTCGCCCACGTAGGTCGCCATGAATGCAGAGGTCAGGGCTTTCTGTTCCAGCAGGCTGGCAACCACGCTTGGTTCGGGATTGATGGCGATGTTTTGCGCAGCGTTTTCCACCAACGCAATGCGCCCGGTGAGCCAGGTTTGAATGTTGCTGGCGGTGACATCGCCCATTTCATGCAGGTAGTTATTCAGGTCGTCGCGAATCGCGTTGCGTTGCAGGTAGTCGTTGTAGAGGGTAAACAGCGCGAAGGCGGCAATGACGATAAGGGAGGCTGCAAGCAGGATTTTATGGCTGAAACGCAGATTTTTATTCATGGCTTGAAGGGTCCGCTAAGGTCTTTATATCCGAAGCGCGTCCTTGTGGGAGGCGCAAAATGGCAGTGTCAAAAAAGGTGTGATACTTCTTGGCGATAGCTCTGTGGGTCCCTGTAGGAACTATCTGACCTATTTTTAGACTTTGTGGGTCTCACATCTGTCTGTATCGACTGGCGGCACGAAAGATTAACCATAGGTGACGAAATGCCTGATTCCTCGCAGCTCCTTATTGGTGCCGGTCCCGACGACCAGCCCATCGCCCAGGCCATGCGCCTGGCCAACCGCCACGGGTTGATTGCTGGCGCCACCGGCACGGGCAAGACCGTCACGCTGCAACGCCTGGCCGAAGCGTTCAGTGATGCGGGCGTGGCGGTATTTGCCGCCGATATAAAGGGTGACCTCTGTGGCCTGGGCGCTGCGGCGAACCCGCAGGGCAAGGTGGCCGAACGCATCGCCGGCATGCCCTTTCTTCATTACACGAGCAAAGCGTATCCGGTCACGCTGTGGGACATTCATGGCCAGTCTGGTCATCCCTTGCGCACCACTATCAGCGAAATGGGCCCGCTGTTGCTCGGCAGCCTGCTGGAGTTGACGGACAGCCAGCAGTCGGCGCTCTACGCGGCATTCAAGGTGGCAGATCGCGAAGGCCTGTTGCTGCTGGACCTCAAGGACCTCAAGGCGCTGCTCAACCACCTACGCTATCACCCGGAACTGCTGGGGGAAGATGCCGCGCTGATGACCACGGGTTCCAGCCAGGCATTGTTGCGGCGCCTGGCGGTGCTGGAGCAGCAGGGTGCCGAAGCCTTGTTTGGCGAGCCGGCCCTGCAGCTTGAGGATATTTTGCAGCCTGCCAGCGACGGACGCGGACGCATCCATTTGCTGGACGCCAGCCGCCTGGTGCATGACGCGCCGAAGGTCTATGCGACCTTTCTGCTGTGGCTGCTCGCTGAGTTGTTTGAGCAGCTGCCGGAACGCGGCGATGCGGACAAACCACTGCTGGCGCTGTTTTTTGACGAGGCCCACTTATTATTCGCCGACACGCCCAAGGCCTTGCAGGACCGCCTGGAACAAGTGGTTCGATTGATTCGCTCCAAGGGGGTCGGGGTGTATTTCGTCACCCAGTCCCCTGGCGATTTGCCTGATGCGGTGCTGGCGCAACTGGGCCTGCGTATCCAGCATGGGTTGCGTGCGTTCACCACTAAGGAGCAGAAATCCCTGCGAGCGGTGGCGGACGGCTTTCGCCCCAACCCGGCGTTCGATGCCTTGGCGGTCCTGACGGAGTTGGGTACGGGCGAGGCATTGGTGGGCACCTTGCAGGAAAAAGGCACACCGGAAGTCGTCCAGCGCGTGTTGGTCGCACCGCCACAATCGCGGATCGGGCCGCTCAGTGACGGTGAACGTGCCGCCTTGGTCGCCAGTTCGCCGTTGCAAGGCCGTTATGACAAGCCGATTGATCGAGAGTCGGCCTATGAAGTACTGATGGCGCGCAAGGAATTGGGGCCTGCCGAGGCGTCCACGCCTGCAGCCCAGGAGCCGAGCTTTACCGATAAGGCCGGTGCGTTCCTGGGGACCGCGGCGGGCAAGGCGCTCAAGTCCGCCATGCAGCAAGCCGCCAATCAGATGGGACGGCAATTGGTGCGGGGCTTGTTGGGGTCTTTACTGGGGGGGAGCAAGCGCAAATAACGGATCAGGGCTTGGGCTTGGCATGCGCGGCCAGGCGCTCCAGTGCCGCGCGCAAGCCCGGATCGCTGATGCCGTCGGCCGTGGCTTGAATGGTCTCGGCCGCGTTCACCGATAAATTGATTGTGTGCCCGACCGCGCCTTGCTGCACGGTCGGCGGCTGCACCTTGAACTGGATCCGCGTCAGGCTGGCGAACTCATCGAAGGCCATCAATTGCCGTTGCAGGCGTTTTTGCTGATAGCGCAGGCGTGTCGCCCAATGGCCATCTGTGACAATTAGCAGCAGGTTGCCTTCGCGCCAGGAGGCCACATGACAGTGTTCCCGCGCGGCAGGTTGCAGTTGGGTTTCAAGCAGGCGTTGCAAATGGCCCAAGCGTTGCGCATGGCCGAAGATGGCTTTCAACGGTTTGGCTTCGCGAAGCAACACGCTGGGCGCGCGGGCTGTAAGAGGGCGAAATGCCATGATCAGACACCTAAAGTAACAGAGCGGCCATCTTAGCAGAATCCGCCCAGGCACCCCCAGGCAATGCATTGGCGAGGCTTTACCCGTGAAATCAATAGATAACTTCTGGGCTCCATGGGTTGAAGTTCCAGCAAAAGCCCTTATTTTAAACAAGCCCTCTCACAGCACCATGCCAGCATCGGGGAACAACGCCACTTTCCTCACCCACGATTCCGGGTAGAATGCGCGTTCGCATGCGGCCGTGAGGGCTGCTCGGGCCACTCACGGTGCGCCCTCCATCCCTATGTGTGGAAGAACCTGCCGATATGTTTGCGCCTTTGTTAAAGAAACTTTTTGGAAGCAAGAATGAGCGCGAAGTCAAACGCATGCTCAAGACGGTGCAGCTGGTCAATGCCTTCGAAGAGCAGATGGTTGCCCTTTCGGACGAGCAATTGCGCGCCAAGACCGAAGAGTTCAAGGCCCGCATAGCCAAAGGTGAAACCCTCGACAAGCTGCTCCCCGAAGCCTTTGCGGTTGCCCGTGAAGCCGGTAAGCGCGTCATGGGCATGCGCCACTTCGACGTCCAGTTGATCGGCGGCATGACCTTGCATGAAGGCATGATTGCCGAAATGCGTACCGGTGAAGGCAAGACCCTGGTGGCGACCCTGGGTGTTTACCTCAACGCACTGTCCGGCAAGGGCGTGCATGTTGTGACGGTGAACGACTACCTGGCCCGCCGGGACGCCAACTGGATGCGCCCGCTGTATGAATTCCTCGGCCTGACCGTCGGTGTCGTGACGCCGTTCCAACCGCCGGAAGAAAAACGCGCGGCCTACGCTGCCGACATCACCTACGGTACCAACAACGAATTCGGCTTCGACTACCTGCGCGACAACATGGCGTTCAGCATGGAAGAAAAATTCCAGCGTGAACTCAACTTTGCCGTCATCGACGAAGTCGACTCCATCCTCATCGACGAAGCCCGTACCCCGCTGATCATCTCCGGCCAGGCCGAAGACAGCTCGCGCCTGTACACCGAGATCAACAAGTTGATCCCGCGCCTGGAGCAGCACATCGAGGAAGTGGAAGGCGTGGTGACCAAAGAAGGTCACTTCACCATCGACGAGAAGACCCGCCAGGTCGAACTCAACGAAGCCGGCCACCAGTTCGTCGAAGACATGCTGACCCAGATCGGCCTGCTGGCCGAGGGCGAAAGCCTGTACTCGGCACACAACCTGGGCCTGTTGACCCACGTGTATGCTGGCCTGCGCGCCCACAAGCTGTTCCATCGCAACGTCGAATACATCGTCCAGGACGGCCAGGTCGTACTGGTTGACGAACACACCGGCCGTACCATGCCGGGTCGTCGTCTGTCCGAAGGCCTGCACCAGGCCATCGAAGCCAAGGAAATGCTCAACATCCAGGCTGAAAGCCAGACGTTGGCGTCCACGACTTTCCAGAACTACTTCCGTCTGTACAACAAGCTGTCCGGCATGACCGGTACCGCCGACACCGAAGCGTTCGAGTTCCACCAGATCTACGGTCTGTCGGTGGTGGTCATTCCGCCGAACAAGCCATTGGCGCGTAAAGACTTCAACGACCTGGTGTTCCTGACCGCCGAAGAGAAATACGCGGCGATCATCAATGACATCAAGGACGGCATGGCCCAGGGTCGTCCTATCCTGGTGGGTACCGCCACCATCGAGACTTCCGAGCATGTGTCCAACCTGCTCAACAAGGAAGGCATCGAGCACAAGGTCCTCAACGCCAAGTTCCACGAAAAAGAAGCCGAGATCATCGCCCAGGCCGGCCGCCCAGGCGCGCTGACCATCGCCACCAACATGGCCGGTCGTGGTACCGACATCCTGTTGGGCGGCAACTGGGAAGTGGAAGTCGCGTCCCTGGACAACCCGACCCCTGAGCAGATCGCCCAGATCAAGGCCGACTGGCAGAAACGCCACCAGGCGGTGCTGGAGTCCGGTGGCCTGCAGGTGATCGCTTCCGAGCGCCACGAGTCGCGCCGTATCGACAACCAGCTGCGTGGTCGTGCCGGTCGTCAGGGTGACGCCGGTTCCAGCCGTTTCTACCTGTCGCTGGAAGACAGCCTGATGCGTATCTTCGCCTCGGATCGGGTGAAGAACTTCATGAAGGCCCTGGGCATGCAGTCCGGTGAAGCGATCGAGCACCGCATGGTGACCAACGCCATCGAGAAGGCCCAGCGCAAGGTAGAAGGTCGTAACTTCGACATTCGTAAGCAACTGCTCGAGTTCGATGACGTCAACAACGAACAGCGTAAAGTGATCTATCACATGCGTAACACGTTGCTGGCCGCCGACAACATTGGCGAGACCATTGCCGATTTCCGCCAGGACGTGCTCAACGCCACCGTCAGCGCGCACATTCCGCCACAGTCCCTGCCTGAGCAGTGGGATGTTGCCGGTCTGGAAGCTGCGTTGAAGAGCGACTTCGGTGTTGACTTGCCGGTCCAGCAATGGCTCGACGAAGACGACCACCTGTACGAGGAAACCCTGCGCGAGAAGCTCATGACCGAGCTGCTGGCCGCGTACAACGAGAAAGAAGAGCAGGCGAGCGCCGAAGCCCTGCGTACTTTCGAAAAACAAATCGTACTGCGCGTGCTGGATGACCTGTGGAAAGACCACCTGTCGACCATGGACCACCTGCGTCATGGCATCCACCTGCGTGGCTATGCCCAGAAGAACCCTAAGCAGGAGTACAAGCGCGAGTCGTTCACGCTGTTCTCCGAGCTGCTGGATTCGATCAAGCGCGATTCGATTCGCGTGTTGTCCCACGTCCAGGTGCGTCGCGAAGATCCGGTCGAGGAAGAAGCTCGCCTGCGCCAGGAAGCGGAGGCCTTGGCTGCGCGCATGCAATTCCAGCATGACGAAGCGCCAGGTCTCGAGGCTCCTGAGGTGTTGGGCGAGGAGGTCGATGTGGCCCTGGCCCAGACCCCCGTGCGCAACGAGCAGAAGCTGGGCCGTAACGAGCTGTGCTGGTGCGGTTCGGGCAAGAAGTACAAACACTGCCACGGCGAAATCAACTAAGATTTTCGCCTGACGCTGCAACACCCCGCGCCGCGACCGGCATCAGCCGTCGCGGCGTTTTGCCATTAATTCCTACCGTCGAACGCGACGGCACAGACATCACCTATTTTTAAGGAGCGCATTCATGGCTGTTGGTCTTGGTCCTTTGCCCACTTTGCACCCGGTTGCCGGTTTTGAACTCGGTATCGCTTCGGCCGGCATCAAACGCCCGGGGCGCAAGGATGTGGTGGTGATGCGCTGTGCCGAAGGCTCGACCGTCGCTGGTGTGTTCACCCTCAACGCCTTCTGCGCCGCGCCGGTGATCCTGGCCAAGCAGCGCGTGGCCGGCCCGATTCGTTACCTGTTGACCAACACCGGCAATGCCAACGCCGGCACCGGTGAACCTGGCCTGGTCGCCGCCGCCCGCACTTGCGCCAAGCTGGCGCAACTGACCGGCGTGGACGCCAGCCAGGTACTGCCGTACTCCACCGGCGTGATCGGCGAGCCGCTGCCCGTGGAAAAAATCGAAGCGGCCCTGCAAGCCGCGTTGGATGACCTGTCTGTGGATAACTGGGCGGCCGCCGCCACTGGCATCATGACCACCGACACCCTGCCCAAAGGTGCGAGCCGCCAATTCGTGCACGAAGGCGTGACGGTCACCGTGACCGGCATCAGCAAAGGTGCGGGCATGATTCGCCCGAACATGGCCACCATGCTCGGCTACATTGCCACCGACGCCAAAGTTTCCCGCGATGTGCTGCAACGC
This sequence comes from Pseudomonas fluorescens, assembly GCF_001708445.1. Taxonomy (NCBI): domain Bacteria; kingdom Pseudomonadati; phylum Pseudomonadota; class Gammaproteobacteria; order Pseudomonadales; family Pseudomonadaceae; genus Pseudomonas; species Pseudomonas fluorescens. Next base: position 5,281,136 of record NZ_CP015637.1, read on the forward strand.
CTGATCCTGGATGGCGCCAACAAGTCGTTCAACCGCATCACCATTGATGGCGATACCTCCACCAACGATTGCTGCATGCTGATCGCCACTGGCCAAGCCAACCTGCCGCAAATCACCGAAGCCAACGGGCCGCTGTTTACTGCATTGAAGCAGGCGGTGTTCGAAGTGTGCATGGACGTGGCCCAGGCCATCGTGCGTGACGGCGAAGGCGCAACCAAGTTCGTCACGGTTGAAGTCAACGGCGGCGGCAACCACCAGGAATGCCTGGATGTCGGTTATACCGTGGCCCATTCGCCACTGATCAAGACCGCACTGTTCGCCTCCGACCCGAACTGGGGGCGTATCCTCGCCGCCGTCGGTCGTGCCGGCGTGCCGGACCTGGATGTGAGCAAGATCGACGTGTTCCTCGGCGACGTATGCATCGCCAGCGGTGGCGCGCGCGCCGAGACCTACACCGAAGCCCAGGGCTCGGCGGTGATGCAGCAGGAAGAAATCACCATCCGCATCGAACTGGGGCGTGGTAACTGCAGCGAAACCATCTGGACCACCGACCTGTCCCACGAATACGTGAAGATCAATGCGGAATACCGCACCTGAAAACGAACGTTACCTTGTAGGCGCGAGCTTGCTCGCGAAGAACGTCAACGATAACGCGGACATTCTGGATGCACGCGGTGCCTGGGCGTTTTTCGCGAGTAGGCTCGCTCCTGCAAAGGGCAGCTCAAGGCTTGTAAGGGAGACAGTGGCGTGAAACGAGTGCATGTAGCAGCAGCGGTGATCCGCGGCGTCGATGGCAGGATCCTGCTGGCGCGCCGCGCCGATACCCAGCATCAGGGCGGTCTCTGGGAGTTTCCTGGCGGCAAGGTGGAGGCCGGCGAGTCGGTCGCCACCGCGCTGTCCCGCGAGTTGCAGGAAGAGCTGGGTATCCAGGTCACCACGGCGCGGCCACTGATCAAGGTGCAGCATGACTACCCGGACAAGCAGGTGTTGCTGGATGTCTGGGAAGTCTCGGCCTTTACCGGCGAGCCCCATGGTGCTGAAGGGCAGCCGCTGGCGTGGGTGGCCCAACGGGATTTGCTCAACTATGAGTTTCCGGCAGCCAATGCGCCGATCGTTGCCGCCGCACGCTTGCCCGCCGAATACCTGATCACCCCGGGCGAGCTGGAAACCCCGACATTGTTGCGTGGTATCCAGAAAGCCATTGCCGGTGGCGTCAAACTGGTTCAGTTGCGTGCCCCCAACGGTTATGACCCCAAGTACCGTGACCTTGCGGTGGACGCAGTGGGGCTGTGCGCCGGTAAGGCGCAGTTGATGCTCAAGGGGCCGTTTGAATGGCTGGGGGATTTTCCGGCGGCCGGCTGGCACATGACCGCCGCGCAACTGCGCAAATACGCGAGCAAGGGCCGCCCGCTGCCCAAGGATCGTTGGCTGGCGGCTTCCTGCCACAACGCCGAAGAACTGGCGCTGGCGGAAATGATGGACGTGGATTTTGTCACGCTGTCGCCCGTGCAGCCGACCCAGACCCATCCTGATGCCCAACCGTTGGGCTGGGAACTGGCGGCAGAGTTGATCCGTGGGTTCAGCAAACCGGTGTTTCTGTTAGGCGGGGTTGGGCCTGCGCAGCGGGAGCAGGCGTGGGAAGCCGGCGCTCAAGGTGTCGCAGGGATTCGGGCGTTCTGGCCTGAGGTTTGATGGTGCTCTGAAGGGCCCTATCGGGGGCAAGCCCCCTCCCACATTCGACCGAGTTCCAACTTTGGAATGTGATCAACATGTGGGAGGGGGCACCCCCGATGAGGCCCAATCAGTCACCGAATCATCATCAGTGCGGCTTCGCCGCCGCCTGCCACAACACTTCTGCAACACCCTGGCGCTTGGCAATCACCCGCGCCGCCACAAACAGCAAATCCGACAGCCGATTGATATACGCCAACCCCACCCCTTCCAACGGCTCTACAGCATTCAGATGCTGACAGCGCCGCTCGGCACTGCGCGCCAGGCTGCGGCATACATGGGCCTGGGCAATCAGCGCTGAACCACCAGGCAAGATAAAGTTTTCCAGCGGTCCGACTTCCTCGTTCCAGCGATCAATCGCTGCTTCCAGCCGATCAACTTCCGCCGCATTCAGTGCCTTGTACTCCGGCATCGCCAACTCGCCGCCCAGATCGAACAATCGATGCTGGCAAGGCGTAAGCACCTCGATCACGTCCTGTAAGCCTGGATGCTGCCCGCCGAGTGCTTCGAGATACGCCAGCAGCAACCCCAACTGACTGTTCAGCGTATCGACTTCGCCAATGGCTTCCACCCGTGGGTGGTCCTTGGGCACGCGGCGACCGTCGCCGAGGCCGGTTTCACCCTGGTCGCCGGTACGGGTGTAAATCTTCGACAGGCGAAAGCCCATGGTCAGTGCTCCAGTTGGGTAAGTTCAGCGGGGGACAATTGGCTGCCCGCCAGGGGCAGGCGCAAGGTGAAGCAGGTACCTTGGCCCAGGGTGGAGTGCACCTCCATCTGGCCCTTATGGTTGTTGGTGATGATGAAGTACGACACCGACAGCCCAAGCCCGGTGCCCTGGCCGATCTCCTTGGTGGTGAAGAATGGCTCGAACGTGCGTTTGCGCACGTTTTCGCTCATGCCGATACCGTTGTCTTCCACCTGGATTTCGGCCCAGGGCGGATTAAGCCGAGTGCGCAGGATGATGCGTCCGGGCTCGCGATCGTCTTCGCGCAGGTGAATGGCCTGGGCGGCGTTTTTCAGCAGGTTGAGCAACACCTGCTCCAGCTCGTTGGCGGTGCCGGGCACCGGGCCCAGTTGCGGGTCGAATTGGCGGATGATCGCCTGGCCCTTGAAGTCGAAGCCGATGGCGAGGTCGAAGTCATTACCGGCAATTTCCACGGCCTGGTCGATCAGGGCTGGTAGGTCGCAAGGCGCCATTTGCCGATTGCTGCGGCGGCTGAAACTGAGCATATGGGTCACGATCTTCGCCGCCCGCGCGCCGGCTTGCTGGATGCCGTCGAGCAGCTGCGGCACTTCGCGGCTTTGCAGGTAGCGGTTGACCGTGTCCAGGTCGATGCCAACCTGCTCGGCCTGTTCCAGGTTCTTGGGCAGGTCGGGCGACAAGCGGCGGCGGATGTTTTGCACGTTATGCAGGATCGCTCCCAGCGGGTTGTTGATCTCATGGGCCATGCCGGCCGCGAGCCCGCCGACGGAAAGCATTTTTTCCGACTGCACCATCATTTCTTCCAGGGACAGGCGCTGGGTGATGTCATCGATACGGATCACCACGCCGCGCCCGGCACCGCCCGTCAGCGGGTAGAAGGTCAGGGCGTAATGCTTGGGCTCATCGTCCTTGATCCAGGTGACCCGCTCGATGCGTTCCACCGTGTGCTGCTCGACGGTAGCCTTGATTTGCGGCAGGTACGGCTTGAGGGGTTGGAAGGCGAGGTAGATCGGCTGGTTCAAGGCTTCGTCGAGGCGCGTACCGGAAAGCGCGCTGGCTTCCTGGTTCCACTGGGTGACATAGAGCTGCTCATCCAGGGCGATCAGCGCCGACGGCATGGAGTCGATGATACTGTTCAGGTAATTCTGGAAACCGGTGAGTTTTTTCTCGATCTTGCTGCGCACCTGGACTTCCAGTTCCAGCTTGCGGTTGGTGTGGCGCGTCTCCTCGGCCAGGCCCTGGGCCTGGGAATAGGCGGCCTGGGAGTCGTCCCGCGCGCGCTTGAGCTGCTGTTCGCGGGCTTCGATACGCGACAGCATGGTATTGAAGGCCTCGGCCAGGCTGCCGATTTCATCGCGGTTGCCGCGGCCGGCGCGCAGGGCGTAGTTCTCTTCGCGGGTGACCTGGCGGGACAGCTCTTCCAGCTCATGGATGGGGCGCGTGATCAAGCGTTTGATCTGCCGGGCGATGACCAGCCACAGCAGTACGCTGAAAATCAGGATACCCAGGCTGGCGGTCAGCGTACCGGTGTAGAACGCCACCGGCAGCTCACTGCTGGCCACCAGCAGCAAATGCCCGGATGGCTGGCCCGCGCGAGGCAGGGTGATCACCTGGTTGCTGCGGAATTCAGTGACCCGCCAGGCCTCGATATGCCGGTAGCTGTCCGGCAAGTGCAGGCGGTCGCCATGTTGCATCTGCGCCAGGCGGTTGCCTTCGCCGTCGTACAGTGCGGCGGCGCGCAGCGGCGAATAGCTGGTCAGTTCATTGAGCAGAGCGTCGGCCTTGGCTGGAGATTCCAGGGCTTCGGCGGCGAGTGCCGGGTTGGACACCAGCCGACCGATGGCCTGCAAGGCCTGGGGCGCCATGCTTTCCTGGGAAATCCAGTAGGCGGCGCTGATAAAGGTCAGGTTGGCCACCAGCAATACAGTGGTCAGCAGCACCAGTAGGGCGGCCAGCAGCTTTTGCCCCACCGGGAGATTTTCGAGACGCTGGCGCAGTGGCATCAGTTTTCCACAGGTAATAGACAAGTGGGCAGGGTAGCGCGTGCCTCAGTCGCTGGGCAATCCGCGTGCAATCAACTGCTCGACCAGGCGCATCTGCACCTGTTGCAAGTGCGGCAGGACCAATTGATGACGGTTGGCCGCCTGGCACGCATAGCCCAGCAGGTAGCTGATTTCGGTGCGCCGCGCGTTGGCCACGTCCTGGTACATCGAGGAGTAATTGGCGGCCGTGGCCTGGATCACTCGCTCTACCTCACTGTGCAGATCTTGCGCGGCGGCAGGCTGGCCGCAGCATTCGAGCAGCTCGCTCAGTTCGGCGCACAGGGTCGCGACTTCACACTGATGTGCCTGCAGGCCGCCATTTCGGCATTGGTACAGCACCGTCAGCGGGTTGATCGCGCAATTGAGCGCGAGTTTGCGCCACAGGCGGGTGAGGATGTCGGTGCTCCATTCGTGGGGGATGCCCGCAGCTTGCAGGTCATCCAGCCATAGCGGTGGAGTGGGGTGCTGAGCGTCGCCCAGCCAGGTGTAGCCATGCCCGGCGAATACCACGCGCCAGTCGCCGTCGCGAAACGCGCCTTCGGTGCTGGAGGCGAAGATGCAACGCGCCTGGGGCAGTTGCGCCGCGACGGCGTCCTGGCTGCCCAGGCCGTTTTGCAAGAGGATCAGTTCGGCGTCCGGTACCAGTCGATGCTGCAACCGGGCGATGGCACCCTGGGCGTCGTAGGCTTTGCACGCCACCAGCAGACGATGAATCGGCCCGGGGCTGTCAGGTGTTTCGCCGATCACAGGGTAGGTGTGTGCTACGCCTTGCTCCACCAGGGTCAGCCCTGGCCCCGCCTGGTAGCTGGCCAGGCGCGCCTCATCGCGCAGGATCAGCCTCACGGGCACGCCGGCGCGCGTCAGTCGGGTGGCCCAGAGTGTGCCGAGGCTGCCGGCGCCGAGAATGTGCCAAGGGGTCGACATCAGTTTGTGCTCCGTAGGGGCGCCCACGGTGAATGGGGCGAAAGAACCGCTATAATGCCCCGGCATTTTAGCTCGGCGCGCTCCATCTTTACTGAGCCCGCCCTTTATATTGGAGAAATGACATGCCTTCGTTCGACGTGGTATCCGAACTGGACAAACACGAAGTCACCAACGCCGTCGAGAACGCCGTCAAGGAACTGGACCGCCGCTATGACTTGAAAGGCAAGGGCAGCTTCGAATTCAAGGAAAAGGAACTGACTGTCAACTTGACCGCTGAAGCCGATTTCCAGCTGGAAGCGATGATCGAGATCCTCAAGCTGGCCCTGGTCAAGCGCAAGATCGACGTGCAGTGCCTTGAAGTCAAGGACGCCTACGCCTCCGGCAAGCTGATGAAGCAGGAAGCCGTGCTCAAGGAAGGCATCGACAAGGAGCTGGCGAAGAAGATCGTCGCCCATATCAAGGATGCCAAGCTGAAAGTCCAGGCTGCCATCCAGGGTGAGCAGGTACGTGTCACCGGCAAGAAGCGTGACGACCTGCAAGAGGCAATCGCGGCCCTGCGCGCCAAGACATTCGACATGCCGCTGCAGTTCAATAACTTCCGCGACTGATGGCACTTCGGGGAACCTGCGGGCGTTTTCGACGTCCCACGCCCCAGAACCCACGCCTGCACTTGAGCCCTACGGGGCTCATTTGTGTTTCTAGGCCGTCAATAAGCCGCACATCCGCCACACAGGAGAAGCTACATGGATTTAAACGCTGAAATGGATCACTTGATCAAGACGTCGCAGTCGTGGATCCCGATGATCATGGAATACGGCAGCCGGGTGTTGCTGGCGGTGATCACCCTGGCCATTGGCTGGTGGCTGATCAACGTATTGACCCACCGAGTGGGCCGCCTGCTGGCCATGCGTAACGCGGACCTGGCGCTGCAGCACTTCATCACCAGCCTTGCGAACATTGCACTGAAAGTCATGCTGATCGTCAGCGTGGCCTCGATGATCGGCGTGGCAACCACCTCGTTCGTCGCGGCTATCGGTGCGGCTACCCTGGCCATCGGCCTGGCATTGCAAGGCAGCCTGGCCAACTTCGCCGGCGGGGTGCTGATTCTGTTGTTCCGTCCGTTCCGTATCGGCGACTGGATCGAAGCCCAGGGCACCGCCGGTACCGTCGACAGCATCCAGATCTTCCACACCGTGCTGCGCACCGGCGACAACAAGACCGTGATCGTGCCGAACGGCATCCTGTCCAACGGCATCATCACCAACACCAACCGTCAGCCGACCCGCAAGGTGGTGTTCGATGTGGGGGTGGACTATGAAGCCGATCTGCAAAAAGCCCGCGAAGTGCTGCTGGAGCTGGCGAAAGATCCGCGCGTGCTGGCTGACCCTGCGCCTGTTGCCGTGGTGTCGACCCTGGGTGACAGCTCGATCACTGTTTCTCTGCGTTGCTGGACCAATACCCCGGATTATTGGGATGTAGTGTTCATGCTTAATGAACTGTCCCGTGACCGTTTAAAGGCAGCCGGGATTGATATTCCATTTCCGCAGCGAGTTATACGAGTCATGCAAGAGGCTGCGCCGAAGTAAGCGAAAGCGTCATGTTTAACTTGGCCGAAAGGTCAGGTTAAACGTGTCAGCTTAATCTCGTTAGTTAGCTTGCTAGTTATTTATTCGCTGAAGTAAAACTGCAATAAAAAAGCCGCCCCCCTGGCTAGCAGAGGGGCGGCTTTTTTTGTTTAAGGCCGAAGCCTTAAGTCATCGTTGTAATCAAACGCTTAATTACAAGATGTTCAGCGGGTATTGCGCGATCAGACGCAGTTCGTCGATCGACGCCGAACCGTAGTACACGCCGTCAGACGAACGATAGGTCGCTTGACGGACGCGCAGGCTCAGGTCTTTGGCTGGGCCGCTCTGGATCACGTATTTGGCTTCGATGTCGCGTTCCCACTCTTTACCGTTCGAAGTGGTGCCAGTGTTGGCGCCGCTGCCGTTGACGTAACGAGTCATGAAGCTCAGGCCTGGCACGCCGAAGGTGGCCATGTTCAGGTCGTAGCGAGCTTGCCAGGATTTCTCGTCTTCAGCGTTGAAGTCGGAACGGGCGATGGAGTTGGCCAGGAAAATCGTGCCGCCGCCGTCTACGCCGTAACCGTAGTCGCCGTCACCGCTAACTTTCTGGTAGGCGAGGGTAAAGGTGTGAGCGCCGAGGGTATAGGCGCCCTGCAAGCTGTAGGCACGGTTATCCAGCTTGGTGGTGCCGTCTTTTTCTGCGCGTTGCAGGCCGGCGCCGTCGCTTTTGGTGCTGTAGATGTTGAAGTCGACAGCCAGGGACTGATCATCGCTAAGCGCGTGGGTCCAGTTCACGTTGGCGTAGAGTTTCTTCCAGTAGTCTTCCACTTTCGAGTAGTAGAGGCTGGTAGTGAACTCTGGGGTCCAGGAGTACACGCCGCCTACGAAGTTGGCGTCGCGCAGGCCAGTACCGGTACCCGGCTCGGAGCTAGCGATACTGTCCTTGTAGGTGTGGTCCTGGGCAACGATCGAGGTGAAGTGACCGGCTTCCAGTTTCAGGCCCTTGATCTCGTTGCTGGTGAGCGAGATACCTTGTGGCAGTTCTGGCAGGAGGCGGCTGTCATCGGATGCGAATACCGGGGCGGTGGTGTACTGGTCGCCGATTTTCAAGACCGTATCGGAAATACGGAACTTGATGGCTGCGCCACCCTTGGAGTAATCATCCTGCGCACGACCGTCGGAGCCGTTAGGGAACAGGCCGGTACCGGCACGGCCCTTGCCGCTGTCGAGTTTGATGCCCAGCAAACCAATGGCATCGACACCGACACCGATGGTGCCTTGTGTGTAGCCCGAGCTGAACAGACCGTGGAAGCCGAGGCCGGTTTCTTCGCGACGGCTTTGAGTGCCTGGCGCGTTGTTACGGAAGTCACGGCTGAAGTACAGGGTACGAGTCAGGATACTGGCTGTGCTGTCCTCGATAAAGCCCTTGGAATCGTCCTGGGCGGATGCCATTGCGAACTGCGAGGTGCCTGCTGAAACAGCCAGGGCGATCATGCTCCACTTCATCACGCGCATCGTGATTTGCTCCTTTGGTTTAGGAAGAGTACTGCCGTCCCACCTGTATTTTTATCTGGGCGGCTCTTTCTTTTTTGTGTCGGCGTAAAGTTATATCACGCAGACCGTATTGACGATACTTGTCCAACTATCCTTTCAGCTTCTTTACGAGGCTGTCGTAAATTGCTAGCTCCATGTCGCAAATTCACAGTCCGAATGTAACTGGACTGACAACTTCAATGCTGTTTTCAAACCCTTCAATAGTTTGGAGTCTTCCTTGATTCGCATTGAAACGCTGTTGTTCTTTTCGCGAAACACCTGCTTCCGAACGGGTGTCGTTGCCGACGATATGGGTGTGAATGCAACAAGCGCGCCCAAATCGGTAACTGAATGTCATTTTTTCGTGAAAATCGTTACTGCCCTGTAAAAACCGCATAAGCACGGGCTTTTTACGCCCTTTGGTTTGGTCTTGACGGCCGCGCATGACATCAGTGCGGTGGTACAAAAAACCTGTGCCTGCGCAAAACGTTACCGGTTCACCCCGATGAGTGGGTACTTGGCGGATCTCTTTGAGGCACAAGTGGGTCATTTTGGTGCGTTCCGGTGAGGCCCGTTCTAGCGTAGCTCATATATTCGCTTGCTTCGAAAAGGTGCAGGTTTTTTTGTCGGACCGTGCCGACGTTTCCTGCATTCGCCGTGAAGCCGCGAACAATCAACGGTATGCTGGGTACCTGAACTTGACCTGCCGAACGGAGTGCCCGCGGTGTTCGCCTTAGACCAACGCTTGCAACAAGACACACTGGCCCTTGGGGACTTCCCGCTGTGCCGCCTGCTGCTGTCCAATGACTCGAACTACCCATGGTTCATTCTGGTACCACGTATCAACGGTATCAGCGAAGTGTTTCAGCTGGATGTCGCAGATCAACGAATCCTATGGGAAGAAACCACGGCCCTGGCGCAGTTGCTCAACGAAGGCTTGATGGCCGACAAGATGAATATTGGTGCATTGGGCAACGTCGTCAGCCAGTTGCACGTGCATGTGATCGTACGCAGGCGCGATGACGCGGCATGGCCGGCTCCGGTTTGGGGCAAGCATCCGGCGCAGCCGTACACTGAACAACAGGTAGCGGCTATTCGCGCGCGCATGCGTGAGTTGTTGCCTGCCGACTTTATTTTTGCGCAGGACTGAACCATGGATCTGCAAGACCGCGTGACGGACCTGGAAAGCCGCTTGGCCTTCCAGGACGACACCATCGAGACGCTCAACGATATCCTGGTGACCCAGCAGCGCGCGGTTGAACGCCTGCAGCTTCAGATGGCGGCGCTGCTCAAGCGCCAGGAAGAAATGGGCGGCCAGTTCGAAACCTCCGAAGAGGAGGCTCCACCGCCTCACTATTAATTGGCCCACCCTTAATAGTCGCGCATAAAAAACCGCGATCCAGCCTAGCTGGATCGCGGTTTTTTTTTGCAGCGCGGGCTGAAATCAGCGACGTGGCAGGGCAGCGATCACGTCTTCGGCTTGCAGGCCTTTGTCGCGGTTCATGACGGAGAATTCCACACGCTGGCCTTCGACCAGAACGCGATGGCCTTCGCCACGGATGGCCCGGAAGTGGACGAAGATATCGTCGCCCGAATCGCGGGAAATAAAGCCGAAGCCTTTGGACGTGTTGAACCACTTGACGGTCCCGGTATCCCGATTGGTCATGTCGTAGTTTTGCGACGCGGCCGCAGGGGACGAACGGTAGAAGCTGATGGCCAGGTGAAGAACGATGGCGACCAGCGCAATGACCAGGCTGAGCAGGATGGCCGGGTGGCCGCCGACTTCAGGCATGGGTGCCAGGAGGGTGAGGGTTTGGACCACAACAGTCAGCACCAACAGCGCACTGACGAGGTTTTGCAGTTGATGACGCATGCCTTTGTTCCAGTACGGAATCACGGGCGCCAGCGTCAGGTTAAGAAGGCCGAACAAGGCCAGGTACAGAGCGTCATGTTGTTGCAGGTAGGGCAGGCTTTCAGGCTGCAGGCTCGGGATAAAGGACAGCAGCAAAGCTGCAACGCCCGTTAGCAGGTGGACGATTTTCAACATTTTGATTAACTCACGTTAAGACGGATCACAAGGAAGAGCTGACTGGCACGGTTCGCTTCTGAACAATGGGAGGCGTTGAGCACGTGCACGGGTATCAGCCTATGCGCTGGCCGAAGAAAATAACGGCAGCGACACGCTGCCTATTTAACAGCAAAGGCTGTGCCTACTCAAATCAAGCATTTCCAGGCATTGCAAGGGGTGTGGCATTTCTGCGTCAAACGCTTGTCCTAGACGTTTGCAGGCTTTTTTATCGCTATCAGGCAAATCGCCTGTCGGGCGCAAAGCCTTGCTTGTCACAGGCCGGCGCACCCGCGCGGGGCGAATTGCCGCACGTCGCCTGGTGCTGCCGGGCTGCACAAGGTGGGGACTCTTGCTAGAGTGGTCCTGCACCTGATCAATGAATGCTTGTCAATTGAAGGGGATAAACATGGCAATCGATATCGGTATCAGTGAAGAAGATCGTAAATCCATCGTCGATGGGCTTTCGCGACTGCTTTCCGATACCTATGTACTGTACCTGAAGACCCACAATTTCCATTGGAACGTCACGGGCCCCATGTTCCGCACGCTGCACCTGATGTTCGAGGAGCAGTACAACGAGCTGGCGCTGGCGGTGGACTCCATTGCCGAACGTATCCGTGCCCTGGGCTTTCCGGCGCCGGGTGCCTATTCGATCTATGCCCGTCTTTCTTCGATCAAGGAAGAAGAAGGCGTACCGAGCGCAGAAGAGATGATCAAGCAATTGGTTGCGGGCCAGGAAGCGGTCACGCGGACCGCCCGTGGCATTTTCCCGCTGCTCGACAAGGTCAGTGACGAGCCAACGGCCGACTTGTTGACCCAACGCATGCAGGTTCACGAGAAAACCGCGTGGATGCTGCGTTCCCTGCTCGAAAACCAGTAACCATCGACCTCGAGTGGCGTCGCCCCGGCGCCGCTCGCGGGTTTCCCCGCGCTTCCTGGCGTTCTCCTACGATGATCGACTCTCCGTCTTCTGGCTGCCCCTGTCTTCCTGCTGTTTTATAGGCCTATCGCCCAATGGGAGAAACCCATGGGCTGTTGTTTGGCAACGGAGTGTCAGGTGTATGTCACGTGGAGCGGTGAGTGGAGTGATGGAAACGGGTGGTTTTCAGAAGATAAAGGTCGATCCCTTCTCCAGGGGGTTCGATATGGGATTGGCCAGGCCGTTGTCCCGATCGGTCAGGCTCAACGGTTTTTCCACCTGTCTGCGGCTCGAGCAGATCTATTGGAATATCCTCACGGAGATTGCCAGGCTCAATGCCTGTTCGGTCAGTGCATTGCTGTCTTACGTCGATCGGGAAGTGCATTTGCGGTATGGAGGCGTGAAGAACTTCAGTGGACTGGTCAGGGTCGTGTGCGTGGTTCACCTGTTAAAAGGCTGCAGCGCACCGTTGAGTCCTGAGTAATCTTGCGGTTCCGTGGCCAGGCCTGCCCCAGGGCGGGCCTGGCTTCGGGCAGAAAGCCGGCTGCGCTGCCTCGATTTACCAGATATAATCCCGCGCTTTGCTGCGAATGCCGGGGCTTGATCCGTTGGGCAGGCGTAGCGCGTAACGATCTGATCGCCGAGACATCTCCATGCCCATGTACGACTATCAATGTGCTTCCTGTGGTCATCAGTTGGAAGCCATTCAAAAGATCAGCGCAGCGCCGTTGGTCGATTGCCCGGCCTGCCAGGCGCCTGAACTCAAGAAGATGTTGTCCATGCCGGGCTTCCGCCTGAGTGGCAGCGGCTGGTACGAGACCGATTTCAAGACCGGCTCTAAGAAGAATCTGGCCGGCGGCGACAAAGCAGACTGAGTTGAACTCTACGCGCAGGCTCCTGCATTATCCGTCCCCTGCTTAACTGTGCGGTGACGAGGCAGGCCTCCACCGAATTTCGAATTACGAGAAGTGAAACCACTACCATGATGCGCAGCCACTATTGCGGCCAACTGAACGAGACCCTGGATGGTCAGGAAATCACCCTTTGCGGATGGGTTCACCGTCGCCGCGACCACGGCGGGGTGATCTTCCTCGATATCCGTGATCGTGATGGTCTGGCCCAGGTGGTGTTCGACCCGGACCGCGCCGAGAGCTTCGCCGCCGCCGACCGCGTGCGCAGCGAATACGTCGTGAAGATCACCGGCAAGGTACGCCTGCGTCCGGCCGGGGCTGTGAACCCGAACATGGCGTCCGGCGCAATCGAAGTGCTGGGCTACGAGCTGGAAGTGCTGAACGAATCGGAAACCCCGCCGTTCCCGCTTAACGAATACTCCGACGTCGGCGAAGAAACCCGCCTGCGCTACCGCTTCCTGGACCTGCGTCGTCCGGAAATGGCCGAGAAGCTGCGCCTGCGTTCGCGCATGACCACCAGCATCCGTCGCTTCCTGGACGAGAACGGCTTTCTCGACGTCGAAACACCGATCCTCACCCGGGCTACCCCGGAAGGCGCGCGTGACTACCTGGTGCCAAGCCGCACCCACGCCGGCAGCTTCTTCGCCCTGCCGCAATCGCCGCAGTTGTTCAAGCAACTGCTGATGGTGGCCGGCTTTGACCGTTACTACCAGATCGCCAAGTGCTTCCGTGACGAAGACCTGCGCGCCGATCGCCAACCCGAATTCACCCAGATCGACATCGAGACCAGCTTCCTCGATGAAAAAGAGATCATGGGCATCACCGAACAAATGATCCGCAACCTGTTCAAGGAAGTGCTGGACCTGGAATTCGGCGAATTCCCGCACATGACTTTCGAAGAAGCCATGCGCCGCTACGGTTCCGACAAGCCAGACCTGCGTAACCCGCTGGAACTGGTGGACGTGGCCGACCAGCTTAAAGATGTCGATTTCAAGGTGTTCAGCGGCCCGGCCAACGACCCGAAATGCCGCATCGCCGCCCTGCGTGTGCCTGGTGGCGCGAGCATGCCGCGCAAGCAGATCGACGACTACACCAAGTTTGTCGGCATCTACGGTGCCAAGGGCCTGGCGTACATCAAGGTCAACGAGCGCGCCAAGGGAGTTGAAGGCCTGCAGTCGCCTATCGTGAAGAACATCCCGGAAGCCAACCTCAATGTGATCCTGGATCGCGTTGGTGCGGTCGACGGCGACATCGTGTTCTTCGGCGCCGACAAGGCCAAGATCGTCAGTGAAGCCCTTGGCGCGCTGCGGATCAAGCTGGGCCACGACCTCGACCTGCTGACCTGCAAGTGGGCACCGATGTGGGTCGTCGACTTCCCGATGTTCGAAGAGAACGACGACGGCAGCTTCAGCGCCTTGCACCACCCGTTCACTGCGCCGAAGTGCTCTCCTGAAGAGCTGGAAGCCAACCCGGCAGGCGCTCTGTCCCGTGCCTACGACATGGTGCTGAACGGCACCGAGCTGGGTGGCGGTTCGATCCGTATCCATCGCAAAGAGATGCAGCAAGCGGTATTCCGCCTGCTGGGCATCAACGAAGCGGAACAGGAAGAGAAGTTCGGCTTCCTGCTCGACGCCCTGAAATACGGCGCGCCGCCGCACGGTGGCCTGGCCTTCGGCCTGGATCGCCTGGTGATGCTGATGACTGGCGCCCAGTCGATCCGTGAAGTGATCGCGTTCCCGAAAACCCAGAGCGCTGCGGACGTCATGACCCAGGCGCCGGGTGTGGTGGATGCCAAGGCACTGCGCGAGTTGCACATTCGCCTGCGCGAGACGCCGAAGGCTGAGTAAGGCTGCTGCGTGAAAGCGCGATAAGGTTTTACGCGGTCAAAAAGGCGCATCTTCGGATGCGCCTTTGCGTTACAAGGGTTGCATCCCGCCTGGGGCGGGGTTGATAAGGTTTCTAGAGAATTTCGGAGTTGTGTTATGGCTGGCCATTCCAAGTGGGCGAACATCAAGCACCGCAAAGAGCGTCAGGATGCCAAGAAAGGCAAGATCTTCACCAAGTGGATTCGCGAACTGACGGTCGCTGCCCGCCAGGGCGGTGGTGACCCAGGCTCCAACCCGCGTCTGCGCCTGGCGCTGGATAAAGCCCTCGGCGCCAACATGAGCCGCGACATCATCGACCGCGCCGTGGCCCGTGGTGCCGGGGCGGCCGATACCGACGACATGGTCGAGCTTACCTACGAAGGCTACGGCCCGGGTGGCGTGGCGGTGATGGTCGAGTGCATGACCGATAACCGCAACCGTACCGCGGCGGCGGTGCGCCATGCGTTCAGCAAGTGCGGGGGTAACCTCGGCACAGACGGTTCGGTAGCCTACCTGTTCGAGCGCAAGGGGCAGATCTCCTTCGCACCGGGTGTGGATGAAGATGCGCTGATGGAAGCGGCAATGGAGGCGGATGCCGACGACGTGGTGACCAATGAAGACGGCTCCATTGACGTGTTCACCTCGTTCGCCGGGTTCTACGCCGTGCGTAACGCGCTGGAAGCGGCCGGTTTCAAAGGTACCGACGCGGAAATCGTGATGCTGCCAACCACCAGCGCCGAGCTGGACCTGGACGGCGCGCAGAAAGTGCTGAAGATGCTGGATATGCTCGAAGACCTGGATGACGTGCAGAACGTGTATTCGAATGCCGACATCCCTGAATCTGTAGCCGAACAGCTAGGCTGAAGGGCGATGTAGTTTTAAATGTGGGAGGGGGCTTGCCCCCGATAGCGGTGGTTCAGTCGATTGAGAGATAACTGACACACTGCCATCGGGGGCAAGTCCCCTCCCACATTGGGCCTCCCTGTATCAAAAATTGTGTTTACCCGACCTGCAGGCCTTATGACTTTAATCCTAGGTATCGACCCCGGTTCGCGCATTACCGGCTTTGGCGTGGTGCAACACACCCCGCGCGGCTGCGTCTATGTCGCCTCGGGCTGTATTCGTACCGGCGCGGGCGAGTTGGCTGAGCGCTTGCAGATCGTCTATCGCGGCGTGCGTGAAGTGATCCAGACCTACGGGCCAGTGACCATGGGCATCGAAAAGGTGTTCATGGCCAAGAATGCCGACTCGGCCCTCAAGCTCGGCCAGGCCCGTGGCGCTGCCATCGTGGCCGGTGCCGAGGAAGGCATGGAAATCGCCGAATACACCGCGACCCAGGTCAAGCAAGCAGTGGTTGGCACGGGGGCGGCGAATAAAGAGCAGGTGCAGATGATGGTGATGCACATGCTCAAGCTCACCTCAAAACCGCAGATCGATGCCTCCGACGCCCTGGCCATTGCCATTTGCCATGCGCACACGCGCTCCAGCCTGCTACCGCACGGCTTGGGGACGGCACGCAGTCGTGGCGGGCGCCTGCGTCTCTGATAGCATCAGCGCAATCGTTATTTCCGGTCAGGCCTCGATCTGACCCCACGCTTTAAGGATCTGAACCGTGATTGGACGCTTGCGCGGCACCCTGGCTGAGAAACAGCCGCCGCACCTGATTCTGGATGTCAACGGGTTGGGGTATGAGCTGGAAGTGCCCATGACTACCCTGTATCGCCTACCGTCGGTCGGTGAACCCATAACGCTGCACACCCACCTGGTGGTGCGCGAAGACGCGCAACTACTCTATGGTTTCATCGGCAAGCGCGACCGCGACTTCTTCCGCGAGCTGATTCGCCTTAATGGCGTGGGGCCGAAGTTGGCCCTGGCGTTGATGTCGAGCCTGGAAGTGGACGAACTGGTGCGTGCCGTTTCGGCCCAGGACACCTCGGCGTTGACCAAGGTGCCGGGCGTAGGCAAGAAAACCGCCGAGCGCCTGCTGGTGGAGCTCAAGGACCGCTTCAAGGCCTGGGAAGTGGTGCCGAGCATGTTCGCCCTGGTGCCGAACCAGCCGGATATGCCGGCAGGCCAGGTGGCCAGCGCTGAAAGCGATGCCGTCAGCGCGCTGATCTCCCTGGGCTACAAGCCGCAGGAGGCGAGCAAGGCGGTGTCGGCCATCAAGGACAAGAACCTGAGCAGCGAAGACATGATCCGCCGAGCCCTGAAGGGAATGATTTAAGTGATTGAAGCTGATCGTCTGATCGCGGCCACGGGCCCCCGTGACCGCGAAGAAATCCAGGACCGTGCCATCCGGCCCCTGAGCCTGGCCGACTACATCGGCCAGCCTACCGTGCGCGAGCAGATGGAGTTGTTCATCCAGGCCGCGCGCGGGCGCAGCGAGTCCCTGGATCACACCCTGATCTTTGGCCCGCCGGGGCTGGGTAAAACCACCCTGGCCAACATCATTGCCCAGGAAATGGGCGTGTCGATCAAGTCGACTTCCGGCCCGGTGCTGGAGCGTCCTGGCGACCTGGCGGCGCTGCTGACCAATCTTGAACCCCATGACGTATTGTTCATCGACGAAATCCATCGGTTGTCGCCGATTGTCGAGGAAGTGCTGTACCCCGCCATGGAAGACTTCCAGCTCGACATCATGATCGGCGAAGGCCCCGCGGCCCGATCGATCAAGCTCGACCTGCCGCCGTTCACCCTGGTGGGGGCGACCACGCGTGCGGGTATGCTGACCAACCCGCTGCGAGACCGTTTCGGTATCGTTCAACGTCTGGAGTTCTATAGCACCGCAGACCTGGCGACCATCGTCAGCCGTTCGGCCGGCATTCTCGGCCTGCCCCTGGACCCGGAAGGCGCGTTTGAAATCGCCCGTCGGGCCCGGGGCACGCCACGTATTGCCAACCGCCTGCTGCGCCGCGTGCGTGATTTTGCCGAGGTGCGGGCCAAGGGGCATATCACCAAGCCGGTGGCCGACCTGGCCTTGAACCTGCTGGATGTGGACGAGCATGGCTTCGATCACCAGGATCGACGTCTACTCTTGACCATGATCGAGAAGTTCGACGGTGGCCCGGTGGGGGTAGACAGCCTGGCCGCGGCCATCAGTGAAGAGCGCCATACCATTGAAGATGTGCTGGAACCGTACCTGATCCAGCAGGGCTACATCATGCGCACGCCAAGGGGGCGGGTGGTCACGCGCCATGCCTATTTGCACTTCGGGTTAAACATTCCGTCACGATTGGGTGAGATGCCCGTGGTAGACGAATTCCTGGATGCAGTGGACGATTAAAAAGACCACGTGGATCGATTTATTCAAGGTTTGTGCTGTCCTAGTGGCTGGTGTCGTCATTCAGTCACTGGAAATATTCTCGAACGCAAAAAGCGAGAATGAAAAAACAGTTGCTAAGCCGGATTGGCAACCTGAGGAGTAAGCACTAGAGTATGCGCGCGCAAAACGGGGATCAGTCGTTCGCACATCGCTGTCGCGTTTATTACGAGGACACCGATGCCGGCGGTATCGTGTATTACGTCAATTACCTCAAGTTCATGGAGCGGGCTCGAACCGAGCGGCTACGGGAGCTGGGCTTTGCCCAATCCCAGCTGGCAGGGGAGGACCTGTTATTCGTCGTGCATTCCAGCGAGGCTCGCTATCACGCGCCGGCGCGACTGGACGACGAACTGCTGGTCAGCGCTGAAGTAATCGAATTGAACCGTGCCAGCCTGCGATTCAAGCAGCAGGTCAGGCGGGCTACGGATGCAACGCTGCTCTGCGAGGGGCAGTTCCTGGTGGCGTGTGTACGCACCAACAGTTTGAAACCTCGGGCCATTCCCGAAACTCTACGTGCGGCCTTTGCCGCCGTGAGCGGCGCGGGTAAACAATCAAAGCAGGAGATTTAGCGTGGAACCTACCGTCGTCGACCATTCCTCCATGTGGAGCCTGGTCAGTAATGCCAGTGTCGTGGTTCAACTGGTGATGCTGATCCTGGTAGCCGCATCGGTTACCTCTTGGGTCATGATTTTTCAGCGCAGCAACCTGCTGCGTGCCGGTCGACGTGCCCTGGAGAGCTTCGAAGAGCGCTTCTGGTCGGGTATCGACCTGTCCAAGCTCTACCGCCAGGCCGGCAGCAACCCAGATCCGGATTCGGGCGTCGAGCAGATCTTCCGCGCCGGCTTCAAGGAATTCTCCCGTCTGCGCCAGCAGCCAGGCGTTGACCCGGAAGCGGTCATGGAAGGCGTGGCCCGTGCCATGCGCGTGGCCATCTCCCGCGAAGAAGAGAAGCTGGAGCAGAGCCTGCCGTTTCTCGCCACCGTCGGTTCCGTCAGCCCGTACATCGGCCTGTTCGGTACCGTGTGGGGGATCATGAACTCGTTCCGTGGCCTGGCCCAGGCCCAGCAAGCGACCCTGGCCACCGTGGCCCCGGGTATCGCCGAAGCCCTGGTCGCCACCGCGATCGGTCTGTTCGCCGCTATCCCCGCAGTAATTGCCTACAACCGTTTTGCCGCGCGCGGCGAGACCTTGATCAGCCGTTACTACACCTTCGCCGATGAATTCCAGGCGATCCTGCACCGTAAAGTGCACACCAGCGAAGAATAAGCAGGTACTCCCCGATGGCTTTAATCACTCGAGCTCGAACCAAGCGCAAGCCGGTCGCCGAGATGAACGTAGTGCCTTACATCGACGTGATGCTGGTGCTGCTGGTGATCTTCATGGTGACCGCGCCGATGCTCAACCAGGGTGTGAAAGTTGATCTGCCCAAGGTTTCCAGCGAAGCCTTGCCCCAGGACAACAACACCCAGGTGCTGACCATTTCGATCAAGGCTGACAAGACCTACTACTGGAACCTTGGCAGCGAAGTCGATACCCAGAAGCAGCAGGACAAGGCCCTGACCTTGCCGGCGATGACCGACGCAGTGACCAAGATCATTCGCTCCGGCAACGAAGGCGGCAAGCACACCCAAGTCTTCATCCGCGGTGACAAATCGGTCGACTACGGCTCCGTCATGGGCGCCATGGGCGGGCTGCAGAAGGCCGGCGTCGGCAACGTTGGCTTGATTACCGAGGCGCCCTGATGCACCAACAGCGAGAGCCGTCCGCCTCGGAAAGCTACTTCTGGCCTAGCGTCTGGGCAATTGCCCTGCATGTCCTGGTGTTTGGCATGTTGTTCGTCAGCTTTGCCATGACCCCGGACCTGCCGCCAGCCAAGCCGATCGTGCAGGCGACCCTGTATCAGCTGAAATCGAAAAGTCAGGCCACTACCCAGACCAATCAGAAGATTGCGGGTGAGGCCCAGAAGTCGGCTGCGCGCCAGACTGAAGTCGAGCAGATGGAACAGAAGAAGGTCGAGCAGGAAGCGGTGAAGGCTGCTGCGGAACAAAAGAAAGAAGAGGCGGCTCAAAAGGCCGAGGAATCGAAAAAGGCTGACGAAGCGAAGAAGGCCGACGAGGCGAAAAAGGCTGATGAAGCCAAGAAAGCCGAGAAAGCTGCCGAAGCTAAAAAAGCTGAAGAGAAACAATTGGCTGATATAGCCAAGAAAAAATCTGAAGAAGAAGCCAAAAAAGCAGCCGAAGAAGAGGCCAAGAAAAAGGCCGCTGAAGACGCCAAGAAAAAGATTGTCGAGGACGCGAAGAAGAAAGCCGCCGAAGACGCCAAGAAAAAAGCTGAAGCAGACGAGGCGAAGAAGAAAATCGCCGACGACGCGAAGAAGAAAGCTGCTGCCGACGCCAGCAAGAAAAAGGCCCAGGAAGCAGCGCGTAAATCCGCCGAAGACAAAAAGGCCCAGGCCTTGGCAGATTTGCTTTCCGATACGCCTCAGCGTCAGCAAGCATTGGCCGATGAACGTGGTGATGAAGTCGCGGGCAGTTTCGACGACCTGATTCGGGCACGAGCAGCAGAAGGCTGGACACGTCCACCTTCGGCACGCAAAGGCATGACAGTAGTGCTGCAGATCGGCATGTTGCCGGACGGTACGGTGACTTCGGTCAGCGTGGCCAAGTCCAGTGGTGACGGTTCGTTCGACAGTTCGGCGGTTGCCGCGGTCAAGAACATTGGCCGGTTGACCGAGATGCAGGGAATGAAACCAAGCGACTTCGCTCCCTATCGTTCATTCAAGATGACATTCACACCTGAGGATCTAGCCTTGTGAGAAACCTTCTTCGAGGAATGCTTGTCGTTATTTGCTGTATGGCAGGGATAGCGGCGGCGGATGAAAAGAACATCCTGGTCACCAGCGGTAGCGATCGGGCCACCCCGATCGCGGTTGTGCCGTTCGGCTGGCAGGGCGGCAGCGTGCTGCCGGATGACATGGCCCAGATCGTCAGCGACGACCTGCGCAACTCCGGTTACTACGCGCCGATTCCGAAAGGCAACATGATCAGCCAGCCTACCCAGGCCAGCGAAGTCATCTTCCGTGACTGGAAGGCCGTGGGTGCCCAGTACCTGATGGTCGGCAACATCCAGCCTGCCGGCGGTCGCCTGCAGATCCAGTACACATTGTTCAACGTGGCCACCGAGCAGCAGGTATTGACCGGCAGCGTGTCGGGCACCGCTGAACAACTGCGGGATATGGCCCACTACATTTCGGACCAGTCGTTTGAAAAGCTCACCGGTATCAAGGGTGCTTTCTCGACGCGCATGCTCTATGTCACTGCTGAACGTTTCTCTGTAGACAACACTCGCTACACGTTGCAGCGTTCGGACTACGACGGTGCGCGCGCCGTGACCTTGCTGCAGTCCCGGGAGCCGATCCTGTCGCCGCGCTTTGCGCCGGACGGCAAGCGTATTGCCTATGTGTCTTTCGAACAGAAGCGTCCGCGTATCTTCGTCCAGCACATCGATACTGGCCGTCGTGAGCAGATCACCAACTTCGAAGGCCTCAACGGTGCACCTGCCTGGTCGCCGGATGGTTCGCGCCTGGCATTCGTACTGTCCAAGGACGGTAACCCGGATATCTACGTGATGAACATGGCTTCGCGCCAGATCACTCGCGTCACCAGCGGCCCAGGTATCAACACCGAACCGTTCTGGGGTAAAGATGGCTCGACCATCTATTTCACCTCCGACCGCGGTGGCAAGCCACAAATCTACAAATCGAGCATTGGCGGTGGGGGCGCGGAACGCGTGACCTTTATCGGTAACTACAATGCCAATCCGAAGCTTTCGGCTGATGAAAAGACGTTGGTGATGATTCACCGTCAGGATGGTTTCACTAATTTCCGGGTTGCGGCCCAGGATTTGCAGCGCGGAACCGTAAAAATCCTTACAGATACCAACCTTGATGAGTCAGCCACTGTTGCGCCCAACGGCACCATGGTAATCTACGCCACCCGCCAGCAGGGCCGGGGAGTCTTGATGCTCGTGTCCATTAATGGACGCGTAAGGCTCCCGCTTCCTACCGCACAAGGCGAAGTCAGAGAACCATCCTGGTCCCCTTACCTGAACTGACGCGGCGCTACAAAAAGATTTGCTTAACACACTGGGGTTCATTAGGAGTTTCACGATGGAAATGCTGAAGTTTGGTAAGTTTGCTGCTCTGGCTCTGGCTCTGTCCGTAGCCGTTGGTTGCTCGTCTAAAGGCGGCGACAATGCCGGTGAAGGCGCAGCTGTTGATCCAAACGCTGGTTACGGTGCTAACACTGGTGCAGTTGACGGCTCCCTGAGCGAAGAAGCTGCTCTGCGCGCAATCACTACTTTCTACTTCGAATACGACAGTTCGGACCTGAAACCAGAAGCCATGCGCGCTCTGGACGTTCACGCGAAAGACCTGAAAGCTAACGGCGCTCGCGTTGTTCTGGAAGGTAACACTGACGAACGTGGTACTCGTGAGTACAACATGGCTCTGGGCGAGCGTCGTGCGAAAGCCGTTCAGCGCTACCTGGTACTGCAAGGTGTTGCTCCAGGCCAACTGGAACTGGTTTCCTACGGTAAAGAGCGTCCAGTTGCTACTGGCCACGACGAGCAGTCCTGGGCTCAAAACCGTCGCGTCGAACTGCGTAAGTAATTCGTCATGCGAACGTGCCGTCGTGCTCTAACTGTACTGACTCTCAGCCTCGCGCCGCTCTCGGTGTGGGCTGCGGCTCCTGTGGTCGATAGCAACTCTGGCTATAACAATAGCGGAAGTGCTTATCCGCCAGCGGGTTATGGCACGAACGGCGCCTATGCTGGGGGGGCGGCTACGTCAGCCCCCTCGGCACAGGGCGAACTGTTCAACCAGCTGCAACGCATGCAGGATCAATTGTCGCAGCAACAAGGCGCCATTGAGGTTTTGCAGAACCAAGTGAACCAGCTGAAGCAAGAAGGCCTGGAGCGATATCAGGATCTTGACCGACGTATTGGAGCCGGCGTTACACCTGCCGCAACTCCTGATAATTCTTCTACCGGTGGCGCACCCAGTGCCGCCGCCGGTGGTGCAGCAGCAGGGGCCGCGGCCGCCAGCCAAGCCCCTGCCGCAAGCAGCGAACCGGGTGATCCGGCGAAGGAAAAGCTGTATTACGATGCCGCCTTCGATCTGATCAAAGCCAAGGATTTCGACAAGGCCAGCAAGGCTTTCACCGCATTCCTCGGTCGTTACCCAAACAGTCAGTACGCAGGCAATGCCCAGTACTGGTTGGGTGAGGTAAACCTGGCAAAGGGTGATTTGCAGGGGGCAGGCCAGGCATTTGCCAAGGTCAGCCAACTCTACCCTAAGCACGCCAAGGTGCCGGACTCGCTGTACAAACTCGCTGACGTAGAACGCCGCCTGGGTCATACCGACAAGGTCAAAGGCATTCTGCAGCAGGTGGTTGCCCAGTATCCGGGTACTTCCGCTGCCCAGTTGGCCCAGCGCGATCTGCAACGCTTGTAAGCGATGCAGCCCGTTTGGAAGAAACCCGCGCCTGGCGCGGGTTTTTTCGTTAGAATCCACGCCCTTTTATGAAACACGCTTCCTGGGGTTTACGCGTTGGCGGAATTCCTTGAAGTGCCTGACGGAGGCGGACAGCCTGTTTAGCTGTTACGCCCGTGGCGACTATGCAAGACACATTACGCATCACCGAAGTTTTTTACTCGTTACAGGGTGAAACGCGCACCGCTGGCCTGCCCACAGTATTTGTGCGTCTGACCGGCTGCCCATTGCGTTGCCAATACTGTGACAGCGCCTACGCCTTCAGTGGCGGCACCGTGCGCACCCTCGATGACATCCTCGAGCAGGTTGCCAGCTATCGACCGCGCTACGTTTGTGTGACGGGTGGCGAGCCGCTGGCGCAGCCAAATGCCATTCCCCTGCTCAAGCAGCTGTGTGACGCCGGTTACGAAGTGTCCCTGGAGACCAGTGGTGCCCTGGACATTTCCGCGGTAGACCCGCGCGTAAGCCGCGTGGTCGACCTGAAGACCCCAGGCTCCAAAGAGGCGCATCGCAACCTCTACGAGAACATCGATCTGCTGACGGCCAACGACCAGGTCAAGTTCGTGATCTGTTCCCGCGACGACTACGATTGGGCGAGCTCCAAGCTGATCCAGTATGGCCTGGACCGTCGCGCGGGCGAGGTGCTGTTCTCGCCGAGCCACCACGACCTGAACGCACGCGACCTCGCCGACTGGGTGGTGGCTGATAACCTGCCAGTACGCCTGCAATTGCAGCTGCATAAATATCTTTGGAACGACGAGCCAGGACGCTGAAATGACTGAACCTACGATTGCTCAAAAACGCGCTGTCATCCTGTTGTCCGGTGGCCTGGACTCCGCCACCGTGGTCGCCATGGCACAGGCTGAAGGTTACACCTGCTACACCATGAGCTTCGACTACGGCCAGCGCCATCGCGCCGAGCTGAACGCTGCTGCCCGTGTTGCCCGTGAGATGGGCGTGGCCGAGCACAAGGTGATTGGCCTGAACCTCAACGGCATTGGTGGCTCAGCCCTGACCGACAGCAGCATCGATGTGCCGGAAGCGCCGAGTGAAGGTATCCCGGTGACTTACGTGCCAGCACGCAACACCGTATTCCTATCCCTGGCCCTTGGCTGGGCAGAGGTACTGAATGCCCGCGACATCTTTATTGGCGTCAACGCGGTGGATTATTCCGGTTACCCGGATTGCCGCCCGGAGTTCGTCGAGTCGTTCGAGCGCATGGCCAACCTGGCCACCAAAGCCGGTGTCGAAGGGCAGGGCTTTCGCATCCTGGCGCCGCTGCAAAACCTGAGCAAGGCCGATATTGTGAAGGCTGGCGTAGGACTAGGCGTCGATTATTCGCTGACTGTTTCCTGCTACCAGGCAGACGATGACGGCCGTGCTTGCGGGAAATGTGACAGCTGCCGACTGCGTGCTGAGGGCTTCCAAGCGGCCGGAATTACGGACCCAACGCGTTATTTCTGATTTATTTCAAATAAGGTGTTGAATAATCCTTAGAAATCAGTATTATACGCGCCACCACACAGCGGGTCGTTAGCTCAGTTGGTAGAGCAGTTGGCTTTTAACCAATTGGTCGTAGGTTCGAATCCCACACGACCCACCATTTTTGGCGGTTTAGAAAATCCGGAAGGCCCACGCAAGTGAGGATTTCCGGGTTTTTTTTTGTCTTGTGAAAAAGTCGATGTGTCATGCGCCGTCCGTGAGATGCCGAGTCATACGCCCCCATGGAGGAGGCGATTCTCGCCCTCCTGCGGTCGGCTTATGCGGCCCTTGACGAGTTTTTGTAACAGCAAGGCCAGTGTCTCGGTCGCGTACCGCTTCTGACGTTTGTCGCCTGGCCTGAATCAACCCTGTCGGCGTTGAGCGAGATAAAAAAACGGGAAACACCAGCGATGGTGTTTCCCGTTTTTTTACCCGCTTATCACGGCCTCGAGCGCCAGATTAGGCTTTTGAAACCATTCGATATTCTGTAGCCTTGCCCAGCTTCACTTTAACCCGTGCTTGATGAACACCCTCACTTCGTCCGGCGGCGCCCGAAGGGCTCCAGAGCCGGTGGTACACTCGACTTTCGCGCAACTGCGCCTGCAGGTCTTGCGAACATGACGCAAATTTCCGAACGCCTACTGGTTCAAGCCCACCTCGACGCCAAGCAGCCCAAGGTCCTCAGTGCCGATGAAGAGGCTAGCCTGCGTACCGCCATCGCCGCCGAGCTGAAAGCTCAGGACGCGGTGCTGGTCGCTCACTTCTACTGCGACCCGGTGATTCAGGCCCTGGCCGAAGAAACCGGCGGCTGTGTCTCCGATTCCCTGGAAATGGCACGCTTCGGCGCCGCCCACCCGGCCAAGACCGTGCTGGTCGCCGGTGTGCGTTTCATGGGCGAGACCGCCAAAATCCTTACCCCTGAAAAACGCATCCTGATGCCGACCCTGGAAGCCACGTGCTCCCTCGACCTGGGTTGCCCAGTGGATGAGTTTTCGGCGTTCTGCGATCAGCACCCCGAGCGCACCGTGGTGGTGTATGCCAACACCTCGGCGGCGGTCAAGGCGCGGGCGGATTGGGTGGTGACCTCCAGTTGTGCGCTGGAAATCGTCGAAAGCCTGATGGATAACGGCGAGACCATCATCTGGGGCCCGGACAAGCACCTGGGTACCTACATCCAGCGCCAGACCGGAGCCGACATGTTGTTGTGGGACGGTGCCTGCATTGTCCATGAAGAGTTCAAGTCCAAGCAGTTGGAAGATATGAAGGCGCTGTACCCGGACGCCGCGATCCTGGTGCACCCGGAGTCGCCGACGTCGGTGATCGAGTTGGCGGATGCGGTGGGTTCCACCAGCCAGTTGATTGCCGCGGCGCAGCGTCTGCCCAACAAGACCTTCATCGTCGCCACCGACCGCGGCATCTTCTACAAGATGCAGCAGTTGTGCCCGGACAAGGTCTTCGTCGAAGCGCCTACCGCCGGTAACGGCGCGGCATGCCGCAGCTGTGCACACTGCCCGTGGATGGCGATGAATACGCTGGAGCGCACCTTGCAGTGCCTGCGTGAGGGCAGTAACGAGATCTTCGTCGAGCCTTCGGTGATCCCGCAGGCGGTGCGGCCGCTCAAGCGCATGCTGGATTTCACTCAGGCTGCGCGCCTGAAGCTGGCCGGTAACGCCTGAAACGAAGCGAGCTCGGTTAAAAATGTGGGAGGGGGCTTGCCCCCGATGACGGTGTGTCGGTCAATAGAAATATTGAATGTAGAGCCGCTATCGGGGGCAAACCCCTCCCACATTTTGATTTCAGCAGGCAGGGAGTTATTTCTTTTGCTTCGGAATTCTCACCAACTGCGTATCCGAGTAGATGTCATGCCAGCTGCGTTTCTGCTTGTCGAACAACGACCAGATAAACCCCAGCCCCACGCACAACCACGACGCAATCGACACCACAAAGCGTAACAGCGCCTGCCACAGGCTGATCCGCGAGCCGTCGGCGTTCTGTACGCGCACGCCCCACACCTGCATGCCCAGGGTCTGCCCGGAATGGGTCCAGAATTTGGCGAAGAAGCCAAACAGCACAAAGAACAGAATGGTCGACAGCAGCGGGTCGCCGTCCAGCGCACCGGACTCGGTGAGAGTGCGCATTTTCGCTTCGCCCACGAATGCGATCCACACCAGTTTGTAAAGGAAGGCGGTGACGATCAGCAGTGCGGTGCACAACAGGAAGTCATAGAACATCGCTGCCAGGCGACGGCCCAGGCCAACGGCGGGGAACTCGCCTTGGGGGCTCAGCAGGGGTTTTGACATGGCAGGGCTCTCTGGAGAAAAAATGCATTTTACGGGGCAATGCCCCTGCGGCGCCCATAAAAAAGCCCCTGATGGTGACATCAGGGGCTTTTTGTCGCAGGGAAGTATCAGCCTTCGGCGATCACTTCATCAGCTTGCATGCCTTTTTGCCCTTGCACAGCAACGAAAGTCACTTTCTGGCCTTCTTTCAGGCTCTTGAAGCCGTTGCCCTGAATAGCGCGGAAGTGTACGAACAGATCCGGACCGCTTTCTGGAGTGATAAAACCAAACCCTTTTTCGTCGTTAAACCACTTGACGGTACCGCTCTTACGTTCAGACATTTTCTTATTTCCTTGACGCTAAAAATTGATGACAGCCCCTTCGCATGAAAGAGTACTGGGCTGGGTTGCAGGAAAGTAAGAGACGTCGAACGGGTTGTAGCAAGCTTTGGCTACTGCCCAGGTCAGGTTCCAAGCGACCCATGCAAACACAGTGGACAAACTCTACGACAACTAATGCAGAAAAAACAAGCCCTGCCAAAAGCCCAGGTTTTGCTTGGCCTCATGACACTTCGTTGAATAATGTGGAAGCGACTTATTCGATAGAATGGGTCACTTGTTATAGGTTAATTCCTTTAACAAAGACTATCGTTGCTGCACTGTTTTATGGCGGTTGCGTTACAGATTAGTGCACATTAACGCAACCGCGTTACTTATAGGAACAGTCAATCAGCCACGATAGTAACGCTGCGGCACAAATGGCATTTTACTTACACGAAGAGGTACCTTTTTCCCACGCACCAGCGCAGAGACTTGGGTATCCAGCGCGATGAATGCACTGTCCAGGTAACCCATGGCCAGTGGGCCGCCCAGGCTCGGGCCAAAGCCACCGCTGCATACGCTGCCGATCACGGTGCCGTGTTCATCGACGATCTCTGCGCCTTCACGTACGGGGGTGCGTTCCTGGGGCAGCAGACCTACGCGCTTGCGGCTGACGCCGGCCTGCTGCTGGGTGAAGATGCGATCGGCGCCCGGGAAGCCGCCGGCACGTGCACCGTCAGCCCGACGGGCCTTGGAGATCGCCCACAGCAGGCTGGCCTCGATCGGCGTGGTGTCGGTGTTCATGTCATGACCGTACAGGCACAGGCCGGCTTCCAGGCGCAGCGAGTCACGCGCACCCAGGCCGATCGCCTGTACTTCGGTTTCGGCGAGCAGGCTGCGTGCGAGGCTTTCGGCGTTGGCCGCCGGCACCGAGATTTCAAAGCCGTCTTCGCCGGTGTAGCCCGAGCGGCTCACGTAGCAGTCCACGCCCAGCAGGCGCAGGGAGGCGAACTGCATGAAGGTCATCTGCGTGACTTCAGGTGCCAGGCGAGCCAGTACCTTCACCGCAGCCGGGCCTTGCAGGGCCAGCAGGGCGCGTTCTTCGAACAGCGGCTCAATGCTGCATTGGTCGCCGATCCGCGCACGCAGGTGCGCCAGGTCCTGGTCCTTGCAGGCGGCGTTGACCACCAGGAACAGCTCGTCGTTACCCAGGTTGGCGACCATCAGGTCATCGAGGATGCCGCCCTGGTCATTGGTGAACATGGCATAGCGCTGCATGCCCACCGGCAGGTCAATGATGTCGACCGGTACCAGGGTTTCCAGGGCCTTGGCGGCATTGGCGCCGGTGAGGCGGATCTGGCCCATGTGGGACACGTCGAACAACCCGGCCTGTTCACGGGTGTGCAGGTGTTCCTTCATCACGCCCAGTGGGTATTGCACCGGCATGTCATAGCCGGCGAAAGGCACCATGCGCGCGCCCAGCTCGATATGCAGGGCGTGCAATGGGGTTTTCAACAGGGTTTCGGTGGACATATTCAGCTCCTGAAAAACGTACTGGCGCGCAGTTGGGCGTCAGCACTCGATAATGTTGACCGCCAAACCGCCACGGGCGGTTTCCTTGTATTTGCTTTTCATGTCGGCGCCGGTCTGGCGCATGGTGCGGATGACCTTGTCGAGGGACACAAAGTGCTGCCCATCGCCGCGCAGGGCCATGCGCACGGCATTGATCGCCTTGACCGAACCCATGGCATTGCGCTCGATACACGGTACCTGTACCAGGCCGCCAATCGGGTCGCAGGTCAGGCCGAGGTTGTGTTCCATGCCGATCTCGGCGGCGTTTTCCACTTGGGAAACGCTGCCGCCCAACACTTCGCACAGTGCGCCGGCCGCCATGGAGCACGCCACGCCGACTTCGCCCTGGCAGCCAACTTCGGCCCCGGAGATCGACGCGTTTTCCTTGTACAAAATGCCGATGGCGGCGGCGGTGAGCAGGAAGCGCACCACGCCGTCTTCATTCGCGCCCGGGATAAAGCGCATGTAGTAATGCAGCACTGCCGGCACGATCCCGGCAGCACCATTGGTGGGCGCCGTGACCACGCGGCCGCCGTTGGCGTTTTCTTCGTTGACCGCCAGGGCGTACAGGTTGACCCAGTCGAGTACCGACAGCGGGTCGCGCAGGGCCGATTCGGGGTTCTTGCACAGTTGGCGATGCAGGGCAGCGGCGCGGCGCTTGACCTTCAAGCCGCCCGGCAAGATGCCTTCGTTGCGACAACCGGCGCTCACACAGTCCTGCATCACTTGCCAGATCTTCAGCAAGCCGGCGCGGGTTTCTGCTTCAGGGCGCCAGGCACTTTCGTTGGTCAGCATCACCTGGCTGATGGACAGTCCGTAGGTGGCGCAATGGCCAAGCAAGTCCTTGGCGTGCTTGAAGGGGAAGGTCAGGGGGGTGGTGTCTTCGACGATCCGGTCGGCGCCGGCGGCGTCTTCATCCACCACGAACCCGCCGCCGACCGAGTAGTACTCGCGGCTGCGAATCTGGATACCCGCGGCGTCAAAGGCCCTAAAGATCATGCCGTTGGGGTGGTAGGCCAGGGGTTTGCGAATCATTGCCAGGTGTTCTTTCTCGTTGAACGCAATGCTGTGTTCGCCGAGCAGGTTCAAGCGACCGTCGCTGCGCATCTGCGCCAGGCGTGCGGCCACGGTTTCGGTGTTCACGGTGTCCGGGTGTTCGCCTTCCAGGCCCAGCAGCACGGCCTTGTCGCTGCCGTGGCCTTTACCGGTGGCGCCGAGGGAGCCGTAGAGTTCCACCTTGATGCCGGCGGTGGCGCTCAGCAGGTTGTCCCGCTTGAGGCCCTCGACGAATCGAGCGGCCGCGCGCATAGGGCCGACGGTGTGGGAGCTGGAGGGGCCGATGCCAATCTTGAACAGGTCGAACACGCTTAACGACATGAGTTGTTCTCCGGTTTCTTGTTATGTATTGGGTGTACTCGGTCAATGTGGGAGGGGGCTTGCCCCCGATAGCGGTGGGTCAGTAGAAAGTTCTGGTGACTGACACTCTGCCATCGGGGGCAAGCCCCCTCCCACATTTGATTACGCGTAGCTCTCGATCGAAGGGCACGCGCATACGAGGTTGCGATCGCCAAACACGTTGTCGACCCGGCCAACCGGTGGCCAGTATTTGCCTTCGATCAACGAAGCTACCGGGTACACCGCCTGTTCACGGCTGTATGGGTGGCTCCATTCGCCCACCAGTTCCGCCGCGGTGTGCGGGGCGTTTTTCAGTGGGTTGTCGTCCTTGTCCAGGGTGCCGTTTTCCACCGCTCGGATTTCTTCGCGGATGGCGATCATCGCGTCGCAGAAGCGGTCCAGTTCTTCCTTGGATTCACTTTCGGTGGGCTCGATCATCAAGGTGCCGGCGACCGGGAACGACATGGTCGGTGCATGGAAACCGAAGTCGATCAGGCGCTTGGCCACGTCATCCACGCTGATGCCGCTGCTGTCTTTGAGCGGGCGCAAGTCCAGGATGCATTCATGCGCTACCAGGCCGTTGCTGCCGGTGTACAGCACGGGGTAGTGCTCTTCCAGGCGACGGGAGATGTAGTTGGCATTCAGGATCGCCAGTTGCGACGCACGCTTGAGGCCCGCACCGCCCATCATGCTGATGTACATCCAGGTAATCGGCAGGATGCTTGCGCTGCCAAAAGGCGCTGCGCACACCGCGCCTTCCTTGCGCGCCATGGCCGCGTGGCCCGGCAGGAATGGCGTGAGGTGCGATTTGACGCCAATCGGGCCGACGCCCGGGCCGCCACCGCCGTGGGGGATGCAGAAGGTCTTGTGCAGGTTCAGGTGGGACACGTCGCCACCAAACTTGCCCGGTGCGCACAGGCCGACCATGGCGTTCATGTTCGCGCCGTCGATGTACACCTGGCCGCCGTTGTCGTGGATGATCCCGCAGATTTCGCGGATGCCTTCCTCGAACACACCGTGGGTGGACGGGTAGGTGATCATCAGCGCGGCGAGGTGTTCGCGGTGCTCGATGGCCTTGGCACGCAGGTCTTCGATATCCACGTTGCCCCGGGCATCGCAGGCGGTGACGACCACGCGCATACCGGCCATGTTGGCGGTGGCCGGGTTGGTGCCGTGTGCCGACGATGGGATCAGGCAGATGTCGCGACGGGCTTCGCCACGGCTCTGGTGATAGGCGCGAATGGCCAACAGACCGGCGTACTCACCCTGGGAACCGGCGTTCGGTTGCAGGGAGATCGCGTCGTAACCGGTGGCCGCGCAGAGCATGGCTTCCAGGTCAGAGGTCAATTGCAGGTAGCCGGCGCTTTGCTCGGCTGGGGCGAAGGGGTGCAGGGCACCGAATTCAGCCCAGGTCACCGGGATCATTTCGCTGGCGGCGTTGAGCTTCATGGTGCATGAACCCAGCGGGATCATGGTGCGGTCCAGTGCCAGGTCCTTGTCGGCCAGCTTGCGCAGGTAGCGCATCAGCTCGGTTTCCGAGTGATAACGGTTGAATACCGGGTGGCTGAGGATCGGCGACTGGCGCAGCAGCGCGGCGGGCAGGGTGCTGTCGACGCTGGCCGCCAGGGCGGCGAAGTCCGGCAGGGCTTTACCGTCGGCCAATACGCTCCACAGGGTCTCGATATCGGCCTGGGTGGTGGTTTCATCCAGCGACAGGCCCAGTCGCGCAGCGTCCACGACCCGCAGGTTGATGCGTTGGGCGCGGGCTTTGTCGTGCAGCGCGGCGGTGTGAGTGCCGGTGGCCAGTGTCAGCGTGTCGAAGAAGGTGGCTTGTTCAACCTGAAGGCCCAAGGTGGTCAAGCCCTTGGCCAGGATCGCGGTCAGGTGGTGAATGCGCTGGGCGATCTGGGTCAGGCCTTTAGGGCCGTGGTACACGGCGTACATGCTGGCGATGTTGGCCAGCAGCACTTGGGCAGTGCAGATGTTGCTGGTGGCTTTCTCGCGGCGGATATGTTGCTCGCGGGTCTGCATGGCCAGGCGCAGGGCCGGCTTGCCGAAGCGGTCGACCGATACACCGACCAGACGCCCCGGCATATCGCGCTTGAACGCATCCCTGGTGGAGAAGTACGCCGCGTGCGGGCCACCGAAGCCCAGCGGCACGCCGAAGCGTTGCGCGCTGCCAATGGCCACGTCGGCGCCGAACTCACCCGGTGGGGTCAGCAGGGTCAGGGCCAGCAGGTCGGCGGCTACCGCCACCAGCGCATGGGCGGCATGGAAGCGTTCAGCCAGTTCACGGTAGTCGAACACGTCACCGTTGCTGGCCGGGTATTGCAGCAGTGCCCCGAAGAACGGGCTGACGTCGGTCAGTTCGCGCTCATCGCCCACCACCACATCGATGCCCAATGGCTCGGCACGGGTGCGCAGCACATCGAGGGTTTGCGGGTGGCTGTGGATCGAGGCAAAGAAGGCATTGCTGCCTTTGTTCTTGCTCAGGCGCTTGCAGAAGGTCATCGCTTCGGCGGCCGCGGTGGCTTCGTCGAGCAAGGAGGCGTTGGCGATCGGCAGGCCGGTGAGGTCGCTGATCAGGGTCTGGAAGTTCAGCAGCGCTTCCAGGCGGCCTTGGGAGATTTCTGGCTGGTACGGGGTGTAGGCGGTGTACCAGGCCGGGTTTTCCAGGAGGTTGCGCAGGATCGGCGACGGCGTATGGCAGTTGTAGTAGCCCTGGCCGATATAGGTCTTGAACAGTTGGTTCTTGCCTGCGATCGCCTTGATCCTGGCCAGTGCCTCGGCTTCGCTCAGGCCGTCTTCCAGGCCAAGCACGCTGGTGCCCTTGATGCTTTCCGGGATCACGCTGGCGCTCAAGGCTTCCAGGGAGTCAAAACCCAGGCTGGCGAGCATCTGCTGCTCATCGTCCTGGCGCGGGCCGATATGGCGGGCGATGAATTCGTTGGCGGTGCTCAGGTTGATACTCATGGCGCGCTCCTCAGGCTTCGGCGTTGGCTTTGATCAGACGGTCGTACGCGTCCTGATCCAACAGTTTAGCGATAGCCTCGGCATCGGCCGGTTTAAAGCGGAAGAACCAGCCTTCGCCCATCGGGTCTTCGTTGACCAGTTCCGGGCTGCCGTCGAGCTTGTCGTTCACTTCCAGCACTTCACCGTCCAATGGCATGTACACGCCGCTGGCGGCCTTGACCGACTCAACGGTGGACGCTTCGGCGCCCTTGGCGTAGGCCTGCAACTCTGGCAGTTGCACGAAAACCACATCACCCAGCGCGTCCTGCGCGAAAGCGGTGATACCCACGGTGACGCTGCCGTCAGCTTCGGCGCGCAGCCATTCGTGATCTTCAGTGAAACGCAACTCGCTCATGGAAACTCCTCGGGGCCAGATTCGTCTGGTGGACGGGATTGGAATAATGGGGAGTTGCTTAGCAATATTGCGGCCAACGTTATTAAATCTTTAAAAATCAATAAGTTAATAAAATGGGTTATGACGTTATGCGTTTTGCCTGTAGCGATTTCGCTACAGTCCGGCCGTCTAAAAAAAGCCTATGTGGATCAAAGCCTTGCATGGCGCGTAAAAAACAGGGTTGTAGCGATATCGTTCCACTGTAGCGCTTTCAGTACAGTGGATGTCGTTCTCAGACCCTTTTTTGAAACGCGGCCCTGTAGGCGCGAGCTTGCTCGCGACGATCGTCAACGATGACGCAAGCAGCCTGGATGAACGCCGCACCCTTGGGGTTTTCGCCAGCAAGCTTGCGCCTGCAGTGGGCAGAGCCCATCTCAGGGCTTGTTCGGGATGCCGTACTTGCGCAGGCGATGGGCGATAGCGGTGTGGGAGGTTTGCAGGCGGCTCGCCAGTTGACGGGTCGAGGGGTAGCTGGTGTAGAGCTTCTCCAGCAGGTTGCGCTCGAAATCGTCCATAGCTTGTTCCAGGCTGTCGACCTCGCCATCGCTTTGGCGGGCGACCGAGGTGCCGGCGATATCCAGGTCACCAATGTCCACCAGGCTGCTTTCGCAGATGGCAGCTGCGCGGAAGATCACGTTCTGCAACTGCCGCACATTGCCCGGCCAGCGGTTGCCGAGCAGCGCCGGATACGTGCCGGGCGCCAGGCGGCACACCGGTCGCTGGATCTGGGCACAGGCCTGCTGCATGAAGTAGCGCGCCAGCAGCAGGATGTCCTGGCCGCGCTCGCGCAGGGGCGGCACTTCGACGTTGAGCACGTTGAGCCGATAGAACAGGTCTTCGCGAAAAGTCCCCTCGCTGACCATCTTTTCCAGGTCGCGGTGGGTCGCGCTGAGGATGCGCACATTGACCTTCACTTCGCGATCACCGCCGACCCGGCGAAAGCTGCCGTCGTTGAGAAAGCGCAGCAACTTGGCCTGCAGGTACGGCGACATCTCACCGATCTCATCCAGGAACACCGTGCCCTGGTTGGCCAGCTCCATCAGCCCCGGCTTGCCACCGCGCTGGGCGCCGGTAAACGCACCGGGGGCATAGCCGAACAGTTCGCTTTCGGCGAGGTTCTCCGGCAGCGCCGCGCAGTTCAGCGCCAGGAACGGTGCGCTGTACCGCGCACTGATGGCATGGCAGGCACGGGCCACCAGTTCCTTGCCGGTACCGGTTTCGCCCTGGATCAACAGCGGTGCATCCAGTGCGGCCACCCGCTGCGCGCGCGCCTTGAGGGTGCGGATCACCGGGGACTCGCCCAGCAGTGCATCGAAGCCTTCGGCATGGTCGTGGTGCAGCGCAGACAATTGCTCGCCGATGCGGTTGGGCTGATAGAGCGTGAGCAGGGCGCCGGCATCGGTGATCGGGGTGGCATCCAGCAACAGGGTCTGGCCGTTGACGTTGATTTCGCGCAACGGCAAACGAAAGCCCTGTTCCAGCAAGGTGTCCAGCAACGCGGGGTCATTGAACAGCTCGGCAATGCTTTCCCCGGCCGGCTCGCGGCCGTACAGGGCGATCAACGCCGGGTTGGCCAGCAGGATCGTGCCGGCGCTGTCCAGGGCCAGTACCGGGTCGGTCATGGCCGCCAGCAGGGCGTCGAGTTGCAGGTGGCGACGTTGGCCGGGGAGGATGTCGACCACGGTGACCGACTGGACGCCGTGCACGCTGAACAGCGCATCGCGCAACTCTTCAAGGACTTCGGCACTCAGGGTCGGCGCGTCGATGTAGACGTTGGGCGGCACCATTTCCACGGCATCCAGGTTGAGATTGCGCCCACCGAGCAAGGCCAGGACTTCCTGGGTGATGCCGACGCGGTCGATGAAGCTGACGTGGATACGCATGGGGCGCTAACAATTCTGGGGAGCGAGAGGCGGCAAGTATGCCTTGGCGCGGATGGAGATCAAAATATGGGAGGGGGCGTGCGACGATTCAACATGCTCCCGATGGCGGTGTGTCAGTCAGCTGATCCACCGCCATCGGGAGCAAGCCCCCTCCCACATTTTGAGCAGTGTTGTGTCAGTGCAACCGGGTTATTCCAAGTGTTCAGGCTTGATCGGGTCGCCGGATTTCACATCCAGTTGATGCCGTACATCCTCGAACATCTGGTCGTACTGTTTGTGCATCGATCCATTCAACACGGCGATCTTCGGCATGCCGTATTTCTGCGCAATGTTCATCGCATGCCGCGCAAAGTCGAAGGCCTGGTCCTTGGGCAGGAAGAACTCTTCCTTGAGGTCCTTGCCCTGCACCGAGCCGTGCAGCTTGAACAGCATGCCCTTGCCTTCCTTTGGGTCCTGGCTGATTTCGTAGTCAATACACAGGTTGTAGCTGTAGTCCTGGGTATTCAGCGCGTGACGTTCAACGTGCAAGTGACCGGGTTCAAAGGTGGCCATAGGCGTATCTCCTCTACTTCACAGATAGGTGATGCCAGGTGTTGCCGTGCTGATGCGTGTGCCGGCACTGCCCTGGACGATGGCTTCGATGTCGGAGAGTGAACCGATCACTGCGGTTTTGCCAGTCTGGCGGGCGAACTCGCAGGCTGCTTGCACCTTGGGCCCCATGGAGCCGGCGGCGAAACCGAGTCTTTCCATTTCATCCGGGTGGGCCTGGCCGATAGCCTTCTGGGTCGGTTTGCCAAAGTCGATATACGCCGCGTTGACGTCGGTGGCGATCACCAGCAAATCGGCTTCCAGTTGCGATGCCAGCAGCGATGAGCACAGGTCTTTGTCGATGACCGCTTCAATACCCTTGAGCTTGCCGTCTTCGCCATACATCGTTGGAATACCGCCGCCGCCGGCGCAGATCACGATGCTGCCCTTTTCCAGCAGCCATTGGATCGGGCGAATTTCAAAGATGCGTTTCGGCCGCGGGCTGGCCACGACGCGGCGGTATTTATCGCCATCCGGGGCGATCGCCCAGCCTTTTTCAGCGGCCAGTTGCTCGGCTTCGGCCTTGGAGTACACCGGGCCTATGGGCTTGCTGGGGTGCTGGAAGGCCGGGTCGTTGGCGTCTACTTCGACCTGGGTGAGCAGGGTGGCGAAGGGCACTTCGAAGTCCAGCAGGTTGCCCAGTTCCTGTTCGATGATGTAGCCGATCATGCCTTCGGTTTCCGCACCGAGCACGTCCAGCGGGTAGGGCGATACGCTGGTGTAGGCCGCAGCCTGCAACGACAGCAGGCCGACCTGCGGGCCATTGCCGTGGGCGATGACCAGCTCGTTGCCGGGGCGGATCTTGGCGATCTGTTCGGTGGCAATGCGGATATTGGCGCGTTGGTTGTCTGCGGTCATGGGTTCACCACGGCGCAGGAGGGCGTTGCCGCCCAGGGCTACGACGATGCGCATAATGCAATCCTTCTAGAGCTCGTAATCCTTTGTAGGAGCGAGCTTGCTCGCGAAGGAGGTCAACGATAACGCGCCCATCCTGAATGAACGCGGTGCCCTTGAATTTTTCGCGAGCAAGCTCGCTCCTACAGTGGGATCGCAGCAGGGTTTAGATATCCGCGAGTGCCGACACCAGGATCGCCTTGATGGTGTGCATGCGGTTTTCCGCCTGCTCAAAGGCAATGTTGGCCGGCGACTCGAACACTTCTTCAGTCACTTCCACACCATTGGCCAGGTTCGGATAACGCGCGGCGATGTCCTTGCCGACCTTGGTCTCGCTGTTATGGAACGCCGGCAGGCAGTGCATGAACTTCACGCGCGGGTTGCCCGAGGCTTTCATCATCTTGGTGTTGACCTGGTACGGCAGCAGTTGCTCGATACGTTCGTCCCACGCTTCCACCGGCTCACCCATGGAGACCCAGATATCGGTGTGGATAAAGTCCACGCCTTTGACCGCTTCTTTTGGGTCTTCGGTGATGGTGATACGCGCGCCGCTTTCTTCGGCAAAGGCCTGGCACTGCTTGATGAAATCTTCATGGGGCCACAGGGCTTTTGGCGCGCCGATGCGCACGTCCATGCCCAGCTTGGCGCCGATCATCAGCAGCGAATTGCCCATGTTGTAGCGTGCGTCACCCAGGTAGGCGTAGCTGATGTCATGCAGCGGCTTGTCGCTGTGTTCGCGCATGGTCAGGGTGTCGGCAATCATCTGGGTCGGGTGGAATTCAGCGGTCAGGCCGTTGAACACCGGCACGCCGGCAAACTTGGCCAGCTCTTCGACGATTTCCTGCTCGAAGCCACGGTATTCAATGGCATCGAACATGCGGCCGAGCACGCGGGCGGTGTCTTTCATGCTTTCTTTGTGGCCGATCTGCGACGACACCGGGTCGATATAGGTGACGTGAGCGCCCTGGTCGTGGGCTGCCACTTCGAACGCGCAGCGGGTACGGGTCGAGGTTTTTTCAAAGATCAGCGCGATGTTCTTGCCTTGCAGGTGTGGACGCTCGGTGCCGGTGTATTTGGCGCGCTTGAGGTCGCGGGACAGGTCCAGCAGGTAATGCAGTTCGCGGGTGGTGTGGTGCATCAGCGACAGCAGGCTGCGGTTGCGCATATTGAAAGCCATGGTGGATCTCCTTCTGTTCAGGTTATCCCCTGGGCCGACGCCTTATGAGCGGCGGCCAAGGTTTGAAAGTTAGTAGTCGATAGGGTCGCGGATGATCGGGCAGGTCATGCAGTGGCCGCCGCCCCGGCCCCGGCCGAGTTCACCGGCGCTGATGGTGATGACTTCCACGCCGGCCTTGCGCAGCAGGGTGTTGGTGTAGGTATTGCGGTCGTAGCCGATGACCACGCCCGGCTCCACGGCGACCACGTTGTTGCCGTCGTCCCACTGCTCGCGTTCGGCAGCGAAGCTGTTGCCGCCGGTTTCGACGACCCGCAGGGCCTTGAGGTTGAGCGCTGCGGCCACGGTTTCGAGGAAGTTGGTTTTCTCCCGTTGAATATCGATGCCGTGTGGCTTGCTCTCGTCAGGGCGCAGGGTGAAGGGCACGATCTGGCTGACCACTTCGGGGAAGATGGTGACCAGGTCGCGGTCGCAGAAACTGAACACGGTGTCCAAGTGCATCGCCGCGCGGGATTTTGGCAGGCCGGCAACGATCACCCGTTCCACGGCTTTGTTCTTGAACAGGTTGCGCGCCAACTGGCCGATGGCCTGGTGGGATGAGCGCTCGCCCATGCCGATCAACACCACGCCATTGCCAATCGGCATGACGTCGCCACCTTCCAGCGTGGCGGCACCGTGTTCCTGGTCGGGGTCGCCATACCAGATTTGGAAGTCGGCGTTGGTGAACTCGGGGTGGAATTTGTAGATGGCGCTGGCCAGCAGGGTTTCCTGACGTCGCGCCGGCCAGTACATCGGGTTGAGCGTCACGCCGCCGTAGATCCAGCAAGTGGTGTCGCGGGTGAACTGGGTGTTGGGCAGCGGCGGCAGAATGAAGCTGGCGTGGCCGAGGAAGTCGCGGAACATCTCGATGGTTTTGCCACCGAAGCTGCTCGGCAGGTCATCGGCCGACACGCCACCAATCAGGAACTCGGCGATCTTGCGTGGCTCCAGGCTACGCAGCCAGGAACCGACTTCATCGACCAGGCCCAGACCGACGGTGTTGGAGGTGATCTTGCGCTCCAGGATCCAGTCCAGGGCTTCGGGGTTGGCAACGATATCGGTCAGCAGGTTGTGCATTTCCAGCACATCAATGTCCCGCTCGCGCATCTTGGTGACGAAATCGAAATGGTCGCGCTTGGCCTGGGCCACCCACAACACGTCATCGAACAGCAATTCATCACAGTTGTTGGGGGTCAGCCGCTGGTGGGCCAAACCTGGGGAGCACACCATGACTTTACGCAGTTTGCCGGCTTCGGAATGTACGCCGTACTTCACTTTTTCCGTGGTCATTACAGATCCTCCAGTGAGCAACAATTACATAGTCAGGAAGCCGGCGTAGAGCCCATAGGCGGCCACCAGGGCGCCAATGACCACTGCGACGAAAATCAGCTTCTCGACGTTGGTGAAAATCGGTTTGCCCAGTTCATGCTTGGCCTTGGCGAACAGGATCGCGCCAGGGGCATAGAGCAGGGCGGAGAGCAGCAGGTATTTGGTGCCGCCGGCATACAGCAGCCAGACCGCATAGATCAGCGCGATCGCGCCGATGACCAGGTCTTTCCTGCGTTCGCCCGCGGCGTTTTCGTAAGTCTCGCCACGTACCGCCAGCAGCAGCGCATAGGCAGCGGACCACAGGTAAGGCACCAGGATCATCGAGGTGGCGAGGTAGATCAGCGACAGGTAGGTGCTGGCGGAAAACAGCGTGATCACCAGGAATAACTGGACCAGCGCGTTGGTCAGCCACAGGGCGTTGGCCGGCACATGGTTGGCGTTTTCGCGGCGCAAAAACTCCGGCATGGTGTGGTCCTTGGCGGCGGCGAACATGATCTCCGCACACAGCAGCACCCACGACAGCAACGCACCGAGCAGCGAGATAACCAGGCCGACACTGATCAACACGGCGCCCCAGTGGCCCACGACATGCTCCAGCACGGCAGCCATCGATGGGTTCTGCAACTTGGCCAGTTCCGGTTGGGTCATGATCCCGAGGGACAGCACGTTCACCAGCATCAGGAACAGCAGCACGGTGATAAAGCCGATCACGGTGGCCTTGCCCACATCCGAACGTTTTTCGGCACGCGCCGAGAAGATGCTCGCGCCTTCGATGCCGATGAACACCCACACGGTGACCAGCATCATGTTGCGCACCTGGTTCATCACGCTGCCCAGGTCCGGGTTTTTCAGGCCCCAGATGTCAGCGGTGAAGATGTCCAGCTTGAACGCGAACACGGCGATCAACACGAACAGCACCAGCGGCACGATCTTGGCGACGGTGGTCACCAGGTTGACGAACGCCGCCTCCTTGATCCCGCGCAGTACCAGGAAATGCACGGCCCAGAGCAGGACCGAGGCGCCGATCACCGCGGCCGGGGTGTTGCCCTCGCCAAAGATCGGGAAGAAGTAACCGAGGGTGCTGAACAGCAGCACGAAATAGCCGACGTTACCCAGCCAGGCGCTGATCCAGTACCCCCAGGCGGACGAGAACCCCATGTAGTCGCCAAACCCGGCCTTGGCGTAGGCATATACCCCGCCGTCGAGGTCGGGTTTGCGGTTGGCCAACGTCTGAAACACGAAGGCGAGGGTCAACATACCCACGGCCGTGATGACCCAACCAATCAGGACAGCGCCAACATCGGCACTGGCCGCCATGTTTTGCGGCAGGGAGAAGATCCCGCCGCCAATCATTGAACCCACGACAAGTGCAACCAGTGCACCGAGTCGAAGTTTTCCGGCAGATTCAGACATTGCATAACTCCAATGCAGGAGAAGAGAGACCACAGAATAATTCCGTGCGCTAATCAAACAGCTGACTCAGATCACATCATTGGCACATTCCATTGTGAATTAATGACTTAGGCTGAAAAGCCGCGGGCAGCACTTTTCTTCGCAAAGGCGCTTTCCAGAGCGATCTGTGCGGTGTGGTCAATCTTTTAGTGCAATGCGTGGACGTTTGAAGCTAGTCCTTTTTTCTGAATGTGCAAACTTTTCCAAAAGGCGACGATAAGTAGCTTGGAGGCGACAAAGTATTCGTCGTATTTAAATTCTAAATAAGCCTAAACTATGAAAACTGTCATGCCCTTGAGTTATGAGCGTGGCAGTTTTATCGCGGTCTTTAATAAACGCTACACTCGCTGAGTTAATTAGTTGAGTGCACGGTTGTCAGCTCAAACGTTATTGATTCAGGAGTCTGCATGTCTCAACCGGTCCAAAAACTTCGGCTGGGTGCCCTGATTGCCCTGGTGGTGGGGTCGATGGTGGGGGGCGGGATCTTCTCCCTGCCACAGAACATGGCCGCCCGCGCCGAAGTGGGCGCGATATTGATCGGCTGGGGCATCACCGCCGTGGGCATGTTGACCCTGGCGTTCGTGTTCCAGACCCTGGCCAATCGCAAACCGGGATTGGATTCCGGGGTGTATGCCTATGCCAAGGCCGGTTTCGGCGACTATATGGGGTTCTCGTCCGCCTGGGGGTACTGGATCAGTGCGTGGATGGGCAACGTCGGCTACTTCGTGTTGCTGTTCAGCACCCTCGGTTACTTTTTTCCGGTGTTCGGAGAGGGCAACACGCCGGTGGCCATCGGTTGCGCGTCGGTGCTGCTATGGGCTGTGCATTTCCTGGTACTGCGTGGGATCAAGGAGGCAGCGTTCATCAACCAGATCACCACCGTGGCGAAGATCGTGCCGCTGCTGCTGTTTATCGTGATCGCTGCCGTGGCATTCAAGGCGGATATTTTCACCCGTGATATCTGGGGCCTGGGCAATCCGCAATTCGGCAGCGTGGTGGACCAGGTGCGCAACATGATGCTGGTGACGGTGTTCGTGTTTATCGGTATCGAAGGCGCCAGCGTGTATTCGGCGCGGGCGGAGAAACGCTCGGACGTGGGCCGCGCGACCGTGATCGGGTTTCTTGGCGTGCTGGCGCTGCTGGTGCTGGTGAACCTGCTGTCCCTGGGCATCATGAGCCAGCCGGAACTGGCGCAATTGCAGAACCCATCCCTGGCCGGCGTGCTGGAGCATATTGTCGGCCCCTGGGGCGCATTGCTGATCAGCATCGGCATGGCGGTATCGCTGGTGGGCGCGTTGCTGTCGTGGGCGTTGCTCTGTGCGGAAATCCTCTACGCCACTGCCCATGACAAGACCATGCCGGCCTTCCTGAAAAAGGAAAACGCCAACCAGGTGCCGGTCAATGCGCTGTGGCTGACCAATGTGATGATCCAGCTGTTCTTGGTGATTACGTTGTTTTCCCACAGCACCTACACCACCCTGATTTACCTGGCCTCGTCGATGATCCTGGTGCCGTACCTGTGGTCGGCGGCCTACGCGGTGCTACTGAGCGGGCGCGGCGAAACCTATGAAGGCGCCCCGCACCATCGCATCAAGGACCTGCTGATTGGCTTGATCGCTTTGGGCTATGCCGTGTGGCTGCTCTACGCCGGAGGCTTGAAATACCTGCTGCTCTCGGCGTTGCTGTATGCCCCTGGGGTGATTCTGTTCGCGCTGGCCAAGCGCGAGCAGGGCCAGCCCTTGTTCAGCCATGTGGAAAAAGGCATTTTCGGCTGCGTGATCGCCGGTGCGGGGTTGGCGGCGTATGGGCTGTATAGCGGGGTGTTGTCGTTGTGAGGCTGGCGTATCAGCCGCCCGATGACAGGGCGGCCATGGTGGGTTTTCTATCGGCGTGGTATTTGCGGACATCGCTGGGTCGGGGGATTGATAGTGGCTGTGCTGGCCTCATCGGGGGCAAGCCCCCTCCCACAGGTTGACTGAGGCTCGAACGTGGGAGGGGGCTTGCCCGATGGCGATCTTCAAGTCACCACCGAGGCCGGTGTGAACCCAGTTCCCCAGCCGGCAAATCCCACTGCAACGGCGTGCCGCTGATGCTCAGTGGCGCCAGCAAACGGTGGGCCTGACCCCAGGCTGTTTGTTCCACCACCTGACCCTGATCGTCCGGTTCTTCGGCTCGCAACGCCGGCTGCTCTGGCACCTGTCCCGCATCGACCAGCAACTTCGCTGTCCGCGCCAACGATAACCGCGCCGAACCGCCATGGCCCGTGCTCAAGCGCTCGCGCAATGCCTGGATCGCACTGGCCGCCATCAAATACCCGGTGGCATGGTCCAGCGCCTGCAACGGCAGCGGCACTGGTTTATCCGCCTGTTTCCAGGCCATGCCCGCCTCGGCAATGCCGCTGCTCATCTGGACCAGGCTGTCGAAACCGCGACGATTGCGCCATGGGCCGCTCCAGCCGTAGGCGTTGAGGCTCACATCGATCAGGCCGGGCGCGATGGTTTGCAGCTCAACAGCGGTGTAACCCAGTTGCTCCAAGGCATCGGCACGGTAGCCGTGGATCAGGATGTCGGCTTGTTTGAGCAGGTTTTCGAACACCTGCCGGCCTTCGAGGCTTTTCAGGTCGAGGCGTGTACAGCGTTTACCCAGGGTCATTTCCGGCACCACGCCGGGTTCGTTCCATGTGGGGGAGTCGATGCGCAGCACATCGGCGCCCAGGCCCGCGAGAAAACGACTGGCCACGGGGCCCGCGAGGACGCGGGTCAGGTCCAGCACCTTGATCCCGCCAAGCGGGCGCGCTACCGAGCCGAGCCAGGGGTTGGCATGGGGGCTTGCGAAGGTCTGGCGCTGCACCAACTGCTCGGCATTCACCGCCATCCCCTGCGGATGGGTTTGCCAGGCTTGACGGGTGCGCATCTGCGCCGCACAACCGCCAGCCTCGACAATCGCCTGTTCCAGTTCGGCGGCGTTCCACGCGGCGACCTTGCTCGCCATTTCGGTGCGGTCAGCGACCTTGCCCAGTATGCGTTCGGCGGCGGCACGGTGATGGGGCGCGTTGGTGTGCAAGCGAATCCAGCCATCGGCGCTGGCATAGTCGCCGGCCACCGGGTCCCACAGTGGCGGCACTTGCCAGCCCACTGGGCGAATCGAGGAAGAGAACCAGAAGGAGGCCAGGCGTCGGTCCACGCTCACACTGGGCAGGCGCCCGGTCTGTTGCTGGATCAGTTGGGCGACGGCCTGGCCGGCGGCACCGATGCTGGCGCTGGCCAGGTCGGTCACGGCGAAGGTCGAGGGCAGGGCGCCGGCCTCGGTCAGGGGCAGCGGGGTTTGCGGCAGATCGAGTGCGGCTTGGATGGGAGTCAGCAGGTCAGTCATCAAAGGCCCTCCGTAAGAGAAGGGCCACTATAGAAGATCCTCACATCGGTGTGACAACTCCCGGTTCCAGCGGCAGGTCAATGCTGGCGATAAAACCACCGTCGGGGTGATTGGCCAGGATCAGGCTGCCGCCGTGGCGTTCAGCGGCGCGACGGGCAATGGCCAGGCCCA
The DNA here is from genome assembly GCF_001708445.1 of Pseudomonas fluorescens. Classification (NCBI taxonomy): domain Bacteria; kingdom Pseudomonadati; phylum Pseudomonadota; class Gammaproteobacteria; order Pseudomonadales; family Pseudomonadaceae; genus Pseudomonas; species Pseudomonas fluorescens. The sequence continues at coordinate 5,325,626 of NZ_CP015637.1, forward strand.
GGCCATGGCCCTGCGCAGTCTGGCCGGGCGCGCGGTAGAACGGTTCGCCCAACTGGCTCAGGTGCTCGGCGTCGACGCCAGGGCCATGGTCACGCACGCTGATCAGAATGCGTTCGCCCTGGTGTTGGGCCTGCAACTCGATGGGCAGTCCCTGTGGGTTGAAGCGCTGGGCATTGCGCAGCAGGTTATCCACCGCGCGTTCGATCATGGTCGGCCAGCCTTTGAGATGCAGGTCGGCGTCGGCCGTCAGTTGCACCACCTGGTCCGGTGCGCTGAGCTGGGCGTCTTTTTGCAGGGTCTTGAGCAGCGGGATAAGGTCGACCTCCTCGGCGCTGGCGTTGTCGGCATCGACCCGGGCCAGCACCAGAATCTCACTGATCAGCGCTTCCAGGCGGTCGCATTCACGCGTCAGGCGCGGCCAGAGCTTTTCCCGTTCCTCAGGGCTGGCACGTTCAGCCAGCGCCAGGGCGATCCGCAAGCGGGCCAGGGGCGAGCGCAGTTCGTGAGACACGTCGCGCAGCAATTGGCGCTGGCTGCCGATCAAGCTTTGCAGGCGTGCGCCCATGCGGTTGAAGTCGGTGGCGAGCACGCCGAATTCATCGCGGCGGTTGGCCAGTTGCGCCAGGCTGTTTTGCTGGTAGGTGGCCTGGCCGAGGTCATGCACCGCACCGCGCAGGCGGCTTAAGGGGCGGGTAATGGACAGTGTCACCAACAGGCTGAAGAGCGTGAGCACCACCAGCGCGATCGCCAGTGCGCTCAACGGCCACAACAGGCTGTTACGGTGCCAGGCATCCAACTCCGGGTGGGGGATGCGGTAGATCAGCAGGTAGGTGTCACCGGTTTTTTCGCTGGTGTACTCGGCGGTCAGGCGCCGCCAGGGCAGGTGGCCGTCCTTGCTGTCGTTCTGCCGGGCCTCGAAGGCGGCGGCGCGTCGCGGGAAGGTGCCGCGCACCACGGGCTCGCCGCTTTCGTTGAGCACTTGCACGTCGATGTGGTACTGGCGCTTGCGCTGTTGCAGCAGGTCTTGGGCGGCGTCCTCGCCCTGGGTTTCGTAGAGTTGGGTCCACTCTTCGGCCAGGTTATTGAGGCCGGGATGGCGGCTGAGAATCCAGGCGTCCTGGTTGAGCATATGCCCAAGCAGGATCGACAGCCCGGCAACCAAGGCGATGGCCAGCCAGAAACTGGCCAGGATGCGCCAGAACAATGAACGCACAGGAAACCCTCAAACAGGAAAAGCCCAGTGGCGTGAGCCACTGGGCTGGGGGAGTGACGCTAACGCATTATTGCGCTTTTTGCGGCTGTTGCGCCTTCCAGGCCTGGAATTCCTTCCACTCGGCACGGCGCTGTTCTTGCTTCTTGACGATTTCGTCGAATTTTTTCTGCTGGTCGGGCTTGAGTACGGCACGGATGTCGGCCTGGGTTTTCTGTCTGCCGGCTGCGATTTCATCCTGCATGGCTTTCTGGTCAGCGGCCGGGAGTTTGTCCAGGTACTTTTTGACCAGGTCTTTGCGAGCGTGCCATTGGTCACCCATCAGCCTGCCGATCTGCTCGCGCTGTTCCTTGCTCAAATCCAACTGGCTGAATGGGCCACCCTTGCCACGCGGGCCGTGTTCACCGCCGTGGCCCGGGCCACCCATCATGTGGCCTTCAGGGCCGCCCATCGGGCCTGGACCTTCGGGCATCGCGGCCATGGCAACGGTCGGCAGGGCGGCGGCGAACATCAGAGCGATTAGGGTCTTGCGCATGGTGATTCTCCTGTCTCTATTCCGGTGAGTCCGGATGTGAGTAGATTACGGAGATCAAGGTCAGCGGCGGTCAGGTGTGGGTAAAGCTTGGGTAAAGAGGGGTTTGTCGCGAACTGACAAAACCCTGTAGGAGCGAGCTTGCTCGCGAAAAACGCAAGATAAGCGCGGGCATTCAGGCCGCCCGTATTATCGTTGACGTTTTTCGCGAGCAAGCTCGCTCCTACAGGGGCGGGGGGGGGTTAGAGGCTGTAGTAGTAACCGCGACTGCGCAGCGCCACGATCCGTGGCCGTCCGTCCGGGTGCGGGCCGATCTTTTTGCGCAGGTTGCTTACGTGCATGTCCAGGCTGCGATCGTAAAGGGTCAGCTTGCGGCCGAGGGCGATCTGCGCCAGTTCCTGCTTATCCAGCGGTTCGCCGGGCTGGCGCAGCAAGGCTTCCAGCAGGCGGCTTTCGGAGACGGTGAGGGTGAATTCCTGTTCATCAATGCTGACCACGCCGCGCACTGGGCTGAAGCACAGGTCGCCCAGTTCAAGCTGGGTCGACACGGCGGCCGGGTGGCTGCGGCGCAATACCGCGCGCAGGCGGGCAGTCAATTCGCGGGGGTCACAGGGCTTGGCCAGGTAATCGTCGGCACCCAGTTCCAGGCCGAGGATACGGTCCAGCGGTTCGCCCCGGGCCGAGAGCATCAACACCGGCAGCTCCGGGTGGTCGTTGCGCAATTGCTTGAGCAGCTCCAGGCCGCTGCCGTCGGGCAGCATCACATCGAGCACCACCGCCGCTGGGGCGCTGTCGGCCAATGCTTTACGGGCGCTCAAGCCGTCGTGGCAGGCGCGTACCTGGAAGCCTTCCTGGCCCAACCAACTGGTCAGCAGCTCACAGAGCTCCTGGTCATCATCTATCAGTAGCAGCTCGCTCATGACTCACTCAATTTAGCCATTGTCGACGACGACGGTGTCCACCGCTGGCGAAGATCCCGCACAGCAAGGCGATCAGCGCGACGGCCCCACCGGTGACGAACCATTGCTGTTGCTCGGTCAGCCATCGGGTCAAGCCGCCACCCTCTGTTTCTTTGAGTTGCTGGACCAGGCGTTGGTTCTCTTGGCGCAAGCGACTCAGTTGAGCGCTTTCGCGGGCCGCATCGGCCGTTTGCAGTTGCTTGCTCAGTTCTTCGCGCAGTCGTTCGCTTTCTTTCAAACGTTGCTGCAATTCGGTGATCTGGCTGCCGGCACTCAAGGACAGGGGCGTAGAACTGCCGGTGTTCGAGGTTTCTTCAGCGTGGGCCGTAGCCCCGATCATTAACACTGCCAACAGACACAACTGACGTAAGCGCATCGGAACTCCTGATTCCACACGAATATTCAGAACGTTGTCGGCAGGTTACCGAGAATAATGAGCAAATAGGAGTGCGCCGAACCGATTAGGTTCGGCGCGACCCGAATCAAGGCAGGACTTGCTTGAACGGTTTGACCACGACGTCGGCGTAGACGCCGGCAGCGACATAGGGGTCGGCCTTGGCCCAGGCCTGGGCGTCGGCCAGGGAAGCGAACTCGGCGACGATCAGGCTGCCGGTGAAACCGGCGTCGCCCGGGTCGTTGCTGTCAACGGCCGGGTGCGGGCCGGCCAGCACGATGCGGCCTTCGGCTTGCAGCACTTTCAGGCGCTCGACATGGGCCGGGCGCACGGACAGGCGTTTTTCCAGCGAGTTGGCAACATCGGTAGCAATGATGGCGTAGAGCATGTCAATCCTCGGTTTTCGGCGTGGTGGGGTCGGTGTCATGCAGGTGACGCGACAGGTAGATGCCCTGACCGACCAGGAACAGCACGGTCATGCCCAGGCTGCCGAACACTTTGAAGTCGACCCAGTAGTCCTGGAAGGTAAAGGCCACGAACAGGTTGGCGGCGCCGCAGAACAGGAAAAACACGATCCAGGCCACGTTCAAGCGGGTCCAGACCGGCTCCGGCAGGGTCAATGCATGGCCCATGATCCGCTTGATCAGCAGGCGATCTCCGATGAAGTGGCTGCCGATGAATGCGAGGGCAAACAGCCAGTTCACCACCGGGGCTTTCCATTTAAGGAAGGTTTCGCTGTGGAAGGCCAGGGTCAGGCTACCGAAGACCAGGCACGCCACCAGGGTCAGCCATTGGCTTTTTTCCAGCTTGCGCTGGGAGATGAAGATGGCGCCGTAGACCACAATGGAGCTGATGATCAGCACCGCGGTGGCGCTGTAGATGCCTCCGACGGTCAGCTCATGGCCGGCGAGATCGATGACCCTGGGGTCGAGTTTGTAAACGATGAAAAACAGCAACAGCGGGATGAAGTCGATGAATTGTTTCACAGTAAGAGCCAGAAGCTGGATGTGGCGGCATAATAACAAACATCCTTGGTAGCGAAAGCGCCAGCTGACTTGAGGTTACACTCCCCCGTGAATGTTGATTTGCACTGCCACAGCACGGCCTCCGACGGCGCCCTGGCGCCCGCGGTACTGGTTGCGCGTGCGTTTGAAAAAGGCGTGCGAGTCCTATCGTTGACCGACCACGACACCCTCGAAGGCCTCGATGAAGCCCGCGAGGCGGCGCATGCCCTGGGCATGCAACTGGTCAACGGCGTGGAATTGTCCTGCACCTGGGGGGGCGCCACCATTCATGTGCTGGGCTATGGCTTCGATCAAAAAGCCCCTGCGCTGGTCGAGGCCATCGCCCAATTGCACGATGGCCGTTGGCTGCGGTCCGAAGAAATAAGTCGCAAGCTCGGCCTTAAAGGCATGGCCAACGCCCTCGACGGCGCCCGGGCCATCCAGCAGGAACTGGGTGACAGCGGCAACGCGCCGGCCCGTCCGCATTTTGCCGACTGGATGGTGCGTGAAGGGTTTGTCAGGGATCGCGCCGAAGCTTTTCGCAAATGGCTGGGCGCCGGCAAGTTGGGCGACGTCAAGCAACACTGGCCAACCCTGGAAGACACCGTCGAGACCCTGCGGGCCTCCGGGGCCTGGGTCAGCCTGGCACATCCCTGGCATTACGATTTCACCCGCAGCAAGCGCCGCAAGCTGATTGGCGACTATATTGGTGCGGGCGGCCACGCGATTGAAGTGGTCAACGGGCATCAACCCGCCGAACAGGTTGGCAGCCTGGCGATTCTTGCCCGCGAATTTGGTCTGCTGGTCAGTGCCGGCAGTGACTTTCATGGCCCAGGCGGCTGGTCCGAGATTGGCGAGTATCGCCCCGTCCCGGAAGACTTGCCGCTCTTGTGGGGGCGATTCAAGCATGACCCCATTACTGCCACCGTCTGAACAGGTAGAACACGTGAGTCAATTCTTCCAGATTCATCCGGAAAATCCCCAGGCGCGCCTGATCAAGCAGGCTGTGGAGATCATCCGCGCCGGCGGCGTGGTGATCTATCCAACGGATTCGTCCTACGCCATTGGTTGCCAGATTGGCGACAAGAACGCGGTCGAGCGTGTCCGGCGCCTGCGGGGCCTGGACAAGAACCACAACTTCGCACTGATTTGCAGCGACCTGTCC